>NZ_JBFAUM010000033.1:0-79181 GCF_040679195.1 Actinoallomurus sp. NPDC052308 | reverse complement strand
GACGACGCGTACGCGAGGTAGGACGGCACCGTCGAGTCCGGAGCCGCGTGGGAGGCGATCGACGCCAGCCGGCTGGACACATTGACGATCCGCCCCGCCGGGGAACGCCTCAGCAGCGGCAGCAACGCGTGCGTCACGGCCACGACCCCGAACACGTTCGTCTCGTACACGGTCCGCATCGCCGACACGTCCGTCTCGCTCGGCGGCACGGGCACGGCGCTGTCGGTGATCCCGGCGTTGTTCACCAGGATGTCGAGCCGGCCGAAGCGCTCCTCGATCCAGCGCGCCGCCTCGGCGACCGACGACTCGTCCGTCACGTCGAGGCGCACGTAGTGGAACTCGCCACCGTCGTCGTTCAGCGCGGCGACGGCCTGCTCGCCTCGTGTCCGATCACGGGCGGCCACCAGTACCGCGCAGTCGTGTCGCGCCAGCCCACGAGCGATCTCAAAACCGATGCCCTTGTTCGCCCCGGTCACCAGGGCCAGTTTCGATGTCATGTGATGATCAAAACTTTTAGAGCGCGCTCTAAGTCAACCCTGCCGCTTGGACCCCGGGCGGTCGGGCATGGTGGCGCTATGACGGAGCAGCACTCGGGCCAGGAGCCCCGAAGGCCGGTTCTGATCGTCGACGGGGCGAACGTCGTGGGCGCCACGCCCAATGGCTGGTGGCGGGATCGCGCCGGCGCGGCCGAGCGGCTGCGCGACCGGCTCGCCCACCTCGGCGCGGTGGAGGGACTGCCGGGATCGGGCTCCGGCGCCGCCCACCCGGAGGTCGTCCTGGTCACGGAAGGCGCCGCCCGGGGCGTGCCCAGTGTGCCCGGCGTACGCGTCGTCGAGGCGCCGGGCAGCGGCGACGACACGATCGCCCGGCTGGCCGTACCCGAGGCGGGGGAGAACCGCACCGTCGTCACCGCCGACCGCGAGCTGCGACGCCGCGCCGAGGCGGCGGGCGCCTCGGTCGTCGGTCCCAGTTGGCTGCTGGGTCGCCTGCCCTGATCCGAACTCCACCGAGAGTGCGGGCCGGCGCCGGACGAGCGTGTTATTGTCAAGCTTGACAATAGGGGGTCCGGTGATGGGAGCACGGCGCAGGCGTCGTTCGCCCGAGGAGGCGTGCGAGGAGATCCTCGCGGCCGCGGCCACGCTGATCGCCGAGCGTGGGCCGGACGGTGCCGGCCTCCGGCAGGTGGCCGAGGCGGTCGGCGTCACGCACGGTCTGGTGACGCACTACTTCGGCACCTACGGCGCCCTCGTCCGCGAGGTCCTCCGGCGCGAGAACGCGCTGCTGCGCGACCGCGTACGCGAGCGGATCCGGGCCGAGGCGGGCGTGCCGACCGCCAAGGGGATGATGAGCGTGCTCTTCGACGCGCTCGCCGATGAAAGGTACGTACGCCTGTTCGCGTGGGCCGAGCTGCACGCCGACCTGGGCATGGCGGACCAGGGACTTCGGGAGCTGGTCGACGCCATGGAACGGGGCATCCGCGCGGCACTGCCCGGCCCGGAGGTTCCGGGACGGGACCGGATCGAGACGGTCGTGCTGCTCGGCCTGTCCGCGTCGTACGGCTACGCCATCGGAGGCCGATCCTGGCTCTCCGCGCTCGGCCACGACCCCGCCGACCCGGCCCATGAGGCCGCCTTCCGGGCCGGCCTGACGACCGTGCTCGCCGGCCACATGACCGAGAGATCCGGGCTGGTGCCCCGCGACCGGAAGGAGTCGTGACCGTCATGACGCCCGACGTCGCCCTGGCGGTGGGGATCGCCCTGATCGTCATCGTCCTGCAGTTCACGACCCGGCCGGTGCGGTGGCAGGCCTGGATCTGGGTGGTGCTCTGCGTAGCCCGCGGGTGCGTCCCGCCGGGGCCCGCGCGTGCGACTACGGCGGGCATCGGCCTGCTCGTCGTCTCGCTGATCGCGTCCGCGATCTTCGGCGCGGTACGCGGCCGGACGATGCCGATGTGGCGGGGCCCCGACGGCCTCGTCTACCGGCGGGGCGGCGGTGTCACGCTCCTGCTGTGGCTGGCGACGATCGCCACCCGGTTCCTGGTCTCCGGGCTAGGGCTGGTGGTGTTCGACGAGCCGGTCGACCTCAACGCGCTGTGGCTGGGACTCGGCGTGACGCTCGCCGCCCAGCAGTTGGTCATGATGCGCCGCGCCGGCCGCCTCCCACACCCGGCCCCTCGGCCAGGCCGCCCCGCCCGCGCCCGCTGACCGCCCCTCACGGCCACCTTCGCCGACCTGGTCGCCCACCAGTCCGCATCGACGCCTCCCTGGTCCTGCCCGTACGAGGTTGAGTCGCCTTTGCCAATGCTTTACGTAGTCATGCAACTACGGATAGCGTTCGGTGTGTGCCCAGTCGTGACCACCAGATGGTGTTGGAGTTGATTCGGGAGCGCCCGGCGCTCGCGGCGGACCTGCTGGATTGTGTGTGCAAGGGGCTGGTGCCGTCGACCACCCACGCCCGCCTGGAGCCCGCGGACCTCAGCGAGCACAAACCGGTGTCCTATCACGCCGACGCCGTCGTGACGCTCGGGAAGGATCGCGCGGAGCTCGCCGTCATTGTGGAGGTGCAGCGGCGCCGGGACCCCCAGAAGCGCCTGTCCTGGCCGGCGTACGTAGCGACCGCCCGCGCCCGGTTGGGTTGCCCCACCGTGCTACTGGTGATCTCCCCGAAGCAGGGCGTGAGCGGCTGGGCTCGCGAGCCGATCCTGCTCGGACACCCGGGCCTCGTCCTGCGGCCGCTCGTCCTCGGCCCGGAGGAGGTCCCCGTCCTCACGGACGGACAGGCGGTCCCCGTCCCGGAGCTCGCAGCCCTGTCCGCCGTGGTGCACGGTCCGGGCCCTGACGGGCCCAAGGTCTTCGAAGCATTGCTGCAGTGCATGAGGACCATCGATGCCGACAGGGCACAGGGTTTAATGGATGAAGTAATCGCCGTGCTTCCTCGGGCGGCTCGGGATCTTCTGGAGGGGATGATGAAGACCGCAACCGGCGAGTACAAGAGCGAATTCTTCCGCAACGCCGTCCGTGAGGGGCGGGATGTGGGACTGCAGGAGGGACTGCAGGAGGGACGGCGGGAAGGGCGGCACGAGGGGCGGGTGGACATCATCCTCGCCATGCTGTCCGCCCGAGGGGTCATGGTGCCGGATGAGGCGCGGGCGCGGATCCAAGGGTGCGCCGACCTCGATCAGCTCGTGGAGTGGGGGCGGCGGGCCGCCACGGCGGATTCCATCGAGGAGGTCCTCGGCTGAGGACCCGTGCGTGAGTGAGCCCTGGGACGGTGATCGTCCCGGGGCTCGTTTCGTGTGGTGAGCCCGGCCATGGCGTTCGGCGGGTGGCCGGTGAACCGGCCCCGGCCGGCCGGGGCGGGTCAGCGCCGTGTCGACGGAGTCGTAGTGCTGGGCCGGTCGGTGGGCGGCTGCGGTGACACCCTCACGATGACCTCCAGCAGGGGCGAATCGTCGTGGTGATGAGCTATGGCCTCGGGGGCGGGGGCATCGGAGAGGCGAGAGGCGTTCAGGCGCGGTGGCCAGGCGTGGACGTTGATCGTGTCTTCCGGTTGCTCGGTCGAGGGAGAGCCACGAGATGCACACTCAAACCGCGTGGGGCCAAAGGGCGGCTCACGCTCGCCGCCGTGTTGGTCGTTCTACTGCTTGGCGTCTCGGCGGTGGCGATAGCGGGGGGCATGACAAGGCGCCCCTGACCTACGCCAACGGCGTCCTGTACGGAGGCTCGACGTCCGGGCACATGTACGCCATGGACGCGGCCACCGGAAAGATCCTCTGGGACTACAAGGGCGTCGGCTCCTCGATGGGCGGACCGGCCGTCGTGAACGGCTTCGCCTACTGGGGCAACGGCTACACCGCCAGTTGGGCCACCGAAGGCAGCATGTTCTACGCCTTTGCCCTGCCCAAGAAATGACGGGTCCGACGTGAGCGGGCCCCGGGACGGTCGTCCCGGGGCCCGTCTCAGCTGTGGATCAGTGGAACTGGCGGGGCTGCTTGGGCAGTACGACGTGGGTCGGGCCGCGCCACTTCTGCTCGGTGGAGAAGGTCGAGGCCGACGGTGCGCCGCCGATGATCACGGGAAGGGTGATCTCGCTGCCGGCCAGGTCGACCGTCACGGCGGCGCCGGTGGCGTCGTCGTCCTGCGTGTCGGCGTCGGTGCCGATGAGGACCAGGGCGAGGCGGTGCCCGGCCTTGAAGCGGTAGTCCTGCGGCAGGGTGTTCCAGCGGACGGTGTAGGCCGTGCCCGGCGTGAGCGGTGACGGGTGGCTGAGGGACGTGCGGTTCTGTGCGTCGAGGTAGCCGCGGGTCACCACGTTGACGTCGGACGTCACCGTGTCCGTGACCACCTTCCGGTAGCAGGCGTCGTCGCCGGCCGTGCTCTCACCGTGGCAGTCCTCGGTGGTCAGCGTCTTGACGCCCGATCCGGCGCCCAGGTAGTTCACCCGGGTGTCGGTGCCGTAGTCGACGAGCAGCGCGCCGAGGTTCGCCGTGGGCCTGTCGAGCTTGATCTTCAGGCTGACCCGCGGCGTGCCGGACAGGCGTACGTCGGTCTTCAGCGGCGGGGTCGTGTAGGCCAGCCGGTAGGGCTTCGCGGTGGTCGGGTCGGCCACGGTGTCGGCCTCGGCCTGCTTCGTGTCGCTGTACGTCCCCGTCCCGGACCCGGCCTTGAGGCCGAGGGTGCCGTCCGCCTGGGGGCGCAGGCCGAGTTGCCGGGTGTGCGGCGCGGGCCAGTCGGACTGGGTGGCCCACTGGTCGGGCCCGACCTCGACGTCGGCGCGCGGCTGCTTCATGATGTCGTTCGGCAGCTTCCACAGCCAGTGGTCGAACCACTGGTGGAGGGTGTCCACCCAGACGTCGCGGCGGAAGTCGAACGGGTCGACGTGTCCGTACTGCGACAGCCACACCTTGCGCGGCACTCCGCGCTTCGCCAGTGCCGCCCACCAGGTGGAGAACTGGCTGGGCTTGACGTTCAGGTCGTTCAGCCCGTGGATCGCGAACACGCTGGCGTGCACCTTGCTCGCGTCGGCGATCGGCCCGGTGCGGTAGTTGCGCTCGTTCCAGAAGGCGTTGTAGTTCCCGGTGGCGTCGTCCTGGCCCTGGGCGAGCCGCTGCTGGACGGCGGCGCACTTGGCGGGCGGGTCGGTGTCGACGACCTGCGCGAGGCCGTCCTCCTCGCCCTTGAACCAGATCACGCCGTTCACGCGGCTGTAGTCGTACCAGGAGCTGATCGCGGAGATCGGCACGATGGTGTCCAGGCCCTTGACGCCCGTGGCCGCGACGCCGTTGGCGAGCGTCCCGTCGTACGACTTGCCGATCATGCCGGAGTGGCCGGTGGACCAGGTCGCCTTGACCGGCCTGCCCTGGGCGTCGAACGCCTTGGCCCGGCCGCCCAGCCAGTCGATGACGGCCTTGCCGCCGAGCACGTCGGAGGCGCCGCCGGAGGTGGGGCAGCCGTCGGACTTCGTGGTGCCGTCCATGTCGACGTTCAGGACCGCGTAGCCGCGCGGCACGAAGTAGTTGTCGTAGAACAGCGGGAACTTGACCGGGTTGCCGTTCGCGTCGTACGTCTTGCGCTCGGACTCGTTGCCGCGGCCGAGGTTGTCGTAGTACGGGCTCTCGTCGATGATCGCCGGCACCTTCAGCCCGGCGTCGGTCTCCCGCGGCCGGATGATGTCGACCCGGATGAGGTCCTTCTTGCCGTCACCGTCGGAGTCGACGCTCGACTGCACCCGGACGAACTCCCGGATGGCGTTCTGGTACGAGAAGACGGGCTGGGTGACCCCGCCCGCCACCTTGATCGTCGGCTTCTTCGCCGCATGGGCGGCGGGCGCCCCGGTCGCCGTGAGGGCGGCCGCGACTGCGATTGAGGCGAGCACTCCTCGCCGTGCTGAGATCCGCACGCGCTACCTCCTGGGGTTGCGCGCGCAATCTCTCGTACCACAGGGCCCTGCCACAACATCATTGCCACATGTGGCCCGATCATCCTCGGGCATCGCCGCCTCGTGGCCGTGCCGCCGACACGGCCACGAGGATGTTCCGGGCGGGAGAGGATTACTCCGGGGCGAGCCAGAGGGCGCCGAGCGGCGGCACCCGCAGGCAGGCGGAGGCGGGCAGCCCGTGGCTGGGCTCGTCGACCGCCTCGACCCCGCCGAGGTTGCCGACCCCGCTGCCGCCGTAGTCGTACGCGTCGGTGTTGACCACCTCGCGCCAGCGGCCCGGGCAGGGCAGGCCGAGCCGGTAGTCCTCATGCGGGACGCCGGAGAAGTTGACGACGCACGCGAGCGGCGAGCCGTCCGGCCCGTACCGCAGGAAGGAGATGACGTTGCCCGCGACGTCGTCCGCGGCGATCCAGCGGAAGCCCGCCGGGTCGGTGTCCCGCGTCCACAGCTGGGGCGACGCGGCGTAGTTGTGGTTGAGGTCGCGGACCAGCCGCCGTACGCCGACGTGGAAGTTGTCCTCGGCCTCGTCCAGCAGCCACCAGTCGAGGGACCGGGACTCGGCCCACTCGGCGCCCTGGCCGAACTCCTGCCCCATGAACAGCAGTTGCTTGCCCGGATGCGCCCACATGAACGCCAGCAGCGCCCGCAGGTTGGCGAACCGCTGCCACTCGTCACCGGGCATCTTGCCCAGCAGGGAGCCCTTGCCGTGCACGACCTCGTCGTGCGACAGGGGCAGCACGTAGTTCTCCGAGTACGCGTACACCATCGAGAACGTGATCTCGTGGTGGTGGTAGCCGCGGTACAGCGGGTCGCGCTGGAGGTACGCGAGCGTGTCGTGCATCCAGCCCATGTTCCACTTGAACCCGAACCCGAGCCCGCCGAGGTGGGTGGGGCGGGTGACGCCGGGCCAGGCGGTGGACTCCTCGGCGATCGTCACGATGCCGGGGGAGCGCTTGTACGCGGTGGCGTTCATCTCCTTGAGGAAGTCGATCGCCTCGAGGTTCTCCCGGCCGCCGTAGATGTTCGGCGTCCACTCGCCCTCGGCGCGCGAGTAGTCGAGGTACAGCATCGAGGCGACGGCGTCCACGCGCAGCCCGTCGACGTGGAACTCCTCCAGCCAGTAGTTCGCGTTGGCGACGAGGAAGTTGCGGACCTCCGCCCGGCCGAAGTCGAAGATGAGGGTGCCCCAGTCCTTCTGCTCGCCCCGGCGCGGGTCGGCGTGCTCGTACAGCGGCGTGCCGTCGAAGCGGGCCAGGGCCCACTCGTCCTTCGGGAAGTGGCCCGGCACCCAGTCGATGATCACGCCGATGCCGGCCTGGTGCAGCCGGTCGACGAGGTGACGGAAGTCGTCGGGGTTCCCGAAGCGCGACGTGGGGGCGTAGTAGGACGTGACCTGGTAGCCCCACGAACCGCCGAACGGGTGTTCCGACACCGGCAGGAACTCCACGTGCGTGAAGCCCATCTCGGTGACGTAGCCGACGAGCTGGTCGGCCAGCTCGCGGTAGCCCAGGTCGGCGCGCCACGATCCCAGGTGCACCTCGTACGTGCTCATCGGCGACCGCAGCGCGTCGTAGGACTTGCGGCGCGTCATCCACTCGTCGTCCTCCCACTCGTAGGAAGACGTGAAGACGGTGGACGCGGTGGCGGGCGGGCGCTCGGCGTACCGCGCCATCGGGTCGGCCTTCCGCCGCCAGACCCCGTCGTTGCCGAGGATCTCGAACTTGTAGTTGGTGCCGTCGCCGACCTCCGGGACGAACAGCTCCCAGATGCCCGTGGCGCCGAGCGAGCGCATCGGGTGGGCCCGGCCGTCCCAGTGGTTGAAGTCGCCGATGACCCGCACCCCGCGGGCGTTCGGCGCCCAGACCGCGAACGAGGTGCCGGCGACCGGCCCGAAGACCGAGGCGTAGGTGCGGGTGTGCGCGCCCAGGACCTTCCACAGCTCCTCGTGCCGGCCCTCGCCGATCAGGTGCAGGTCGAGCTCGCCGAGGGTGGGCAGGTGCCGGTACGGGTCGTCCTGGATCACCTCGGGCCCGTCGTACGCCACCGCCAGCCGGTAGTCCGGCACCGCCTGGGGCTCGTCACCGGCCAGGGGGGCATCGGGCGGCAGCGTGACCGCGAAGACGCCCTCGTGCACGTGGCGCATCGGGTGCCGGGCGCCGTCCGGGAGGATCACCTCGACCTTGGTGGCCAGCGGCCGCAACGCCCGCACGGCGACGCCGTCACGCCCGGGATGGGCGCCGAGCACGCTGTGGGGGTCGTGGTGATCTCCGCCGATCAACCGGTCGATCTCATCAGTGGTGACCCGCGCCATGACGCTCCTCGATGGTCTCGTGTGCCCGCGCTTCCCCTAAGCCTGCCCGACGAGCGTCGGCTAATCCTCGGGGGGTCGGGATCTTCCCGATCCGCTCACAGGTCGAGCGCGTAGTCGAGGACGACGCGGTCCGCCGGGAGGACGATGTCGCGGCAGACCTCCAGGACGCGGTCGCCGGACAGCATTCGCCGGGTGATGGTCAGCACCGGCACGCCCGGCGCCATCCGCAGGGTCGCCGCCTCCTCCGGGGTGGGCATCCGGGACCGTACGGACTCCTCGACCCGGGTCGCCGGGTGCCCCAGGTAGGCGAGTTGGGCCGGGGTGCCGCCCGGCCACGGCTCGCGGTCCGGGTCGGCCACCGGTGTCCCGGCCACCAGGCTCCACGGCAGGTAGTTGGTGGAGATCTGCTGGGGTTCGCCGCGCGCCCAGAACACGAAGTGCCGACGGAGCAGCGGAGTCCCCGGATCCGTCGCGAACAGCGCCGCCAGGTCCGCGTCGGCGCGCCGCCGGGAGTAAGAACGGTCCAGGCGGTAGTCCCGCCAGGTGATGTGGTGGTCGACGGTGAAGGAGGTGGCGGGCGTCGCGCCGGGATCGGTCTCGACGCGGTAGCGCTCCATGGCCAGCCGTCGCGCGGGCGGGCGGTCGCGGACGAGCGTGCCACCGCCCCGGCGGGTCTCGATGAGTCCCTCGGTCCGGAGTAAGGAGAACGCGCTGCGAACGACGATCTCCGAGACGCCGTACGACTCGGACAGCCGGCTGATCGTGGGCAGCCGTGCCCCGGGCGGATAGGTACCGTCGCGGATCAGCTCGCGGAGCTCGCCGGCGATGCGGACGTAAGCGGGGAGGATAGCCACCTTGCCCTCCTCATAGCCGTACGGGGACGTTCCGCTTACGGGCGGGTTGACACCTCCACCTAACAGACCCACTTTCGTATACAGAAGGCGGAGTTTCCAGCGCGAAGGGGCAATATGGCGGATTTCGCCGCAGACAAGGCCACGTTAGAGAGTGACTTCCCCGGCTGGGTCGTCTGGCGCAGCGACGCCGGACACTGGTACGCGACCCGGGCGGGCAGCCTCACCGACCAGCAGATCCAGGCCGGTCAGGCGATGACCGTGGCCGCCGAGGCACCGGAGACGCTCCGGCTCCTGCTCGCCGAACAGGAACATCCCGGCGAGGACGCGGGATGACCCGACCGGTCAGGAGGCCAGGTAACCGGACTCGGCGCGGGTGCTGAGGGCGGCGATCGAACCGAGCGGGATCCGCAGCCAGGAGGGCCGGTTGCGCGCCTCGTACATCACCTCGTAGATGGCCTTGTCGAACTCGAAGGCGCGCAGGATCACCTCGTGCGCGGCCGGATCGATGCCGCCGGCCTCGGCGTAGCCGCGGCAGAAGGCGGCCCGGTTGCGGTCGGCCCACTCCTGGGCGCGGTACTCCAGCTGGTCGCGGTCGCCGCCGAACGCCTGTCCGTTGACGAGCAGGTGGCGGGCCGCGTAGTCGAACGAGCGCATCATCCCGGCGACGTCGCGGAGCGGGTGGGCGGGAGCCCGGCGCTCCTCCAGGGACTTGACGGGCTCGCCCTCGAAGTCCAGCAGCATCCAGCCGGAGTCGGTGCGCATGACCTGGCCGAGGTGGTAGTCGCCGTGGACCCGCTGCACGAGGAGCGGCTCGTCCAGTTCCTCCAGCGCGTCGAACGCGTCGGTGAGCCGCCCGGCGTACGGCCTGAGCTGCGGGACGACGTCGCACGTCTCGACCAGCCGAGCGTGCATCCGCTCGGCGACCGCGCCGACCTCGGCCTGGGACATCTCGCCGGTGCCGAAGGCGGCGGCCAGGTCCCGGTGGACGTCGGCGGTCGCCGCGCCGAGCCGTTCGGCCTCGGCGGCGAAGTCCCCGCCGACCTCGTCGGCGCGCAGGTCGGCCTCGGCGTACAGGTCGCGGACGCTGGTGCCGGCGAGCTGCCAGCCGTCGGTCCCGCTGCGCAGGAACTCCGACATCATCCCCAGCGTGGACAGCGTGCCGCCGAGGTCGCTGGAGAACCAGCCGTGCAGCTCCGGGACGTGTTTGCTGCCCGCCCGCGCGAGGCCGATGCTGACCTCGAGGTCGGGGTTGATGCCGGGGGTGAGCCGGCGGAAGAGCTTGCAGATGTAGGCGTCGCCGTAGATCAGTGAGGTGTTGCTCTGCTCGGCCGGGCTGGCGAGGCTCTCCAGCTCGGTGTCGATGGTGGTGATGGAGCGGAAGGTCAGCGGGCCGGCGTCGACGTTGCCGGCCATGTTCTCCAGCCAGACCCGGGTCAGGGCGGGGTCGTGGACCGCGTCATAGACGCATGACCCGTCGCCGAGCTGCCCGATCGCGGCGTACTGCAATCGGCCGGGCAGCTCGCTGCGTACTCCGAGGGGCACCTGATATCGATCGGTGCCCCCGTCCTGGTGTACAGCGAGGATGACATGTCGCAGCGACGGATCGCCCTCGACCAGTTCGGTGTCGGAGACGACGGATATCCCGTCGATCCTCCGATCCTTGCCCGCGAACCACCGCTGGCGCGGGAGCCAGTCCACCAACAGATCGTCGAGTCGTTCCAGCCGCACTGACTATGTCACCTCGCCTGTGCCTCCTGTGTGTGCGTCATGGCGCTTCGCCATCACCCCCGGGGCTCGGGGACAGGAGGAACCAGTAGAAACCATGCCCAGGAAGCGTAAGAAGATACGGGAGCTCCCCAATCGTGGGGAATTGCACTCCTCCCATGCACTCGACGGGGTTCGCGCCCTTGAATCGCCGCAGGTCGAGCTCGACCGGCTGCGGGAAGCGCGAGAGGTTGTTGACGCACAACACGCGATCTTGTCCGTATTCCCGGACGAACGCCAGCACACTGGGGTTCGACGCGGTCAGCTCGGTGTAGTCACCGACGCCGAAGACCGGATGCCGCTTGCGGATCTCGATCATCTTGCGCGTCCAGTGCAGGAGCGACCCCGTGTTGTTCTGCTGCGACTCCACATTGATCGCCTGGTACCCGTAGATCGGGTCCATGATGACCGGGAGGTAGAGCCGGGCCGGGTCACAGGAGGAGAAGCCGGCGTTGCGGTCCGGCGTCCACTGCATCGGCGTGCGTACGCCGTCGCGGTCGCCCAGCCAGATGTTGTCGCCCATGCCGATCTCGTCCCCGTAGTAGATGACGGGCGAGCCGGGCAGGGACAGCAGCAGGGCGGTGAACAGCTCGAGCTGGTTGCGGTCGTTGTCCAGGAGCGGCGCCAGGCGACGGCGGATGCCGATGTTGGCCTTCATCCGCGGGTCCTTGGCGTACTCGGAGTACATGTAGTCGCGCTCTTCGTCCGTGACCATCTCGAGCGTCAGCTCGTCGTGGTTGCGGAGGAAGATGCCCCACTGGGCGTTCTCCGGGATCTTGGGGGTCTGCGCCATGATCTCGGAGATGGGGTAGCGCTGTTCCCGGCGGACCGCCATGAAGATGCGCGGCATGACCGGGAAGTGGAACGCCATGTGGCACTCGTCGCCGCCGGTCGCCGGGTCGCCGAAGTACTCCACGACGTCGGCGGGCCACTGGTTCGCCTCGGCCAGCAGCACCCGGTCGGGGTACAGCCGGTCGACCTCGGCCCGCACCCGCTTGAGGTAGTCGTGGGTCTCCTTGAGGTTCTCGCAGTTCGTGCCCTCGCGCTCGTACAGGTAGGGCACGGCGTCCAGGCGGAACCCGTCGATGCCGAGGTCCAGCCAGAACCGCAGGACCTCCAGCATCGCGTCCTGAACCGCGGGGTTGTCGAAGTTCAGGTCCGGCTGGTGGTTGAAGAAGCGGTGCCAGTAGTACTGGCCGCGCACCGGGTCGTACGTCCAGTTCGACGTCTCGGTGTCGACGAAGATGATCCGGGCGTCCTTGTACGCCTCATCCGAGTCGGACCAGACGTAGAAGTCGCCGAACGGCCCCTCCGGGTCCTCCTGGGACGCCTTGAACCACGGGTGCTGGTCGCTGGTGTGGTTCATGACCAGGTCGGCGATGACGCGGATGCCGCGCTTGTGCGCCTCCTCGACCAGCTCCACGAAGTCGCCGAGGTCGCCGAACTCAGGGAGGATCTTCATGAAGTCGCTGATGTCATATCCGCCGTCGCGCAGGGGCGACTCGTAGATCGGCAGCAGCCAGATGCAGTCGATGCCGAGCCACTGCAGATAGTCGAGTTTCTGGGTGAGCCCCCGGATGTCACCGGTGCCGTCACCGGTGGAGTCGTAGAAGCCGCGGATCAGAACCTCATAGAACACGCAGTTCTTGTACCAGTGAGGCTGGTTGGGCTTCTCACGCGTGAACGTGTCGGGAACCGGCTCTACGGGGCCGACTCCGGCTAGGGGATCCGACTGGGTCAACTCTCGCCTCTCGAGACCGTGAAGATGTGGGCAGGCCGGGTGCGGGGGTCGAGACGCACGTAGTTCGCCTGCCGCCAGCGGTACGACTCGCCGGACAGCTCGTCGGTGACGACGAACTCGTCCGCCCAGTCGAGGCCGAGTGCGGGCAGGTCGAGATGGACCGTCGCCTCGCGGATCTGATGTGGGTTGAGATTCACGACGACCAGCACGACGTCTCCGAGGCTGTCGGGGCCGTCCGACACGCGTTTGGAGTAGCAGATCAGCTCGGGCTGGTCGACATGATGGAATCGTAGGTTACGCAGCCTATGCAACGCAGGGTGTGCTCTTCGCACGGAGTTGAGCGTCTCGATGAACGGCGCCAGGCTGCGCCCCTCCCGCTCGGCCGCCTCCCAGTCCCGGGGCCGGTACTGGTACTTCTCCGAGTCGCGGTACTCCTCGCTGCCCGGCCGTACGGGGATGTTCTCGTACAGCTCGTAGCCCGAGTAGACACCCCACGTGGGCGACAGCGTCGAGGCGAGGACGGCCCTGATCGCGAACGCCGGCGGTCCGCCGTGCTGGAGGTACTCGTGGAGGATGTCGGGCGTGTTGACGAAGAAGTTCGGCCGCATGTAGGCGGCGGCCGGCCCCGACAGCTCCCGGAGGTACTCCTCCAGCTCCTCCTTGCTGTTGCGCCAGGTGAAGTACGTGTACGACTGGTGAAAGCCGATCTTGCCGAGGGTGTGCATCATCGCCGGGCGGGTGAACGCCTCGGCGAGGAAGAGCACGTCCGGGTCGGTCGCGGCGATGCTCCCGAGCAGCCGCTCCCAGAACGCCACCGGCTTGGTGTGCGGGTTGTCCACCCGGAAGATCCGTACGCCGTGCGACATCCAGAGCCGGACGACCCGCTCGACCTCCTCGTAGATCCCCTCGGGGTCGTTGTCGAAGTTCAGCGGATAGATGTCCTGGTACTTCTTCGGCGGGTTCTCCGCGTAGGCGATGGAGCCGTCGGCGCGCGTGGTGAACCACTCGGGGTGCTTGCTCACCCACGGGTGGTCGGGCGAGCACTGGAGGGCCAGGTCCAGCGCGACCTCCATGCCCAGCTCGCGGGTACGGGCCACGAAGGCGTCGAAGTCCTCGAACGTTCCAAGTTCGGGGTGGATGGCGTCGTGGCCGCCCTCCTCCGAACCGATCGCCCACGGCGAGCCGGGGTCGTGCGGCTCGGCGTGCAGGGTGTTGTTCGGGCCCTTGCGGAACTGCCGGCCGATCGGGTGGACCGGCGGCAGGTAGACCACGTCGAAGCCCATCTCGGCGACGGCCGGGAGCCGCCTCATCGCCGTTCGGAACGTTCCCGACTGCGGTGCCCGGTAGCCCATCGGGTCGTACGTCGCGCCCTCGGACCGCGGGAAGAACTCGTACCAGGAGCCGAACAGCGCCCGCTTGCGGTGCACGACCAGCGGGTGCCACTCCGAGGTCGTGACGTGATCGCGCAGCGGGTGCGCGTCGAGGACCGCGCGCACCTCCGGGGCGTCCGCCGCCTCGAACCGCGTCATCGGCGGGATGGTCCGGTCCCGGAGCGTACGGGCGAGGGTGGTCAGCGCGGCCCGCTTCTTCGGCACGCCGACGGTGCCCTTGGGCAGTCCGGCCGCCGCGCGCTCGAACAGCCGGGCGCCCTCCTCGAGCATCAGCTCGATGTCCTGGCCACGCGGGATCTTGATGCCCGCGTCGTGGTGCCAGTGCGCGATCGGATCGCCCCACGCCTCCACGCGGAAGTGCCACAGCCCGATCGTGGTCGGGGCCACCTGGGCGGCGTACCGGTCGGTGCCGGGGGTGACCTCGGACATGCGGACGAGGGGCCTGGTGCGGCCCTCGGGATCCCGCAGGACGACGCCGGCGCCGAGCATCTCGTGGCCCTCGCGGAACACGGTGGCGCCGACCTCGAACTCCTCGTCGGGAACGGCCTTGGCGGGCCAGCGTCCGCAGTCGATCACTGGCTGCACGTCGAGAGTGGGAATGCGTCCGATCATCGCAGGCGAGCGTACAGATGCGGGCCCGCGATCACCCTGATCTTCGGAAAGAACTGATCTTTCTTGAGGGTTGCTGACGCCGGTCGGGGTGGGGGTGCTCGGCGTGGGTTGGCGCATAACGTCTCCGTTGCCGGTTTCGTGGGTGTGAAACGGGGTTTGTCGCGTTGTCGCGGTCACGGTGCTGCTGCGTCCGGTGACGCCCGGGACGGCCGCGTCCGGTGACCGCACGCGCCGACCTCGGGCCGCGCTGGAATTCTTTCATCGGCACGAGTGGGGCGCCGGGCACGACTCGTACTCGGTATGCCTCGGTTGGAGAACGTCAGGAGCGCCCCCGCGGTACTGCCGCTTCCATCCTCGCACTCAGGGACCTAGCTCGCATTTCCGACCTGGTGTGCGGCTTTCCGGGACCAAGCTGAGATCAAGATGTCGCTCACCGGGCGGGTTCGGGTCGCGAGCACCGGCCCGGACCGATTAGTGTCGCCGCACGTGAAGGCGATCCGCAGATTCACCGTCCGCTCCGTCCTGCCCGAGCCGCTGCAGCCGCTCGAGGAACTCGTTCTCAACCTGCGCTGGTCATGGCATCCGGAGACGCTCGAGCTCTTCGAATCGGTCGATCCGGACCTGTGGGAGGCGAGCCGGCACGACCCGGTGCGACTGCTCGGCGAGGTCTCGCCCGAGCGGCTGTCCGCTCTCACCGGTGACCGGCGCTTCCTGCGTGCCCTCGGCGACGCCGTCGACGACCTCCGGGAGTACGTCAGCGCACCGCGCTGGTACCAGAGGCTCACCGACGCCCCCACGGCGATCGCCTACTTCTCCCCGGAGTACGGCATCGCCGCCGCGCTGCCGCAGTACTCCGGTGGCCTGGGCATTCTCGCCGGCGATCACCTCAAGACCGCCAGCGACCTGGGCGTGCCCATCGTCGGGGTTGGATTGCTGTACCGCCACGGTTACTTCTCCCAGTCGCTCTCGCCGGACGGCTGGCAGCAGGAGCGCTACCCCCCGATCGACCCGGCCGGGCTCCCGCTGACCCTCCTGCGCGAGGCCGACGGCACGCCCGCGCGGGTCGGCGTCGGCCTGCCCGAGGGCCGCTCCCTGCGGGCCCAGATCTGGATCGCGAACGTCGGCCGCGTGCCGCTGCTCCTCCTGGACTCCGACGTCGAGGAGAACGACCCGGTCTCCCGCGACGTCACCGACCGCCTGTACGGCGGCGGCACCGACCACCGCCTCCTCCAGGAGATGCTGCTCGGCATCGGCGGCGTCCGCGCGATCCGCGCCTACTCCCGCATCACCGGACACCCCGCCCCGGAGGTGTTCCACACCAACGAGGGCCACGCCGGCTTCCTCGGCCTCGAACGGATCCGCGAGTACATCGACGACCAGGGCCTGACCTTCGACGAGGCCCTCGAGGCCACTCGGGCGGGCACGGTCTTCACCACCCACACCCCGGTCCCGGCCGGCATCGACCGGTTCCCGCGCGAGCTGATCGAGCGGTACTTCGGCGGCTCCAACGAGGAGGGCAGCCTGCCCTCCGACCGCATCCTCGCGCTCGGCGCCGAGTCGTACGAGGAGGGCGACCCCGCCGTCTTCAACATGGCGGTCATGGGCATGCGCCTCGCCCAGCGCGTCAACGGCGTCTCCGAACTGCACGGCCACGTCAGCCGCGAGATGTTCGGCGGCCTGTGGCCCGGGTTCGACACCGACGAGGTCCCGATCGGCTCGATCACCAACGGCGTCCACGGGGCGACGTGGGTCGCGCCCGAGATCATCGACCTGGCCCGCCGCGAGCTGCCCGACATCGTCGAGCTCGGCCGCGGCTGGGAGGGCGTCGAGAAGGTCTCCGCGTCCGAGATCTGGCGCATCCGGCGCACGCTGCGCGCCCGGCTCGTCGAGGACGCCCGCCGCCGGCTGCGGGAGTCCTGGCGCCAGCGCGGCGCCAGCGAGGCCGAGCTGACCTGGATCGACGACGCGCTCGACCCGGACGTCCTGACGATCGGCTTCGCCCGCCGCGTCCCGTCCTACAAGCGGCTCACCCTGATGCTGCGCGACCCGGAGCGGCTCAAGTCGATCCTGCTCGACCCCGAGCGGCCGGTGCAGATCATCATCGCCGGCAAGGCGCACCCGGCGGACGAGGGCGGCAAGCGGCTGATCCAGGACATCGTCCGGTTCACCGACGACCCCGCCGTGCGGCACCGCATCGTGTTCCTGCCGGACTACGACATGGCGCTCGGCCAGGCGCTCGTCCAGGGCTGCGACGTCTGGATGAACAACCCGCTGCGCCCGCTCGAGGCGTGCGGCACGTCCGGCATGAAGGTCGCCCTCAACGGCGGGCTGAACCTCTCCATCCGCGACGGCTGGTGGGACGAGTGGTTCGACGGCAACAACGGCTGGGCGATCCCGTCCGCAGACCGCGCCGACGACCCGGACCACCGCGACGACATCGAGGCCCAGGCCCTCTACGAGCTGATCGAGGACCACGTCGCCGCGCTGTTCTACGACCGCCCGGGAGACGGCCTGCCGCGCCGCTGGCTGGAGATGGTCAAGCACACGCTGGCCTCCCTCGGCCCGAAGGTCCTCGCGGGGCGCATGCTGCGCGACTACGTGCAGGCGCTGTACGCCCCGGCGGCCGGGTCGGCCCGCCGGCTGTCCGCCGACGGCAACGCGGGCGCGAAGGCGCTCGCCGCCTGGCGGCACCGGATCGCCAAGGCCTGGCCGGTCGTCTCGGTCGAGCACGTCGAGTCCACCGGCGCGGGCAAGACCCCGCACCTGGGCACGCGCCTGACCGTACGGGCCACGGTCCAGCTCGGCGAGCTGCGGCCGGACGACGTCGCCGTCGAGGTGGCGTACGGCCGGGTCGACGACAACGACGCCCTCGTCAGCCCGTCCTACCTGGAGCTCGACCAGGCCGAGGACCTTGGCGAGGGCCGCTGCCGCTTCACCGGCGAGGTCCCCCTGGACCGGACCGGGCCGTTCGGGTACAGCGTCCGCGTCGTGCCCCGGCACGAGCTGCTGGCCTCCCGCGCGGAGACGGGCCTGATCGCCCTGCCGCCGGCGCCGATCGGCATGACCAACGGCGACCTGCGCTGACCACCCCGAACGTCCCCGGACCCAGTGACGGGCCCGGGGACGTTCGCGTTGCCGGGCGTGTGGGCCTCTCTGCGATGATCAACTTGTTCACGATCATCATGAAGGGAGACGTATGTCCATGCGTCGCAAGACCGCCGCACTGGCGACCGTCGTGCTGGCCTCTTCCGGTGTCGTCGCCGTCGCCGCACCGGCGTACGCGTCCGGTCCCTGCGGAAGCGGCTACTCGCTGATCGACGTCTACAACATCAACACGAAGAGCGGTGTGAAGAGAGGCTCTCTGGAGCTCTACTACAGCTCCGCTTCCGGGAAGAACTGCGCTCTTGCCTACGGCGTCGGCAGCACGTACGGCACGACGACCTGGAAAGTAGTGAAGATCGCCCGACACAGCGATCCCCTGTGGACGGTCAACCAGGGAAATTTCGCATACTACGCGGGCCCGGTTTACGTCTCGGCCGCAGGCCAGTGCATCGACCTCGAGGCTCAGATCGACAACACGACCCAGACCGACAACGGCTACGCGTTGGAGTCCAACGTGCACTGCGGCTGAGCCGAGAGCACCCACGAGGTCTCCGACGGTGCCCCGCGCGAGCCCTCGTGGGTCTTCCCGAAGTGCGTTACGGATGTCGGGCCGGCCGGGCCCCGCCCAGCCGCTCGCAGCGTACGAAATGCTCGGCGATCGCACGGCCGAAAGGGATGGAACCCGGCGTTCCGGTGCCGCGGGGCGGCCATTCCCCGAGCATTCCGTACGCCCGACCGGCAGAGCCACCCTGACTGGCACTCGTTACCGGTCGACGTCTTCTTCCTCCAGGAACGCCACCTCGACACAGGTGTCGCCGCCATTCCCGCTGTGGGATGACTTCCGCCAGGTTGCGCCGGTCAGGTCCATGTCTTCGCCACTTCCGCCAGCAGATCGACCGATTGCTTGCCGGGCAGGGCTTCGACGCGCAAAGCCTCCCAGACTGCCCGGCGTAGTTCTTTGGCGACGAACACACGTGGTGTCAGATGGTTTCCGGTCATTGTCGCCGCACACCTCCGTACAAGCGGATGCGTCTTCGTACAGGTCGTTGTGCTGCCTTTGAGTGTTCCATGGACATTCGGGGACCGGCATTCTGTTCGAGAAATCGACGAAAGGAATCGCCGATGGCGATCAACGACCAACGTGACGTTCACACGCTCGTGACCCGGCTCGCCGAGGAATGCGAAAAGGCGGGCTTGACCGCTACGGTCCTCAGCCCGACACGAGTCCACGTCAGCGCGGGAGCTCACTCGCGCCTCACCGAGACGATTCGGTGTCATCCGGGCGCCGATGAGGAGCTGATGTGGTGGTGGAGCTGGGGCGAGCCGATCTGTCCTGCCGCCAGCATCGACCTCGCCATACGGCACATCGCGCACGTCGTCGCCCCACAAGGCGGAGATCGGTGAACGATCTCCAGCGCGCGATCGATAACTTCTACGCGACCCTGGACTCTCTGCGGTTTCAGGGTGTTTCGCAAGTCGCCGAGATCCAGCAGCTCGAGGTTCTAGTCCGGAAATATCGGGAACTGACACAGCGGTTCCTGGAGCGATTGGGAAGACATCGTCGCAGACCGCGATGAATCGCCGCCGGCGGACGGACCTTGCCGTTCTGGGGTGTCTACTGAGCGGAGAATTTTCTCCGCTCAGTAGACACCCCAGAATCCGTCGGCCCGCTGCGGCGGCCGACTATGGCGGTGTTCGCCGGATATGGTCTAAAAGTCGTTATTCCGGCTGGTCGAGGTCGGGGAGGGCCTCGTAGGCGGGTTTGAGGGCGTCGATGAGGTCCCTGCGGCGGACCTTGACCTTGGGCGGGTCGAGGAGGCGGAGCAGCAGGCCCGGGGGGATCGGGGGAGCGGGCGGGCGGTCGCGGACGACGGCGGGCGCCCAGAAGTCGTCCATCCGCTCGGCCAGGGGCGTCTCCTCGATCTCCAGGGGGTCGACCTGGGCGGGTTCGAGGCGGCGCAGGCCGGCGAGCAGGTCGTCCTTGGTGCGGCCGTGCCAGGCGAGAATGAGGAACGGGTCGTCGTCGAACGCCTCCGCGAGGAGGTAGAGCACCGCGGCGGTGTGCTTGCACGGGTCGCCCCAGTCGGGGCAACTGCACATCAGGTGCATGTCCGTCGACGACTGCGGGAACAGCGAGACGCCGAAGATGGCGAAGACGTCCTCGATCTCCGGCGACATCTCACCGGCCAGCAGCCGCGCCCGGAAGACCGCCTGGGAGGCCAGGGCCTCCTCGATCGACTCCCAGACCGTGTCCTTGATCGGATCGATGCCGATCGACACCTCGTACGGCTCGGGTTCGGAGCCCTGGACGAGGGCGGTGACCTCGTACGCGTCGATCCGCAGCTCGACCACCTGGCCCTTGCGGGCGTACGTGCGGCCCCGGGTGAGCCGGCCGCGGTCGGCGAAGGACTCCAGGACGTCGATGAAGCGGCGGGACCACCACTCCGCGCCGATCGAGCCGCGCCCGCCGGACTTCGCCTTGAGCCCGTCCTCGACGGGCCGGGCCTTCCCGTAGATCGGCATCAGTCGCTCACCGCCTCGGGGTCGAGCCGCATGATCTCGCGCAGGTCGGCGACGGACAGCTCGGTGAGCCAGCCCTCGCCGGTGCCGACGATGCGCTCGGCCAGGGACTTCTTTCGCTCGATCATCTCGTCGACGCGCTCCTCGATCGTGCCGACGCAGATGAACTTGCGGACCTGGACGTTCTTGGTCTGCCCGATGCGGAACGCGCGGTCGGTCGCCTGGTCCTCGACGGCGGGATTCCACCAGCGGTCGACGTGGACGACGTGGTTGGCGGCGGTGAGGTTCAGCCCGGTGCCGGCCGCCTTCAGCGACAGGAGGAAGATCGCCGGATCGGAGTCCTCCTGGAACCGGCGGATCAGCTCGTCGCGCTGCTTCTTGGCGACGCCGCCGTGCAGCCACAGCACCGGGCGGTCGAGCTTGGCCTCCAGGTGCGGCCGCAGCATCGCGCCGAACTCGGCGTACTGGGTGAAGACGAGCGCCTTCTCGCCCTGCTCGACGACCTCGGCGCAGATCTCCTCCAGGCGTTCGAGCTTGCCGGAGCGGCCGTGCAGGCGCGAACCGTCCTTGAGCAGGTGGGCGGGGTGATTGCAGACCTGCTTGAGCTTGGCCATGGTCGCCAGCACGAGACCGCGCCGCTCCATGCCCTCGCTGTTGGCGATCTGGTCGAGCATGTCCTCCACGGTCGCCTGGTACAGCGACGCCTGCTCGGGCGTCAGGTTGCACCAGACCTTGATCTCCTGCTTCTCCGGCAGGTCCGTGATGATCGTCTTGTCGGTCTTGAGGCGGCGCAGGATGAACGGGCCGGTCGCCCGGTGCAGCGCGGCGGCGGCCTCCTCGTCACCGTACGCCTCGATCGGCACCGCGAACCGCTCGCGGAAGTACTGGCGCGGCCCGAGCACGCCGGGGTTGGCGAACTCCATGATCGACCACAGCTCGGTCAGGTGGTTCTCCACCGGCGTGCCGGTCAGCGCGAGTTTGCTGCGCGCCGGGATGCTCCGGACCGCCCGCGCCTGCCGGGTGCCGCTGTTCTTCAGCGCCTGTGCCTCGTCGCAGACGACGCGGTCCCATTCGATCGCGGCGAGCGCCTCGTGGTCCCGGGCGGCCGTGCCATAGGTGGTCAGCACCAAATCGGCCTCCGCTGCCGCCTTCACCAGATCCTCGCCCCGGTGCCGCCCCCCGCCGTGGTGCACGTAGACCCGCAGCTTCGGCGTGAACCGCGCCGCCTCCCGCTGCCAGTTCCCCATCAACGACATCGGCCCGATCAACAACGTCGGCCCCGCGGGTCGCTTCGAGCGTTCAGCGGTAAGGAGGGCGAGCGTCTGCGCCGTGTTGTGGCAGAGCATTCCCGCCGCCACGTAGTTGTGGTGTTCGGCTACCTCGAAGTCATATACCCAGCCCTCGTACTCGACGTCTTCGACCGCCAGAACCTTCGCATAGAAGACATCCCGGTCTGCGCGTTTCTTCAGCCGATCACGGATATCGCTCAGGATCTCCCGGTCGAGCCGCTCGTAACAGGCAAGAGCCTGTGCCGTCCACTTGCTCTTTTTCTTGGCCTGGTATGCAGCGGCTGCCTCTCCAGAGATCATGGCGTTGATCGCCGTGACGGCGGCGGAGGCCGTCTTTTTCGACATCTCTTGCGTGCCGCTGAAGTAAACCGTTCCTACGCCGAAGTGCCTCATCGGGAGGCCGGTGAGTCGGCGAGCCTGTGTAAGCAGGTCGCAAGCGGGGACGCCCTCGACGTTGGTGTTGTGAGTTGTGTCGCACAACCGGTCGAGTTTCTCCTGCTTGGTGGCGTCGGCTATGCCGATGACGTCTCGGAAGGTTCGCAAGGAAGGGCCGCCGATGATCCCTACGGTGTACGGCCGCTTAATCCCCGTGCCGTTGGTGGCGCTCTTGTACTTGACTGTCGTTCGCATCCAGATGCCATGCCGTCGCAGCATCATGGAGACCTGTTGGAGCATCCAGGATGACGCCGAGGAGATCTCGACCATCTTCATCGACGTGCTGACCGAGCCTTCGGCGGCGAAATAGTGCCGCAGGAAGAGGGCGGTGGTGGCCTCGTCGGCTGATGTGATGAACTCGGGGATCTTCTTGTGTGCGGAGACTCGCCCCCAACGATGACCGAGTTCTTCGAGGAAGTAGGCGTAGTCCTTGCTCGTGAACCGGAGGTAGGGCGCCCGCCCGTTCGTGGGCACCATGATCGATGGCTTGTTGATTACGAGCCCGTATCTTTTGCCGATCCTCAGCAGTGTGTCGTGGAGCTCCTTCAGTATGGGAAGCTTCTTCTGGCTGATCGTTCCCGCGTAATGGTCGCCTTCGTATCCCTCGCTGAGCTGCCAGGCGAGGAAGACCGTCAGGTCGGGATCCGCCGGTTCCCCAGAGACGGCGAGCGCGGCCGGCACGCATACGCGATCGCCGGGACGCAGCTCTCTGGTCCAGTCGTCGACTCCGAGAAGACGGTGTCGCCTGGTGATCCTTATTTCGCTGCCATCATCTAGTAGTACGCGTCGGATCGTCTCCCGAACATGCTGTCGGTACAGGCGTGCGATCGGGGCGGGGACGATCCTCCCTGCGTCGTCTATCGAGTTGGTCACCAAGGGTTCGGCCGGCGTCGACCATTCGCCTTCACCGTCGAACTCGATGGCTCCCGAGAAGCGGGCCCACGCGTCTTTTGCGCTGACGAGTGCACCATTGATGAGGACCGGCGTCTCTGGGGCAACGCACTTTCCCAAACCCATATCGTCCGCGAGGATTGCGCCGAGGCCGAGGTCGTCGAGGAAGGACAGCCAGGCGAGGCCGCGTTCCTGGTAGGGGCGGAGGGTGCCCTCGAAGTCGTCCGGGGTGGCGACCGGCTGCAGGCGGCGGTCGGCCTCGCCGGAGAAGAGGTCGCCGAGCGGGCCGTCCGCGTCGACCTGGAGCAGCGGCAGCGCGTCGTCGCCCGCGTGGATCGCGGCGCGGACGGCCTGGGCGGCGGTCATCTCGCCGCTGCGGCGCTGCTGGAGGAAGTCGAGGGCGGAGGCGAGCTGGCGCTCGTCGAGCTCGACCCACTTGCCGCGCAGCCGTACGAGCGGGGCCTTGAGCCGGGCGAGCTCGGCCAGCTCCTCCTCGGTGACGTCCTCGCCCTCGATGGCCAGGTCCCACCGGAAGTCGACCATGCTGTCGAGGCCGAAGCCCGAGGAGGTGGCCGCCCCGCCGCCCTCGGTCGCCGTCTTGGCCCGAGTCGTGAGCTTCATGCCCAGCCGGGCGCGGCCCGCCCACTGCGGGAGCTGGACGCCGAAGCCGGCGGCGGACAGCAGCGGCGCGGCCTCGCGGAGGAACCGGAACGCGCCCTCCGCGTCGGTCGTGACGCTGGTCGGCGTGGCGATCCGCAGGGCCTGGGCGAGGTCCGGGTAGAGGCGCAGCGCCCGGCCCAGGCCGGTGAGCAGGGTCTCCTCGGCGTTCGGCACCGAGGTGACCTCGCCCGTCCAGAGGACGGCGGCCGGGACGTAGAGGCTGGGGTCGTCGGTGCCCTGCACCGCGAACTCGACGGTCCACGGCCCCTGCACCGCGACCTCGCCCTCGGGCGCCGGCGGCTCGACGAGGCGGAAGCAGACGCGGAGCGGGCCGGTCGACCTGCGGGCGGCGGCGGCCCAGGCGTCCAGCTCGGCGGCGAGCGCGTCCGGGTCGTCGCCCGGCTCGCGGGACACCGTCGGATCGGGCCCGGTGAGCGCGGCGGCCCAGCGCTCGGCCAGCGGGAGCCGGTCGGGAACCCGCCCCGCGCGCTCGGGCAGCAGCGGGTGCGGCACGACGCCGCGGACGGCCGCGTCGACCAGGCCGGACAGCGCGTCCAGCAGCACGCCGGACGCGGGCAGGTCCTCGTCCGCGGCCCGGCAGGCGGGCGGCATCGCGGCGGCGAGCTCGCGGAACCGCGCGGCGTCGTCGCCGGTGATCACCGGCCGCCATCGGGCCGTCGGGTCGCCGTCCTCCCGGACGAGGGCGGGCAGGACCCGGCCCCGGGCGGCGAGGTGGACGGCCTCCTCGGCGACGTGCGCGAAGAACCGCAGGTCCGCGCCGCGTACGACGTCCTCGGCGTCGCCGGCCAGGTGCAGCAGCGTCATCGCGGCGAACGGGTCCAGCACGAGTGCCGGAACCCGCCAGGGGTGTGGCCTGGGTCGCCCGGACGCCGGCTCGCGCGCCAGTTCGGGCGAGGGGAGCGGCCCGGTGGCGGCTCCGGGGAGGATCAGCGTCGGCTCGATCCGTGGCGCGCCACGTGTCACGGCCGCGTACGAGGTGCCCTCGAAGTCGGACGTGGCGAAGGGGTGCGGCTTGGGAAAGACACGCAGGCGGGTGGTCGCGGGGAGCGCGGAGTCCTCCGCCCACAGGCAGAGCGCACCACCGTGCCAGGTGGCGTGCGCGACGAGCATGATCGGCCCCCGAAGACGCTGTGGACCAGGTGAAGCTACCAAACGGCCCTGACAGTGCGCGCCGTTCCCGCATGCCGCGACGCGGACCGTGGGCCGGCGGACGTTACGCTCGCGACGCACCGCAGTCGATGAGGGAGGCGCCGTGGGCGAGTTCGTACGCGTGGAGGTCGAGGGGGCCGTCGCCACGATCCGGCTGGACCGGCCGAAGGTGAACGCCCTGAACGCGCAGGTGGTGGCCGAGCTGGCCGAGGCGGCGCGGGCCGTGGACGCCGACCCGGCCGTCCGGGCCGTCGTGCTGTACGGCGGCGAGCGGGTGTTCGTGGCCGGGGCGGACATCAAGGAGATGGCCGAGCTGCCGTACGCCCAGGCCACCGGGCACGCCCGGGCACTGCAGGACGCGTTGAACGCCGTGGCGCGGATCGGGAGGCCGGTCGTCGCCGCGATCACGGGCTACGCCCTCGGCGGTGGCCTGGAGCTCGCGCTGTGCGCCGACTTCCGCGTGGCCGGCGAGTCGGCGAAGGTCGGCCAGCCGGAGATCCAGCTCGGCGTCATCCCCGGCGCCGGCGGCACCCAGCGGCTGCCCCGGCTGATCGGCCCGTCCCGCGCCAAGGACCTGATCTTCACCGGACGGCACGTCGGCGCCGAGGAGGCCCTGGCGATCGGCCTGGTGGACCGGGTCGTCCCGGACGACCAGGTGTACGCGGCCGCCACCGAACTGGTCGCGCGGTACGCCGAGGGCCCGGCGATCGCGCTGCGCGCCGCCAAGCAGGCGATCGACGCCGGCCTGGAGACCGACCTGGCCACCGGGCTGGAGATCGAGCGGCTGCAGTTCGCGGGCCTGTTCGCCACCGAGGACCAGAAGAACGGCATGCGCAGCTTCGTCGAGGAGGGGCCGGGCAAGGCCCGCTTCACCGGCCGCTGACGGAACCCGGTGACCTCGCCGTACGTCACACGATCGTGAACGAGTCAGGAGGCCGGGTGCCGAGCGAGCCGCTGCCGCCCGCCGCGCAGGCGAGGCTCGGGCAGGCCCGCACGTCCGGCACCTGGACCTCCGGCCTGACCGTCAACGAGTTCGCCGGGCTGCGGTCCGTCGGATTCGAGCCGGTCGGACAGGTGATGGGCAGCACGGTCCACAACCTCGCCTGGTGGTATCGCGCGTCGATCGACTGTGGCTTCCGGCGCGCCTTCCTGGGTTCCGGCTCCGCGGCGACGATCACCTCCGGGATGCAGGGCGCGTGGGGCGGCTACGGCGCGTACGTCGACACGCTCTACCGGGCCCGGCACACGGCGATGAGCCGGATGGCCGCCGAGTGCGCGGCGCTGGGCGGGGACGGCGTCGTGGCCGTGCACCTCACGATCGCGCCGTTCCAGGGCTCGGCGCACCACCTGGAGTTCCAGGCGCTCGGCACCGCCGTCCGCGCCGCAGGCGCCGTACGACCGGGCCGGGTGTTCCTGTCTCATGTCAGCGGCCAGGAGTTCGTGAAGCTCATCGAGACCGGCTGGGTTCCCGTCGACCTGGTGATGGGCACCTCCGTCGGCGTCCGCCACGACGACTGGCGGGTCAACTGGTCCACCGGCAGGTTCGCGCCCGCGCAGGAGGTGGGCGGCTGGACGGAGTTGGTGTCGGTGACCCGGCACGAGGCCCGCGCGCATCTCCTCGCCGACGCGGGGCGTACCGGCGCCGACGGGGTCGTCGTCTCCGAGGTCGACCTGCGCGTGACCGAACGTGAGTGCAGGGTCGCCGACCACCAGCACGACCACGTCGTCGAGACCACGGTCCTCGGCACCGCGATCGCCGAGTTCCGCACCGCCCATCGCCCGATCCGCCCGTTGACGATCATGAGGTTGTGAGTAGATGACCGATCCCGTCGCTCAGGGAGTTCCCGCCGACGCGATGACCCGGCTCGCCGAGCTGCGCCCGGGCGCGCCCGGCGGGCTGTTCACCAGCGATCTGTCCGTGAACGAGTTCCTGCTCGTCCGGGAGGCCGGGTTCCGCCCACTGGGGCTGGTGCTGGGCAGCTCGATCTACCACGTCGGCATCCAGGTCGGCCGGTGGAGCAAGAACATGGAGCTGGACCAGCTCTCCGGCGCGATGTACCACGCGCGGGAGCTGGCGATGACCCGCATGGAGGCCGAGGCCGACCAGCTCGGCGCGGACGGCATCGTCGGGGTCCGGCTGCGCGTGGAGTTCCGTGACTTCGGCAGCGACATCGCCGAGTTCATCGCCATCGGCACCGCGGTCAAGGCCGACGACACCTCCCAGAACTGGCGGAACAACAAGAACCAGCCGTTCACCTCCGACCTGAACGGCCAGGACTTCTGGACGCTGATCCAGGCCGGGTACGCGCCGCTGGGCATGGTGATGGGCACCTGCGTGTACCACGTCGCGCACCGCCGGCTCGGCTCGGTGCTCGGCAGCATGGGGCAGAACGTCGAGATCCCGGAGTTCACCCAGGCGCTGTACGACGCGCGGGAGCTGGCGATGACCCGCATGCAGGCCGAGGCGCAGGCCCTGCACGCCGAGGGCATCGTCGGCGTCTACCTCGACCAGTTCCACCACCAGTGGGGCGGCCACACGATGGAGTTCTTCGCGATCGGCACGGCCGTCCGGCCGCTCCGCGCCGATCACGTCATCGCCAAGCCGCAGATGGTGCTCGGGCTGGACCGCTGATTCACTGATGGCCATGGACTTCGACATGGTGGCCGCCGCGCTGCGCCGCGACACCGCCGACCTCGGGACGTACGCCCGCGTGCTGACCGGCACGCTCGCCGACGCGCTGCCGCCCGGCTGCGTGACCGTCGACTACGAGCGGAGCCTGGGCGACCGGCTGCGCGGCCGCGACGGGCGGGCCCACCGGATCGTCGTCCGGCTCGGCGAGCGCACGCTGTTCCTCACGGCCGGGAACGGCGGGCGGCCGACGGGCGAGATCCACCATGAGGTACGCGGCGTCGTGCTGTCCCGGGACCAGGTGACGCTCGACGTGTGGGTACGCGCCCTCACCGAGGAGCTCATCGCCCAGGCCGAGGCGGACGCCCGTGCCGCCGAGGCGCTGCGCCGCCTGGTCACCGGTGGCTGACGGACGGCACCGTGACGAGCGCGGCGGCCACGGGCTACGACGGGCTGTCGACCCGCCGGGTCGGGGAGGGAGAGCTTCGGGCGTTCCTCCGGGAGTGCTTCCGGATCGGGGAGCACGAGGTGTTCGTCGGCCGCGCCGACCGGGTGAACGAGGATCTGCGCGATGTTCCGGAGGGCGTCGTGTACGCGGCGTTCTGTACCTACGACGATGTCGCCGGGGACTTCGCGCTGGTGTTCGACCTCGGGATCACCGGGTCGCTGGCGCGGCGGGTCGGCCGCCGGGAGTTCGCCGAGCGGTTCGCGGCGCGCTTCGACGCCCACGTCCTCTACGGCGACACCGAACCTCCGGGGCTGTGGACCCTCATCCTGGCGGACGGCCGCCGCCTCCGCGTGTCGCTGGAGGAACCGGAGGACGACGACGGCGCGTACGTCCTCCGCGAGGCCACCGCGCCGGTTCCGGGCGTGCCCGGCGTGCGGGTGAACGAAGGTCTCTGGCGGGTCCGGTGAACCCCGGGGCGGGTGCGCCGGCCGGGCCGAGAAGCCGGCGCGGATCGTTCACGATGTACGGTCGATGCGCCGTCTTCGCGAAGGGAGTCGTCAGTGCGGGTGTTCGTCTCGGTCGACATGGAGGGCGTGTCCGGGCTCACCGATCCGGATGAGATGCGGGCCGGCGGGCGCGGCTACGAGCGCGGCTGCGAGCTGATGACCGCCGACGCGAACGCCGCGGTGGCCGGGGCGTTCGACGCCGGAGCGGACGAGGTGATCGTCACCGACGCGCACGGCAGCACGAAGAACATCCGCGCCGACCTCATCGACGAGCGGTGCACGCTGATCCGCGGGCCGTACCGTCCGCTGCGCATGGGGCAGGGGCTCGACACCGGCCACGACGCGGCGATGTTCGTGGGCTACCACGCCCGCGCGGGCGTGCCGCACGGCGTGCTCAACCACACGTGGATGGGCTATGAGATCCAGAACCTCTACCTGAACGGCGAGATCTGCGGCGAGATCCGGCTGATCGCCGCGCTGGCCGGGTCGATGGGCGTGCCGGTCGCGCTGGTGGCGGGCGACGAGGCGGCGTGCGCGGAGGCCCGCGAGGTGCTCGGCGACGTCGAGACGGTCGCGGTGAAGAAGGGCATCGACCGCTACTCCGCGCAGATTCTGCCGCCCGTCCGCGCGCAGGCCCTGATCCGGGAGGCGGCCGGCCGCGCCCTCGGGGACCTGAGCCGCCGCCGCCCGTACACGGTGCCGTCCCCGTACACGCTGGGCATCGACTGGGCGTCCACCGCGATGGCGGAGTCCTGCGCCATGATCCCGGGCATCAAGCGGCTCGGCCCCCGGTCGGTCGAGTTCACGACCGACGACTACGCCGACATCCTCGGGGTGCTCGGCATCATGGCCTCGATCGGCGGCAGCGTCGGCTGTACCGGCCAGCACTACGGCTGAGGGCCGGCCGTACGGGTCGGCTCGTACGGCCGAGAGCCCTGCCACACCG
The DNA here is from genome assembly GCF_040679195.1 of Actinoallomurus sp. NPDC052308. Lineage (NCBI taxonomy): Bacteria > Bacillati > Actinomycetota > Actinomycetes > Streptosporangiales > Thermomonosporaceae > Actinoallomurus > Actinoallomurus sp. NPDC052308. Next base: position 49,975 of record NZ_JBFAUM010000033.1, on the reverse strand, counting down.
GACGGCGCCACGGATCACGGTCGGTAGGGTGACGTGCCATGTGGGGACTTTCGCTCGAGCCCGCCCTTGACCGTACCGATCTGCTCGCCGCGCCCGTGGCGGACGCGATCCGCGCCTGGAAGGGCGAGGACGCCTTCCAGGTGGCCGAGATCGACCCGGAGCTCTCCGACACCGCCGCGTTCTGCGAGCGGTACGGCACTCCGCTCGACGCGTCGGCCAACTGCGTGATCGTCGCCGCCAAGCGGGGCGGCGAGGTGCGGCTCGCGGCGTGCGTGGTGCTCGCGACCACGCGCGCCGACGTCAACGGCGTCGTACGGCGCCGGCTCGACGCGCGGAAGACGTCGTTCGCGCCGCAGGACCAGGCCGTGGCCGAGACCGGCATGGAGTACGGCGGGATCACGCCGTTCGGTCTGCCCGCCGAGTGGCCGGTCCTGGTCGACCGGGCCGTCGTCGAGACCCCGCATGTCGTCGTCGGCAGCGGGGTGCGGCGTTCCAAGCTGGTCGTGCCCGGCGCGGCGCTCGCCGCGCTCGCCTCGGCCGAGGTCATCGAGGGCCTCGCCCGCTGAGCTCCGGCGACCGTCGGGTCGGCACCGTTCGGAACCTCTGGAGCGAATCCAGCGTCAAACCGGGCATGAACGCGACGGGAGTTGCGCCACTCGGCTCGTACGAGCTGCGGGAGCGGGTCGGCGAGGGGGCCACGTCCGTGGTGTACCGCGCCACGGACCGGTTCGGGCGGACGGTCGCGGTGAAGGAGCCGCGGCGTGAGTTCGCGCACGATCCGGCCGTCCGCCGTCGCCTGGCGCGCGAGGCCCGGACGATGGCGCGGGTGCGCAGCCCATACGTCGCCGAGGTGTTCGACGCCTGCCTGGACGGCGACCGTCCCCACCTCGTCACCGAGTTCGTCCCGGGGGTGCCTCTCCGGGACCTGGTGACGACGTACGGGCCGCTGTGGGAGGAGGCGCTGCGGGGCTTCGCGGAGCGGTTCGCGCGGGGTCTGGCGGCCGTGCACGGCGCCGGTGTGCTGCACCGGGACCTCAAGCCCGGAAACGTCATGGTGCTCGGCGGCGTGCCCAAGATCATCGACTTCGGCATCGCGCGGGACGCCGGGACCGAGGAGGCCACGCAGCCGGGCGTGCTGACCGGGACGCCGGGCTACGTCGCGCCCGAGCTGATCGACGGCGGCCGCTGCAGCGAGGCGTCCGACGTCTTCTCGTGGGCCGCGACCGTGGCGTTCGCGGCGACGGGCCGGCCGCCGTTCGGGGCCGGATCGCTGCACGGCGTCTGCTTCCGGGTGCTGCGCGGGGCCGCCGACCTGGACGGTGTGCCCGAGGCGCTGCTGCCGCTGCTGCGCCGAGCCCTGTCCCGCGACCCGGCCGAGCGCCCGGCCGCGTCCCGGCTGGCGGGCGGCCTGGCCGAGCGGCGGCCGGTCCCGGCTTGGTGACCGGTTCCGCCAGGGAGGCCGTGAGGTGACACATGCCCAGGTATCGTGACGCTTCTATGGAGGGGGTAGAGACGTCCGGCGAGAGCATCGGCCGATACCGCCTGATCGAGAAGATCGGGGAAGGCGGGATGGGGGTCGTGCATCTCGCCACCGACCCCTTCGGCCGCAAGGTCGCCGTCAAGGTCCTGCGGCCCGGCGTCGCCTCCGACCAGACGGCCCTGCGGCGGCTGGCCCGCGAGGTCGACTCCATGCGCCGGGTGCACAACCCGCACGTCGCGGAGATCGTCGACGCGGACGTCACGGCCGAGCCGCCCTATGTCGTCACCCAGTTCGTCCCCGGCCGGACCCTGGAGCAGACGGTTCAGGACGACGGCCCGCTGCGCGGCGAGGCGCTGCAGCGGCTGGCGACGGGGCTTGCCGTCGCGCTGACCGCCGTTCACGACGCCGGCATCGTGCACCGGGACCTGAAGCCGGGCAACGTCATGTTCCTGGAGAACGGCGAGCCGGTCGTCATCGACTTCGGCATCGCGCAGGGCGTCGATGCGACCCGGCTGACCGCGACCGGGCTCGTCATCGGCACTCCCGGCTACCTCGCGCCCGAGATCATCGAGGGCGAGGACGCCGGCGCGCCCGCGGACGTCCACGCCTGGGCCGGCACGATCGCGTACGCCGCGACCGGGCGGGCGCCGTTCGGCGGCGGCACGTTCGAGTCGATCTTCTACAAGATCATGGAGGGGCGGCCGGACCTGGACGGTGTCCCCGAGGCGCTGCTCCCGGTCGTCCGGGCGGCGATGGCGCGCAACCCGGCCGAGCGGCCCACCGCGCACGCCCTCGTCGAGCTGACCAGGCGCATCGACGTCGACGCCACCCGGCTGGACCCGCCGTCGTCCCATACCAAGCGGCTCACCGCGGTCTCGGCCCCACCGCCGCCGGCCCCGGCCCCGGCCCGCCCGCGCGACTTCGTGGGCCAGTTGCCACCGGCGCCGCCCCCGCAGCCGTACACCCGTTCCCCGTACGGCCCGCAGGGCAGGGAGAACGCGCCCGGATACGCGCCGCCCCCGCCGAAGCCGCCGCGGCCGGACGAGCCGAAGCCGTACGGCGTCTACCGCTTCCTCAGCCTGCTGCTCCTCGTCGGCGGGGTCGGGCTGTCCCTCGTGACGCCCACGATCGCGTTGATCGTCGTGCTGGCCGTCCTACTCGTCCTGCGGACCGCCGACCGCGGCCACAAGGAGCTCAGTTCCAAGCGCACCCGGCGCGGACCGCGCTCGGGCGACCTGGCCGCGGTGATCGTCAAGTCGCCGTTCACGGCGGTCCGGGCGGCGCTGGGCATGCTGCTGGTCAGCCCCCTGGCGATCATGGCCGGCACCGTCGTGCTGCTGATCGGGCTGGTCGCCAAGTCCGCGCTGCCGATTCCGCGGGCGGTCGCGCTGGGCGCGGCGGCGTTCGTGATCGTGCAGTGCCTGGGGCCGGGCAGCGAGCCCGCGCGCCGGCAGCTCGCCCGGTTCTGGGGCGCCGTGCTGCCGCGACGCAACCAGGCGCTGATCGCGCTGGCCGTCATAGGATTCGTCGTCTTCCTGATCGTGTCCTTCGCGCTCAGCCAGACGCCGGATCTGCGGCCGTTCGCCGGCGGGTCGTTCACGAGGAACCTCGCTCACGTGCGCTCCGGAATCCGGAGCCTGCTCGGCGGCTGACCCGGGCGGCACCCGACAAAGGAAGATCGAACCATGCCAGTGGAGGACGCCCCGGTGGAGAAGGTCGGCCCCTACCGGGTCGTGGCGACCCTCGGCGAGGGAGGCATGGGCGTCGTCCATCGAGCGGTCGACGACATCGGCCGCGAGGTGGCCCTGAAGGTCGTGCGGACGGAGTACACCGAGGACACGACCTTCCGGCGGCGGCTGGCCCGCGAGGTCGACACGATGCGGCGGGTGCGGAGCCCGTACGTCGCCGAGGTCCTCGACGCCGACGTCGCGGCCGAACGCCCCTACATCGTCACCCGCTTCATCGACGGCCACCCGCTCGACGGCGTGGTCCGGGCGGCCGGGCCGCTGTCCGGCGGGCCGCTGGCGCGCGTGGCGGTCGGCCTCGCCGAGGCGCTGGTCGCCATCCACCGGGCGGGCGTCGTCCACAGGGACCTCAAGCCGAACAACGTCATGATGGTCGACGGGGCGCCGGTGGTGATCGACTTCGGCATCGCCCACGGGATGGACGCCACCCGGCTCACCCAGACCGGAATGGTCGTCGGTACGCCGGGCTACCTCGGGCCGGAGATCATCGACGGCAAGCCGCCCGGCCCCGAGGTCGACGTCTACGGGTGGGCGGCGACCGTCGCGTTCGCCGCGACCGGGCGCGCGCCGTTCGGCGGCGGCTCGCTGGAGGCGGTGCTGGCCCGCATCCTCACCGGCAGCCCCGACCTCGACGGCGTCCCGCCGTCCCTCGAACCGCTGCTGCGCATGGCCCTCGCCCGCGACCCGGCGGCCAGGCCGGCCGCGGCGGAACTGGCGGGCCGGGTGCGGGTGCTCGACCTCGGCGCCCCACCGCCCATCGGCGCGACGGCCATGGGCCCGTCCGCCGACGCCGCGGGCCGCACCGGGACGCCGCCGAACTCCCGGCCCTCCGGCCCCTTCGCGGCGGCGCGCGCTTCCGAGCCGCCGGCGGGCCCGCCGTCCGGATCGTTCCCGCCCCATCCGGCGCCGCGTGTGGCGCTCGGCTGGTACAAGCTGCTCGCCTACCTGGTGATCCTCACGGCCGTGGCGGTCTGCCCCGTGGCCCCCGTCGTCGGCCTCCCCGTCGTGGTGGCGGGCGCCTGGTACCTGCGGGCGGGGGACTCGGCCGTCCGCTCCCGCCGGACGCCGGTCCGCGGGGCCGAGGACCTCGCGCTGGCGCCCTTGCGCGTGCCGGAGTCGCTGAGCCGGTCCACCGGAGCGCTGGTGCCCGCCCTGCTGTACGCGGGCGTGGCGGCGGCGGTGACCGCCCTGGCGCTGCTCGTCTGGTCCGCCACGCACTCCCTCTCCTGGCCGGACGCCGTGGCCCGGTGGAGCGCGGCGGTGTTCGCCTGCGTGACGCTCGCGGGTCCCGGCGTCATGGCGCCGCGCCGCCAGCTGGTCCGGCTGCTGTCGGCGGTGGCCCAGCGGCCCCGGCAGGCCGCGTCGGTGGGCCTGTGCCTGGCCGGGATCACCTCGCTCGCGGTCGCGGCCGGGTGGCTGGCCCGACCGCGCTGGTGGCCGATCGGCGACCGGGCCGGTGCCATCGCCGAGCTCACGGACCGGATCGCCACGCTCCTGAATCACTGACGCGCGGCGGGTCCCCTCGGGGCGGACGACATCGGCACGGGTTCGCGGACACCCGCGGTGCGTCCCCGCTCGGGGCGGACGACGCAGCCACGGGCTCGCGGACACGCGCGGCGTGTCGGCCGCGTCGCGCCGGTCGGACCCCGTGGCGCGGTAGTGTGGCATCGCCTTCACGTCCGCCCGATGCGGGGACCCCAGCGACATTTCGAGGAGGGAACGGCGTTCCTCTCCGGCCCGATGGCCGGGGGCACGCGCCGCGCACCGATGACGTGGGATGAGACATCCGGCGCGGTCTCCGACCCGCCGCTGGAGGCCCAGGAGACCGTCGACGCCGTCGTCGAGGGCTGGTCACGGCTCTTCACGTATCTCGTCGTCGCGAGCGTGTTCGGGATCGCCGTCCTCACGCCGTTCTTCGGGCTCCTGCTGGCGCTGGCGGGCGCGTCGTACCTACGGGCCGGGCAGGCGCACGCGCGCCGGCATCCCGCGACGCCGCTGCGGCTGACGGTCGGCCCGCTGACCGCGCCGCTGGACCTGATCCGCGGCGTCGCGGGGACGTTGCTCACCGTGCCCTACGCCGCGGTGTTCGCGGTCGTCGTGCCGATGGCGATCATGGCGGCGGCGGCCGTCGACGTCCAGGTCGCGCCGCTGGTCGCGGCGGCCTGGGGGGCCGGGGCCGCGGCGTTCGTCCTGCTGGCCGCGCCGGGCGTCCGGGTGCCGCGCCGGCATCTCGTTCAGGTGTTCATCGCGCTCGCCTCGGGACCGCGCCGCATCGCGGTGATCGGAGCGCTCCTGTGCGTGGTGACACTCGCCGTCCTGGCCGCGGCGATCGTGCTCAGGCCGACCTTCGCCCCCATGTACGAGCTGGAGAACACCATCGCCCAGGAGCTCTCCCGGTTCCAGACCTCGATCCAACAGCGCGTGTCGTGACCGGGGGCCCGCCGGGCCGAAGATTTACGATCATGCGGTAGCCCGTCGACCGCGGAATCCCCCCAATGACGTCCCTGCGCGAGAGTCTCGGCCCCTACCGGCTCCTCGAGGAGATCGGTGTCGGCGGCATGGGCGAGGTGCACCTCGCGCTGGCCCCGGACGGCAGCACGGTCGCGGTCAAGATCCTGCACCCCGCCGTCGCCCGCGACCCGCTGGCCCGCCGTCGCCTCGAACGCGAGGTCGCGACGATGCGCCGGGTCCGCAGCCCGTACGTCGCCGAGGTGGTCGACGCGGACTTCACCGGCCGCCGTCCGTACGTCGTCACCAGGTACGTCCAGGGCCGCTCCCTGGACCTGTGCGTGCGCCGCGACGGCCCGATCCGGGGCGCGGGGCTGCTGAGGGTGGCGCGCGGGCTGGCCCGCGCGCTGCACGTGATCCACGCGGCCGGGGTCGTCCACCGCGATCTCAAGCCGGCCAACGTGATCCTCGTCGACCGCGATCCGGTCGTCATCGACTTCGGCCTCGCGCACGTGCTGGACGCGACCCGGCTGACGCGTACCGGCACGGCGATCGGCACGCCCGGCTACCTGGCCCCGGAGATCCTCGACGGGGAGCGGGCCGGACCGGCCGCCGACGTCTTCTCCTGGGCGGGCACGGTCGCGTTCGCGGCCACCGGCCGATCGCCGTACGGCCCGGGGCCGGCGCAGGCGATCTTCTCCCGCGTGCTGCGCGGCCGGCACGACCTGCGCGGCGTGCCGGGCGGGCTGCGGGCGACGCTGGAGGCCGCGCTGGCGCTCGACCCGCAGTCGCGTCCGGGCACGGGCGACCTCCTGGAGGAGCTCGCGGTACGGAACCGGCCCCGGCCGACCGCCGTCCCCAGCCGACCGCCGGCGACGGCCGCCCCGGCACCGGACGGCCGGGCTCGAGTCGGCCCGGTTCCGGACGGTCGGGGCCGGGGCGGCCCGGCGCCGGACGGTCGGGCTTCGGCGGGTCGGGCGCCGGTCGGTTCCGCTCCGGCGGACCGGTTCCGGGAAGCGGACCGGTTCCCGGAAGCGGACCGGGCATCGGGTGATCCGGTCGTCGAGGCGGCCGCCGTCCCGGACGCTCCCGCCGCCCCGATGGCGGGCGAGCCTCCAGGCCCGGAGGAATTCCCGGTGGGGGAGCGGCCCGTCGAGTCCGGCTCCAAAGGCCGGCGCCGCGGTCTGCCGTCGCGTCTGCTGCGGGGAACGGCGGCGCTCGCCGTTCCGGCCGCCTGCTACGCCCTGCCGGTCCTGGCCGTCGCGACGATCCTGTCGGCCTGTGCCGCGGGCTACGCCTGGGACGCCATCGCGCGCGCCCGCCGCCGGACGGCCGCCCGGGTCGGCCGGCTCGCCCGCCTGGGGTCGGTCCTCGCCGCTCTCGTCGCGGTTCCGGCGCAGACGGTGGTGCGGCTGGTGGCGCTGGTCCTCGCCATGCTGGTCGGGTACGGCGCGGTGCTCGGGATCACCTGGTGGTCGGTCGTGCCGCGCGACCGGGCACTGGCGCTGCCCCTCGGCGTGCTCGCGGTCGCGGCGGCGCTCGTGCGCGCACGCTACGCCGCCGAACACCGTCGGGTCCGGCTGGCACTGGCCGTGCTGGCCGCCGGAGCGCTGGCGCTGGCGGTGGTCGGCATCCCGTTCCCGGCATGGTGGCCGGTCATCGTGCCTTGATCGGGGCAGACGGACTTTGCGGAGTCGCTACCCGTGGGTAACATCGGGGGCGATGCGAGTGGATGCCCCGGGGCCGAATCACTTTCGGGCGTTTGGCAGGCTTGGGGCGTCCAACGCGTCAGCCCGCGTCGCCCGCAGGGGCGGCGCCCGTCGTGCCGGAGGAGCGCGTAGATGAAGTGTGCAGGGAGGGCGGACACCATATGAACATCGTCGTCTGCGTGAAGCAGGTTCCCGACACGGCGACCGAACGCAAGCTGCGGTCCGACGACAAGACCCTCGACCGTGAGGCCGCCGATGGCGTCATCAACGAGCTCGACGAGTACGCCGTCGAGGAGGCCCTGACCATCAAGGAGGCCCACGGCGGTGAGGTGACCGTCCTCACCATGGGTCCCGAGAAGGCGTCGGAGTCGATCCGCAAGGCCCTGGCCATGGGCGCCGACAAGGCCGTTCACGTGTCGGACGAGGCGCTGCACGGCTCGGACGCGCTGTCGACCTCCTACGCGCTCGCGCAGGTGCTCAAGAAGATCGGCTTCGACATCGTCATCCTCGGTTCGGAGTCGACCGACGCCCGTACCGGCCTGCTGGCCGGGATGCTGTCCGAGCGGCTCGGCGTGCCCCAGGTGACGCTGGCCAACAAGGTGGAGATCGACGGCTCGGCGCTCAAGGCGCAGCGGCTCACGGACTACGGTTTCGACCGTGTCGAGGCGAGCCTTCCCGCCGTCGTCAGCGTCGTCGAGAAGATCAACGAGCCGCGGTACCCCTCGTTCAAGGGGATCATGGCGGCCAAGAAGAAGCCGGTCGAGAAGCTCGCCGTCGCCGACGCCGAGATCGACGCCGCCAAGGTCGGGCTCGCCGGAGCCTCGACCGAGGTCGTCGACTTCGCCGGCGCGCCGCCGCGCGAGAAGGGCCAGATCGTCAAGGACGAGGGCGACGGCGGCGTGAAGGTCGCCGAGTTCCTCGCGTCCAAGAAGTTCATCTGAGAGGCGGGGAAATGGCGGAGATTCTCGTCCTCGTCGACCATGTCGACGGAGAGGTCAAGAAGGTCACCTTCGAGCTGCTGACGCTCGCGCGCCGGCACGGCGACGCCGCGGCGGTATGGATCGGCCCGGGCTACGAGGGCGCCAAGGACAAGCTCGCCGAGTACGGCGCGGCCAAGGTCTACGTCGCCGCCGACGAGGAGCTGACCTCCTACGTCGTCGCGCCGAAGGCCGAGCTCCTGGCGCAGCTCGTCGCCGACACGTCGCCGGCGGCGGTCCTCGTCGCCGCGACGGGCGAGGGCAAGGAGATCGCGGGACGTCTCGCGGTCAAGACCGAGTCCGGCGTCCTCACCGACGTCGTCGACGTGGCGGACGGTTTCGTCGGCGAGCACTCGATCTTCGGTGGCGCCATCGTCTCGCACGCCAAGGTGTCGAAGGGCACGCCGATCATCGCGGTCCGCCCGAACTCCACCGCCCCCGAGGCCGCGCCGTCGACGCCGGCCGAGGAGCAGGTGTCGGTGACGCTGTCCGACGCGGCCAAGGCGGCCAAGGTCGTCGAGAAGGTCGTGCAGGAGAAGGGCGAGCGCCCGGAGCTGACCGAGGCCGCGATCGTGGTCTCCGGCGGCCGGGGTGTCGGCGGCGCCGACAACTTCAAGCTCATCGAGGAGCTGGCCGACTCGCTCGGCGCGGCCGTAGGCGCCTCGCGCGCCGCGACCGACGCCGGCTGGTACCCCCATACCTTCCAGGTGGGCCAGACCGGCAAGACGGTGTCACCGCAGCTGTACGTCGCGGTCGGCATCTCCGGCGCCATCCAGCACCGGGCCGGCATGCAGACCTCCAAGACGATCGTCGCGATCAACAAGGACCCGGACGCGCCGATCTTCGAGCTGGTCGACTACGGCATCGTGGGCGACCTGTTCCAGGTCGCCCCGCAGCTCACCGAGGAGATCACCAAGCGCAAGTGACCTCGCGCGCGACGACGCCCCGGCGGATCTCCCGCCGGGGCGTCGCCGTCTCCGGGTCCGTCAGTGCGCCGTCGGCGTCGGGCGCGGAGAGCCCGGAGCCGGCGGGAACGGAGAGCCCGCGCCCTCGTGCACCTTCCGGGTCGGGCCGACGAACAGCAGGACCTGGCCCTGTGCCCAGGGGTCGGCGTCGTGCACGAACCATCCCGGCTTCACCTTCGCCGGCGGCACGCCGTTCTGGTACGGCCGGTTGTCGCCGTTCGCCGCCAGGTATCGATACTGCGGCACGGTGACGTGCCGCTTCTTCAGCATCGCCAGGACCTCGGCGACCGTACGGCCACGGAACGACAGCCCGTGCATCATCTCGCCCGGCGCGTCGACCGGGGCGGTGGAGTCGTAATGCTCGCCGGGCCGGGCCGCCCGTCCGAACACTTCCATCGAGTGTGCCTTGTAGTCGATCGGGATCTTCAAGCCGACCGGGCAGTCGCCGCCGCCCCCGGTGCGGCACTTGCCTCGCGCCGAGATCACCTTGACCGCGTTGCCCTCTGACTCCGACATCACCACCGTGCCGACGATCGACGGCGACACCGGGACGAGCCTCAGGTCGATGTTCATCCCGTGCGCGGCGAACTCCTTCCGGTACCGCGCCGGATCGGCGAGCGGGTCCTTGACCTTCACGATCAGGTACCGGCCCTGGGTGGAGAAGGTCAGCGCCGCCAACTGGATCTTCGGCGAGACGCTCCGCACCGCCTGCGGCGTCTGCCTCTGCGGGGACGGTGAACCGGACAGCACGGACGCGGCGACGACGGACGCGGCGACCCCCGCCGCGGCCAGCGGCAGGCCGATGACCAGGGCCCGGCGGCGCCGTGCCGGTCGTCTCTCCGGCACGGCGGTGGACATGATCCGCTCGGCCAGGTCGCTCTTGGTCCTCGGGCTCACCATGTGGGCCGCCTCCTCGTCCGTGACGGGCGCCAGTCGCCCGATCAGCTCTTCGTGGTTCATGCGTGTTCCCCCTTCGCGATCCGCGCGTGGTGGTGGGTCTCCGCGCGGGTCTCCCGGGCTTCTCTGGCCTCCCGGTCCGCGAGCGCGCGGGCGAACCGCTTGCGCGCGCGGTGCAGCCGGATCCGTACGGCGTTGCGCGAGCAGCCGAGGACCGTCGCGATCTGCCCGGCGTCCAGGCCCTCCCAGCCGACCAGCGACAGCAGCTCCCGGTCGTCTTCGGACAGGCTGCGGAACGCCTCGGCGACCGCGCCGGACACCTCGCGGTCCTCGATCGCCTGGACGGCGACCCCCAGGTCGGCGCGCAACCGGTCGCCGAGAGCCGTGCGCCGCCGCTCCCCGCGGCGGTGGTTGGCGAGGACCCGCCTCGCCACGCCGTACAGCCAGGGACGGGCCCCGTCGCCGGTGGGTACGTCGTCGAGCCGCCGCCAGGCGATCAGGAAGGTCTCGGCGAGGATGTCCGCGGCGTCGTGCCCGTTCTCGGTGCGTCGCATGACGTAGCCGAGAACGGGGTCGTGACAGGCCGCGTAGATCTCCGCGAATCTTCGCTTCCTGTGGTCGAGAGGTTCCAAGCCTCTCTCCTCTCGCTCGGGTACCGGCCCGCGCAGTGCGTGCGCTCACCCCGAACCTGTCCGGGCGCCCCGTAACATTTCGCGGAATGATCACCTATGTCCGGGCAGTTCGCCGCTCCTGGGCGGAACCTCGCTGGGATCCGTACCGGCTCGCGGGCGCCTTCCTCCTCGCGTACGCGGCGTTGTCGCTCACGCGGTATCGCCGCATGGCGACGCTGTCCTGGGACCTGGGGATCTTCGAGCAGGCCGTCCGCGGCTACGCGCACCTGCGCGCCCCGATCGTGGACATCAAGGGCCCCGGCGTGAACATCCTCGGCGATCACTTCAGCCCGATCATCGCGCTGCTCGCACCGCTCTACCGGATCTTCCCGACGCCGGTCACCCTGCTCGTCGTCCAGGCGGCGCTGTTCGCGTCCGCCGCCATCCCGATCACCCGGGTCGCGGCGCGCCTTCTCGGGCGCGGACGGGGCCTGGCGATCGGCGTCGCCTACGGGCTGTCCTGGGGCGTCCAGCGCGCGATCGAGTTCGACTTCCACGAGATCGCGTTCGCGATGCCGCTGCTCGCCCTGTCGCTGGAGGCGATCCTGCGCGGGCGGTGGTGGGCGGCGATGGCGTGGGCGCTCCCGCTCGTCCTCGTCAAGGAGGACATGGGGCTGACGGCCGCGGCGGTCGGCCTCGTCGTCGCCCTGCGGGCGTGGCGGGACCCCGCCGCCTCCCGGGTCCTCCCGTGCGCGGTCGCGCTCGTCGCGTTCGGGGTGGCGTGCACCGTCCTCGCCCTCCTGGTGATGATCCCGGCGTTCAACCACGGCGGCGACTACGGGTACTGGCAGAAGCTGACCGGCCATGGCGTGTCCGGTGCCCGCCACGTGCCGCCCGGCATCGCGATCCGCACCGTGCTGTGGATCCTGGTTCCCACCAGCGGCCTGTACGCGCTGCGGTCCCCGCTCCTCCTCGTCGCCGTGCCGACGATCGGCTGGCGCCTGGCCTCGCAGGACGCCCACTACTGGGGTCTGGACTGGCACTACAGCGCCGTGCTGATGCCGGTCGTCCTCCTGGCGCTCGTCGACGCGCTCGCGCGGACCCGGGCGCGTACGGACGGGCCGCGCTGGGCGCGGGAGTACGCGGCCCGGCTCCCGGCCGCGGTGGCGGTCGCCGCGCTCGCGCTCACGACGACCCTTCCGCTGGGGACGCTCCTGCACTGGGGGACGTACCGGGTCGATGCCCGGACCGTCGCCGTGAAGAGGCTGCTCCGGAAGATCCCGGACGGCGCGACCGTCGAGAGCGACGTTCTGCCGATCAGCCGGTTGACCCGGCGCACGACGGTCTACTGGATCGGCGCCGCCAAGGGCGTCATCCCGGACTACATCACGTTCCGGCTGCGGTCGCCGGACGACGGGGATCCGCTCGACCTCGTCCACCACCTCCATCCCAACGCGAACTACGACGAGGTCGCCCGGGCCGGCGGCTACATCCTCCTGGCCCGCGACAAGGAGGGCCCGGTCGCCTGGAGAGGGTCCTGAAACGCCGGACGACGTGCCGGACACCCAGGGAACGAAGGCCCGGAGAACCGGCGCTGATCATGTCGATGCTGTCCTCCGCCGACGCGAAGAGCGACCTCGGTCCGTACGCGCACATGACGGGCACCTCGACCCTGCGCGACGCCGCCGGGAACGTCGTGCCACCAGCGACGAACCGGGCACGGCGCAGGACTGGGCGACCAGACGGTGATCCGCGCCTACGGCGTCCGCTGAACAGTGACGAATTCTGACGTTTCGGTTGACGCGGGCTGACGGGCCGGAGCACTCTTCCCCGAGTCGATTTGATCTTGGGGGAAGCGTCGAATGTCCAACCGACGTCGTGCGATAGGGGCGGGGGCCGCCCTGGTGGCGGCCCTCGCCGCCGGCACCGTCTATGTCCAGCAGTCCTCGTCCTCGTCATCGGCGGGTCTGCAGTCCTCGTCCTCGCAGACGCGGCAGGTGGCGTACGCCGCCGCGGCGAAGCGGTACAAGGTGCCGGAGAGCGTCCTGCTCGGAGTGTCGTACCTGGAGTCGCGCTGGGACGCCAACGACGGCCTGCCGAGCGTGAGCGGTGGGTACGGCCCGATGCACCTGACCCAGGTCGCCGCCGCCTCCTCGGATCCCCAGACCCTGCCGGAGGCGGCCAAGCTGACCGGCGTCGACGCGGCGAAGCTGCGCACCGACCCGGCCGCCAATATCGCGGGCGGGGCGGCGCTGCTGGCGAAGTACCAGCGCGACGCGCACAAGCCGCTCGGCGTCGACCCGGCGCAGTGGTACGCCGCCGTCACCCGCTACGGCGGGAGCGCCTGGTTCGCCGACGAGGTCTTCTCGGTGATCCGCTCCGGCGAGACCCGGACCACGGACGACGGCGAGCGGGTCACGCTCGCCGCCGACCCGAAGGCCGCCCCGGCGGCCTCCCAGGGCGTGAGCGCCACGGCCGCGGCCACCGACTGCCCTGCGAGCCTGAAGTGCGAGTGGATTCCGGCGCCATACAAGCAGCTGGACTCGAAGGACCCCAGCAAGTACGGCAACCACGAGACGGCGAACCGGCCCGCCCAGCAGAAGATCGACTACATCGTCATCCACGACACCGAGTCGTCGTACACGTCGGCGGTGAAGTCGGTGCAGGACCCGACCTACCTGGCGTGGCACTTCACGATCCGGTCGAAGGACGGGCACGTCGCCCAGCATGTGCGGGTCAAGGACGTCCCCCGGCACGCCGGGAACTGGTACGTCAACTCGAAGTCGATCGGCATCGAGCACGAGGGCTACGTCGCCAAGGGCACGTGGTTCACCGAGGCGATGTACCGCGCCTCGGCGAAGCTGGTCGCCCACCTGGCCGCGACCTACGGCGTCCCGCTGGACCGGGGGCACATCCTCGGCCATGACAACGTGCCCGGCCGGGCCATGAGCGCCGTCTCCGAGATGCACCAGGACCCGGGCCCGTACTGGGACTGGGCGCACTACTTCTCCCTGCTCGGCAAGCCGCTGAAGGGCGCGGCCACGCTCGGGAGCCGGGTGATGATCCTGCCGGACTACGCCAAGAACAAGTGGTCTTACACCGGCTGTGACTCCGCCCACCCCACGGCGAAGTGCCCGTCGCACGGCGGCGCGTCGATCATTCTGCGCTCCGCGCCGAGCAAGACCGCCCCGCTGGTCAAGGACGTCGGCGCGCACCCCGGCAGCGGCAAGGCGACGATGAGCGTCTACGACCACTCCTCGCGGGCGTCGACCGGCCAGATCTACGCGGTCGCCGAGAAGAAGGGGGGCTGGACGGCGATCTGGTACCTCGGGCAGAAGGCGTGGTTCTACAACTCCACGGCCCTTCGGAGGGCCGTCGCCGCGCCGGGGCAGATCGTCACCCTGAAGAAGGGGGCGCAGATCTGGGGCATGGCCTACCCGGCGAAGCTTTCCGTCACCCCGCCGGCGGACCGGGTCGCCGAGCCGCTGAAGTACACGGTCGCCGCCGGCCAGAAGTACGCCCTCCTCGGCACCGAGACCGGTGAGTACTTCCACTCCGTCACCTACGACAGCGCCAAGCACGTGGTGTACAAGGACGGGACGAAGTACTACGAGATCCAGTTCGGCCACCGCGCCTACTTCGTCAAGGCCGGGGACGTCACGGTCTCGACCGTCGGTTAGCAGCAGGAAGGGCCCGGCGGTGCCGGGCCCTTTGGGGGGAGGCTCCGGCTGGTGCCGGAGCCTTGATGGTCGGGGGTGATGGTCGATGACCGTCACCTGTTGAGGGGTCACCCCGGCCAGAGCCGGGCACCGTTGTGCCGACGGCTTCCGGTCCCCGACTCAGGCCACGCGCGTGACCCTCACCGTGCGGGTCGGCGGGTTGAACCCGTGCTTGTCGCACGACTTCCGGCCGTTGACCGAGGTCGGGGTCAGTTCGCAGAGAGCACAGACGATGATCTCTTGCGGCCACGCGGACGGCGGCTCGGCCTCGTTCTCGCCGGACAGGTGACGCTCCAGGGTCGCGCCGAACTCGCGCGCGACCCTGATGGCGGCCGTGTTGCCGGAGAAGCGGAAGTCGGTGTCCCGCACCGCCTTGTTCCGGCCGGTGACGATCACCCGGTCGTACTCCGAGTCCGGCCGCACGAACTCCTCGTCCCGCGTGGGGATGACGAGCAGGCAGTGCTCCGGGTGCTGCGACGTCTGACCGATGTAGTAGACGTCGCCGTCCTCCCAGTCGTGCCTGTAGTAGAAACCCCTGTTGCTCTGCTCGGCGATCGCCTGGACGGCTTCCATGATCTTGGCGCCGGTGGTGGGGCGCGTCAGCCGAACGGTTACAGAAGTCATTTTTCGGTCTCCCTGTTTGATGTACTGCGGTGAGCTTTCTCACGGGACGACCGTCCGCGCGGGGCCGAAGCCGGCAACCGCACGGCGCTGCCGTGACCTTCCGAGGTCACGGCAGCGCACTTTCTTCGCTCAGGCGGGGTGGGCCTTCGCCGCCGCGCTCTCGTGCCACAACCGGTCGAGGGCGGTCACGAGGTAGACGTAGCTCCTGCCGGGCTCGGCGGTGGGATCCGTGAAGGAGGTCCCGCCGGTCACGGCGATGCGCGAGGCGGCGCCGACGCCGCATCGGGCGGCGGCCGGGCCGTCGAACCGGTAGACGGCGTACCGCGCCGCGCCCGTGACGGGCCGCCAGGTCACGGCGGAGCCCGCGACGGCGGGGTGCGGCCGGTGCGGGGCGCGTCCGCCGAGCCTCGGCATCAGCGGGACCAGCGCCGGGCGGGCGTAGTGGTCGGCGACCATCCGGCTCACCGCGCCGAGCCGGTCGGCGTCCATGTCCTTGGCGCTGAAGTGGATGTCCCCGGCCACCTGCGGGTAGCCCTGGTCGAACGTCAGGTGCCGGGACAGCTCCGCCGGGTCCTGCCAGGGCGCGGCCTGCCCGGCGGCGCCCTCCCGGTAGTCGGCCTGGCCGATGTAGAGCTGCACGCCGGTGCCGTCGACCTGGCGGGCCCACCAGGGGACGAGCTTGGCGTAGTCGGCGACGGCGAACCCGATGTACCAGTAGATCTGCGGGGCGAGGTAGTCGATCCACCGCTTCTTCACCCAGCCGCGGGTGTCGGCCGAGATCGCGGTGTAGGACTCCAGTCCGTTCGTGTCCGAGCCGTCGGGGTCGGAGCTCTTGTTGCGCCAGATGCCGAACGGACTGACCCCGAACTTCACCCACGGCTTGAGGGCGTGGATCCGGCGGTCCATCTCCTGGATCAGCAGGTCGATGTTGTGCCGCCGCCACGCGGCCTTGTCGGTGAACCCGGAGCCGTACTCGGCGAACGTCGCGTCGTCGGGGAAGTCCGCAGTGCCGCTCGGGTAGGGGTAGAAGTAGTCGTCGAAGTGAACGCCGTCGATGTCGTAGCGGCGTACCGCGTCGAGCATCGCCCGCTCCACGAAGTGGCGGACGTCGGGGATGCCGGGGTCGTAGTAGAGCTTGCCGGCGTAAGGGTGCGTCCAGCCGGGATGGCGGCGGGCCGGGTGGTCCGGCGACAGCAGGCTCGGGTCGGCCTTCATCGACACCCGGTAGGGGTTCATCCAGGCGTGGAACTCCAGGCCGCGCGCGTGCGCCTCCCGTACGAGGAAGGCGAGGGGGTCGTACCCCGGGTTCTTGCCCTGCGTGCCGGTCAGGTACTGCGACCACGGCTCGTACGGCGAGGGCCAGAACGCGTCGGCGGTCGGCCGTACCTGCACGAACACGGCGTTCAGGTGGCGGGCCACGGCGTTGTCCAGCAGGCGGACGTATTCCGCCTGCTGCCGGGCGACGGACAGGCCGGGCGCGGACGGCCAGTCGATGTTGGTGACGGAGGCGATCCACACGCCCCGCAACTGGCGGTTCGCGGTGGCCGGGGCGGGGCAGGAGGTCGTGGTACGGGCGGTGGCGGGGGTGGTCAGCGGCCCGGCGGCGAGTGCGCCGCCGAGCAGCGCGGCGGTCGTGAGAGACAGGACGCGGCGAAGGATCATGTGGCTCTCCTCAGGCTCTGGAAGAGAACTTACGATCTTCGGCTATCTGATGTAAATCATTCACCGCGCCCTGTCTCGGCGAGTCCGCGCGCCGGTCAGGCCGCCAGGCGGACCTTCTCGGGCTCCACGTCCCGCTCGGTCGCCACGACCATGAAACGGCGCGCCGGGACGAACCGGGCACTGGCCGCGATCAGCAGCGCCAGCACGACCGCCAGGCCGAGCCCGACCCGCAGCGAGGCGGCGTCCGCCAGGAAGCCGATCACCACGGGTCCCAGGACGAGACCGCCGTACCCCATCGCGCCGACCTGGCCGACCGCCGAGGCGGACCGGCCGGGCACCACCGAGCCGGCCACCGAGATCGTCGTCGGCACCACGGTGCAGACCATCAGCCCGGCCATCCCGAACCCGACGAGCGCGAACGGCGTCGCCGGGGCGAGGACGACGATCGAGACGGCGGCCGCCGTGCCCAGCCCCGCGTACGTCAGCATCCGGCGGGTGCCCAGCCGGGCGCGGACGCGGTCGCCGACGAGCCGGCCGCCGAGCATGGCGGCCTCGAACAGCGGGTAGGCCAGGGCGGCCACCGCCTGCGTGGCGCCGAGCTCCCGGTTGAGGAAGAGCCCGCTCCAGTCCGCGATCGTGCCCTCCATCATGAAGGCGACGAACGCCAGCGCGCCGATGAGGTAGACGACGAGCGGCAGCCGCGTGCGGCCCTGGCCGCTCGACGCGGGCGCCCGGTCGTCGATGTACGTACGGCCCAGGACGACCGTCACGGGGAGGGCGATGATCGCCCCGCCGACGAGCGTCTCGCCGAACGACAGCCCGGCCGAGGCGCTGAAGGAGCCGATCAGGCCCCCGGAGATGCCGCCGGCGCACCATCCGGCGTGCATGCTGTTCATGACCGGCCGGCCGTAGGACCGTTCCACGGCGCTGCCCTGGGCGTTCATCCCGATGTCGGTCAGGCCGAACGTCATGCCGAACAGCGCGACGGCGACGAACAGCAGCGGCCGGGTGGGCGCCAGCCCGACCAGCGCCACGCTGATCGCCGTCAGCGGCGCGGCGACCCGCAGGACCGCGGTACCGCCCAGCCGCGCCATGACGCCCCGCAGCCCCTGCATCGCGATGATCGCGCCGATCCCCCAGACGAGGATGGCCATCCCGACGTCGCCTTCCCTCATCCCGAACTTGTCCGCGAGGGCCGGCGTCCGTGACACCCAGACTCCGCAGAGCATGCCGGCCAGGGCGAACGTCAGCACGGTGCCCAGGCGGGCCCGGACGAGGACGCGAGACGTCATGATTTCACCTCTCTCTTTTTGCCGTGGTGCGCACGGAAAGGACCGGCACCCCCGATGGGTGCCGGTGTGGTCGTTCGTGGTCGGTCGGCCGCTAGAGCGAGCCGAGCAGCCGTTCGCGCAGCGTCTCCAGCTGCGCCTCGTCATAGAGGCCGGGGTCGTGCATCACGACCTCCCAGAGCCCCTCTGCCGCCAGCCGCGCGATCTGCGCGGCGATCGGATCCGGATCGTCGGCGGGGTCCCGGTCGTGCCAGCGGTGCATCGCCTCGCGGATCTGGGCGAGCAGGGCCGGGTCGGCCGCCGCCGCGCTGACCGTCGCCCATCGTCGCAGCAGCCGCGACTGGTCGCGGTCCATGACGACGGCGAAGTTCGCCTCGACGAAGGCGCGGGTGTACGACCCGGGGCCGCCGGTCTCGTACGAGGCGATCAGCGCGTCGAACTCCTCGATCAGCCGCTCCACCAGCCCTCTGATCAGGGCTTCCTTGTTGGGGAAGTGGTAGAGCAGCCCGCCCTTGCTGACCTGGGCGCGCTCGGCGACCGCGGACAGCGTGAGCGCCTGGGTGCCCTGCTCGCACAGCAGGGCCTCGGCGGCATCGAGGAGGGCATCTCGTTTCATGACAGTCTTACTATACCGTCCGGACGGTACAGTTATTCCCAATTACGGACAGACCCGGCGATAAGTGACGCGATGCCCCGCGCCGCCTCGTCGTCCAGCGGAGCGGTGCGGAACAGCAGGCGGTACCAGAGCACGCCGTACACCACGTCGTGCAACAGGCCGAGGTCCGCGTCGGCGGGGATCTCGCCGCGCGCCACGGCCTGGTTCAGCACCGTGCGCAGGGCGGCCCGGCGGCCGGCGAGGAAGTGGTCGCGGAAGGCCTCGGCGAACTCCGGATCGAGCAGTGACTGGGCCAGCAGGCCCTTCAGTACCGGCCCCTCCGACTCCTGCATCCCGAACGTGCGGCTGAGGAAGGCGCTCAGGTCGGCTTCGAGGCCGCCCTCGTCGGGGATCGGGATGCCCTCCGACGCCACGTTGAGCAGCGAGTCCAGCGCGACGTCCGCCTTGGACCGCCACCACCGGTAGATCGTCTGCTTGCCGACCCCCGCCCGCGCCGCGATCCCCTCCATCGTCAGCCCGCCGTAGCCGCGCTCGAGGAGTTCGTCGTGCGTCGCCTTGAGGATCGCCAGCCGGGCCGCCTCGCTCCGCGGGCGGCCGGGACGTCGCGTGCCGTCGACCATGCCCCCACTTTACAAGACGGACCGTCTCGGAATATATTTCGAGACGAAGCGTCTAGAAACTTGGAGAGATGATGCGCGTAGTCGTGCTGGGCGGTACGTCGGGTGTCGGACTGGCGATCGCCGAGAGTTGTGCCGCGAACGGTGACGAGGTGCTCGTGACCGGGCGCGACCCGGAGAAGCTGAAGGCGGTCGCGGAGAAGGTCGCCGTCGCGGAGGCGGTGGACGGACGGTCGGCGGAGGACGTCCGGGCGTTCTTCGGACGGCACGGCCGGTTCGACCACCTGGTGCTCGCGCTGAGCGGGGCGAGCGGCGCGGGTGCCCTGCGGGACCTGAAGATGGACGACCTGCGGGCCGGTTTCGAGGGCAAGTTCTTCCCGCACCTCCTCGCGGCGCAGGCGGCCCTCGACACGATCGCCGAGGACGGGTCGATCACGTTCATCACCGCCGCCAGCGCCCAGGGCTCGATGCCCGGCACGGCGGGCCTGGCGGCGGTCAACGGGGCGCTGGAGCGGGCCGTGCCGCCGCTGGCCGCCGAGCTCGCGCCGATCCGCGTCAACGCGGTCTCGCCCGGTGTGATCGACACCCCCTGGTGGTCCTTCCTGCCCGAGGAGCAGCGGCGCGCGCAGTTCGCCGCCTACGCCGAGCAGACGCCCGTCCGCCGGGTCGGCCGCCCCGAGGACGTCGCCGACGCGGTCCGCTACCTCATGGGCGCCGGCTTCGTCACCGGCAGGGTCCTCACCTGCGACGGCGGCCTGAGCCTCTGACCGCTGCGGCGCCGCCACCGTGCGTCGCCCGTCCGCGCCGCCGTCCCGGGCGTCCGGCCCCACCGCCGTGGCCCGCCGACGGCGGCGCGGATAGGCTGATGCCGCGATGGTGTACCTAGATCACGCGGCGACCACGCCGATGCTGCCCGAGGCGATCGAGGCGATGACCGCGGAGCTCGCGCGCATCGGCAACCCCTCCTCGCTGCACGCCTCCGGCCGCCGCGCCCGGCGCGTCGTCGAGGAGTCGCGCGAGATCATCGCCGAGTCGCTGGGCGCCCGGCCCAGCGAGGTGGTCTTCACCAGCGGCGGCACCGAGGCCGACAACCTAGCGCTCAAAGGGATCTTCTGGACCCGCCGGAGCGCCGATCCGGCCCGGACCCGCGTGCTGGTCAGCGCGATCGAGCACCAC
The DNA here is from genome assembly GCF_040679195.1 of Actinoallomurus sp. NPDC052308. NCBI lineage: Bacteria > Bacillati > Actinomycetota > Actinomycetes > Streptosporangiales > Thermomonosporaceae > Actinoallomurus > Actinoallomurus sp. NPDC052308. The sequence continues at coordinate 29,440 of NZ_JBFAUM010000033.1, read as the reverse complement.
GCCGTGCTCGACTCGGCGCAGTGGCTGGCCGACCGCGAGGGGGCGAGCGTCGAGCACCTGGCCGTCGACGCCGACGGCCGGGTCCGGCCCGACACCCTGCGCGCCGCCATCGACCGCGACCCCGGCACGGTGGCGGTCGTCAGCGTCATGTGGGCCAACAACGAGATCGGCACGGTGCAGCCGATCGCCGAGCTCGCCGCGATCGCCCGCGAGCACGGCATTCCGTTCCACACCGACGCCGTCCAGGCGGTCGCGCAGCTCCCCATCACGTTCGGCACGGACGCGATGACCGTCACCGGGCACAAGATCGGCGGGCCGGTCGGCGCCGGTGCCCTGCTGCTCGCCAAGGGCCTGGACCCCGTTCCCGTCCTGCACGGCGGCGGCCAGGAACGCGACGTACGGTCCGGCACCCTCGACGCCGCCGCGATCGCCGGCTTCGCCACCGCGATGCGCCTCGCCGTCTCCCGGCGGACCGCCGAGGCGGAGCGCCTGGCCCGGCTCCGCGACGACCTCATCGAGCGCGTCCGCGCGGCCGTGCCCGACGTCGTCCTCAACGGCGACCCCGAGAACCGCCTCCCCGGCAACGCCCACCTGTCCTTCCCCGGCTGCGAGGGCGACGCCCTGCTGATGCTGCTCGACGCCCGGGAGGTCGAGTGCTCGACCGGGTCGGCGTGCTCGGCCGGCGTCGCCGAACCCAGCCACGTGCTCCTCGCGATGGGCGCCGACCTGCCGCGGGCACGGGGCTCGCTGCGGTTCTCCCTCGGCCACACGAGCACGCAGGCCGACATCGACGCCGTCGCCGACGTCATCGGCCCCGTCATCGAGCGCGCCCGCCGCGCCGGCGCCGCCTGACCCTGCCTCCCACAGAGCCCCGACCGCGCCCGCCCGACCCGGCCTCCCGCAGAGCCCCCGCCCACGCCCACCGGACCGCTGCCGCCGGACCCGGCCTCCCGCAGCGCGCGCCGACCGCGCCCGCCGGGCCGATGCGGCCTGCCGTCAGCCCGCGGGCCAGCCGCACCCCGAACAGAACTTCGCGTCGCCGAGCTGGTTACCGCAGTTCGTGCAGTACTTCTTCAGTGCCGTCGGCGCGGCGGCCTGGGGCGTGCCGCAGTTCCGGCAGAACTTCCCGCCGCCCGACTCCTGGTGACAGCTGTCGCACAGCCCCGTCGCCTGCTCCTGGTATCCGACGCCCTTCGTCCAGTCCTGCGCCGCGATCTTGCCCCGTAGCTGGTCGACCTGGGCCGCCGCCTGCATCCCCGCGATCTCCTGATCGAGCCGTGGCGCGCACGTCGTGCAGAGCCCGCGCTCGGCGTTCCAGCAGATCTGGTTGCAGACCCACTGCCCGCAGCGGTGGCACTGGGTGAAGTTCGGCTTCATCTGTTCCACGGCCTTGGCGAGCGCCTTGTCCCGCGTCGACCCGCGTACGCCGCTCCGCAGCCACTGGGCGTCGAAGCCCAGGTTGGACGCCTTGCTGCCGACCTCACCGCCGAGCAGGTCACCGCCCATCTGCAGCAGCCGTCCGCCGAAGCCGGTCACGGAATGCTGGAACGGTGAGGTGTAGCCGTTGCCGCAGCGCCCGCAGTAAAACTCGAACTGGTAGCCCTCGTTCGTCGAACGGTCCTGGTAGTTGTCGGTGAAGAACACCATGTCGGCCATGCGCGCCCCCTTGACGCCAGATCCCCCGGGTGGATTCTGACTTACTGGGACGCACCCGCCTACGCTCGCGTACGCAGCCGGAGATGGCCGGATGCGGCCAGAGCCTTACGGCTGGTACGGCTCCAGGACCTCCCACGCCGGATCCGGCTGGGACGAGACCTTGGCCCGGCCCTCCGACCAGGCCGCCGCGAGCTGGTCGAGCTCGGCGACCGCGCCGGACTCCGGGTCGACGTACAGGTGGAACACCCGCCTCCCGTCGCCGCTCTCGTGCGCGGCCAGCAGGACACGCTCGCCCATCGCCTCGATCGACTTCTCGAAGTCCCGGAGCGCCGACGCCGACGGCTCGACCGGGAGCCGGTCCGGATTCGCGTTCGCGTACGGCAGCGCCACCGCGACGTACAGGTCGCACAGCGGGTGGTCCTGCCGGTGCAGCGGGAAGCGCACGGCCACCCGTGCCGCGTGGCCCAGCGGGGTGCGGCCCTCACCGGTCAGCCACGCCGGGTCGCCGAACGGCGCCGCGACCTGCTCGACCACTGCGGACAGCATCGACGGCGGCAGCGCGTCCATCGGCTCATCGGTCACCACCGTGACGTCGCCGGTCCACCGGGCGACGTCGTCCTCGCCCAGCGCCCAGTCCAGCACGCGGTACGTGAGGGCGAGCTGCGTCTCCTCCGGCACGAACAGGAAGTCCGGGTGGTAGGCGGTGATGTCGACGCGGGCCCGCCGGGCGTCCGCGCGCAGACCCATACGCACATAGCTCAGGTCGAACTCGTGGTCTTCGAGCTGAAGCTTGCCCTCCAGCATGGCCGGATCGGCCGTCCGCGCCGGGCGGTACTGCCAGCCGTCGTCGGGCGCCGCCCGGAACCAGCGCTCCGCGATCCCGCGCAGCTCGCCGACCCCGCCGCCGCTCACCGTCAGGCTCGGTCCCGGCCCGATCTCCCACTCCAGGTCGGGGTGCATCGCCTCGACGTGCGCGCTGATCTGCTCGGCGAGTGCCTCGGGGACGCCGTCGTCCAGCCGTTCCCGGGCCTCCGGCCACCACTCCCAGAACCGGGCGATGGCGGCGTTGGGCGAAGGCGTACCTGGAGAGCGTCGGAAGATTCCCATGGTGCGGCCAATCGTACGGCCGACAATGACCTCTCCAGCCTAATCACGCCCGATTCCGCACCCAGATCTTGCCCGTTCCCATCGAGCCCTCAATCGCCGAACGTGACCGCCCATGTACGGAACGCTTGACGAGTGTGTCGTGGTCCGCGAAGCCATGACGACTAGCCGACCTCATAGGGGTCTGGAAGTGAAGCCGGGAACCCCCGCACAGCCGGGAGCCCGGCTTCGCGCGTCTCTCGGGGGCTATCGCCTGAGACGGCTGAGCGGGGGGTGGGGGTGAGCGCGTACCCTCGTGTAGGTCATGACTCTTCGCGTACTCGCCGCCATGTCGGGCGGTGTCGACTCCGCAGTGGCCGCCGCCCGTGCCGCCGAGGCCGGTCACGAGGTGACCGGCGTGCACCTCGCGCTCTCGTCCAACCCGCAGTCGTACCGCACCGGCGCGCGGGGGTGCTGCACGCTCGAGGACGCGCGTGACGCCCGCCGGGCGGCCGACGTGATCGGCATTCCCTTCTACGTGTGGGACATGGCCGAGCGGTTCGACCGCGACGTCGTCCAGGACTTCGTCGCCGAGTACGCCGCGGGCCGTACGCCCAACCCGTGCCTGCGCTGCAACGAGAAGATCAAGTTCCAGGCGCTGCTGGACAAGGCGCTCGCGCTCGGGTTCGACGCGGTCTGCACCGGTCACCACGCCCGGCTGGCCGACGGGGTGCTGCGGCGCAGCGTCGACCTCGGCAAGGACCAGTCGTACGTCCTGGCCGTCTGCACCCGCGAGCAGCTGGCGCACGCCATGTTCCCGCTCGGCGACACGACCAAGGCGGAGGTGCGCCGGGAGGCCGAGCGGCGCGGGCTGGCGGTCGCCGACAAGCCGGACAGCCACGACATCTGCTTCATCGCCGACGGCGACACCCAGGGCTTCCTGGCCGACCGGCTCGGCGCGGAGAAGGGGCGGATCGTGGACGCGTCGGGGGAGGTCCTCGGCGAGCACGACGGCGCGTACGCCTACACGATCGGCCAGCGTAAGGGGCTGCGGCTCGGCCGCCCGGCGCCCGACGGCCGGCCGCGCTACGTCCTCGACATCTCGCCGGTGACCAACACGGTGACGGTCGGGCCGCGCGAGGCCCTGGACGTCCACGAGATCCACGGCGAGCGTCCGGTCTGGCTGGGCGAGCCGCTCACCGCGCCGTACGACTGCACGGTGCAGTTGCGGGCGCACGGTGAGGTGTACGACTGCTCGGCGGTGCCGGTCGGGGACGTGCTGCGGATCTCGCTGCACGCGCCGGCGCGCGGAGTGGCCAAGGGCCAGGCGGCCGTGCTGTACGACGGCGACCGGGTGCTCGGTTCCGCGACGATCGCGGCGACGTTCTCGGCGAGCACCGTTCAGGCCGGCGCCTGAGCCTTTCTCAGGTATGCGAGCGGGCCGCCGCGACGATGCGCTCCAGCGCCGCGGCGTGGGCGGCGAACGCGGTGCGCCCCTGGTCGGTGAGCCGGATGAGGGTCCGGCGGGCGGTGCCCGAGCGTTCCTTGCGGATGGTGACGTAGCCGGCGTCCTGCAGAGCGGTGATCTGCTTGGACAGGGCGGAGTCGCTGGTGCCGATGGTCTCGCGGAGGAACCGGAACTCCACCCACTCGGCCGGGGCCAGGAGCGCCACGATCGACAGCCGCGCCGGTACGTGGATGAACTCGTCGAAGCCTTCCTCCATCAGAGCTCCCGGCGCAGCGTCGCCTTCATCGCCCGATTCAACCACGGCGCCATCAGGGCCCACGTCAGTGCCATGCCGACCGCTCCGATGGTTGAGGGGTACGCCCAATCCGCCAGTGAGGCGGCGACGTACAGCCCGATGAAGACGGTGATCACGGCCGCCATCATCAGCAGCACGAACAGCACCGACCTGTTCGTGTAGCGGGCGCGGCGCAGGCGGGCGCGGCGTGACCGGTTGGAGATCACGCCGAGTACGACGAGGAGTGCGATCGGGACGGCCTGGTAGGGCAGGGGGCCGGACACGTAATCGGGGATGGCGGCCGCCACACAGAGCAGGATGGCGCCGCTGAGGACGAACCACCTCGGCACCGGGCCGAGAGCGGCGTCGGTGGTCTGGTCCTCGCGGTCCCGGATCTCGCGCAGAGCGTCTTCTGGAGTCATGCTTCCTCCCGTGCGACGTACTTTCCTGATGGGAAAGTACCATCTACTTTCCCGTGAGGAAAGTAGATGGTGTGCAGGCACCCGCGGCCACATCGGGAGTTGCCGACTCCAGCCCGCCCCAGACGGTCCTCACCAAGAAGTCCCGCACGCCGTGCGGGACCCAACGAAGAGGAGATGATCAGCGTGTCGGACAACGAGCGGAAGGTCGGCCGCCACCCCCTGCACCAGGAGACGATCCGCCTGGGGAGCGGCCGGTCGGGTCAGTCCAGGGGCACCCATAGCGGCGGATCCGGCCAGTCGGGCCGGTCCGGAGGCCAGGAGAGCGGCCGGTCGTGACCGCCTGCGCCATCCTGTCGTGACAAGTGAGGGCCCGGCCGTCGTGCCGGGCCCTCTTCATCCCTCCTCGCTTACGGCAGACCTCCGCGATCGGTGGGCGCGTAGGCTCGGGAGAATGAGATTCGGTGTATCGACCTTCGTGACCGATGAGGGCATCGGACCGGCCGAGCTCGGCCGGGCGCTGGAGGAACGCGGGTTCGCGTCGCTGTACGTCGCCGAGCACACGCACATCCCAGTGAGCCGCGAGACGCCGTACCCGGGCGGCGGTGACCTGCCGCGCGTCTACTACCGCACGCTGGACCCGATCGTCGCGCTCACCGCGGCGGCCGTCGTCACCGAGCGGCTGACGCTGGGCACCGGCATCGCGCTGATCCCGCAGCGCGATCCGATCGTGTTCGCCAAGGAGGTCGCCTCGCTGGACCTGGTCTCCGGCGGGCGCGCCGCGCTCGGCATCGGCGGCGGCTGGAACCGCGAGGAGATGCGCCACCACGGCACCGATCCGAAGACCCGGATGGCGCTCATGCGCGAGCGGGTGCTCGCCATGAAGGAGCTCTGGGCCAAGGACGAGGCCGAGTTCCACGGCGAGTACGTCGACTTCGACCCGACGTACTCCTGGCCGAAGCCGGTACGGACCCCGCCGATCCTCGTCGGCGGCTGGGGACCGAAGACGTTCGACCGGGTCCTGGAGTACGGCGACGGATGGCTGCCCATCGCCGGGGACACCGACGCCCTCGCGAAGGGTGTGAAGGAACTGCGCGAGCGCGCCGGCCGCCACGTGCCGGTCCACGTGTACGCCACACCCGCGAGGCGGGAGGTCGTCGACGGGCTGATCGCCGCCGAGGTGGACGAGATCCTGCTGTTCCTGCCGACCAAGCCCGCCGACGAGACGCTGCGCCGCCTCGACAGGATGGCCGAGCTCATCGCCTGACGGTCAGCCGAGCGCTCGGCGGAACCGGTCGCCGAGACCCGTGAGACGGTCGACCGGCTCGTTCGCGAACACCAGCCGCAGGTACCGGTTCCCGCTCGGGCCCCAGCCGTCCATGGGCGTGGCCGCCACCTTCGCCCGGTCGAACAGGCGCCGGGACAGGTCGGCCGGGCTCAGCTCCAGGGGATCGGTGTCGATGAGCAGCGACCAGCCGCCCTGCGGTCGGACGACCGGGTACGCGGCGAGCTCCCGCAGCACCGTGTCGCAGCGCCGCCCCCACTCGGCAGTCGCGGCGGCCACGTCGGCGTCGGCGTCCGGTGCGTCCAGCGCGGCGGCGACCGCGTCCTGGGCGAGGCCGACCTGGCAGACGACGTTCGTCAGGCCGACCAGCCGGACGTCGGCGAGGATGTCGGCGGGGCCGACGACCCAGCCGACCCGCCAGCCGATCATCCGCAGTTCCTTCGAGGCCGACCCCACGGTGATGGTCCGCCGCGCCAGCCCCTCGTGGGACGCCGGATGGCTCGGCGGCCGGCCGTCGAACCGGATGCGCTCCATGGCCGCGTCGTAGATCAGCCAGGCGCCGTGGCGCTCGCATGCGTCCGCGAGCGCCGCCCAGTGCCGGTCGTCGAGCACGAGGCCGGTCGGCATGGCCGGGCTCATCATCAGGACCGCCGCGGTCCGCGGGCCCACGGCCGCCGCGAGCCGCTCGGGGTCGACGGACCAGCCCTCCGTCGTGGCCTCGGCCGGGACGAAGCGCGTCACCCCGCCCGCGAGGCGCACCCGGTTCACCAATCCGGCGTAGACGGGGTCGCACAGCACGACCTCCTGGCCCGGCTCGACCGTGGCCAGCAGCGTGTTGAGGACGCCGTTCAGTCCGCCCGCCACGCTGACGCACTCGGTGGCCGGATCGTACGCGCGCCCGGCGATCCGGCCCACGTGCGCGGCGGCCGCCGCCCGGAGCGATCGATGTCCCTGGAAGGGCAGATAGCTGTTGGCCGCGTCGTCGTCGACGGCCGCGCGGGTGACGCCGAGGGCGACGGCGGGCGGCCTGAGGTCGGTGTCGAGGTTCTCCAGCCGCAGGAACCCCGGGTCGGCGACGGCGTCGGCGGCGTCCCCGACGACGTCCACGCCGATCCCGGGAATGTCGCGGAGCCTGGTGACGGTCATGCATGATCTCCGTTCGCTATGCCGGTACGGGCATACCACTATGCTGATACGCATGGACGTAGGGCAAGTGGTCGGCGGCAACCTGCGGAGGCTGCGCACCGCGGCGGGCATCTCCCTGGCGGATCTCGCGGCGGCCGGCGGGATCGGCAAGACGACGCTGCACGGCATCGAGCTGGGTCAGGCCAACCCCACGCTGAGCACGCTGTGGGCGCTGGCCACGGCGCTGAAGGTGCCGCTCGGCGAGCTGCTGGAGGCACCCGCCTCGGCCGTCGAGGTCGTACGGGCGACGGACGACCGGCCGCGCGCCGAAGGCGACGCCGTCGGCGCCCGGCTGCTCCACCGCATCAGGATCCGCGGCACCGTCGAGGTGTACGACATCGAGGTCGCCGGCGCCGAGCAGCACTCGGACGCCCACCTGCCCGGCGTGGAGGAGTGCCTCGTCGTGACGGAGGGGAGCGTCACCACCGGTCCCGCCGACGCGGCCGCGGAGCTGGAGACGGGCGACTCCATCCGCTTCGACGCGGCGAGTCCGCACGTCTACCAGGGCCGTGGGACGCGCAACCGTGCCGTACTCCTGATGCTGCATCCCGAACCCTGACCGGCGGCCCAGGGCCGCTCCCTCGCGAGGTGGACGTTATCCCCTTCGTGAGGGAGGTGCGGGTACGGGACCGCTTGCGATCTTGGGGTGATGACACGCAGACACTCGCCCGCAGGAGGACCGCGATGAGCGCGCACGCCGCCCCCGCACCCGGACGTTCCACGGTTCACCGCGCCCTGGCGCGGCTGCACGGCCGGACGGCGGCCGGGGTTCCCCGATGGGCGGTGTGGGCGGCGTACGCGACGACGCTGACCGTCCTGCCCTCCTGTACCTGGCGGATCGCGGCGATCACCTTCCACGTCCCCCTGCTCGAACGGTCCACGGCACCCGTCCCGGGCCACGGAGCCGTGGTGTTCAACGGTCTCTGGTACGTGGTCGCGCTCAGCGTCGTCAGCGAAGCGCTGGCCTACCTGGCCTTCGGGCTGGTCGGCGAATGGGGTGAGACGGTGCCGCGCTGGATCCCCGGACTCGGCGGCCGGCGGGTGCCGACCCTCGCCGCCGTGATTCCGGCGGGCCTCGGCGCCGTCGCGCTACTGATCTTCCCGTACGCCCTGCTCATGTCGGGTCTCGGCCGGATGATCGACGGTTCGCACCGCACCGGCCTCGTCGTGCACGGATGGCAGTCCGTCGTGTTCGTCGTCGCGTACGGTCCGCTGGTCGCCTGGGGGCCGCTGCTCGGCCTGCTGACCGTGCACTACTACCGTCGCCGGAGGCGTGCGCCGGGCGTCACGGCCGAGCCGGCGTCGTGAAGCGCGCCCAGACGACCTTGCCGCCGTCCGCGCCGGGGTGATGTCCCCAGGCGGTGGACAGAGTGACACGGAAGATTCAAATCGACCTTCGAACCCCCCGGAGGCAGCGATGACCGCGGCCGAGAACCTCGACCCCGACGAGTCCCTCTGGAACGCCATCGCGTTCCACCTGCGCTACGAGCGCCAGAAGCGCGGAATGTCGCAGACCGAGGTCGGGCACATCATCGGCGTCAACAAACACGGGGTTTCAAACGCCGAAGCGGGCCGCAACAAGCTCACCCGCATCCAGGCCGACCGTCTCGACAAGGCCTGGGACACGGGTGGCCTCTTCCTCCGCCTCCGCCGCTTCGCCCGCCTAAGCCACAACCCCGACTGGCCCGCCTTGGTCGACCGCTACCAACGCGGATCGGATCAGCTCAAGATCTTCTACAACAGCTTCGTCCCGCTTCCCTTTCAGACGGAGGATTACGCCCGTGGACTTCTATCCGTCGGCCACGGCGCGGGGCTGATCGATGACCTCGATGCCGCCCTTGCGCGACGAATGAGCCACCAGGCGGCGATCCTGGAGCGCCGTCCTGAGCCGCCCCTCATCTGGGCCGTCCTCGACGAGGCCGCATTACGACCGATGGGCGACCCGGCAGTCATGAAAGCTCAGTTCCATCACCTGATCGAATGCAGCAGGCTGCCGCAGGTCTCCCTTCGTGTCGTCCCGCTCACGGCTGCGCCGCATATCGGCATCGACGGCTGGTTCTGGTTCTTCGAGCTTCCCGGTCGGCGTCTGGCTGCGTTCGCCGGGACGACGCTTGACGTCGGCAGGGTGATCGACGACCAGGCGGAGGCCGTTAGCGTGGCCATCCGATTCGACCGAATCGCCGCGCAGGCGTTGAATGAGGACCAGACCCGCGACCTCTTGATGAGGATGGCTGAGGACCTATGACGGTATGGCGTAAGAGCAGCTACACCACCGGTGGCGGAGGAACGACCGAATGCGTCGAAGTCGCAGAGATCTCCGGCGACGAGATTGAGAATCTATGATGGCTTGATGTAAGAGCAGCTACAGCACCGGCGCTGGGGGAACCACCGACTGCGTCGAAGTGACACGGCTCTCGAGCGATGGTCGATGACCATATGGCGTAAAAGCAGCTAGACCACCGGAGGCTGAGGGGCGACCGAGTGCGTCGAGGTGGCATCGCTCCCGGCCCTTCCCGTAACGCCGAGGATTTCGGTGCCGCCGGCGACGGCGATCTGGGGCGTTGACGGCGGCCCAAGTTCCGCCACGTCCAGAAGTCTCGGAAAACTCGACCGCGACCGCCCGGGTTGCAGGATTTCGCCCCTTTCCCAAGGCGAACCGACCCCCGTTTCACCGAGACTTCGCGGACGTCGGTGTCGGTCAGTCGTCGGCTTTGGTGAGGGAGCGGATCGAGGGGCGCAGGAGCTCGACGATCTGATCCGGGTCGGCGTCGGCCAGGTGGTCGAGCTTGATCAGGTGTCGGCCGACGGCAAGGCCGATCAGGACCGCGCTGACCACGGCCGCGCGCAGGTCGGCCTGGTCGTCGGGGATGGCCTCGCTGATCGGGTCCCGGTGGTCGCGGGACGCGACCCGTACCTCGTGGGCGGCCTCGGGATGGGTGAGCATCGACCGCAGGATGGCCAGCGACTCGACGGGTTCGTCCGCCAGCGAACTGCGCAGAAGATCGAGTAGTTGCTCGGAAACCTCTTCTGGAGTGCCGCCGGGAATCGGGGGAGTCCCGCCCTCGGTGACCCGTGCGAAGAGTTTTTCCTTGCTGCCGAAGTAGTGCATGACCAGGCCCGGGTCCACTTCGGCGGCCGTCGCCACGGCACGGATCGTGGTCCGGTCGTAACCGGTCTCGGCGAACAGCCGGCGGGCCTGCGCCAGGATCCGGGCCTCGGTGTTGCGTCGTTGTTCGGCCCGGCTGCTCACACGAATCATTCTACGGCGGTTGAACGACGGGCCAGGTTCGTTCTACAGTCGTTGAACCATTCGTTCAACAATCGTTCAATGGGAGGCCTGGCATGCACGACCCACTGGAGGTCCTGGAGCGGCGTCGGCGTCTGCTCGTCGCCGGCGACTTGGCGAAGTTCGCCGATCTCTTCGCGGAGGACGCGGTGCTGGAGATGCCGTTCGCGGTCGACGGCTTTCCGGCTCGGCTGGAGGGCCGGGAGACGATCCGGGAGTTCTCGGCGCGCGCCGACCAGATGCCGGTCGAGATCATCGACCTGCGCACCGTGCAGGTCCATCGGACCTCGGACCCCGAGGTGGTGATCCTCGAGCTGGTCTCGGTCGTACGGCTCACCACCACGGGCGCGACGATCGAAGTGCCCTCCATCCAGGTCTTCCGGATCCGCGACGGCCGGATCGTCCTCTTCCGCGACTACGTGGGCGCGAACGCGCTTCCAAACCTGACCGCCGCCTGAACCCGCTAGTGCGGGTCGGGCGGCTCCGACAGCCGCTCCAACCGGGTCCAACCGTCCCAGCCACGTTCGCGCATCAGGTCCAGCATCCGCTGCGCCCGCGGGTCGGACTCGACGGCGAGTGCGTCCAGGAGGTCGAACGACAGATCGTCGTACGCCATCTCGCCGAAGTTGATCTCGCCGGAGGTGTATGCCTGCTCGGCCATGTCGGCCATGAGGTCGGCGGCTTCCCGCAGACGGGGATCGTCGTCGCCTTCGTCGTTTTCCACGAGCTCCGACAGGACCTCATAGAGCCGAACGAGTCGCGGGTCATCGAGCTGCGCGAGTTTCCCGGGCATGAACTCGCGGACACGCTCGGGCCAGCGCGCCGCGACCAGGATCCACCCGTCCCGCTCGGCCTCCACCATCCGCTCTGACACCCCGATCTCCCGAAGCCGATCGAGATAGAAGACCACCTCGGGTGGGAGCGCCAGACTGTCCCCGGCGGCGAGCTGCGCGATCTGCTCGCGGCTGGTCTCCAGCCGTTCGATCTCGTCGCGCAGGTGGCCGTCGATCCTTCGGACCGCTTCGGCGAAGGTCGAAGCGTCGGCTTCGAGCATCTGACCGATCTGAGACAGCGGCACGCCGGCGTTGGCGAGGGTACGGATCTTGATGAGGGCCACGACGGCCTTCGCGCCGTACCGCCGGTAACCCGAAGCGTCCCGCTCCGGCTCGGGCAGCAGGCCGATCTGGTGGTAGTGCCGCACCGCCCGCGCCGTGACGCCGGCATACGCCGCCAGTTGACCGATCGTCAGCATGCTGTGATCCTGCCTCGACTCGCGCAGATCCGGTCGACGCCGCCTCAGGAGATTTTGCGACGGTAGGAGATGCCGGCGACGAGGTAGGCGACAACGAGGATGCCGACGCACCAGGCGAGGGCGGTCCAGATGTCGGCGCCGACCGGGTGCCGGGCGAACAGGTCGCGGATCGTGTTCACGATCGGCGTGACCGGCTGGTGGTCGGCGAACCAGCGCACCGGGCCGGGCATCGTGCCGGTGGGCACGAACGCGGAACTGATGAACGGCAGGAAGATGAGCGGGTAGGAGAAGGCGCTCGCACCGGACACGCTGCTCGCGGTGAGGCCCGGGATGACGGCGATCCACGTCAGCGCGAGGGTGAACAGGATCAGGATGCCGGCGACCGCGAGCCAGGCGCCCACGGTCGCCCCGGTGCGGAAGCCCATGAGGAAGGCGACGCCAACGACGATCGCGAGCGAGATGAGGTTGGCGATCAGCGAGGTCAGCACGTGCGCCCACAGCACGCCGGAGCGGACGATCGGCATGGACTGGAAGCGCTCGAAGATGCCGGCCTGCATGTCCGTGAACAGCCGGAACGCGGTGTAGGAGATGCCCGACGCGATCGTGATGAGCAGGATGCCGGGCAGCATGTAGGACACGTAGGTGCCCGACCCGTGCTGGATCGCGCCGCCGAACACGTAGACGAACATCAGCATCATGGCCACCGGGACGATCGCGGTGGTGATGATGGTGTCCACGCTGCGCGTGACGTGCTTGAGGGAACGCCCGGTGAGGACGGCCGTGTCGCTGAAGAAGTGCGTGGTCATCGGTCTTCGTCACCCTGGTCGGCGATGCCGTTCTCGTCGTTCTTCCCGTTCTCGCCGACGACGGCGAAGAAGACATCCTCCAAAGTGGGCTGCTTCTCGACGTATTCGACCTTGGCGGGCGGCAGGAGCCTCCGCAGCTCGTCCAGGGTGCCGTTGACGATGATCCGGCCCTTGTGCAGGATCGCGATCCGGTCCGCGAGCTCTTCCGCCTCGTCGAGATACTGGGTCGTCAACAGCACCGTCGTGCCGTACTCGGCGAGTTCCTTCACGGTTCGCCACACCTCGACGCGCGCCTGCGGGTCCAGCCCGGTCGTCGGCTCGTCGAGGAAGATCACCGGCGGGTCGCCGATGAGGCTCATCGCGATGTCGAGGCGGCGACGCATGCCACCCGAATACGTCGCCACCTTCCGCGTGGCCGCATCGGTCAGCGCGAAACGTCGCAGCAGGGTGTCCGCCACCGCGCCGGGGTTCTTGAGATGCCGTAGCTTCGCGACCAGTACGAGGTTCTCCCGCCCGGTGAGGATCTCGTCGACGGCGGCGAACTGCCCGGTGAGGTTGAAGGACTCCCGCACCTTGGCCGGCTGCGCGGCGACGTCGAAACCGTTCACGTCGACCGTGCCCGCGTCCGCCTTCAGCAGTGTGGAGAGGATTCTGATAATCGTGGTCTTGCCCGCTCCGTTCGAGCCGAGCAGGGCGAAAACGCTGCCACGCTCCACGTCGAAGTCCACGCCGCGCAGCACACGTAGCTCCTTGTAAGACTTCTCCAGGCCCTGCACGCGGATCGCAGGTCTTGTCGGTGGGAGGCTCATGACCGCCAGAATGAAGGGTTGACGCAGCGGCAAGGTCAAGCCCGCGGGGCGGTGCCGAGGGGGCGCGAGCACGTCGAGGCACTACCTTGATCGCGACCTGTCCTTCCTACCGCGAGGAGCCGGCGTGGCCTCCATCCGCCACGAGATCGTCATCGACGCGTCTCCCGACCACATCTGGGACGTCATCCGCGACGTCGGTGCCGTGCACGAGCGCCTCCTGCCCGGCCGGGTGGCCGGGACCCGCCTCGAGGGCGACCAGCGGTTCCTGACCTTCCCCGACGGGCACGTGATCCGTGAGCTGATCGTCGCCATCGACGACGGAGCGCGCCGCCTGGCCTACTCCGTCGTCGAGGGCGCGCGGCCGCCGACCGAGCACCACCACGCCTCCTTCGAGGTCCGACCCGAGGGGGACAGGGCGGGCCGGCTCATCTGGACCACCGACGTGCTGCCGCACGCGCTCGAACCCGAGATCCGGATCCGGGTCGAACGCGGCGCGATCGAGATGAAGCAGGCGATCGAGTCGACGGCGCCGCCGGCGCCGGTCGGCGAGGAGGCGGCGTACCGGTTGTAGAGCGTCTCCGCTTGACCTCAACCGCAGTTTCGCTGGCCCTGGAAGGCGACGACCCCGTACGGCTCGGGCTGGCCGCCTACATCGCCACCGGCGACGGGGATCCGCGCGCGATGCTGGCCGGGGCGCGGGCGTTCTGGCGGACGGAGGAGATCCTTGACGCCGTCCGCTGGATGAGGTCGTACAACCGCCGGCACCCGGACGACCCGGTGCGCTTCGCCGAGGCTCCGGACCGGACGGCGCAGGACGTGACACCGCTCGACGGCCTCGCCGGGCTCGAGCGGACGCTGGCCGAGGGCGTCGCCTGGTGGCGGGAACGCACCGGCGACAAGATCGTGTACTGGGGAGGGACGGCGCACACCGCCGTCGGAGACCCCCGTACGATCTCCCAGGCCGCACCGCCCCAGACTCATCGGAACATGGGCGGTCACCTGCGGGAACGAATGGGCCAGGACTATCGGTCGATCGGGCTGACCGTGGGGCACGGCTCGATCGGCGTGCCCCTTCCCCGGCCGAGCGCGCAGTTCGTCGACTCGGTGCTGAGCGAGGCCGTCTCCGGCCGGGCGGGATACGTTCTGGACCTCCGCGAGCCGCAGCCCGAGCCCGTACACCGGCGGCTCGACGCGGCCACCAAGACGCGGCTGATCGGTCCGTTCTACGACCCGGCGGACGACGCGGCCTACTTCATGGCGGGCGGATCGCTGCGGACCTGGTTCGACGTCGTCATCCACACCGAGGAGGTCACCCCCGCCCGCCTCCTCCAGCCGCTGCCCGCCTGACGCGCGGTCGGCGGCGGCCGAAGATCCGGTCTTCAGGCTCTAGGCTTCTGCTGTGCCTGATCTTCCGTGGACCATCGGGACCGCGACCGGTGTCGGCTCCCACCCCGGCGACGATCCCGCCGAGGCGCTGCGGATCGTCCTCGACCAGCTTCCCGACCTGCCGTACCTCCCGGAGCTGCCCGCGCGCGGGCCCGGCGCGGACATGATCGGACGTGCCGCCGGACTGCTCGTCGAACTGGCCGTCGCGCTGCAGCCGTCGGGGTGGAGGTTCGCCGACCGGCCGGGCCGGGACACGATCCGCGCCCACAGCATGCTCGCCCGCGACCTCGACACTCTGGAAGAGCAGGCGGGGGATTACGAGGGACCGTTCAAGATCCAGATCACCGGGCCGTGGACCCTCGCCGCCTCGATCGAGCTCAGGCACGGCGACCGAGCGCTCCGCGACCCCGGGGCCGTACGCGACCTGATCGCCTCGCTCGCCGAGGGCGTCGCCGCGCACGTCGCCGACGTACGCCGCAGGCTCCCGCGCGCGACGATCCTGCTGCAACTCGACGAGCCCGGCCTGCCCGGTGTCCTGGCCGGAACCGTGCCGACCGCGAGCGGGTTCTCGCGGCTCCCCGCCGTCGAGGCCCCGCTGGCCGAGGACGGTCTGCGACGGGTGATCGAGGCGACGGACGCCTTCCCGATCGTGCACTCCTGCGCTCCGCGCACCCCGTACGGCCTGCTGCGGGGCGCGGGCGCGAAGGCGATCTCGGTCGACGCCGCGTCCCTGCGCGGCGCGGACGAGGACGCGATCGGCGAGGCCGTCGAGGCGGGCGCCGGGTTCCTCCTCGGCATCGTTCCCGGCACGGACACCCGCCTGCCGACGCCGAAGCAGTCGCTGGGTCGCGTCCAGGAGCTGTGGCGGCGTCTCGGCTTCTCCCCGCGGGTCCTGGCCGAGGGCGTCGTCGTCACCCCCGCGTGTGGCCTGGCCGGCGCGAGCCCCGGCTACGTACGGGCCGCGTTGAAGCACTGCGGCGAGGCGGCGCGGGTGCTGGCCGAGACCGCCGAGGACTGAGCGGAACCGACCGCGCGTCCCAGACGACGAAGGTTCGGCCGGATCACAACAGAACAGGGAGAGGTAGCTGCCATGGCGCCGTCGCGAGCGGTACGGGACGCCGAGGAAGAGCCCGCCGACGGGGAGAAGAAGCGCGGCTCCGCCGCCGGGGCGAAGAGCCGGCCCGCCGCCGGGCGGAAAAGGAGCACTGCCGCGGGCGGGCGTAAGAAGAGCGCCGCGGCGGGGGAGCGGAAGACGACCAGGCCCGCCACCCGGCGAAAGCGGCCCGCGACCAGGGAGAAGCGGATCAGGCACGCCACGGCGGGGTCTCCGCTGAGCGTGTTGCTCGTCTCGGTCGGCGTGCTCGTCGCGGTGGGAGTCCTCGCCCTGGCGGGCTGGCTGGTGACCTTCCCGTTGGACGACTTCCGCTACTCGTCCGGGCTGTCCGGAACCCAGGGCACGTTCACGGCCGTACGGTGCCACACCACTGGATCCGGCAAGGACGGCTCGCACGTCTGCACGGGGACGTTCGTGCCGGCCAAGGGCGGATCGGTCGACCGGTCGGCTCGGGTCCGCGACGCCCGGATCGAGGTCGGCAGGCCCGTCACGGTGCGTCGCAAGCCCGACGGCGGGTACCTCCGGCCGGGTGCGGCGAACGCCGGGACGAACCTCGCGACCGCCTTCGGCATCGTCGCCCTCGCCGCGTTCCTGCTCGTCGTGCTCTGCGTGGCGCCGAAGAACATCAAGGTCGGCGGCTTGAAGCGGCTGCGGCAGAACCCCCAGCCCTGGGGAACGCTGTTGTCCATCTTCGTCCCGTTGTTCGGCGCCTCGTTGGTGTTGGCCGCCCTGTCCGCTCTTCTCGGCCACCTGCTCGCGCTCATCTTCTGACGGCCCGCGCGGGTCAGTCGGTGGCGGTGCCGACCACCCGGTGCGGGGTGATGCGGACGACCACGCGGATCACCTCTGGCGGCAGGTCGAGGTACTCCTGGTCGGCGCCGGACCCCTCGTACTGCTCGGCCGGCTCGACGGCCGGCCGCCTGCCGACGTCCTCGGTGATCACGGCCGTGCCGCGCACCTCGGCGTACCGCAGCGGGTCGTTCCGGTCGAAGACGGTGAGGCTGGCCCGGGGATCACGGCGCAGATTCGTCTCCTTGCGCCGTCCTGCGGCAGTGGAGATGAGCAGGTCGGCGCTGGCAGACTGCCGGTCATGAACGCGCCGCCGCCGGTCCCCGCGGACCTGGCCCGTCTGCTGCGGCGCGGTTTCGCGCTGGAGTACCTCACGCTCGGCTGGAACGTGGCCGGCGTCGCGGTCCTGGCCGCCGCGGCCATCGCCGCCCTCGCCTACGGAAAGGCCCGCACCGGCGCGGCCCTGGGCAGCCCGGTCCTGTCCGCGGAGGGCCACGTCACGCTCGTCGACGCGGTCCTGGCCGGTGCGGTCCTGACCGGGCTGGTTCTGAACGCCGCGGCCGGCTGGTGGTGGGCCGATCCCCTCGCCGGCTACGTACTGGTGTTCTATGCCGTCCGAGAGGTCCACGGCCTCCTCACCGGCCGGCACTGAGGACGCCATCATGCTCTGGGACATAGTGATCGCGGTCGTGGCCGGGCTCGCCGCGCTGTGGCTCGTGGTCATCTCCGCCCTGTGGATCACCAAGGGTCGCTTCGACCTGACGGTGCTGCGCGAAGCCCTGCGGATGCTGCCCGACCTGATACGCCTGCTCAAACGCCTGGCCGCCGATCCCACCCTGCCCCGCGGCGTACGCATCCGGCTGTGGCTGCTGTTGGCCTACCTGCTGCTCCCGATCGACCTGGTACCCGACTTCATCCCGATCATCGGGTACGCCGACGACGCCATCATCGTCGTCCTCGCGCTGCGCTCGGTCATCCGCCACGCCGGCCCGGAAGCGGTCGAACACCACTGGCCCGGAGGCGGCGACGGCCTGACCGCGATCCTGCGCCTCGCCGGCGCCACACCGCCCGCGACGAGTGAGGAGGCACCGCCGGCGGATCGGACGCCGAAACGAGGGCGAATACTCAGGCGGCGGTGACCCGTGCGCGGGTGGCAGTGCGCTGCCGACCTCAGGACGAGATCCCCCGGCGTCCGGGGGGACAGGTCTCCGGTCGGGTGCGGTGTGGTCAGGCGGCGGGCCTGGTCGCGGGCTGGGTCTTGAAGGAGATGGCCTCCATGAGGGCCTTGTGCTTGGTGTTCTGGAAGGCGGCGACCTTCCAGTCCCCGGTCTCCTGACGGACCAGGGTGTAGGTCTGGATCTTGTGGCGCCTGCCGGGGCGCCGCCCCTTGTGGACGTCGCCGCGGGTGATGACGACGGCGGTGTCGGGGCCGGTGAAGCGGATGTCGACGATCTCGCTCGCGAGCCGGGTGCCCTTGAGGAAGCTCCCGAACAGGGCCTGGTGGGCGGTGCCGATCTCCGTGCCGCCGATGTAGAGCGTGCCGACGTAGGTGATGTAGGTGGCGTCGGCGGTGAACTCCGCGCCGTAGGCGGGCCCGTCGCCGGCGTTCCAGGCGGCGGTGAGACGGTCCAGGACGGCGGCGACGGCGGCGGTGGAAGAGTCCATGGTCCAAACTCCCTCGTGGTAACTTCTCTTGAGAACTTACTTCTCCAGAGACTTATCTTCTCTGGGGAAGAGATGAGAGAGGGGCATGGGACGTGTCAACATCCGAGGACGCGGGAGCGGTGTACCGGCGCTATCTCAGCGCCGTGCTGCTGCACGGCCAGGCCAGCGCCAAGGCCGTCGACCTGGGCGCGACCGACCTGTACGCGCTGAACATCCTGGAGCTGGGCGGCTCCATGACGCCCGGCGAGCTTGGTCGCCGCACCGGCCTGACCACCGGGCCCACCACCCGGCTGATCGACCGCCTGGAGCAGGCCGGTTACGTGCGTCGCGTCCCCGCCCCGGACGACCGCCGCAAGGTCATCGTCGAACTCGTCGCCGGCCCCGGCGGTCTCGACGAGGCTCTGGCCCCGGCCCGTCAGAAGATCGGCGCCATCGTCCAGGGCTACTCGCCCGAGGAGCGGGCCGTCCTCTTCGACTATTTCGCGCGCGCCGCCGACGCCTACCTGGAGGCCACGACGGAGCTCCACGGCGAGCGGACCGGTTGACGGCTGCCTGTCGAACGCCGCATTGGGTCTCGCAGGGGTCTTCGGGATCGGGAGCCTCGCCGCTCTCGCGCTGCTGGTGCTGTGCGTCCTCCCCAGGCGGGTCCGGCTGGAGCCCGGCGTGCCTATCCGCTCGAACCCGCGTCCCTGGGGGACACTGTTGCCCCTGCTCGGCTGGTCGTTCGCCGCGCTCGCCGGCATGACGGTGCTGTGCTTCGCCGCCGCGATCCTGGTCGCGCTCGGCCACGCGATCTTCTAAGGGGAGCGCGCGCCGCGGAGGCGGACGAAGGCCGCCCGCGGAGCCGCGCCTGCCCCCGAGCCGCAGGTCAGAAGTGTCGGTGGCACGCGAGACACTAAGAGACAGTGGCAGTCGCAGGCAGGGAGAGACACGTGGCGACAGGCGTACCCGACGCGGTTCAGCAGCGTCATGCGGAGCTGGCTCAGGAGCTCGACGAGGCCAACTACCGCTATTACGTCCTCGACTCCCCGACGATCAGCGACGCGGACTACGACCGGCTGATGCGGGAAATCCGTGCGATCGAGGACGAGCATCCCGAGCTCGTCACGCCGGACTCGCCGACGCAGAAGGTCGGCGCGCCGATCACGACCGACTTCGCGACGGTCGAGCACCTCGAGCGGATGCAGAGCCTGGACAACGCCTTCAGCACCGATGACCTGTCGGCGTGGCTGACCCGCGCGGAGAAGGAGGTCGGCTCCGTCGCCAACTTCCTGTGCGAGCTGAAGATCGACGGGCTGGCGGTCAACCTGACGTACGAGAACGGCCGGCTCGTCCGCGGCGCGACGCGCGGCGACGGGCGTACGGGTGAGGACGTCACCAACAACATCCGCACGATCGACGCCGTGCCGCTCCAGCTCGAGGGCGACGACGTTCCGGAGCTGCTGGAGGTGCGCGGCGAGGTCTACCTGCCGGTCGAGGCGTTCGAGAAGCTGAACGAGGGGCTGGTCGAGGCGGGCAGGGCGCCGTTCGCCAACCCGCGCAACGCCGCGGCCGGCTCGCTGCGGCAGAAGGACCCGCGGGTCACGGCGCGGCGTCCGCTGAGCATGATCGTGCACGGGTTCGGCGCGTGGCGCGGTGGCAGGCAGCCGGACAGCCAGTCGGACTCCTACGAGATCATGCGGTCGTTCGGGCTGCCGGTCAGCGACCGGTACAAGGTCGTCGACGGCCTCGACGACGTACGGGAGTTCATCGAGTACTACGGCGAGCACCGGCACGAGCCCGCGTACGAGATCGACGGCGTCGTGGTCAAGGTCGACCAGCTCGCGCTGCAGCGGCGGCTGGGTTCGACCAGCCGGTGGCCGCGCTGGGCGATCGCGTTCAAGTACCCGCCGGAGGAGGTCAACACCCGGCTCCTCGACATCAAGGTCGGGGTCGGGCGCACCGGGCGGGTGACACCGTACGGCGTGATGGAGCCGATCAAGGTGGCGGGCTCCACGGTCGCGTACGCCACGTTGCACAACGCCGACGAGGTCAAGCGCAAGGGCGTGCGGATCGGCGACATGGTCGTCCTGCGCAAGGCGGGCGACGTCATCCCGGAGATCGTCGGCCCGGTGGACGGCCTGCGCGACGGCACCGAGCGGGAGTTCGTCATGCCGAGCGTGTGCCCGGAGTGCGGCACCGAGCTGCGCGCGCAGAAGGAGGGCGACGTCGACATCCGCTGCCCGAACGCCAAGGAGTGCCCGGCGCAGCTCCGGGAGCGGCTCTACTTCGTGGCCGGCCGGGGCGCGCTCGACATCGAGGCGCTCGGTTACGTCGCGGCGACCGCGCTCACCCAGCCGCTGGAGCCGGCGGACCCGCCGGTCAAGAACGAGGGCGACCTGTTCCACCTGACCGTCGAGCAGCTGCTGCCGATCAAGTCGGTGGTCCGCGAGCAGCGCACCGGCCTTCCGAAGATCGACGAGAAGACGGGCGAGGAGAAGGTCGTCACCTTCTTCGCGAACAAGTCCGGTGAGCCGAAGAAGACGGTCGAGAAGCTCTTCGAGGAGCTGGAGAAGGCCAAGAAGCAGCCGCTGTGGCGGGTGCTGGTCGCGCTGTCGATCCGGCACGTCGGGCCGACGGCCGCGCAGGCGCTGGCGCGGGAGTTCCGTTCGCTGGACCGGATCGCCGAGGCGTCGGAGGAGGAGCTGACGGCGGTCGAGGACGTCGGCCCGACGATCGCGGCGTCGGTCAAGGAGTGGTTCGCCGTCGACTGGCACCGCGAGATCGTCGAGAAGTGGCGCCGGGCGGGCGTGCGGATGGAGGACGAGGGCGCCGCGGAGGGGCCGCGGCCGCTGGAGGGCGTGACCGTCGTCATCACCGGGTCGCTGGAGGGCTTCAGCCGCGACTCCGCGACCGAGGCCGTGCAGAATCTCGGCGGCAAGGTGTCCAGCTCGGTGTCGAAGAAGACCGGGTTCGTCGTCTACGGGGAGAGCCCGGGGTCGAAGTACGACAAGGCGGTCAAGCTGGGGGTTCCGCTGCTGGACGAGGCGGGTTTCCAGGTGCTGCTGGAGAAGGGGCCGGATGCGGCCACGGAAATCGCGACCGTCGGAGAGGAGTGATTGTCCCCAGAATCTGGTCATGCTGACCTGCGAGGCGATACTGTACGGTATCGATTGATTACTGAGGGGTGGTTCGGCGGCCGGGTGTAGGCGTAACGCAACGTGCGCAATCGGTTCCGCGAAGTTGCTCGGACGTCGTAGTCTCCCCTCAGCACTACTTGTGTCCGTCCAAACACCATCGCCTCCCCCCAAAACGCAAGGTTTGGGTGTAACCCCCCGAGGACGTGATGAAGGACCCGAATAACACGCGGGACACGGTCCCGCGGCGTGGCTCTCCGTTGTGGAGCTACGTCGTCTGTGTCACGGTGGTCGGCGTCGCGGCCCTTGCCACCTCGCTCGCCTACCTGAGCGTCGGCGACCTTCGGACGCTGGTCGGCGCCCCGCTCTTCTGGATCCTGGCGTTGCTGATCGTGTCCGGCGAGCTCAAGCCGATCATCACGCCGGGCTCCACCGAGACCACCGGCGCGACGGTCTCCACGACCTTCACCTTCGCCACGCTGATCTACGCCGGTCTGCCGACCGCGCTGCTCCTGCACGCCATCGCCACGGTGGCGACCGGCATGCTGCGCCGGCGGGCCCTGCACCGCACCGCCTTCAACGTCGGGCAGTACACCCTGAGCTTCGCCGCGGCGGGGCTGGTGCTGCTGATGTCCGGCGTCACGGCGTCGCCGACGCACCCGTGGACGCCGCACGCCCTCGACCTGCCGACCACGCTGCTGGCCGGGGTCGCGTACTTCCTGGTCAACCTCGTGCTGGTCAACGCCGCGATCGCGCTGCACGAGCGCACCTCCGTGCTCAAGACCATGCGCTGGAACCTCGGCCTGCAACTCCTCGTGCACAGCGCGCTGCTCGGGCTGGCGCCGCTGGTCGTCGTGGTGATGAGCTGGTCGGCGGCGTTCGTCCCGCTGTTCGTCCTGCCGTTCATCGCGGTCTACATCAACGCCTCGGTGTCGGTCAGCCGCGAGTACCAGGCCCTGCACGACGGCCTCACCGGCCTGCCCAACCGCAAGCTCCTCATCATGCGCACCGAGGAAGCGCTTGCACAGGCGCGCCACGAGGCCGAGCGGGCCCTCACCGCGCGGGGCCGGGACCACGAGCCGCCCCGGCGGGTCGGCCTGTTCCTCCTCGACCTGGATCGGTTCAAGGAGGTCAACGACACGCTCGGGCACCCGACCGGCGACCGCCTCCTGCAGCTCGTCGCGCACCGTCTCACCCACAGCGTGCGGCCCGGTGACCTGGTCGCGCGGCTCGGCGGCGACGAGTTCGCGGTGCTGCTGCCCACCGTGCGTGACGCACGCGGCGCCCGCGAGGTCGCGGCGCGGCTCCGGGCCGCGCTGAACGAACCGGTGCGCCTCGACGGGATGTCGTTCGACCTGGAGGCCAGCGTCGGCATCGCGCTCCACCCCGACCACGCGCCCGACTTCGAACTGCTGCTGCAGCGCGCCGACGTTGCGATGTACGTGGCGAAGGAAAACCGCACCGGGGTAGAGATCTATTCACCCGATCGGGACCGAAACTCGCCCGAACGCCTCGGCCGGCAGGGGCAGCTGCGCCGCGCCATCGACCGCCGCGAGCTGGAGCTGTTCTTCCAGCCCAAACTGTTCCTGGGCAACGGCCGCCCGGTCGGCATGGAGGCGCTGCTGCGCTGGCGGCACCCGCAGAAGGGCCTGCTGACCCCGGAGCAGTTCCTGCCGATCGCCGAGCAGACCTACCTCATGCGCGGCATCACCGACTTCGTGGTCGACGCCGCGCTGACCCAGGTCGCGCGCTGGTGGAAGGCGGGGCTGCGCGTCCAGGTCGCCATCAACGCCTCCGGCCGTGACCTGCTCGACTCGGCGCTCACCGAGATGATCGCGGCCGGGCTGCTCCGGCACGAGGTGCCGCCGCAGGCGCTGCAGCTGGAGATCACCGAGCGGATCCTGATGAACGAACCGGCCTACGCCGCCGACACCGTCCAGGCGCTCGCCGCACTGGGCATCCCGCTCAGCCTGGACGACTTCGGCACCGGCTACTCCTCGCTCGTCCGGCTGAAGAGCCTGCCGGTCGAGGAGATCAAGATCGATGCCTCCTTCGTCAGCCGGCTCCGCGAGGCGGGCGACGACGCCATCATCGTCCGGTCGATCATCGATCTGGCCCGCACGCTCGGCCTGCGCTCGGTCGCCGAGGGCGTCGAGAACCCCGAGACCGAGCACCTCCTGCGCAACCTGGGCTGCGACGCCGGCCAGGGCTACCACTTCCAGCCGCCGATGACCGCGGCGGAGGCGACCGACTGGCTGCGCGAGCACGTCACGAAGCTCCAGGCGCCTGAGGGCGCCGCGCTCTGAGGCGCCTCCTCACCAGGCCTGCGTAAACCGCTTGTTAACCGGTCGTGGCCGGTTCCAGCCGCCCTCTAGGATGGCTGAGAACCCATCGATCGCAGAAACGGTTTCGACATGCTTAACGAGCACGCCGCCCAAGGCTCCGCCGCCGCGGGCCAGGCCCGCGGCGGCGGAGCCATCACCCGCGATGAGGTCGCGCACCTCGCCCGGCTGTCCCGGCTGGCGCTGCGCGAGGACGAGCTCGACCACCTCGCCACCCAGCTCGATGACATCATCTCCGCGGTCGCGCGCGTCCAGGAGGTCGCCGCCGAGGACATCCCGCCGACCTCGCACGCGCTGCCGCTGACCAACGTCTTCCGCACCGACGAAGTGCGGCCCTCGCTCACGCCCGACCAGGCGCTGTCCGGCGCGCCCGCCGCAGAGGAGCAGCGTTTCAAGGTCCCGCGGATTCTCGACGAGGAGGCGTGAGCATGGAAATCATCAAGAAGACCGCGGCCGAGCTGGCCGGGCTGATCTCCTCCGGCGAGGCGTCGGCGGTCGAGGTCACCCAGGCGCACCTCGACCGGATCGCCGCCGTCGAGGACTCCGTCAACGCGTTCCTGCACGTCGACCCGGAGACCGCGCTCGCGCAGGCCCGCACGGTCGACGAGCGCCGCGCGGCGGGGGAGGCGCTGGGCCCGCTGGCCGGAGTGCCGATCGCGCACAAGGACGTCTTCACGACCACCGACATGCCGACGACCGCCTCCTCCAAGATCCTGGAGGGCTGGCGTCCGCCGTACGACGCGACCGTCACGCGGCGGCTGCGCGAGGCCGGGCTGGTCATCCTCGGCAAGACCAACATGGACGAGTTCGCGATGGGCTCCTCGACGGAGAACAGCGCGTTCGGCGCCACGCACAACCCGTGGGACCTGAACACGATCCCCGGCGGCTCGTCCGGTGGCTCCTCCGCGGCCGTCGCCGCGTACGAGGCGCCCCTGGCGACCGGCACCGACACCGGCGGCTCGATTCGCCAGCCCGCCGCGGTCACCGGCCTCGTCGGCATGAAGCCGACCTACGGCGGGTCCTCCCGGTACGGCCTGATCGCGTTCGCGTCCTCGCTCGACACGCCGGGCCCGCTGGCCCGTACGGTGCTGGACGCCGCGCTCCTGCACGAGGTGTTCTCCGGGCACGACCCGATGGACTCCACCTCGATCGACCAGCCGGTGCCGCCCGTCGTCGAGGCGGCGCGCCGCGCCGAGGTCGCCGGCCTGCGCGTCGGCGTCGTCAAGGAGTTCGGCGGCGAGGGCTACCAGCCGGGAGTGCTGGCGCGGTTCCACGAGGCGGTCGAGCTGCTCGAGTCGCTCGGCGCCAAGGTCGTCGAGGTGTCCTGCCCGCACTTCACCTACGCCCTGCCGGCGTACTACCTGATCGCGCCGTCGGAGTGCTCGTCCAACCTGGCCCGGTTCGACGGCATGCGCTACGGCCTGCGCGTCGGCGACGACGAGACCCGCTCGGCCGAGGAGGTCATGGCGCTCACCCGCGCCGCGGGCTTCGGGCCGGAGGTCAAGCGCCGGATCATGCTCGGCACCTACGCCCTGTCCAGCGGCTACTACGACGCCTACTACGGCAAGGCCCAGCAGGTCCGCACGCTGATCGCGCGCGACTTCGACGCCGCGTTCGAGCAGGTGGACGTGCTGATCTCGCCGACGACGCCGACGACCGCGTTCCCGATCGGCGAGCGCGCCGACGACCCGATGGCGATGTACCTCGCCGACCTGTGCACGATCCCGTCCAACCTCGCCGGCAACGCCGCGATCTCGGTGCCGTGCGGCCTGGCGGACGAGGACTCCCTGCCGGTCGGTCTGCAGATCATGGCGCCGGTCCTCGCCGACGACCGGGTCTACCGTGTCGGCGCCGCCGTCGAGCGGGCCCTGCAGGACCGCTGGGGCGGCCCGCTCCTGGCCAAGGCCCCCGAACTGTAGGGGGGAGGAACGGCGGCATGATCACCCGCATCGAGATCGACGGCTTCAAGTCCTTCTCGGACTTCAGCCTGGACCTGCCGCCGTTCCTCGCCATCATCGGCACCAACGCCAGCGGCAAGTCCAACCTCGTCGAGGCACTGACGTTCTTCGCGCTCGCGGCCACGGAAGGGCTCGACGATGCGGTCGCGGCCGTACGCGGTGACGCGCGTGGACTGTTCCGGCAGCGCGGGGACAGATCTCGCTGCGAAAAGATCCGATTCGCCGCCGAATTCGTTTTCCAGCCCTCGCCCTTTTGGGGTGACGCTCTACCGAGTCGCTGGCGGTACGAGCTGGAGCTCTCGTGGGGAGCACCACCCGGTCGGCTGGAAGGTCTGGTTGCGGACGCCCAACGCCTCATCTCGCTGGACCTTCGGGCGGATACGTGGCCGGTCAGGTTCGGCGCGGCTGAAAAGTGGCAGGAAGCGTATCTCTCCTACGAGGCGCGGCCCAGAGTGATCGAAAGGCGTGCCGCCGCAGCCGCACGAGAGTCGTCCGTCCTTTCCCTGCTGCTTTCGCATCGGGGCGAGGACCCCGTGGACGATGAGATCGTCGGTAGGGTCGAGGCGGAACTCCTCTACATTCGGACTCTCCATCTTGAGGCCGGCGCGCTTCGTGCGTCCAGCGAGATGGGTGGCCCGGAGTTCATGGACGTACACGGACGCCACCTGCCGAACTTCCTTCGCTGGTTGAGCCGGCGGACGGGAGGCGAGAACCGCCCCCTCGGGGTGGTCGCCGACATCGAGACGCATCTTGTCGGACTGGTTCGTGAGGTCAGCGGGTTCGAGATCGTCGAGGACGAGCGACGAAGAGACGTCAGGCTGGAATTCTCCTCCCCGTACACCGGCCCGGTCGGCGCGGAGTTCGCTTCTGACGGGACTCTCCGGATGCTCGCTATCTTGGCGGCTCTGCATGATCCGGGAGCTGGCCTAGTGGCGGTGGAAGAACCGGAGAACGGCGTGTTCCCCGAACGCCTGCGGCATCTCCTGGCGTTGATCCAGGAGTTGGTGAGCGATATCCGAGCGGATCCCAACGATGAGCTACGGCCCGGCGCCTTCCAGCTCGCGTCGCTCAGGCAGGCTTTGGTGACGAGTCATTCACCGGTGATCCTTGACGTGGTCGAGCGAGACCGGATCGTCTTCCTCGACACGACGACCGTCCTGGAAGGCGGAGTGGCGAGCCACGTGACGCGGGTGCGTTGGATCCGCGAGCCAGGTGGCCCGGTGACCGGCTCCGGCGAGCGCTGGGCGCGGATCACCGATTCCGAGCTTCGCCGCTTTCGGGCCGGAGTCGAGGAACCGGTCTGATGCGTAGCCTTAGCTGTGTCCTCGTACGCGAGGGGCCGTCCGACGACTGGTTCCTTCCGGTGGTGCTGCAGCGCGCTCTGCAGGACATGTGCCGGGAACGCTTCCCGGCTTGTGGCGAGGTCCAGGAGATCCGATCCCTGCCCGAGGCCGGCAACCAGCACCCGGACTCCGTGGTGCGGGCGATCGAGGCGGAGCTCGGGACGTTCGACGTCGCGCTGTACCACCACGATGGGGCTCCGCCGGGAAAGTCCGACCTGGTGATCAAGCGGATGCGGGAGGCTTGGCAAGAGGCCGGCTACCGGGAGCCGCTCGTCCCCGTGGTTCCGGTGCGGGAGACCGAGGCGTGGCTCCTGGCCGATCCTGAGGCGATCAGGACCGCGCTGCGCGTCCGTAAGCTTCCCGAACCCGGATTCGAACCGGAGCGGGTGCATTCCGTACTCCGGCCGAAAGAGGAGTTCGAGGCGATCGTTCGGCAGGTCGCCGGCCGGAAGGCCACCGGTGAGCATGGCGTACGCGACTATGTGATCCGGGTGGGCACGACCGTCCAGATCGACGTACTGCGAAGGGTTCCCGCCTTCAGAGACTGGTGGGACGAGATGATCGAAGCATTGGAGAGGCTGGGATACCAGCATGGCTGACACGACGACGCTCGTGCCGTACGACGAGGCGCTGGCGAGATATGAGCCGGTGCTGGGCATCGAGACCCACATCGAGCTGGGCACGAAGACGAAGATGTTCTGCGGGTGCGCGACCGAGTTCGGCGCGGAGCCGAACACCCAGGTCTGTCCCGTCTGCCTGGGGCTGCCCGGGTCGCTGCCGGTCACGAACCGCTCCGCGATCGAGGGCATCATCAAGATCGGCCTGGCGCTGAACTGCTCGATCGTCGAGTGGTGCCGCTTCGCCCGGAAGAACTACTTCTATCCGGACATGCCGAAGGACTTCCAGATCTCGCAGTACGACGAGCCGCTCTGCGTCGACGGCTACCTCGACGTCGAGGTCGAGGGGGAGACGTACCGCATCGAGATCGAGCGGGTCCACATGGAGGAGGACACCGGCAAGTCGCTGCACGTCGGCGGTGCCACCGGCCGGATCCACGGGGCCGACCACTCTCTCGTCGACTACAACCGGGCCGGCATCCCGCTCGTCGAGATCGTGACCAAGCCGATCGTCGCGACGGGCGACAAGGCGCCGCTGGTCGCGCGGGCGTACGCCACCGAACTGCGTGAGCTCGTACGCGCGGTCGGCGTCTCGGACGTGCGCATGGAGCAGGGCTCGATGCGCTGCGACGTGAACGTCTCGCTGATGCCCAAGGGCGCGTCCGAGTGGGGCACCCGCACCGAGACCAAGAACGTCAACTCGCTGCGCTCCGTCGAGCGCGCCGTCCGGTTCGAGATCGAGCGGCAGGCCGGCGTCCTGGACGCGGGCGGCAAGGTGATCCAGGAGACCCGGCACTTCCAGGAGGCCACCGGCACGACGACGAGCGGGCGCAGCAAGGAGGAGGCGCAGGACTACCGCTACTTCCCCGAGCCCGACCTGGTGCCGATGGCGCCGTCGCGCGAGTGGGTCGAGCAGCTGCGCGCCGGCCTTCCGGAGCTGCCCGCCGCCCGCCGCCGCCGGGTGCAGGACGAGTGGGGCGTCGCCGACAAGGAGCTGCAGGACATCGTCAACGCCGGCGCGCTCGATCTGATCGAGGACACCGTGCGCGCGGGCGCCGACCCGGCCGCGGCCCGCAAGTGGTGGATGAACGAGCTGTCCCGGCGGGCCACCGAGCAGGGTGTCGACCTGGCCTCGCTGCCGGTCACCCCGGCCGGCGTCGCGCGGGTGAGCGCGCTCGTCGCCGAGGGCAGCATCAACGACAAGCTGGCCCGGCAGGTCTTCGACGGCGTGCTCGCCGGCGAGGGCACGCCGGACGAGGTCGTCGAGAAGCGCGGCCTGAAGGTCGTCAGCGACGAGGGCCAGCTCGGCTCGGTCATCGACGAGGTCATCGCCGCCAACCCGGACGTCGCGGACAAGATCCGTGGCGGCAAGGTCGCGGCGGCGGGCGCGCTGGTCGGCGCGGTCATGAAGGCGACGCGCGGTCAGGCCGACGCCGGCCGGGCCCGTGAGCTGATCATCGAGAAGCTCACGAGCTGACGGCCGACCCGGCCAGGACGGCAACTGACGCATCATCTTCTGCGCGTCGAAGAACCGGGTGACGAGGTTGTTGACCTCGGTGACGCGCGCGGCTCCGGCGTGAGCGTCAC
>NZ_JBFAUM010000032.1:5139-81953 GCF_040679195.1 Actinoallomurus sp. NPDC052308 | reverse complement strand
AGTAAATGCTAGTTATCACAAACTATAACTGCTGCGACTCCGGTCACCCCCTACCCGCGTGGCCCGCCGCCCCCCGCCCCCCCCCCCCCCCCCCCCCGCCCCTGACCCGCTACTGGACCTGCTGGGCCGTGTAGTAGCCGGTGTCGATCAGGGTCTTCTGGACGTTGTCCTTGTAGACCACGACCGGCTGGAGCAGCATCGACGGGACGACCTTGACGCCGTTGTTGTAGTCCTTGGTGTTGTTCACCTCGGGCTTGCCGCCCTTGAGGACGGTGTCGGCCATCTTGACGGTCACCGCGGCGAGCTGGCGGGTGTCCTTGTAGACGGTGGCGTACTGCTCACCCTTCATGATCGACTTGACCGAGGCGAGCTCGGCGTCCTGGCCGGTCACGACCGGGTACGGCTGGCCGGAGGTGCCGTAGCCGGCGCTCTTGAGGGCGGACAGGATGCCGATCGACAGGCCGTCGTACGGGGAGAGCACACCCTGGACCTTCGCGCCGCCGGTGTAGGCCTTGGTGATCAGGTCCTCCATGCGCTTCTGCGCGGTGGCCGGGTCCCAGCGCAGGATCGCGACGGTCTTGAAGTCGGTCTCCTTGCTCTTGACGACCAGGGTGCCCTTGTCGATGTACGGCTTCAGGGTGGCCATCGCGCCGTTGTAGAAGAACGTCGCGTTGTTGTCGTCGGGCGACCCGGCGAAGACCTCGATGTTGAACGGGCCCTTGGCGGTGCCGTCGGAGCCGTCCTCCTTCTTCAGGCCGAGGCCGGTGAGGAGGGACTCGGCCTGCAGGACGCCGACCTTGTAGTTGTCGAAGGTCGCGTAGTAGTCGACGTTCGGCGTCTTGCGGATCAGCCGGTCGTAGGCGATGACCGGGATCTTCTTGTCGGCCGCCTCCTGCAGCTGCGTGGTGAGGGCGGTGCCGTCGATCGAGGCGACGATCAGGAGCTTGGCGCCCCGGGTGATCTGGTTCTCGATCTGGTTGACCTGGGTGGGGATGTCGTTCTCGGCGTACTGCAGGTCGACCTTGTAGCCCAGCTTCTCCAGCGAGGCCTTCAGGTTGTCCCCGTCGTGGATCCACCGCTCGGAGGACTTGGTCGGCATGGTGACGCCGATCAGCGCGCCCTTGGCCGAACCGGCGTCCGAGCCCTTCTTGTCGACGGTCTTCGTGCTCGAACCGCACGCCGCGGTCACGCTGAGGGCCATGAACAGGCCCGTGGCCATCGTGGCCAGCTTTGTGATTTTCATGTCTCACCTTTGGGGTGGGGCTGGGCGGTTACGCCGGTATTACGGCCTGGTTTCCCACTGCTGTGTCGGGAGTGTTACCGGTCACAAATCCGATGTCAAGACACAGTTCTGCAACGCCCCTGCCTCGGCTCGGCCATTGACTTTGCCCATGTGACCGGTAACATCCGGCTTCCGGGAGGTCATCGCGGCCCGCCTCCGGCCCGTACCAAGAGGAGCGTTGCTTCACATGCGCATCACCGGAATCTCGACACACGTCGCCGGCACCCCCTGGCGCAACCTGACGTTCGTTCAGGTCCATACCGACGAGGGGCTCACGGGCGTCGGCGAGGCGCGGATGCTCAGCCACACCGACGCGCTCATCGGCTACCTCGCCGAGGCGGAGATCAACCACATCAAGGGCTCCGACCCCTTCGACATCGAGGACCTCGTCCACCGGATGAAGTACGGCGACTACGGCCGGGCCGGCGAGATCGCGATGTCCGGGATCGCGTGCGTCGAGATGGCCTGCTGGGACATCGTCGGCAAGGCCCTCGGCCAGCCCGTGTGGCGGCTCCTGGGCGGCAAGGTCCGCGACAAGATCAAGGCGTACGCCAACGGCTGGTACACCGTCGACCTCACCCCCGAGGCGTTCCACGACGCGGCCAGGAAGGTGATCGAGAGCGGGTACAAGGCGCTCAAGTTCGACCCGTTCGGCACCGGCACGATGGAGCTGGACCACGCCGACACGATGCGCGCGGTGAGCCTCGTCGAGGCCGTCCGCGACGCCATCGGCGACGAGGCCGAGCTGCTCGTCGAGATGCACGGCCGGTTCTCTCCGGCGACCGCGATCCGGCTGGCCGGCCTGCTCGCGCCGTTCAACCCGAGCTGGCTCGAGGAGCCCTGCCCGCCGGAGAACCTCAAGGCCCTCGCCAAGGTCTCCGCGCACACCGACCTGCCGATCGCGACCGGCGAGCGCATCCACGACCGGATCGAGTTCCGCGAGCTGTTCGAGCTGCAGGCCGTGGACATCATCCAGCCGGACGTCGGCCACATCGGCGGCATCCTGGAGACCCGCAAGCTCGCGGCCACCGCCGAGACGCACTACACCCTCATCGCCCCGCACAACGTCGGCGGCCCGGTGCTCACCGCCGCCAACCTGCACCTGGCGGCCTGCACGCCGAACTTCAAGATCCAGGAGCACTTCAACGACTTCGCCGACTCGGCGATCAAGGGCGTGGCCCCCGGCCTGCCCGAGGTCGTCGACGGGTACTTCTCGCTGCCCGAGGCCCCCGGTCTCGGCGTCGAGCTCGACCTGGACGCGCTCGCCGAGTTCCCCCGCCAGCAGGCCAACTTCAACCTGTTCAAAGAGGACTGGCACTACCGCGACCCGGCCCGGACCAAGTGAGCCGGTCCATCCTCCTGGAGCGGCCGGGCCGGCACCGGCTGATCAAGGGAGACGTGCCCGTGCCCGGCCCCGGCGAGGTCCTCGTCCGCGTCGCCGCGGCCGGCATCTGCGGCAGCGACCGCGAGCTGTACGAGGGCGGCCGCCCGGAGGCGTACTGCTCCTTCCCCATCGTTCCCGGCCACGAGTGGTCGGGGACGATCGTGGCGACCGGTCCCGGCGTCGACCCGGCGCTGACCGGCCTGCCGACGGTCGGCGAGGGCTTCGTGAGCTGCCAGACCTGCGTCCGCTGCCGCGAGGGCGACACGAACCTGTGCGGCGCCGGCTACGACGAGATCGGGTTCACCCGGCCCGGGGCGTTCGCCGACCACCTGGTCGTGCCGGCCCGGCTGCTGCACCCGCTGCCGCCGGGCACCGACCTGCGGGCCGCCGTGCTGCTCGAACCGGCGGCGGTCGCCGCCGCCGCCGTGCTGCGCGCCGCGCCGCTGCCCGGCGAGCGGGTCGGCGTGGTCGGCGCGGGCACGCTCGGCCTGCTCACGATCCAGCTCCTGGCCGCCTCGTCCCCCGCCGAGCTCGTCGTCAGCGACCCGCGCGCCGGCCGCGAGCCGGTCGCGCGGGCGGGCGGGGCGACCGCCTACTTCCACCCGAGCGAACTCGGCGAGCTCCACCTCGACGTCGTCGTGGAGACCGCCGGCGCCCGTGACTCGGCGGCGGCCGCCGCCCGGCAGGTGCGCAAGGGCGGCCGGCTGGTGCTGACCGGAATCCCCGGCGTGGAACCGGAGATGCTGTCCCCGTCCGTGATCGTCGAACGTCAGCTGACGATCACTAGCGTGTTCGGCGCCTCGTCGGCGGCCTGGGCACACGCCGTACGGGCGTTCACCGCCGGCCTGCTCGACCTCGACCCTCTGGTCACACACGAGTTGCCGCTGGAGGATTACCCCGAAGCGGTGGCGCTGCTCGGCCGGGGCGGCGACGACGTCGGCAAGATCATCCTGAAGCCCTAGGAGTACCCGTAATGAGCGTTTCCCGGTATCCCGGTGAGCACCTGCTCGACCGGCTCGGCATGCCCGCCCGCGGCGGCGCCCCCGCCGGTTCGGAGGCCCGGTTCCCCGACGGCGGAAGCTGGCGCACCGAGCTGCCCTCCTGTGAGGGGCCGGAGGTGCTGGCCGCCGCGCTGGAGGAGATCGACCGCCTCGAGGTGCCGATCCACCGCATCAGCCAGGGCAGCGGCATCTGGATGCTCACCGACGCCGAGATCACCGAGATGGTCAAGGCGTGCGAGGAGCGCCACATCGAGCTGTGCCTGTTCGTCGGCCCGCGCGGCACCTGGGACGTCGGCGCCGGCGTCAAGGCGTCGTCCGGCGGCTCCGGGCCGCGCGCCCGCGGCCGCGACCAGCTCGCCCAGTGCGTCGAGGAGGCCGAGCGCGCCGTCGCCCTCGGCGTCCGCTGCCTGCTCGTCGCCGACGAGGGCGTGCTGTGGACGCTGCACCGGCTGCGCGCGGCCGGCGTGCTGCCCGCCGATGTCACCTTCAAGGTCTCGGCGCTGGTCGGGCCGGTCAACCCGGCCGCGTACGCGATCTGGGAGAAGCTCGGCGGCGACTCCATCAACGTGCCCAGCGACCTGACGATCGGGCAGATCGCCGAGCTGCGGGCGCAGAGCGCCGCGCCGATGGACTTCTACGTCGAGGCGCCCGACGACCTCGGCGGCTTCGTCCGGCTGTACGACGCGGCCGAGCTGATCCGCTGCGGCGCGCCGATCTACCTGAAGTTCGGCCTGCGCAACATGCCCGGCATCTACCCGGTCGGCCGCCACCTGCGCGACCTGGCCGTCAACGCCATGCGGGAGCGCGTCCACCGCGGCCGCCTGGCACTGGACATCCTGGAGCGTCTCGGCGCGGACGGCGGCATGTCCCCGCTCGGCTCCCGCCTGCCCGGCACCCTGAACCGCTTCCCCACCGACGGAGACGTGCGATGACGCTGCTGTACGGAGTCGATCCCCGGACCGGCGAACGCCTGGAGCCGGGCGTGCCGGAGACGTCCCCCGAGACGGTCGCCGCGCTGGGCGTCGCCGCGGCGAAGGCCGCGCGCACCCTCGCGGAGCTGCCGCTGCCCGACCGGGCCGCGCTGCTCGAGGCCGTCGCCGGCGCCCTCGAGGCCGCGGCCGACGAGCTCGTGCCGCTGGCCGACGCCGAGACCGCGCTCGGCACCACCCGCCTGAGCGGCGAGGTGGAACGTACCACCGGCCAGTTGCGGCTGCTGGCAGGCGAGGCGCGCGGCGAGGGCTTCCAGCAGGACGTCGCCGAGCCCGGGTTCGTCCGGGCGCTGCTGCCGATCGGGCCGGTCGCGGTGTACGCCGCGAGCAACTTCCCGTTCGCGTTCTCGGTCGCGGGCGGCGACACGGCCTCGGCCTGGGCGGCCGGCTGCCCGGTCATCGTCAAGGCCCACCCCGGCCACCCGCGCACGTCCGCGCGTACCGCCGAGATCGTCACCGAGGCCCTCGCCAAGGCGGGCGCGCCCGAGGGGACCTTCGCGCTCGTGCACGGGTTCGACGCGGGCATGGCCCTGATCAACGACCCGAACATCAGGGCGGCCGGGTTCACCGGCTCCGTACGCGGCGGGCGGGCGCTGTTCGACGCCGCCGCGAGCCGCCCGGACCCGATCCCGTTCTACGGCGAGCTGGGCAGCATCAACCCGGCCTTCGTCACCGAGGCGGCGGTCGCCGCCCGCGGTGCGGAGATCGCGCGCGGCTACGTCGGGTCGTTCACGCTCGGGTCCGGGCAGTTCTGCACGAAGCCGGGCCTGCTGTTCCTGCCCGCCGGGCACGGCCTGGAGCCCGTGCTCTCGGAGGCGGTCGCGGCGGTCGCGGCGCCGGCGCTGCTGACCCCGCAGATCACCGACGGGTTCCGCACCGGCGTCGAGCGCCTCGCGGGCGCGACGCGCACCGTCGCGGAGGGCGCCGGGGCGCACCTGTTCGCGGTGAGCGCCGAGGAGTTCGCGGCGCGGCCCGAGCTGACGGAGGAGTGCTTCGGCCCGGCCTCGGTCATCGTCGAGTACTCCTCGGAGGAGGAGCTGCGCGCCGCCGTCGCCGCCGTGCCCGGCTCGCTCACCGCGACCGTGCACGCCGAGCCGTCCGACGCCGACCTGGCGCGCGGCCTCGTCGCCGAGCTGGCCCGGCACGTCGGCCGGGTCGTCTACAACGGCTGGCCCACCGGCGTCGCGGTGAACCGGTCGATGCAGCACGGCGGTCCCTGGCCCGCGACGACGGCGCCGCTGCACACGTCCGTCGGCACCGCCGCGATCCGGCGCTTCCAGGTCCCGGTCACCTTCCAGGGCCTGCCGGACGAGCTGCTCCCGCCGACCGTGCGGTGAGTTAACGCGTTGCCGAGGTGAACATCCGCTCCTACGCTCGGGCTGCGATCGGCGTGTAGCTCAGTCAGACAGAGCACCGGGCTTGGACCCGGAGGGCGCGGGGGCGGAACCCGCCACGCCGGCATGGTTCCTCCCGAGGTGCGCATCGGCGCCGGGTACCCGTCCTGGCAGCTGGCGAAGGCGTTCACGACCGCGTCCGACCACGAGGACGACGAGACCCGGCGGCGCGCGGAGGAGCGCGTGCGCCGCTGGGAGCGGGTGCTGACCCGTATGGCGGACGGCACCGTCACGGTCGGGTCGCGGACGCCGGTCGCCGGGTTCCCGGTCTGGGTCACCCCGGAGGTCGTACGCGGCGGCTTCGCCACGGGCGAGGCCGCCGCCGGCGGTCCCCTCCTGCCGCACGAGGTCGAGGCCGCCCGCCGGGCCGGCGTGCCGGCCGACCGGTACGCGCTGTTCCGCCACCACCTGACCGACGCGGGCCTGGCCGAGCTGTACGCGCTGCTGGACGGCGGCGCGTACGAGGTGGCCGTGCCGGAGGAGGCGGCGCTGCTCACGGTCGCGTGGCTACTGCGGTCCGGCGACCGGCCGGCGGCGCTCACGCTGCTGGAGGAGATCCACCCCTTCGCCGACCGGCTCCGCCTCACCCCACGCCCGACCACCGGTTCCGCGCCGCGCGGCGCGGTCGCCTCCCACGATGAGGTCGTGCATCGCGAGACGGTCGGTGAGGTGCGCGCCGCGCTCGACGGCCGCCGCCCGAACCACGCGGTCGCGGCGATGAACGAGGCGCTCACCGTCTGGAACCCGTTCGCCGACGAACTCCTCACGCACTGGCTGGAGACGGTCGAGTCCGGGCGCGTCGCGGCCACCGAACTCGACGGCTGGCGGGAGCGCGGCGCCGGCCTGCTCGCGCGGTACCGGGAGCTCGCCACTGTCCACACCCTGTGCACAAAGCATCGCCACCCCAAGGAGAACCTCGCGATCCTGCGCACCGCGCTGGAGGAGGCGGTCGCCGGGCGCGAGCTCGATCCGCGACTGCGCGGCCTGCTGCGGCACGCGGTCGACTCGATGGTCCGCCGGCGCGGCGTCCCCGGGTCGGCGCGGCACGTCGCGCTCCGTACCGCCCAGGCCGTCAACGCCTCCCGCCCGGCGACGCACGCCCTGGCCCAGGTGCTCGTCGCGCGACGGCTCGAGGCGGCGGCTCGGCGCACACCGCGCTCGTACGCCTTGGGGAGCTGGCGCTGCAGGGCTTCCCGGGCACGATCCTGCCGAACCCGCTGATCCGGGAGCTGTCCACGCTGTCCCGGCAGGCGGGCCTGGACGTGCCGTTCACCGAGGAGCTGGCCGCCGACATCTTCATGGGCGCCTTCTCCCCCAAGTACCCGCGCGCCGCCCGGCTGGCCGCCGACCTGCTCGAGGGCACGCTCTACGACCGGTACTACGGGATCGACTACGCGGCGGTCCGCGGGCTGCCCGAGCCCGAGCGGTTCGCCGTGGTGTGCCGTGGGCGGGCCGGGGACCTGGCGGGCGGCTCGTGGGTGGCGGCGAACGGCAAGGTGATCGAGCAGGCGCAGATCCTCACGACGCACAACCTCGCCGCGCTCGTCCACCCGATCGGTGTGGATCCGGCCGGTGGCTGGGCGGACCTCGCCCGCCGGGCGTTCACCACCGTGTGCCGCCTCACCGCCCGGGTGGAGGGCAACCGGTACCCGCTGGGCCTCATCAAGGACGCCGCGTACGCCTGGCGGCAGGTGGTGTTCTTCCTGTCGCTGTGCGGCCTGGAGGAGCAGATCGCCGTCATCGCCGGGATCCAGGAGGAGGTCCGGCGCCACCCGGAGCACGTCGTACGGCGGGTGGCGCCGGTGCTCGCCGGGCTGCGGCACGTCCTCGTCGGCGGCAGCCTGGACGACGACAGCGCCCCGACCGCCCGCCGCTTCACCGGCTGGAGCACCACCGGCCACTGGATGCGCAACGCCTGAGAGATATTGAGCGCGCAGATCATCTGTGCGTAGAATAAGTTCCGATCCTTCCAGGAACGGAGCATGGTCATGTGGGAGTACGAGCACACCGCCGAGACGGCCGCTTCTCCGGAGGCGGTGTGGCGGCTGTGGGCCGACGTGCCCGGCTGGGGCATGTGGAACGCCGAGATCGAGAAGGTCGAGATCGACGGACCGTTCGCGGTCGGAGCGCAGATCACCATGACGCCGCCCGATGACGAACCGGTCGTACTGAAGGTCGTCGAGGTGGCGGAGAACGCGCTGTTCGTCGACCAGTTGGACGCCGGCGACTTCGTCGTCACCACGACGCACCGCGTCGAACCGCTCGGCCACGGCCGGAGCCGAATCGTCTACCGCACGGAGATCGACGGACCGGCCGCCGACCAGGTCGGTCCCGAGCTGGGCCCGGCGATCACCGCGGACTTCCCCGACACCGTCGCGGCGCTCGTCCGGCTGGCCGAGGGCCGATGACGCACCATCCCGACGAGAGCCCCGGCTTCCTGCTCTGGCAGGTCACGCTGCGCTGGCAGCGGGAGATGACCACGACCCTGGCCCCGCTCGACCTGACCCACGTGCAGTTCGTCCTGCTGGCCACCACCTGGTGGCTCAACTCCCAGGGCGAGGAGCCGAACCAGCTCACCCTGGCCCGGCAGGCCGCCACGGACATCAAGATGACGTCGCAGGTGGTGCGCAAGCTCGAGGACAAGGGCCTCGTCGAGCGCCACGTCGACCCTGCCGACACGCGCGCCAGGCGGCTCCGGGTGACCGAGCGGGGCGCGGAGGCGGCGCGGGCGGCGGTCGAGGCGGTGGAGGCGGCCGACGCGGAGTTCTTCCGCCGGGTGCCCGACCCGACGGCGCTGCTGCGGGCCCTCAGGCCGCTGGCCGCGCCGCCGGACGAGACGAGCCCATAGGGCGTGTCAGGCGGGCAGGCGGCTGAACCAGTCGACGATCGCCGCCGTGCCGGTCACCGCCGTCCCGAGGTGCCGGGAGCCCTGGTGGTCGATCGGGCCGAGGTCGATCGTCCGCAGGTCGGCACCGCTCGCGCGGAACGCCGCCCGGCAGCGGTCGGTGTTGGCGGTGACCGCCTGCTCGTCGCCGGTGGCGTAGTACAGCCGGGCGGGAACGCGCGGCACCCAGCCGGTGCAGGTCGCGTCGGCCACCCGCAGCGCCGCGGCGAACGCCCCGGACGGGTGCCGCAGCAGGTCGAGGCCGTGTGCGGTGAGGAGATGGTCGAGGTCGTCGGGCAGCGCCGCGAGCATCTCCTGCCCGGGAGTCGTCCCGTCGAACAGTCGCTCCACCTTGTCGGCGTACGGCGCCCGGAAGACCTGGCCCGGCGCGTCGTAGAGGTGGTGCAGGCGGTTCCAGGAGACGAGCAGGTACGTCGTATAGGCCACGCCGAGCTTCGGGGGGATCTCCCGGCCCGCGAGAACCGCCGGGAGCTCGACGTCGCGGAAGGCGTAGGCGCCGCTGATCGGCGCCACCGCGCCGAGCCGGTACCAGGGGTCGGCGCCGTCCTGCAGCGCCCGCGCCAGTCCCAGTGCCGCCGACGCCCCCTGCGAGAAGCCGGTGACCAGCACGCGTCGCTGCGGCGTCCGCCCCCGGCCTGCCATGAACGCGCGGGCCGCGCGCAGCATGTCCAGGGAGGCGGTGGTCTCCGACGGGACGTCCATCCACGGGTGGGTGCCCGGTCCCTTGCCCAGCCCGAGATAGTCGGGGGTGACGGCGGCGAAGCCCGCCGCGCCGAACGTCATCGCCGGGGCGGCGGAGAAGTCGTCCTCGCCGATCGAGGGGGCGTCCTCCTTGTAGCTCTGGGTGCCGTGGGTGAACGACACCAGGCGCGGCCTGCGGTCACCGCCCCGTGGCAGCACGACCAGACCGCTGGCGATCGTCGGCCGGCCCTCAGCGTCCACGGTGCGGTAGACGAGGCGGTCGAGTTCGACGCCGTAACGGACGGCGGACCGCCCGAACCCGGCCTTGCCCAGCGCCGTGCGCGTCTGTTCGGCCGAGAGGACGCCGAGGCGTGCGGGGGCGGCGGCCAGGGTGCCCCGGCCGCCGGCCGGGTGCGTGGTCCGGGTCCGCGCGTTCGCGGACGCGGGGCCCGCGACGGTCCCGGCGGTAGCGACACAGGCGGCCGTCGCGAGGGCGACGGCTCGTCGGCTGACAGGAATTCTCATGCCGCCGACGCTAGGGACGCCCGCCGGCCGGCCCCAGCCTGCCAACCCCCGTGACCACGGTGTACCCAGCCCCCCGCACCGAATGGTCTCGAAGTCGGCGCCGAGGATTTCGGTGCCAGGGACGACGGCGATCCAGGGCGTTGATGACCGCACCAGACCGGCACCCGCCGAAAGTCTCGGATAACGCCAGCACTGCCGCCCGGTTTACGACCCATCGTCCTATTCGCAAACCGGAGCGCGTAACGGCCACTGAGCATTCCGCGCCGACCGACGCCACAGGCCTTCCATCTTCAGGTCACTGAGGGACCCGCGCCTGTTCGCCTTTCGGCCACCGTCGCATCGAACCGAATTTTCGGTCGGAAGAAAGCCGCCAGTCAGAGAGCCGACGGCCGCTCGAGATCACATAAGAGCTGTTCACCGGCCCGCAGGCGATGTCGCCATCACATGCCGACAGACGATGATCGCTGGGAGTAATGTGACGGATGACAAAGAACTAGGCGAACAGTGAGACATGAGCGTTATCTGGCGGATAGGGTGCCGCGTGCGTCGTTGATGAATTCAGTCTCGCGGCGCTCTCAGACCTACTTCCCTTCGCTGGAGGTACTGCATGCGCCTGAAAAGGGCGACTCTCACCTTTGCCGGTGCGGCGGCCTCTCTCGCCGTCACCACCCTGGCCGCGTCCCCCGCGTGGGCCTGCAACGACCGGGACCCCGCGCTCCGGCTCGAGGCCAAGTGCGGCGCGAACGGTCAGCCGAACTGGATGGTCTACAACCCCAACACGTGGGGCGCCGTGCCGTTCACCTGGAACGACGACAAGGGCGGCCACAGCAACAGCAAGATCCCCGCGCCCGCTGGCGGTGCCGTCGCACTGCCGACCCACGCGTCCAAGGTGACCGTGGTGGCGTACCGGCCCGATGGCAAGGACCGCCATCACCTGCCCGTCTGGCAGCGGCACGGAGCGTTCGGCGTGAAGCACTGCGCCGCCGCGCCGACCCCGACACAGAAGCCCCACAAGCCGGGCAAGCCGGTGACGCACAAGCCCAGCCCGACCCCGACCAAGTCGAGCGCCAAGCCCGCGACGGCGACGCCGGTCCCGACGGCGCCCAGCGGCGAGGCCCGCCCGGCGACGCCGGTCAAGGCGCAGCCGAAGTTCACCGGCTGACGTACGAAGGCTGACCGTCGTATCCGGGAAGGCGCGTTCCCGGACACGACGAACGCTCGCAGGCGGCCCGGGATGGCGCGATCCCCGGCGCGCCCGCGAACGAACGCTCACAGGCGGCCCGGGACGGTGCGTTCCCGGGCCGTCCGCCTGTCATCCAACCCGCGATTCGCTAAGGAGCGAGACCGATGTCCATCAGCACGGCCGCGTCGCGGCCCCGCTGGGCGGCCGCGACGATCGGCGTCGCCCTCGGTATCACGCTGACCGGCTGCGGCGGCGGCTCCGACCACCCGGGCAAGAGCGCCCCAGCGGCGGACACGAACTCCACGGCGGCCGCCACCGACTCGGCGAAGTTCGGCGACGGCCCGAGCACGATCGCCACCGCGCGTACGAAGACGGTGCAGATCTACCAGAACCCCGGGGACGCCGATCCGAGCATGCGGCTGAAGAACCCGAACCCGGACGGCGTCACGCGGGTCTTCCTCGTGGTGGGCACCAAGCCCGGCTGGCTGCACGTCCTGCTGCCGGCGCCGCCGAACGGCAGCCAGGGCTGGATCGCCGCGAAAGACGTCACGACCGCCAAGACGAGCTACTGGGTGCAGGTCCTGCAGTCGGCGCACCGCGTGAAGGTGTACAAGGGCAAGCAAGTGCTGATCGACACCCCGGCGGCGATCGGCAAGGCCGACACCCCCACCCCCGGCGGCCGCTACTACCTCACCGAACTGCTGCAGGCGCCGAACCCCAACGGCGCGTACGGCCCGTACGCCTACGGCCTGAACGGCTACTCGACGACGCTCACCCAGTTCAACGGCCAGGATCCGATCATCGGCATCCACGGCACCAACGAGCCCAAGTCGCTCGGGACCTCCGTCAGCCACGGCTGCGTCCGCGTCGGCAACACGGTGATCACCAAGATGGCGAAGATGCTGCCGCTCGGCACCCCGGTGCAGATCGCGTCCTAGACGTTCGCGAGAACGACCGCCACGATCGCGCGGTCCAGCGGATCCTCCAGGCCGGCCCCTGCCTCGGGAGCGCACGCACCCTCGAAGATCTCGCACAGCGCCTGGACGAGGGCCGGCCGCCACCGCCGTCGCGTCAGGTCGTCGAGTTGCCGGCGAGCCCGCGTGTCGGCCTCCGCGCGGCCCACACGCGGAGGCCGACCGCGACCTCCGGATGACTGCGGGCCGCGGGTCCGCCGTCGGCCGGGATCTCGTCGACGCGCCGCCAGAGCCGGTCGATCTCCGCGAGGCCCTCGGACCTCCGCCCCAGGAGCAGCAGCGCCTTGACCCGGACG
The DNA here is from genome assembly GCF_040679195.1 of Actinoallomurus sp. NPDC052308. Lineage (NCBI taxonomy): Bacteria > Bacillati > Actinomycetota > Actinomycetes > Streptosporangiales > Thermomonosporaceae > Actinoallomurus > Actinoallomurus sp. NPDC052308. Next base: position 69,339 of record NZ_JBFAUM010000032.1, on the reverse strand, counting down.
ACAGCACGAACGCCGGTCGAGTCCGTATTTAGACTCCGCTTCGTGTTAGGTCGGCTGCTCTCCGGGTATCCCGCCGCATCTACCCCGAACGAAGAGCGGTCAACGCGGAGAAGGTGCAGACATGGCGAGTGACGTCCGTACTTCCACGACGACCCCGGCCGGCTCCCCCACGGAGCACGACGATTCGACCGGAGAACTCGTCAGTCGGGCGACGCGGCAGATCAGTGAGCTGATCCATCAGGAGTTCGCGCTGGCAAAGGCCGAACTGGCCGACAAGGGCAAGGAGGCGGGGCGCGGCGCCGGGCTGTTCGGCGGGGCCGGGACCGTCGCCTTCTACGGCGGCGCCACGCTGATCGGCGCGGCGGTCGCGGGCCTCGCGGTCGCGTTGCCGGTCTGGGCGGCGGCCCTGATCGTCGGCGTGGTGCTGCTGGCGATCGCCGGCCTGCTGGCCGCCGCGGGACGGTCGCGGCTGCGCCGGGCGACGCCGCCCCTGCCCGAGCAGGCCACCGAGTCCGTGAAGACCGATGTGCACGAGATCAAGGACCATCTCAAGGAAGGGCATTCCCGATGAGCGACTCCCCGACGGCGGGCGGCGCCGAAGACAAGAAGGGCCGGCCGGATGACCGGCAGGAGCTGAAGGCCGACATCGAGCAGACGAGAGAGGAACTGGGCGAGACCGTGGAGGCGCTGGCGGCGAAGGCCGACGTGCCCGCGCGGGTCCGTGGCAAGGCCGCCCAGTTGCGCGAGCAGGCGACCGACACCCTCGGGACCCTGACGCAGACCGTACGCGAGAAGGCGCCGCAGCTACGCGACCAGGCGTCCGGCACCTTCGGAACGCTGACGCAGACCGTACGCGAGAAGGCCCCGCAACTGCGCGAGCAGGCGACCGGGACCCTCGGAACGCTGACGCAGACCGTACGGGAGAAGGCGCCGCAGGTGCGGGAGCAGGTGGCCGGGCCGGTGGCCAAGGTGGGGCAGGCCGTGCCCGAGCCCGCGCGGCGGACGGTCGCGCGCACCGGCCGGCAGGCGACGGAGGCCGCGGGCCGGCGGCCCGGCGCGCTCTACGCGGCGGCCGGGGTCTGCGCGGCGGCCGGGCTGTGGCTGTGGCGTCGCGGCCGCGGACGGCGCTGACGAACGACTCCGCCCGGCACCCGGACGTCCTCACGACCCGGGTGCCGGGCGGCCAAACCGAGCGGCGGCCGCCGAGGGTCTCCGTGGCGCCGGTGACGAAGAACCCTCGGCGGCGACGGCGAGCCGCCTAGCGGCTGCCGTGCTTCGCGGCCTCGTACTTGTCGATGATCAGACCGAGTTGCGCGTACTTCTCGCTGTAGGCCACCGGGTGCGCGCCCGGCGCGGTCGGCGGGCGGTTCGGGTCGACGTACTGGTTCCCCAGGTTGGAGAACACCGCGATGATGTAGTTGCGGCCGTTCTTACCGGGCAGGGACCGTACGATGCCGGCGTCGCTGCCGGAGTTGGAGACCAGGCCCGTCTTGTGGGCGAAGGTCACCTCGGCCTTGGCGTTGCAGGGCCGCACGTCGTGCTGGTAGGCGTCCCCGTCGACGGTGACGCTGCCGTCGGCGGCGATCCACCGGGACGGGACGAGCTGGGGGATGCCGGGGGCCGGGTAGTCCGCGCCGCACCAGTTGACCGTCGACAGCACGTCGTTCATGCCCTGGTCGGCGAGTTCCTTCTTGAAGAACTCACGCGAGGACCTGCTCAGCACGTCCCGGGTGACGGCCTTGCCGTTCGGCGCGGTCCACACCGTGCCCGGTGCGCCGTTGATGAGGGTGAGGAGCTTGGCGGTGTCCAGGGAGCTCATCGTGACCGGGTTGCTCCAGTGCCCGCCGTTGGCCGGGTTGGTCTCCTTGACCTGGAGCGTCTCCAGGCCCAGGTCCTGGAACGTCTGGTTCAGCTCATCGACCGCGCCGTGGTCCCACAGCATCTTCAGCAACGCGCACGAGGCCCCGTTCGAGGACCACGTCAGCGACGCGTCGACGTAGTTGCGGATCGTGTCGCTGCTCGCCCCGCCGCACAGCGAACTGACGCTGGTCGGGTTGTACGCGTAGGTGTCGTCCAGCTTGACGACGCCCTTGTCCACCAGCCGCAGCACCCCGAAGTTGATCATCAGCTTCAGGACCGAGGCCGGGTAGGGCAGCATGAAGTCGGTCGAGGCGTTCTCCCGCCCCGGAACCACGTCGATCGTGCCCTGAGCATGGTTGGTGTACCAGCCCGCATCGTCCCACTGCCGCCACCGCACGTCACTGGTGTGGAAGTTCTTGTCGACCGGGATGACCTTGCCGTGCGGGTACTGCGGGCTCATCAGCACCGTGCCCGACGACACCGGCCGGTTGTGCCGGTTCAGTTCGATGACGGTCGCGTCGAGCTGTGGCTGCTGGGAGATGGGCTTCGCGTCGTCGGCGGCGGCCAGCAGCCGCGCCTGCTGCTGCGGTGTCTGCGCGTCCTTGTCGACGGAGTTCGCCCGCAGGCTACGGGCCGCGGCGGCCGTGGTCGGCGGGTCCGTGTCGAGGACGTCCTGGAACCTCAGGCCGTCCATCGTCTGCTGAAGCTTGTTCGCGATCTCGCTGACGGAGCCGTTCCTGGGCCTTGCGGCCGCCTGGGCCGGCGCGATGGCGGCGCCGATCAGCGCGCCCGCGGCGGCGAGGCACACGACGCTCCGCCCCCAGATCCGAGATTTTGACATGCCGTCAAGGTAGCCAAAAGATCGTTTTGGTAACGACCGAATCGCGGATTTCGACGATCTTGTTACACGGCCCCGGCGCGGTCTGCGTCCGCGCCGGGGCCGGGCCACTAGGAGAACCAGCGGTGGGGATGCCGGGTCAGGCTGTAGCCGGCGACGCCCGCCACGGCGGCCAGCACGCCGCCGCCGATCGTCCACCACCAGCGGGTCGACGGCCAGGAGAACGAGAACCAGCTCTTGGCGCGCTGGACCGGTTTCGGTGCCGAGCTGACCGCCGACGGGTCCGCCGAGGGCATGGCGTCCGGGGCCACGGTCGCGCCGGGGTTGACGGCGGGCGACAGCGGGGCCTTGAGGTGCGCGCCGGACGGCTCGGCGTTCCCGTGCTTGGCGCTGATCCGCAGCCGTACGTCGATCGGCAGGCCGAGGCCCTGCTCCGGCAGGTCGGCCGCCGCCAGCCGTACGAAGTAGGTGCCCGGCAGCGGGTCGCTGGACCAGGGCTCGGCCCAGGAGCGGATCTGCCGCAGCGTGCACTGGAGCGAGACCTTGGCCGCGCCGGACTGCGCGGTGACGGTCTGCGGGCCCGCCGTGCAGGCCTGCCGCCGACGCAGCCCGTCGAAGACCTCGACGTTCCAGGTGCTGGCCCCGAGCCGGTTCGCGTCGGTGGGCAGGGTGATCGTGACGGCGATCCGGTCGGTCTGTCCCGCCGCCGCGGCGAACGACCAGTAGAGGTAGTCGCCGGTCGACGCGGACAGCCGTGCGGACTGGCCGGGCTGCACGGTCGTCGCGGTGAGGAACGACGTCCCGGCGGTGCCGATCGTCGTACGCGGCTTGGGCGACGCCTTGCCACCGGCGAAGGCCGGTCCGGCGGTGGCCAGCGCGAGGGCGGCGGTCGCGATCGAAAGGGACAGGAGTCTCGTGACGCGCACGGTCAGTTCTCCTTCCAGATGGCGATCCGCCAGCGGGCGAGCCAGCCGACGATGAGCCCGGCGACCAGGCCGGCGGCGGTGAGCACGACGAGCAGCAGCCAGCCGCGGCCGAGGTCCGGGCCGTTCGGCGTCGGCGAGGACGGCACGACGTCGACGGTCAGCTCCAGTGGCATGCCGGGCGTCGTCCGTACGCCGGGCGGTGCGGCGAAGGAGTTGCTCACGACCAGGCAGACGGTGCCGGCCGCGGACCCGCCCGTGCCCGCCGACGTGGAAGCGCTCGGCTCCGCCGACTTCGTCGGTCGCTGGTCGGACCAGCGCAGCCCGGTGGACAGGACGTCGGTGCGCCCGCTGCTCGCGTCCGTGCCTCGCACGAGTTCCTGGCCGTCTTGGGACGTCGCGCGCAGCAGCACCCCGTAGTCGGGGTTCAGTTTGCGGTCGAGGGCGACGCTGACGGAGGCGCGCAGTTCCTGCCCGGGGCCCACGGGGACGCGGTAGTAGCGGTGCTCGCTGATCCGTTCGCGGTCGGTGTACACGCCGGGCGACAGCACCGGGGCGTTGGTGCACTGCGTAGCGCCCGCGACCTGCTGCGGGGTCCGCTGGTACGTGCTGCCGGCCCGGTGCACGAGCTGGTTGAGCCGGCTGGTGAGCTGCTGCTGGTGCTGGACGGCGGTGTACGTTCCGCCGGTGGCGTCGGCGATGCAGGTGAGCTGCCGCCGGACCTTGTCGTCCAGGGTCAGCCCGAGCGTGTCGATGACGAGGTGGGTGCCCTGCGCGGCGAGCTCACGGGCGACGTCGCACGGGTCGGGCGGCGCGCAGGTGTCCTCGCCGTCGGTGATGAGGACGATCCGCCGGGTCGTCTCGCCGGTCCCCAGGTCCTTGGCGGCGGCACGCAGGGCCAAGCCGATCGGGGTCCAGCCGGTGGGGCGCAGGGTCGCGATGGCGGCCTTCGCCTCGACCTTGTTCACCTGGGCGACCGGGCTGATCTGCTGGGTGTCACGGCATCCGACGGACTGGGGGCTGCCGGGGAAGCGGTAGCGGGACCCGAGGACGCGGATGCCGAGCTGCGTCTCGCCCGGCAGGGCGTCCACCACTTCGTCGAAGGACTGCTGGGCCACCGATATGCGGCTGCGTCCGTCGATGTCCCGAGCCCGCATCGAGCCGCTGACGTCCAGGACGAGCTCGACCTTGGGCGGCTCCGTGGCAGTGGCCTTGGCGGCGCGGGCGGGGGGCGCGCCGAACATCGCCAGAGCGGCCAGCATGCACAGCAGGCCGGCCGCGGACCGTCGTCTGATGATCACCCGAGGATCCTAATGATCATCAGATGGCGCGCTAAATCGGAATCAGGACCGTGACTCCGTGCCGTGCATGCCGTACCGCTCCTGGTCCGACGGGCGGGGCCCTTCGGGGCCGTCGCGGCCGACGCGGAGCATCCGCGAGACGCGCACGATGCGGAACCTCCGGTCCAGCACCGCGAACTCCGGCCCGCTCATCGCCTCGATCTGGTCGGCGGCCTCGTTCCACTCGGCGATCTCCTCAGGAGTGGCGGGCTCGCCCTGGAACTCCAGCAGCCGGGGCAGCAGCTCGCTGAAGTACTTCGCCAGGTGCGTACGGGCCTGGTCGGGACCGTCCGCGCCGGTGAGGGGGTCCCAGGAGTCTCCCTTGATCTCCACCACCGTGTAGGTCGGCGGGAGCAGGACCACGCCGGGGTGGGTGCGGATCGCGTGCCGGGCCTCGATCTGCACCGTTTCGGGGACGGTACCGGGGATGGGCAGGTGCCCGACGAGGTTCAGCCGTAGCTGCGCCTCCCACTGCCCCACCGGCGTCCGCGGGTCGATGAGGTGGTCCTCGAGCATCCGGGCGCCGTACGGAGGGTCGGTGTCGGTGGGCCGCGGCGGCTCCATCAGCCGCTGTCCGATCAGGGTGAACTTCTCGATCCTGATCACCCGGTAGCGGCGGTCGCCGATCTCCCACTCGTCCTTGGGGAGCTGCTTGCCGTCCTCCGGGTCGAGCCGGTCGGCCGCCGCGCGCATGGCGCGGACGGTCTCCGGGTCGTCCTCGTCCTTCGACCCCATCCGCAGGGCGGCGGCCAGGGAGTACCGGGCGCCCTCCGGATCGCCCGCGCCGACGCAGCCGATGCGCCACTCGGTGCCCTTCTGCACGGCGTACCCGAAGTCGGGCGCTCCCGCCGGGAGGAGCTTGGTGAAGGTCCGGATGCGGTCCCCGAGGTCCCGATCACGCATCGCGGCGACCGGGTCGAGGTCCGCGACCACATTGATGTAGTCGTATCCAGGCATTAACGGAAAGGACATGGGCCCATCTTTACCTGCGAACTCCGGGGCGCGCATCACTTTCCCCGGATCCAGGGAAGAAGTGGATCGGTTCGATGATCTCCCTGGTCAGCGCGACCGGCGACGCTTTTGGCATTCTGGGCGGCTACGGATTTACGAGCTATGTCGTTAATGGCCATAAAGGGGGTTGCAGGCGCCGCTACACCGACCCATGATCGATACGTGCCCCGGGCCGGCGTCGGTGTCCAGGACGACGTCGGCGCGGTTCCACGTCGTCTCGCGGGCGAGCAGCTCGGCCTCCTGCGCCGCCCACCGCTCCCAGTGCGGCGCGTAGGCGTCTCCGTCGCGATCGAGCGCCCGCCGCCGGCGGGTCCGCTCCCCCGCCTCCAGCCAGACCAGCACGCTCGCGTAGCCGGCGGCACGACGCGCCCCGGCCCCGACGCCTTCGACGATGAGCAGCGCGGGCGGGGGAAGCTCGATCGGCGTCCGCCAGCGCGCGGTCGTCCAGTCGTACCGTGGGACGTACGCGGTGCGCCCGGCGGCCAGCGGGGCGAGGACCTCCGCGACCAGCAGGTCGACGCCGTGCTCGAGGCCGTCCCAGCCGCCGTAGAGGTCCTCGAGGCGCACCACCGGCGCGCCCGACTCCCGGTGCAGCGAGGCGGCGAGCGTCGACTTGCCGGAGCCGGACCGCCCGTCGATCGCGATGACGCGTGTCCGGCCGGCGCGGACCGGCGCCGCGCGCAGCCGCGCGGCCAGGTCCCGCACCCGCCGACGGTGGATCTCGCTCACGGGCCTATCGCCCGTGGATCAGGGCCGTGATGTCGGCGAACAGCCGCTGCGCGGCGGCGGCCGCCTCGTCGGAGGTCAGGTCCATGTTCTGGATGAAGCCGTGCACCAGTCCGGGCTCTCGCCGGTGCACGGTGCGGACGCCGGCCTCGGCCAGCCGGTCCGCGTAGGCGTCGCCCTCGTCGCGGAGCGTGTCGTGTTCGGCGGTCACGAGGATCGTGTCCGGCATGCCACGCAGGTCGGCGGCGAACAGCGGGCTGGCCGGAACGCGCGTCGCCGGATCGGGCGTCCACTGCTCGACGGCCCAGGCGAGGAAGTCGGCCGCCGGCCCGTAGTCGGCGCTCTTCTCCTGGACGCTGGGCCGGGACAGTGTCAGGTCCGTGTTGGGGCAGATGAGGATCTGTACGCGGGGCAGCGGGCCGCCCTCGTCGCGCAGCCGCAGGCAGGCCATCGTCGCCACGTGGCCGCCCGCGCTGTCGCCCGCCACCGCCACCGGCTCGACCCGGCGCAGGACGTCGACCACGTCGTCGACGGCCGCCGGGTACGGATGCTCGGGAGCCCGCCGGTAGTCCACGGCGAGAACCTCCACGTCGCACGCCTCGGCGATGCGCCGGCAGGTCCGGTCATGGGTGTCCAGGTCGCACATCACCCAGGCGCCCCCGTGGACGAAGACGACGAGCGGCCGCTCCTCCTCGGACGGGCGATAGTGCCGCAGCGTGGGTCCGTCCGGTCCGCGCACGTCCTCGACCCGGACCATCTCCGGCCCCCGGGGCCGCGCGCCGGCCCGGCGACGGCTTCCATCACGCAGTTCATGCAGATCGGGTACGGCCATGAGCAGCGATCGTAGGTGCCGGATTCGACAAAGCAAAAGTCCCGGCGGGAGCGGCTCGAAGCCGCCCCGCCGGGACCGGGTCACAGGTCAGTTACCGGGCCGGGGGCCCAGGTCAGCCGTCGGTGCGAGGGGCGCAGCCTGCGATCGTGAGCAACAGTGCGCTGCACCGCATCGCAATTCGCTCGTGCCGGCGGTGGGTGGTCGGCCAGACTTGCCGCCTGTGACGTTCCTTCACGTGTTCGACATGGACGGGACCCTCCTCGAGGGGACGACGGCGAGCCTGCAGATCGCGCGGCACGTCGGGTCGACGGATGCGCTGGTCGAGTTGGAAGAACGGTTCGCGGCCGGGGAGATCGACACGCGTGCCTTCTCGTCCGCCCTTCCCACGCTGTGGCGGGAGCTGACGCCCTCGGACGTCGCCGCCGCGTTCGCCGCGAGTCCCTGGCTGTCCGGGATCCGGGAGGTGTGCGCGGACATCCGGGCGCGCGGGGAACGCTCGGTGGTGATCACCATGTCGCCCGACTTCTTCGCCCGCCACCTGCTCGACCTGGGCTTCGACGAGGTGGTGGCCTCCCGGTTCCCGGCGCTGCCGTTCGTCGAGCCGCTCGATCCCGCGAACGTCCTGACCCCCCAGGACAAGGTTCGGATCGTGGCGGAGATCTGCGAGCAGCACGACCTCACGCACGCGCGGTGCGTCGCGTACGGCGACTCGATGTCCGACGCGCCGCTGTTCCAGCGGCTGACCAGGACGGTGGCGGTGAACGCGGACCACCACCTGGCCGACCTCGCCGCGCTCAGCTACCGCGGCGGCGACCTTCAGGAGGCGTACGCGCTCGGCCGTACGCTCCTCACCGAGAACTGACGCGTCACGGGCGCGGGATGTTGCGCAGGTTGGATCGGGCGAGCTGGACCATGCGGCCGACGCCGCCGGTCAGCACCAGCTTGCTCGTGGTCGTGGCGAAGCCGGCCAGTTGGCGGCCGGTGATGCGCGGCGGGATCGACAGGGCGTTCGGGTCGGTGACCAGGTCCACCAGTGACGGGCCGGGGTGCGCGAGGCCCTCGCGGAGCGCGTCGCGTACGTCACGCGGGTCCTCGACGCGGACGGCGTGCGCCCCGGCGGCCCGCGCGATCGCGGCGTAGTCGGTGTGCGGATAGGTGGTCGCGTACGGCGGGAAGCCTCCGACCATCATCTCCAGGTCGACCATGCCGAGGCTGGAGTTGTCGAACAGGGCGACCGTCACCGGCAGGTCGTAGTCGATCAGCGTGAGAAGGTCGCCCATCAGCATCGAGAAGCCGCCGTCGCCGGACATGCTGACGACCTGCCGGCCGGGGTCGAGCAGTTGCGCGCCGATGGCCTGGGGCATGGCGTTCGCCATCGAGCCGTGGCTGAACGACCCGATCATCCGGCGCCGGCCGTTCGGGGACAGGTAGCGGGCCGCCCAGACGTTGCACATCCCGGTGTCGACCGTGAAGACCGCGTCGTCGGCGGCCTCCTCGTCCAGGATGGCGGCGACGTACTCCGGGTGGATCGGCCGGTGGTGTTCGACGTCGCGGGTGTAGGCGGTGACCACTCCTTCGAGGGCGTCGGCGTGCTTCTTCAGCATCCGGTCCAGGAAACGGCGGTCGGTCTTCTCCCGGACCCGCGGGATGAGCGCGCACAGCGTCTCCCGGACGTCTCCCCAGACCGCCACGTCCAGGCGGGAACGGCGGCCCAGGTGCTCGGCCAGGATGTCGACCTGGGCGGTGCGCACGTCCTCGGGCAGGAAGGCGGTGTAGGGGAAGTCGGTGCCCAGCAGGATCAGCAGGTCGGCCTCGTGCATCGCCTCGTACGCGGCGCCGTAGCCGAGCAGCCCGGACATGCCGACGTCGAACGGGTTGTCGTACTGGATCCAGTCCTTGCCGCGCAGCGCGTGCCCGACCGGTGCCTTGACGCGCTCGGCGAACTCCATGACCTCGTCGTGGGCGCCGGCCGTGCCGCGCCCGCAGAACAGTGTGATCGCGTCGGCCTCGTCGACCAGCCGCGCCAGCTCGGCGATCTCCGCGTCGCCGGGGCGTACGGTGGGCCGCTCGGTGACCATGGCGACGTCGCCGTCCGGGGACGGCGCCTCCTGCCCGGCGACGTCGCCCGTCACGCTCACGACGGAGACGCCGGAACGTCCGATGGCGTGCTGGATGGCGGTGGTCACGACCCGCGGCGTCTGCTCCGGGGTCGAGATCAGCTCGGAGTAGTGGCTGCACTCGGCGAAGAGCCGGTCCGGGTGGGTCTCCTGGAAGTACGCCGTGCCGATCTCGGCGCTGGGGATGTGCGCGGCCACGGCCAGCACCGGCGCCATGCTGCGCTGGGCGTCGTACAGCCCGTTGATGAGATGCACGTGGCCGGGTCCGCTGCTGCCCGCGCACGCGGCCAGATGGCCGGAGAGTTGCGCCTCAGCGCCCGCGGCGAACGCGCCCGTCTCCTCGTGGCGTACCTGGACCCAGTCGATCGCGGCGTTGCGGCGTACGGCGTCGGTGACGGGATTCAGCGCGTCCCCGACCACGCCGTAGAGCCGCCGGACGCCCGCGCGTACGAGCAGGTCGACGAGTTGCTCCGCCACCGTTCGCTTGGCCATCGCTCGGTCCCCCCGGTTGAGCGGCGGCCCGCCGGGCAGTGAGATCTCAGCCGAGTCGCCTTGGCCCTCGTACCAACTGTGCCCCGGTCCGCGACGATGCACACGAACGGGACCGCGCGGGGCCGCACACCGTCGGCGTGCGGCCCCGCGAACACCGCCCTACCAGCTATGGATGCCGGCGCCGTAGGGGTACAGCGGATTCCCGTAGGTCGTGGCCGGTGACTGACCGGCGTCGATCTTCGCCCGGATGTCGGACCGCTCGGCGGCGGTCGCGCCCAGGTCGTACGGCAGGCTCCAGTCCTCGACGGCGTCGGCGGGGGTGTCCGTGCCGCCCGGCTTGAGGACCTGGTCGACGCTGCGCGGGAGCTGCCACGGCAGCGACCCGTGCGGCGTGTAGTCGCCGAACAGGAGGGAGGCCGTCGCCGGGCCGACCTCCTCGCCGCCGCGGTAGGTCATCACGATGGCGTCGGCGATGCCATTCCACTCGGAGATCACCGTCGGCCGGGGCAGGTCCATGACCACGACGACCGGGATGCCCTGGTTGTGGAAGTTCTGGATGATGGCGAGCTGGTCCGCCGGCAGGTACGGCTGTTCCTTCACCCAGGCGGTGGCGTGCGTGTAACTGGGTTCGCCGACCGCCACGACGGCCAGCTTGGGCGACGGCCCGCTGTCCTGGTAGACGTTGACGCCGTCCTTCGCCGCCCGGGCCTTGATCGCGTCCAGGATGTCCAGCGAGCCGTAGTTCTGGTGGAAGTAGCTGGTCCACACGCAGCAGGCGGCGCCGTCGGTGGCACGCGGACCGGCCACCACGATGTTGTCGCCCGCCTTGAGCTTCATCGGCAGGACGCCGTCGTTCTTCAGCAGGGTGATGGACTCGCGCGCGGCCTGGTTGGCGAGCGCGGCGTACGACGGCTGATGGAAGCGGTACGGGCCGTTCACCGGGTCGCCGTACGGGCGGTCGAAGACGCCGAGCTCGAACTTCAGCCGGAGGACCCTCGTCACCGCGTCGTTGATCCTGGCGATCGGCACGCTGGACAGGAAGCTCGCGATCGAGAATCCGGACGCGCCCGGGTCGGCGCCGCCCATCACGTCGGATCCGGCGTTCGCCGCGCTGATCCACGCGCCCGAGGGCAGCCAGTCGGTCGTGATCAGGCCGGTGTAGCCGAGGTTGTTGCGCAGGTAGTCGAGGATCGGCTTGCTGTTGCCCGCGCCCGGCCCGCCCGGGTCGAGGAAGGAACTGCCCGCGTAGCCGGGCATGATGTTGACCGCCCCGGCGTCGAGCGCGGCCCGCCACGGGATCATGTGGTACTTGATCGTCACCGCGTCGTAAACGATGCCCGCCTCGCCGCCGGCTCCCTCCCCCGGCCAGTGCTTGACGGTCGCGAGCACCGAGGTCGGATTCAGCTCCGGCCCGCCCTGCAGACCGGCCACCAGGGCGCGTACCTGAGCGGCCGCGACGTCGGCGTTCTCGCCGTTGCCCTCCTGGATGCGCGGGTAGAGCACCTTCGTGCCGACCTCGGCCAGCGGCCCGAGCACGCCGCGCGTGCCGACCTCCAGCTCCTCGCGGCGCTGCATGTCGCCCAGCTTGTAGTCGAGCGGGTAGTCCTTACCGGCGGCCAGCGCGCTCTGCAGCGGATACGTGGTCTCGTACCCGGAGATCGTGTCGCCCGCGGAGACCGGCGGGATGCCCAGGCGCGTTCCGGCGGCGGCGCGGAGCACCTTGTCGAGGTCGGCCGGCTGCGCCGGGCCGAAGTGCCACCCCGACTGCGGGTACGTCTGGGCGTTGTAGAACATCTGGTACGCCTTCTCCTCGGGGGTCATCCGGCCGAGGAGGTCGGCCACGCGGGTCTCGACCGGCTGCCGCCAGTCCTCGTACGGCTCGATCGTCCCGTCCTTGTTGAGGTCGCGGGCGCCGTTCACGATGTTCACGCCGTCGCCCGCCGCCGTGATCGTGGGCAGGTAGACGCTGAACGTGCGGATGTTCGACGTGGTCCTACCGCCCGAGCCGCCGACCGCGACGACGAACCACTTGTACGTCCAGCGGTCGCCGATGTCCCAGCTCGGCGTGTAGCTCGTGCCCGTCGGCTCGGCGACCTTCGTGTAGAGGTCGAGCAGCCGGCCGGACGCGGTGAAGTCGTAGTCGGTACGGCTGACGTTGAGCCACACCTCGTAGTGCGCGGTACCCGAGACCGCGGCCCAGGACAGGGCCGGGCGGCGGGTGTCGGTGACCATCGCGTGGTCGGCCGGCGCCGACAGCGCGAACTGGCCGGTGGTCGCCGGGGCCTTGGTCGGCGGGGACAGCAGCGGCGGCGTGTTGCTCGACGCGTCGACCGTGCCGAAGATCTGGAACTCCCAGAGCGAGTAGCCGTAGCCCGTGGCCCTGGCCGTGCCGTAGAAGCGCACGTAGCGGCCCTTACCGGAGATCGTGAGGTTCTCGGTGCCGCCCTTGCCGGTCGTGGTGCTGTAGATGCTCGTCCAGTTGGTCCGGTCGTTGGAGACCTCGATCCGGTAGCCGGTGGCGTAGGCGTTCTCCCAGATGAGGGTGGCGCCGGTGATCGTCGCGGGCCCGCCGAGGTCGACCTCCAGCCACTCGTTGTCGGTGTACAGACTGGACCAGCGGGTGTCCGTACGGCCGTCCAGCGCCGCCGCCGGGGCGTTGCCGCCCTCCGTCGAGGAGGCCCGCACCTGCTTGTACGCGGAGATCGGCGTGCCGCTCGGCGGCGGCGTCGACCCCGCCGTGCCGTACACCTGGAACTCCCACAGCGAGTAGCCGTAACCCGTGGCCCTCGCCGTCCCGTAGATCCGGACGTAGCGGCCGGTGCCGGAGACGTCGAGCGTCTGCTTGCCGCCGGTGCCGCTGGTGGTGCTGTAGACCGTCCGCCACGTGGCGGCGTCGTCGGAGACCTGGATCTGGAAGGCCGTCGCGTAGGCCGTCTCCCAGGTGAGGACGACCTGGGAGACGGTGGCGGAGGCGCCGAGGTCGACCTGCAGCCACTGCGGGTCGCTGAACGCGCTCGACCACCGGGTGCCGGTGTCGCCGTCCACGGCCGCCGAGGCGGGGGTGCCGGCGCTCTCGACCGACGAGGCGGTGGCCGGCTTGCCCTGCGAGAGCAGCGTGGCGGCCGCGCTCGCCGAACCGGACAGGACGGTCCCCGCACAGGCGAGGAGCAGGGTCAGGATGGTGATCACTACTGCGGGCACGGCGGGACGGTGTTCCGCTGCCCGGGGACGGGGCTTCATGGGGGCGGCTCCTCTTCGCGGGCACGGCGAAGCGGCGAGGAGACCGCCCGCCGTGAAGCTGGTGGCGGAAAGGACTCCCGGCGGGGGTGGGGGCTCTGACGTGCACCGGGAGCTGAGGAGCGCGCTCTCCCGAGAGACTGATCGGGATCTCGACCGGTGTCAATACTCGGGGAAGGGTTTTTTCGGAGCTTATATTAAGTCCCTGCTTAGCGTGCCCGCGTGGCCTCGTGCCGATACGCCGGGCGGACGGCCGACCGCCGTGCCGGTCACGCGAGGCCCGGCACGACGGTCGGCCGACGGCTCTACCGCCGCATGACCGGCCGACCCGAGCGCCCTCCGCGCCGCGTCGGCCGGCCGCCGCGACCGAGAACCCTCATGCGGGTTCTTCGGTTACACCTCTGATGGGTTTCGCCTAGTGCTCGAATACGGCCTTACTAGCACTTGGCCTTACACTTGCCCTTGCCCTTCTTGTAGCCGTATTTAGCGCACCGGTGGGTTTTGGGATTTATCTTGAGACAGCACCGGGTACACGGCGCGGGCTTGGCATCGACGCGCGCCGCCGCCGACGTGACGGCGCCGTTTTGCGCGGACGCCGAGCCGCCGGCCAGCAGGACGGCTCCAAGGACCAGCATGGCCATGGCGACGACCGCGGCGACCAGCTGTCCGACCTTCTGGATCATGAGACCACCTCTTTTCACCATCCAGCCCACTTCGACAAGGTTCGCACCGTTTACTGTTTCCGGATAGGGCCGAATGCTCCTGATAGGGCGACATCTGGACAACACTTGCATGTCGGTTGATACGAACTTTGTCAATGACCCGGCCGAGCCGCCGCGCGCCCAGTCGAGCCAGGGCGGAGGGCGTCCAATGCCGGCGCCAAAGGAGTCGCCCGATTACCGGTGTAAAGAGCAACGAAATGGCAATGGAAGGCGCGGCCGTCGGCTTCCGGGCGCTCAGGGTGCCGACGTACGGGCCTGGTCGGGCGCAGTCGGGTCGGTTCGGGTGCCGTGGTGATGGCGGCGCGACAGCCGATCATCGCGCGTCACCGGGGACACCGACCAGCCGCGGCAAGGTACCGCCGACCGTGGCCTTGTCCGGTGGATCTTATGGCGGCGGAGGTCTCAGCGCAGCGTGCCGTGTCGTTGCACCGAAGGCAACGACCACGACGTCCCCGGCTTCGGCCGCACCGTCCCCGGAGGCCGCAGCCGCGAGCCCCGGGACAGCGGCGGCCGCACCGCCGGCTAAGGCGGCTCAGCCTTCAACCGAGGAGGGTCCAGCCTGTGGCTGGGCCCTCCTCCCCCGGCCGCAGCCCGGCGTAGCACCGGAGCCGGCCACCGTACGACGTCCCCGGCATGGCGCCCAGCTCCTGCCGTTTCCGGGTGATGACGGCGGCGCGGTTCGCCTCCCGGCCACGAAGACCAAGCAGGGACACAACGCGCAACCACCGCAGATCGCACGCCCGCGTGGCCCGTCGTCTTCCACCGGCGTCCACTCAGAGGAGAATTCGTCTCGTCAGAGTAGACAGCGTCGGAAACGATGCCCCGCTCGGCGGGCGAACCATCGCCTCGGCACACGGCCCCGACCGGCCGGCGGTGCTCGTAAACCCTGCCGTCCCGCACGGTCGCACCAGATCGATCAGAAAATGATCCACCGCGTCAGCACGCCGTGCCGGTGTCAGTCGGCGCCACCGGCTCTACTGGCGGGAACGCCTGCCGGAGGAGATGAACCGGTGGAGTTCCGCTCCGCTCATCCGGTCGAATCGGGCGAGCGCGGCGTCAATGAACAGGAGTTGGTCCGTGTCGCGAGTCGCGACATAGCAGGGCTCGTCTTGTCGCCGCCACAGCGGAACTCCCCGCATGTCTCCGTCGACACGGACCCAACCGGGTGGCGCCTCGCCTACGGGCACGGCGTCCACGCTCATCGGTTCCCTGGCACCGATGGCAAGATCATCACAGCGGCTGACGAGCCGCATGCACTGGGGTTCTACGCCCATGAGACCCCCTCGGGTCGCGGAGCGGGCTGTTCCGGCCACCGAGTAGAGGGGACGGGCGTGGGCTGCTCCGTACGTCCGGACATTCGTCGGGGTCCTGCCTTTCTCTTCCTGTGCAACCGGTCGTGAGCCGACCATGCCGAATTCAGCACTACGTACCGCCGGGCCCTCAGGTGCCGGCCCGGGCGGCGAGCTTCAGATGAAGGCGACTCTCACCACCTTCACGTGCACGCGGCGGTCTTTCAGGGGGCGGCGGAAGTAGCCCCATGAGGCGGTGAGGGCTTCGACCAGGAGGAGTCCCCGGCCGCCCTCGTCGAACTCGTCGGCTTCCCGAAGCACGGGCATCGCCCTGGGGCATCTGTCGATCACGTCGAAGACGCATCCCTGTCGGTGACGCTCGAAACGCACCGCGAAGTAGCCCCCGTTCGGGGTGCCGTGCCGCATCGCGTTGGTGGCCAGTTCGGAGATCACCTCTTCGGCGTCTTCGATCAGGTCCGTACGGCCGCAGGCCGTGAGGCATTCGCGCACGAATCCCCGCGCCAGCCGCGCCGCCGCCGGCTCAGCCCGATAGATCCGCAGTTCTCCGGTGTCAGCCGGAGGCACCCACGCTCCCGGCTTCTCCAAGTCCAGTACGTCCATTTTCCGCCCGATCTCCTGATGGGCCTTCGTGATTAGCTGACAGACTGTCAACAGTTCGCTACTTTGGGTATGTACTCGGAGACATTGAAACGGTCAGGAGCTCCACGATGAGCACTGCGGACCACATCAACCCCGACGCCTCCCTCTGGCACTGGCTCGCCTTTGACCTGCGGCGATACCGGCAGGCGCGGAAGCAGTCGGTCACCGAGGTCGGGCGCATCATGGGCGTGGCGCGCACAAGCGTTTCGAACTTCGAGGCCATGCGGCGGCGACCCGACGTGGATCACGTGAAACGCCTCGATGTGACCTGGCGGACGGGCGGTCACTTTCTACGGCTTCTGACGTTCGCCCGGCTCAACCACGACCCGAACTGGTTCAAAGAGCACCTGTTCTACGAGGCGCGTGCCTACATGTTGCGCGTCTTCGAGCCGCTGATCATCCCGGGCCTTCTCCAAACGGAGGACTACGCGCGCACGGTCCTCATGGCAGAGGGCGCCGAAGACGTCGCCGCTCACCTACAGGTCCGTATCGCGCGTCAAGAGATCCTGAGTCGCGAGAATCCGCCCCGGGTTCACGTACTGCTCGATGAAGGCGTCATCGATCGCCAGGTGGGTGGACCCGACATCATGCGCGATCAACTGGCCCACCTTCTGAAGGTCTGCGAGCCTGGAGGCCCGGTGACCGTTCGGGTGGTCCCTCGCAGCGCTGGTTATCACCGTGGGCTCGTGGGAGCCTTCAAGATCATGACGTGTGCCCCCGAGGGCGACATCGCTTACACGGAGGCAGCCGAGGGCGGCAGACTCGTACTGGACAGTGCGGGCGTAACGCGATTCGTTGTACGGTTCGACGAGATCGGGGCAGATGCCCTGTCACGATCGGCATCCCGAGAGCTGATCAAGCGAGTGATGGAGGAGATCGGATGATCGACTTCCGCAAGTCCACCTACAGCGGCGGGGCGAACACGGACTGCGTTGAAGTGGCAGCCGGTAGCCGCGACGAGATCGAGCAAGCCTGACCCTCCCCTAAAGCCCCCGCCTCGGCGGGGGCTTTGTTGTCGCGGGGCTTCGCATGGCTCGACGCCCGCCAGGAAGGCGGGGTTCCCTCCCGCATGGCTGGGCGTGGGGCTCCGGACATTGCGAGCGTGCGTTAGTTAACGCCCTGGATCTCCGTCGTTGGAGGCACCGAAATCCACGGCGCTATTTCCAGTCCTCGGCCGAATCCCGGTGATGACGGCGGCGGGGTCCGGGTCCCGGCTACGATCACGATCATGGGTCGGTGTGATCGGCGCGGTGGGCGCGGCCGGGGCGTGACGAGGTGAGCGATTCCACCGAGGGCGCGGCGGCGGGGGTCGATGTCGATCCCAGGACGCCGAATGTCGCGCGGATGTACGACTACTTCCTCGGCGGCAAGGACAATTTCCGCGCCGACCGCGAGGCCGCCGGGAAGGTCACCGAGGTCCTGGCGAACGTCGCCGCGGTGGCGCGCACCAACCGGGAGTTCCTCCAGCGGGCCGTCCGGTACGTCGCGGAAAGCGGCGTCGACCAGTTCCTCGATCTCGGCTCGGGCCTGCCGACGCAGGGCAACGTGCACGAGATCGCGCAGGCCGCCCACGCGGACGCCCGCGTCGTCTACGTGGACAACGACCCGGTCGTGGTGGCCCACGCGCAGGCGCTGCTGTCCTCCGCCGAGCGCACCGCCGCCGTCCGCGCCGACCTGCGCGATCCGGAGAGCGTCCTGAAGGACCCGCGCGTTCGGCGGCTGATCGACTTCGACCGGCCGGTCGGGCTGCTGTTCGTGGCCGTGCTGCACTTCGTCCCCGACGAGGAGGACCCCGCCGGTCTCGTACGGCGGTACCGGGACGCCCTCGCGCCCGGCAGCCACGTCATCCTCTCCCACGCCGCGGTGGAGGAGGAGCGCAACCTCGACGTGGCGACCGCGTACCGCGGCGCGAACGCCCCCTTCATCGCGCGGACCCGTGACCAGGTCACCGCGCTCCTCGCCGGCATGGACGTCGTCGAACCCGGCGTGGTCCACCTGCGCGAGTGGCGGCCCACCCGCGCCGAGAAGCCGCTGACGGCCGGCTGGACCGCGGTCGCCCGCACGCGCTGACGCAGCCGACCGCGCGAGCGGCCGGGGCCCCGGTCACCGCCGCCGATGGTACGGCGACGGTGACCGGAGCGGTGGGGGCGGCCTCGGTCAGAAGCCGGCCGTGATGCGGGTGAAGTCCCAGTCGTTCTGGGAGATGCCGCTGCAGGTGGACTGCACTCCCCCGCCGGGGCAGGAGTGGTCGCGGTTGACCGCCCAGAAGGCCAGGCGGTTCAGGCCCTTGGACACCGCCCAGTCGCGGATCTGGGTCCAGGTCGCCGTCGAGGTGGTCTCCTGCTGGTCGGACAGGCCGTTCATGCCGGAGATCCCCATGTGCGCGTAGGCCTGGGCGTCGGTCCAGCCCCACGCGTTCTTCAGGTCGGTCTTCAGCCCTTCGGCCGCGTTGACGGTGCTCTGGTACATGTTCGAACCGCCGCCGAAGTCGAACGGCATGATCGTGTAGCTGTCGATCGGCACGTTGAGCGCCTTCGACTGGTTGATGAGCCGGACGCCGTCACCGCTGGGTCCGCTCGTGGTGGTGCCGAACGTCACGGCGATCTTGATGTTCGGGTTGTTCTGCTTGACGATCTTCAGGCCGCCGAGGATCCGGTCCTGCACCGTGTAGTTCGAGAACTCGTCGGTGTTCTCGATGTCGAAGTCGACCACGGCCGGGCCGACCGCGTTGATGACCTGCTGCACCGCTCCGGCGTACGCGGAGGAGGACGAGCAGTTCGGGCCGAGCTTGTTGCCCGACCAGCCGCCGAAGGAGACCTCGACGCTGCCGCCGGCGCCCTTGATGGCCGAGATCGCCTGGGCGTCGACGCCGCCGGTGAGCGGCCTGGAACCGTCCCAGGCCGGGGTGCATCCGCCGCTGGAGTTGACGAACGCCATGGTGAAGGACTTGATCCCGGTGGCGCTCATGACCGTGGCGGGGTTGGGCGGGTTGCCCCAGCCCTCGTAGAGGTAGGGGGCTCCGGGGATGCGTCCGGAGGCGGGCGGCGGGGTGCCGGTCCCGCCGGGCAGCGTCCACTTCTGGTTGGCGCTGCCGGCGCAGTCCCAGATCTGCAGCGGAGTGCCGTCCGCCGAGCTGGGGCCGGTGGCGTCCAGGCACTTGCCGAGCGCGCGCAGGCTGCCGTCGGCGGCCGCGGTCCACGACTGGGCGGCGGTTCCGTTGCAGTCGTAGAGCTGCACTTTGGTGCCGTTGGCGCTGTTGGCGGCGGCGACGTCGAGGCACTTTCCGAGGCCGCGAATCGTGCCGTCGGTCCCGACCGTCCACTGCTGCGCGCTGGTGCCGTTGCAGCTGTAGAGCTGGACCTGGGTGCCGTTGGCGCTGTTCGCGGCGGCGATGTCGACGCACTTGCCGCCGTACCCGGTGATCTGCCCGGTCGCGGCCCAAGCGGGGGAGGCCGCGGCGACGATCGGTGGCAGGGCGAGGGCGGCGGCGCCGGCCAGCAAACGGAGCCGGAGACGGGAGAAGCGTTCCTGATTCATGGCGGGGGTCCTCTCAGGAAGGTCACTGCTTCAACTAAGACTCGAAGTAAGGGCTCGGACCTCCTCCCTGCCGTCGTCGCGATCGAGACCCGGGTCGGCCTCAAAGATAAGGAAGGTTTCCTAAGAATTAGGCCGAATATAGCCCAAGGGGCACGATTCGCGTCAAGAGACCACGGGGCCCCTCTCGTGACAGGATTGGGCGATGGTTGCCGGACCCCCGCGATCGGATGTGACGGTTCCCGCGTGCGTGGCGGCCCTGGCGGCGGGCCGGCCGGTGCGTGCGGTGTGGGAGAACGAGCTGGGCGGCCTGACGTTCGAGGTCGGCGCGGCCCCGGACCGGCGTTTCGTCAAATGGGCTCCCCCGGGCAGCGGACTCGACCTCACCGAGGAGGCCGTCCGGCTGTCGTGGGCGGTGGCGTTCACTCCGGTGCCGCGAGTGCTGGACCAGGGCGCCGACGGTGACGGCTCCTGGCTCGTGACCGCCGCGCTGCCCGGCCAGAGCGCCGTCGCCGACCGGTGGAAGGCCGAGCCGCGGACGGCGGTGACGGCCGTCGGTGAGGGTCTGCGCGCACTCCACGAGGCGCTTCCCGTCGCGGAGTGCCCGTTCTCCTGGGCGGCCGAGGACCGGCTCGCCGACGCCCGTCGGCGCGCCGCGCAGGGCCGCGTCGACCCGACGCGATGGGACTCGGCGCACCGCCCCCTGGGGGTCGACGGGGCGCTCGCGGTCCTCGCGGAGATTCCGCCGTACGACCGGCTCGTCGTCTGCCACGGCGACAGTTGCGCGCCCAACACCCTCGTGGGCGAGGACGGCCGCTGGTCGGCCCACGTCGACCTCGGCCGGCTCGGCGTCGCCGACCGATGGGCCGACCTCGCCATCGCCACCTGGAGCACCGAGTGGAACTACGGTCCCGGATGGGAGGGCCTGCTCCTCGACGCGTACGGCGTCCGTCCCGATCCGGACCGGATGCGGTACTACCGGCTCCTGTGGGACCTCGGGGACTGAACCGGCACGTCGCGTTAGCCCGCGCGTTCACCGGGTATCCCGCCGCACCGGAACGGTAAACGGAACCCCCGAACGGGAAGAGGTGCGGGCATCGTGAGCACAAGGGACCAATGGAGCCGGTCATGAGCCGGTCCGACTCGATCTCCCGTCCGGTCTCGGCGGTCCTCGGCCTGGCCGGCGGCCTGATCGCCGGAGCGCTGTTCAAGCAGACCTGGAAGCTCGTCTCCGGACAGGACGACGCGCCCGACGCCGGGGACGTCGAGCGCGGCTGGGTCGAGGTCCTGGCCGCCGCCGCGCTGCAGGGCGCGATCGTCGGCGGTGTCAAGGCCGCCCTCAACCACGGCTACCTGGTCCGCCGCCACGGCGGACCAGAGAGTTCGTGAGCGTACGAGTCGCAGGCCCGTCCGGTGACCGGAGGCCCACAGGACCCCGGTCACCGGACGGCCAGAACCCGTCAGCCGGTCGGACGAGTCAGACGAGGTCGAACCGGTCCAGGTTCATGACCTTGTCCCACGCCGCGACGAAGTCCGTCACGAACTTCTCCTTCGCGTCGTCGCTCGCGTAGACCTCGGCGACCGCGCGCAGCTCGGAGTTGGCGCCGAAGACCAGGTCGACGCGGCTGGCGGTCCACTTGACGTTGTCCGAGGCGTCGCGTCCCTCGAAGGTCTCGGACTCCTCGGACACCGGCTTCCACACCGTGCCCATGTCGAGCAGGTTCACGAAGAAGTCGTTGGTCAGCGTCCCGGGACGGTCGGTCAAGACGCCCAGGGAGGACTGCTGGTGGTTGGCGCCCAGCACGCGCAGACCACCGAGGAGGACCGTCATCTCGGGCGCGCTCAGCGTGAGCAGGTTCGCCCGGTCGATCAGGAGGAACTCGCCCGGCAGCAGGTTGCCCTTCATGAGGTAGTTGCGGAACCCGTCGTGCGACGGCTCCATCACCTCGAACGACTCGACGTCGGTCTGCTCCTGCGACGCGTCGGTGCGTCCCGGAGTGAAGGGCACCACGATGTCGTGGCCGGCGTCCTTCGCGGCCTTCTCGACGGCCGCGCACCCACCGAGCACGATCAGGTCGGCCAGGGAGATCCGCTTACCACCGGTCTGCTCGGCGTTGAACGCCTCCTGGACCTGCTCCAGGGTGCGCAGCACGGTCGTCAGCTCGTTGGGGTTGTTGACCTCCCAGTTCTTCTGCGGCTCCAGCCGGATGCGCGCGCCGTTGGCGCCGCCGCGCTTGTCGGTGCCGCGGAACGACGCGGCCGACGCCCACGCGGTGGTGACTAGCTGGGAGATCGACAGACCGGAGTCCAGGAGCCGGGTCTTGAGCGCGGCGACGTCGTCGGCGTCGACCAGCTCGTGGTCGACCGGCGGGATCGGGTCCTGCCAGATCAGCGTCTCGGCCGGCACCTCCGGGCCGAGGTAGCGCGGCTTCGGGCCCATGTCGCGGTGGGTCAGCTTGAACCAGGCGCGGGCGAACGCGTCCGCGAACTCGTCGGGGTGCTCCAGGAAGCGCCGCGAGATCGGCTCGTAGATCGGGTCGAAGCGCAGCGAGAGGTCGGTCGTGAGCATGCCCGGGGCGCGGTTCAGCGTGCCGTCCTCGGGGTCGGGCACGGTGCCGGCCCCGGCACCGTCCTTCGGCCGCCACTGGTTCGCCCCGGACGGGCTCTCGGTCAGCTCCCACTCGTACCCGAAGAGCAGCTCGAAGAAGGTGTTGTCCCACGTGGTCGGGGTCGGCGTCCAGGTGACCTCGAGGCCGCTCGTGTGGGAGTCCCGGCCCTTTCCGGTGCCGTAGGAGTTCTTCCAGCCCAGGCCCTGGTCCTCCAGCGGGGCGCCCTCGGGCTCGGGTCCGATGGCGTCGGCCGGGGCCGCGCCGTGCGTCTTGCCGAAGGTGTGGCCACCGGCGATCAGGGCGACGGTCTCCTCGTCGTTCATCCCCATGCGGCCGAACGTCTCGCGGATGTCGCGCGCCGCGGCGACCGGGTCCGGGTTGCCGTTCGGGCCCTCGGGGTTGACGTAGATGAGGCCCATCTGCACCGCGGCCAGGGGCTTCTCCAGGTCACGCTCACCGCTGTAGCGCTCGTCGTCCAGCCAGGCGGTCTCGGGGCCCCAGAAGACGTCCTCATCGGCCTCCCAGGCGTCCTCGCGGCCACCGCCGAAGCCGAAGGTCTTCAGGCCCATCGTCTCCAGGGCGACATTGCCGGCCAGGATCATCAGGTCGGCCCACGAGATCTTCTGGCCGTACTTCTGCTTGACGGGCCACAGCACGCGGCGGGCCTTGTCGAGGCTCGCGTTGTCCGGCCAGCTGTTCAGGGGCGCGAAGCGCTGCTGGCCCGCCCCGGCGCCACCCCGGCCGTCACTGATGCGGTAGGTGCCCGCGCTGTGCCACGCCATGCGGATGATCAGCGGCCCGTAGTTCCCGAAGTCGGCCGGCCACCAGTCCTGCGAGTCCGTGAGCACCCGTGCGATGTCCTGCTTCACCGCGGCGAGGTCGAGGCTCTTGAACGCCTCGGCGTAGTCGAAGTCCTGGCCCAAGGGGTTGGCCATCGGCGGGTTCTTGACGAGCAGCTTCAGGTTGAGCCGTTCCGGCCACCAGCCGCGGTTGCCGCCGCCCTGGGTCGGGTGCGGGGCGCGGGTACGGCCGTGCGCGACCGGACAGCCGCCTTCACCCTCCGTCTTGGCGTTTGTGACGATCGCGTCATCGTTCTCAGGCATGGCAATCCTTCCGGATCAGGCGGTTCACGGTGTTCAGGAACTGCTGGCGGTGGCACAGGCGGGGCACAGGCCCCAGTAGATGACCTCGGCCTCGTCGATCGAGAAGCCGTGGTCGTCGGACGCGGTCAGGCACGGCACCTCGCCGACCGCGCAGTCGACGTCGGCGACGGCACCGCACGACCGGCACACGACGTGGTGGTGGTTGTCCCCGACGCGTCCCTCGAACCGGGCCGGGCTGCCGGCCGGCTCGATGCGGCGGATGAGGCCCGCGGCGGTGAGCGCGTGGAGGGCCTCGTACACGGCCTGCACGGAGACGTGGCCGACGCGGTCGCGCACCCGGGAGGCGATCGCCTCGACGCCGAGGTGGTCACCGGTCCGTACGGTCTCGAGCAGTGCGACGCGGGCGGCCGTCACCCGCAGGCCGACACCGCGCAACTCCTCGGCGGTGGTCGGAGTCTGGGATGCGGTCATGCCGACCAACCTATGCCACTAACAAGAACGATTCAATAGAACAAACGATTCTTGTTCAGTGCCCGACCCCGCCGGGCTCACCACGCGCGGCGCGGGAATTCGCAGGTCAGTGGCGGGCCACGCCTCGGAGCATCCCTAGCGTGTGGTGCAGACCCAGGTGATCCAGTGGCCGCCGCCCGCGTTGGAGATGGCGTTCTTCTCGGCCGCGGTCTTCGTGGCGCCACGACCGCCCCAGTACCTGTTGGTACGGGGGTTGTACGCGACGGCGCCGCAGCTGTTCATGAAACCCACGAGCACCTTGCAGTGGGAGCGGGGGCACTCGTTCAACGCTCGCTTCTCGGCGGCGGACGCGCTGCTGTAGTCCCAGGACTTGCCGACGCTGCCGTCGCTCGCCACGGCGATGGCGCCGTAGTACTGCGGCGGCGGCGAGTAGGTGTCCGGCGGTGAGTAGGGGTCGGTCGGAGAGCCGGTGTCGGACGGGAAGGACGGCGAGTAGCTGGGCAGCGGCGGCGGGCTGTAGGTAGGCGGCGTCGGGAGGTCCGGCAGCGTGGGCACCGCGACCGCATGCTTGCGCGCCGAGTCGCCGACGTGGAAACCCAGCCACAGGATGCCGCCGCCGCCGATCACCAGCACGAAGACGGCGACGAGGACGATGACGACCGCCACGCCGTTGTTGTTCGGCCGTCGCGGGGGCGGCGGCCCCCATCCCGGGGGCCCAGGGGGCATCGGCGGTCCGGGCGGACCGGGCGGAGGCCCGTACGCGGGCGGCTGACCGCCGTACGGCGGCTGCGGGGGTTGCACGGTGACCCACTCCCCAGATGCGTCAATGTCCGGAAGATCGTAACGGTTGCCCCGTCGCTGCGAAGCAGAGCTAGGACGCCATTTCCGGCATATCGGTTCCGGGGCCCCTCGACGTTTCTCAGCCGTCCTCCGAAGCCTTCTCCGTCACTTCCGCCCCCTGTCGAAATGCGCGCCGCCGAGGCTCAGGAACAGAAGTCCGCGATGGTGCCGGTGAAGATGTCGGTGAGGCGGTCCAGCGAGGCGAGATCGACGTACTCGCTCGCCGCGTGCGCGCCCGCGCCGTCGACGCCGAAGAGCAGGCAGGGAATGCCCGCGCGGTCCAGGAGGGCGCAGTCGGTCCAGAAGGGCTCGGCGCGCACCACGGGCGGGCGCCCGAGGACCTCGTGCGCGCGCCGGGTCAGGGTGCGGACGACGAGCGCCTCCGGATCGGCCTCGAAGGGCTCGCGGTGCAGGCCGCGGGTCAGCCGGTAGTAGAAGTCGGGGACCGTGCCGGCGATGCGCTCGAGCACCGCGGTCAGCTCCCGCTCGACACTGTCGGCGCTCTCCCCGGGTACGGTGCGGCGCTCGATCGTGACGTGGCAGCGCGCCGGGTAGGTGGAGGGCTCCCGGCCGCCGTGGATGACCGAGGCGTGCACGGTGCCGGTGCCCAGAAGAGGGTGTGCCAGGCGCAGCGCGAGGTACCGTCCCAGCTCCTCCAGCGCCACCAGGAAGTGCCCGGCCTTGGCGATCGCGTCGATGCCGAGCTCGGGCCGCGAACCGTGGGCCGCGCGGCCCTCGATCTCCACGTCGAACCAGGCGAAGCCCTTGTGAGCGAGGGTGACCTCCAGATGGCTCGGCTCGGCGACGATCGCCGCGTCGGCGGTGAAGGACTCGAGCACCTCCTCGGTGCCGAAGCTGCCGTGCTCCTCGTCGGCGACGCAGGCGAGGATGACATCGCCGCGCAGCGGGCCGCCCGCGGTGGCGCGGGCGGCGGCCACCATCATGGCCGCGATACCGCCTTTCATGTCGAAGGCCCCGCGGCCGAACATCTTCCCGTCGCGGACCTGCGGGTCGAGCGGGTCGCCGTCGTAGCCGGCCAGGCCCACCGTGTCGAGGTGGCCGTTGAGCATGAGGGACCGGCCGCCGCCGGTGCCGCGGGCGATCGCGACGAGCGAGGGCCGGCCGGGACGCTTCTCCAGGCGGTGCACCTCAAAGCCGCGGGCGGCCAGCCATTCACCGCAGAAGTCGGCGATGACGCTCTCGCCGGCCCCACCGGCCACGAGGTCCGGGTTGACGGAGTCGATGGCGATCAGCCGGGCCAGCAGGCTGCCGGGGTCCACGGGATCGGGAGCCGCTGCGGTCGAGGGCGTCTCGGGGAGCATGGGGACCTTCCGAAGTTCTGCGGCCGCCCCCGGAGACGGGGGCGGCGCGGCATGGGAGACGTGTCGCGGTCAGTCCTGGTCGGTGAGGCGCAGGAGGGTGGTGGCCAGGACGTCGACGCCGTGGGCGCACGCCTCGGGGGTGGAGTACTCGCGCGGGTTGTGGCTGATGCCGTCGTATTCGCCTCGTACGAAGATCATGGCAGTGGGGCAGAGCGCGGCGATCTCCTGGGCGTCGTGGCCGGCACCGGAGAGCAGCGAGACGGGCGCCAGACCGTGGTCGTCGGCGGCCTGCGCGATGACCTTCTGCACCCCTTCGTCGAACGGGACGTAGCCGGTCTTGGCCATCCGCCGGGTGGTCAGCGAGAGCCCCGGCCGACTCTCCTCCAGACCGCGCAGGAACGCCGCGAGGGCCTCCTCGGCGCGGGCCATCTGGGCATCGTCGGGGTTGCGCAGGTCGACGGTCAGTTCGGCGCGGGCCGGGACGATGTTGGTCAGGTCGGGGTGGACGACGAGGTGGCCGACGGTGGCCCGCAGGTCGCCGTACGCGCCGGAGTCGACCATGGCCCGCAGGTGGACGATGAGCTGCGCGGCCGCGAGCCCGGCGTCGGCGCGCAGGTGGGTGGGGGTGGTGCCGGCGTGGGCGGCGCGGCCGTGGATGGTGATCTCCTGCCAGGAGATGCCCTGCACGCCGGTGACGACGCCGAGCTCGACCCCGTTCTCGGCCAGGACGGGGCCCTGTTCGATGTGGCACTCGACGTAGGCGTACGGCGGGGCGAGACGGACGTCGGCGAGGCCGTCGAAGCCGGTGCGGGCGAGTTCGCCGCCGAGGGTGCGGCCGTCGCGGTCGGTCAGGCCGTGGGCGTACTCCAGGGTGAGGCGGCCGGCTGCGACGGCGCTGCCGAGCATGTCGGTGCCGAAACGGACGCCCTCCTCCTCGGTGAAGACGCCGACCTCGATGGGGCGGCGGGTGGTGATGCCGCGGTCGTTCAGAGTACGGACGACCTCGATGCCGCCCAGGACGCCGAGGCAGCCGTCGAAGGCGCCGGCGGTGGCGACGCTGTCGATGTGCGAGCCGGTCAGGACGGGGGCCGCAGTCGGGTCGGTGCCCTCGCGGCGGCCGTAGATGTTGCCCATCCGGTCGACGCGGACGGCCAGGCCGGCCTGTTCCATCCACGCGATGACCTGGCGGCGGCCGGCCGCGTCGGCGTCGGTGAGGGCGAGGCGGTTGACGCCGCGCAGACCGGTGCGCTCGTCGTCGTACGCGCCGATCTCGGCGAGGTCCATCAGGGACCGCCACAGGCGGTCGCCGTCGATGGTGATCGTGGGGTTCGTCATGATCCATCTCCTGGGTTGGCGGCCGGACCCTCGGTGCTCAGCAGGACGACCACCGAGGTCGCCCCGAGCCCCAGCGCCGTACGGCGTTCTTCGGCGCCCGCGCCGGTGAGCGTCGCGCGGAGACCGGCGAGCGCCGCAGCCCCGCAGGGACCCGAGGAGACGCCGAGGGCGGCGAGGTCGGCGACCGCCCGGGTGCTGTCGGCGTCGGGGATGGCGACGGCGGCGTCCAGCCCGCCGTGCAGGAAGGGCCAGGCGGCGCTGGACGGGGTGCCGCAGTTCAGCCCGGCCATGACGGTCTCACCCGTGGTGACGCCGACGGGTTCGCCCAGCGTGAGGCTCTCGAGGACGCAGGCCGCGGCCTCCGGCTCCACCGACAACAGCGCCGGAGCCCGCTCGGACGGGCGGCTGCGGTAGTGCGTGACGACGGCCTGGGCCAGTGACCCCACGCCCACCGGTACGGACACGAGGTCGGGTCCCTCGGTGACGCCCGCGACCGTCAACTGCTCGTCGACCTCGGCGCAGAGGGTGGAGTAGCCCTCGACGATCCAGCCGGGGATCTGCTCGTAGCCCGGCCAGGCGGTGTCCTGGACCAGGACCGCGTCCGGCGTGGCGGCCGCCTCGGCCGCCCAGCGTACGGCCTCGTCGTAGGACCCCGCGATCTCGGTGACCCGCGCATGCTCGGCGACGATGGCCGCCACGGCCCGCGGGTGCACGCCCTGCGGAACGAAGACGTGGGCGTGCTGCCCGAGCAGGCGCGCCATGCGGGCCACCGCCCGGCCGTGGTTGCCGTCGGTGGCGGTCACCAGGGTG
This sequence comes from Actinoallomurus sp. NPDC052308, assembly GCF_040679195.1. NCBI lineage: Bacteria > Bacillati > Actinomycetota > Actinomycetes > Streptosporangiales > Thermomonosporaceae > Actinoallomurus > Actinoallomurus sp. NPDC052308. The sequence continues at coordinate 41,268 of NZ_JBFAUM010000032.1, read as the reverse complement.
ACCGGGCCCGGTTCTCCGCCGCTCGCGGCCCGCGCGGACAGCGCGCGGTGGACCGCCCAGGACGCGCCCAGCGCCTTGAACGCGGGCAGTCCCAGCCGGCACGACTCGTCCTTGACGAAGACCCGGCCGACTCCCAGCTCGGCGGCCAGCGGCGGGAGTTCGGTCAGCGGGGTGGGCGCGTAGTCGGGCAGCGCGGCGTGGAAGGCCCGCACGTCGACGGGCGCGGGCGCACATCTCCAGGTACGGGCGCCGGGCCGCGCGAACCACGGCAGCACGGGGCGGGAGGACACGTTCTCAGGCACAGGTCCAGGGTGCGGTGTCCTCCTCCGGTCGGTCCAGCGAATGTTTTCGACGTATATTCATCGGAGAAATCGACCGTTCGATGCGCCGCTCCGCGACCGCGGGGGAAGCGATCCGCCAGTGTTCGACCTGCACCGACTGCGCCTGCTGCGTGAGCTCAAGCACCGCGGCACGCTGGCGGCCGTCGCCGCGGCCCTGTCCTACGCCCCCTCCTCCGTCTCCCAGCAGCTCTCGCAGTTGGAGGCCGAGGTCGGCGTCCGGCTGCTGGAACCGGTCGGGCGGCGGGTGCGGCTGACCGAGCAGGCCGAGATCCTCGTCGCCCACACCGAAGCGGTTCTCGAACGCCTGGAGCGCGCGGAGGCGGAGATCTCCGCCTCCCTCACCGAGCTGACGGGCACCCTGCGCGTCGCCTCGTTCCAGACGGCCGCCCTGGCCCTGGTCCCGCCCGCGCTCGGCCTGCTGCGCGACCTGCACCCGCACCTGCGCGTCCACCTCACTCACCTGGAACCGGAGAAGGCGCTGCCCGCCCTGCAGGCCCGCGACTTCGACCTGGTCCTCGCCGAGGAGTACCCGGGCAACCCCAACCCGCGGCCCGCCGGACTCGACGAGCAGGACCTGCTCGAAGACCCCCTGCACCTCGCGCTGCCCGAACCGGCCGCCGGCCCGGGCGCCGACGTCCCTGACGCCGCCCGCCCTGACGCCGTCGGCCTGGACGCCGACGACCCGATGGCCGCGCTGCGCTCGCTCGCGGACCACCCGTGGGTGATGGAGCCCGAGGGCACGGCCGCACGGCACTGGGCCATGACCCTGTGCCGCAACGCCGGCTTCGAGCCCGACGTACGGTTCGAGACCACCGACCTCCTGCTCCACCTTCGCCTCGTCGAGCAGGGACACGCCGCCGCCTTCCTTCCCGACCTCGTCTGGAGCGGGCAACCCCCGACCGTCACACTGCGGCGGCTCCCCGACGGTCAGCGCGCACGCCGCCTCTTCACCGCCGTACGTAGCGGCCGCAGCCGGCACCCCGCCGTCCAGGCGTGCCGGGACGCCCTCCTCCGGGCGGTCGCCCTGCGCTCCGCCCAGCTACCGGATCGGCACGACTGCCGGCGCCGCAATTTGCGCAGTTCCGGCATAGGTTAGGCTCACCTAACTGCTAGCTGATCCACAGCCAAAGGAGCCTCGGGTGTCTCTTCGGCGTCGCGGCACGGCCGCCGTCGCTCTCGCCATCACCGCCGTCCTGTCTCTCGGGGCGTGCGGCGGTGGGTCCACCGGGAACGGGAAGGAGGGCGGCGCCGAGACGAAGAACAGGCAGTCGGTCGCCAAGGGCGGGAAGGACTTCGCGAGCGCCGCGGAGAAGACCGCGGCGATGGGGACGGACGCCAAGCCGGGCCAGTGGCCGCGGACGATCACGCACGCGATGGGCCGTACGGTCATCAAGGCGCAGCCCCAGCGGGTGGTCGTGCTGGACGTCGGCGAGCTCGACAACGTCGTCTCGCTGGGGATCAAGCCGGTCGGGCTGGCCCCGACCGAGGGGTCGCCGGAGCTGCCGTCGTACCTGAAGAACGACGCGGGCACACCGAAGAACGTCGGCACGATCAGCAGCCTCAACCTCGAGGCGATCGCCTCGCTCAAGCCCGACCTGATCCTGGGCAGCCAGCTCCGCGCCGCGGACTCCTACGACGAGCTCTCGAAGATCGCCCCCACGGTCTTCTCCATTCGCCCCGGCTTCACCTGGAAGGAGAACTACCTCCTCAACGCGGCCGCGCTCGACCGGACCGCGCAGGCCCAGGCGAAGCTCGCCGCGTACAAGGAGAAGGCCAAGGCCCTCGGGGTCAAGCTGGGCGCGAAGAAGCCGACCGTGTCGATGGTGCGTTACCTGCCCAACGGCGTCATCCGGCTGTACGCGAACGCCTCCTTCATCGGCACCATCCTCAAGGACGTCGGCATCCCGCGCCCGAAGAACCAGGACATCAACGACCTGGCGGCCGAGGTCAGCGCCGAGAACATCGACCAGGCCGACGCCGACTACATCTTCACCGGCGTGTACGGCGACCCGAAGGCCACCGACAAGAGCAAGGCCCAGAGCAACCCGCTGTGGAAGAACCTGAAGGCGGTCAAGGACGGCCACGCGTACGACGTGCCGGACGAGACCTGGTACCTCGGGCTGGGCGTCACCGCGGCCGACGCGGTCCTGGACGACCTGCAGAAGTACCTGACGGCGTGACCGCCCGTCCCCGGAAGAGAGGGTGAGCGCGGCGCATGTCGCCATCGACCCGCCGCCGTGTCGCCTGGCTGCTGGCGGCCTTCCTGTCGCTGCTCGTCGCCGTGCTGCTGAGCCTGGCGGTGGGCAGCCGGCAGATCGGCCCCGGAGAGGTGTTCCAGGCCCTGCTGCACGGCGGGACCAGTGACAACGCGCAGGTGGTGCGGTCGCTGCGGGTGCCCCGCACCGTCATCGGCGTGCTGGTCGGCGTCGCGCTCGCGCTGGCCGGCACCGTGATGCAGGGCGTGACCCGCAACCCGATCGCCGAACCGGGCGTCCTCGGCGTCAGCCAGGGCGCGTCGGTCGGCGTGGTGTGCGCGATCGCCTTCTTCGGCGTGCACACGCTCGTGGGCTATGTCTGGTTCGCGTTCGCGGGCGCGGCACTGGCGGCGGTGGGCGTGTACGCCGTCGCCAGCGGCGGGTACCGCGGCGCCTCGCCGGTCAAGCTCGCCCTGGCCGGCGCCGCGATGAACGCGTTCCTCGCCTCCGTCGTCTCCGGGATCGTCACCACCAACGCCCGCGCCCTGGACGAGTTCCGCTTCTGGCAGGTCGGCTCGATCAGCGGACGCGGCAGCGAGATCATCGGCCAGGTGGGTCCGTTCCTGCTGGCCGGTCTGGTGCTGGTCGCGGCGATGTCCCGCGGGCTGGACGCCCTGGCCCTCGGCGACGACGCCGCCATGGGTCTGGGCCACAACGTCGCCCTGCTGCGCGCGCTCGGCGCGCTCGGGGCCACCGTGCTCACCGGGGCGTCGGTGGCCGCCGTCGGTCCCATCGCCTTCACCGGCCTGGCCGTACCCCACATCGCGCGCGCCCTGGTCGGCACCGCGCACCGCTGGGTGCTACCCCTGGCCGCGCTGCTCGGCCCCGTGATGCTCCTCGTCTCCGACGTGCTCGGCCGGATCATCTTCCCTCCCTCGGAGGTACCGGTGGCCGTCATGACCGCGCTGCTCGGCGTGCCGTTCCTCATCGCGCTCGTACGCCGCAAGACGGTGGTGGCCTCATGATCACCCCGGTGTCGAGCCGCCCGAGGGCCGTACGGCCGCCCGGTCATGCCGTGCTGCGGCTCGGGCGCGCCAGCCTCCTGGTGCATCGCCGGGCCCTCGTGGTCGTGGTGGCGCTCGCCGTGCTGCTGGCCGCGGTCGTGGTCGCCTCCCTGTGCGTCGGCCAGTCCTTCGTCTCCCCGGTGCAGGTGTGCCGGGTCCTGCTCGGCCGGCCCAGTCCCGACGAACTCGTCGTCGGCACCCTGCGCCTGCCACGCCTCGTCGTGGGCCTGCTCGCCGGGGCCGCCTTCGGCGTGGCCGGCGCTCTGGTCCAGACCGTCGCCCGCAATCCGCTGGCCAGTCCCGACGTCATCGGCGTGACGCACGGCGCGGGCGCGGCGACGGTCGCCGCGATGAGCTTCGGCGTCGCCTCGTACGACGCCCTGCCGTACATCTCCGTCGGCGGTGGCCTCGCGGCGACGCTGCTGGTGTACGTCTTCGCGTGGCGGCGCGGACTGCACGCCGCACGCTTCGTGCTGGTCGGCATCGGCATCTCGGTCGCCCTGGGCTCTCTCACGCAGCTTTTCCTCACCAAGGGCGACTACCTCGTCGCGCAGCAGGCCAAGGTCTGGCTGACCGGCTCCCTCAACGGGCGCGGGTACGACCACGCGGCGCCGCTCGCCCTCGTCATGCTGGTGGCCCTCCCGGCGGCGCTGTGGGCGGCCCGCGCCCAGCGCGGCGCGCTCTTCGACGACGACACGGCCACCTCCCTGGGCGTGCCGCTGGACCGGATCCGGCTCGGCCTGGCCGTGCTCGGGGTCGCCCTGGCGTCGATGGCGACCGGCGCCGCCGGGCCGATCGACTTCGTCGCCCTGCTGGCACCGCAGATCGCCCGCCGGCTCACCCGTACGGTCCAGATCCCCCTGCTGTCCTCCGCGCTGGCCGGCGCCCTGGTCGTCGTCGTGGCGGACCTGCTGGCCCGCCGCCTGTTCGCCCCGATCGAGCTGCCGGTCGGCGTCCTCACCGCCGTGGTGGGCGCCCCGTACCTGATGTGGCTCATCGTCCGTACCCGCAGCCGTTCCGGAGGCACCACCCCATGAGCAGTCCCGGTCCCAGCCGCCTCATGGCGCAGGACCTGACCCTCGCGTACGAGGACCGGATCGTCGTGGACGGACTGGACCTGGAGATCCCCGACGGGCAGGTCACCGTCATCGTCGGCCCCAACGCCTGCGGCAAGTCCACCCTGCTGCGGGCCCTCGGCCGGCTCCTCAAGCCGCGCCGCGGGACGGTGCTGCTGGACGGCGCCGAGCTCGCCCGCGTCTCCCGCAAACAGATCGCGCGGACCGTGGGCGTCCTGCCCCAGTCACCCACGCCCCCGGACGGGATCACCGTCGCCGACCTGGTGGCACGGGGCCGGCAGCCGCACCAGAAGTGGTGGCAGCAGTGGTCGGAGGACGACGAGCGGGCCACCGCGGAGGCGCTGGAACGCACCGCGACCGCCGACCTCGCCGAGCGGCCGGTGGAGGAGCTGTCGGGCGGCCAGCGCCAGCGGGCGTGGATCGCGATGGCCCTGGCCCAGGACACCGACCTGCTGCTCCTCGACGAGCCCACGACGTATCTGGACATCGCCCATCAGGTGGAGGTCCTGGACCTCATCCGGCAGCTCAACCATGAGCGCGGCCGCACCGTCGTCGCCGTCCTCCACGACCTCAATCAGGCCGCCCGCTACGCCGATCACATCGTCGCCATGAAGGCCGGCCGCGTCATCGCCCAGGGCCCGCCACGTGACGTGGTCACCGCGGACCTGGTCCGGGAGGTCTTCGGCCTGACGTCCGTCGTCGTCCCGGACCCGGTCACCGGCGGCCCGCTCGTCGTGCCCGGCATGGCCTGGCGGCCCGAGGCGGAGGACGACCGCGCCCGGTAGCCGCGGCACGCGCCGAGGGTCAGAACGCCTCGTCGAGACTGACCGTCCCTTCGACGGCGACCTGGTAGGCCGACACCCGGCGCTCGAAGAAGTTGGACAGCTCCTGCACGTCCTGCAGCTCCATGAACGGGAACGGGTTGGCGGTGCCGTACCGCCTCGGCATGCCGAGGCGGGCGAGGCGCTGGTCGGCGACGTTCTCCAGGTAGGCGCGCATGTCGGTGGCGGTCATGCCGGACAGGCCGTCGCCGCACAGGTCGTGGGCGAAGGCCAGCTCGGCGGCGACGGCCTCCTCCAGCATCATCGTGACCTGCCGGGTCAGCTCCTCGTCGAACAGGTCGGGCTCCTCGGCGCGTACGGTGTCCACGACGCTGAAGGCGAAGTCCATGTGCAGCGACTCGTCGCGGAACACCCAGTTCGTCCCCGAGGCGAGGCCGTTGAGCAGGCCACGGGAGCGCAGCCAGTAGACGTAGGCGAAGGCACCGTAGAAGAACAGCCCCTCGATGCACGCGGCGAAGCAGATGAGGTTGAGCAGGAACGCCCGCCGGTCCTCCCGGCCGCGCAGCCGGTCCATCGCGCCGAGGGAGTCGATCCAGCGGAAGCAGAACTCCGCCTTGTCGCGGATCGACGGGATGTTCTCCACGGCGGCGAACGCCTTGGCCCGCTCGTCGTGGTCGGGGAGGTAGGTGTCGAGCAGGGTCAGATAGAACTGCACGTGCACGGCCTCTTCGAACAGTTGCCGTGACAGGTACAGGCGGGCCTCGGGCGCGTTCAGGTGCGTGTAGAGGTTGAGCACCAGGTTGTTGGCCACGATCGTGTCGCCGGTGGCGAAGAACGCGACCAGCCGGTTGACCAGGTGCAGTTCCTGGGAGGTGAGCCGGGACAGGTCGGCGAGGTCGGAGTGCAGGTCGACCTCTTCGACGGTCCAGGTGTTGCGGATCGCGGCACGGAACCGGTCGTAGAAGGCCGGGTAGCGCATCGGCCGCAAGGTCAGATCCAAACCAGGGTCGAGCAAACTCATTGGCATGCCTCGCAGGTCTCGGGGTTCTCCAGGGAGCAGATGAGCGCTTCCTCCTGGACGGGGGCGACGGTCGTCTGCGCGATCCGGGTGGCCGGCCGGGATCGCAGGTAGTAGGTGGTCTTGAGACCCGACCGCCAGGCGTAGGCGTACATCGACGACAGCTTCCCGATCGTGGGAGTGGCCATGAACAGGTTCAGCGACTGGGACTGGTCGATGTAGGGCGTCCGCGCCGCGGCCAGGTCGATCAGCGCCTTCTGCGGGAGCTCCCAGGCGGTGCGGTACAGCCGCCGCAGCTCTTCGGGAAGCTCCTCGATCTCCTGCACCGATCCGTCGGCGCGCTTGATCGCGTCACGGACCCGCGGCGTCCACAGCCCGCGCGCCTTGAGGTCCGCCACCAGGTAGGTGTTGATCTGCAGGAACTCCCCCGACAGGGTCTCGCGCTTGAAGACGTTGGACACCTGCGGCTCGATGCACTCGTAGCAGCCGGCGATGGAGGCGATGGTCGCGGTCGGCGCGATCGCCACCAGCAGCGAGTTGCGCAGCCCGGCCGCGCCGATCCGGGCCCGCAGCGCCTCCCACTCGTCGGCGTGCACCCGCTCGGCGTCCGGCCAGTGGTCCGGGTGCAGGACGCCGCGGGCGGCGCGGGTCTGGTCGTAGGAGGGGTGCGGGCCGTAGGTCTCGGCGAGCGCCGCCGACTCCCCGTACGCCGCGAGCGCGATCTCCTCGGCGACGCGGGTGGACAGCGCGAGCGCCTCGGGCGAGTCGAAGGGGAGCCGCAGCCGGAAGAACACGTCCGCCAGGCCCATCACGCCGAGCCCGATGGGCCGCCACCGCCGGTTCGCCCGGGCCGCCTCCGGCGTCGGGTAGAAGCCGCGGTCGATCGTACGGTCCAGGAACCGCACGGCCGTACGCGCGGTCGCCCGCAGCCCCGCCCAGTCGACCCCGTCGTCGGTCACGTGGGCGGCGAGGTTGATCGAACCGAGGTTGCACACCGCGGTCTCGGCGTCGTCGGTGACCTCGAGGATCTCGGTGCACAGGTTGGACAGGTGGACGACGTTGCCGGGCTCGGCGGTCTGGTTGCAGGTGCGGTTGGCGGCGTCCTTGAACGTCATCCAGCCGTTGCCGGTCTGGGCGAGAGTGCGCATCATCGCCCCGTACAGTTGCCGCGCCGGGATCTGCCGGACGTACCGGCCCTCGGCCTCGGCCGCGCGGTACGCCCGGTCGAACTCCTCGCCCCACAGGTCCACCAGTTCCGGCACCTGCGCGGGGTCGAACAGCGCCCAGGTCTCATCCGCCTCGACCCGGCGCATGAACTCATCCGGCACCCAGTTGGCCAGGTTGAGGTTGTGCGTACGGCGCGCGTCCTCCCCTGTGTTGTCCCGTAGTTCGAGGAACTCCTCCACGTCGGCGTGCCAGGACTCGAGGTAGACACACGCGGCCCCCCTGCGCCGGCCGCCCCGATTGACCGCCGCGACGCTCGCGTCGAGCGTCCGCAGCCACGGCACGATCCCGTTGGAGTGCCCATTGATGCCCCGGATCAGCGAACCCCGGCTCCGCACCCGACTCCAGGAGATGCCGATGCCGCCGGCGTACTTGCTCAGGCGCGCCACCTGGCCGTACCGCTCGTAGATCGCGTCCAGCTCGTCTTGCGGGGAGTCCAGCAGAAAGCACGAGGACAGCTGTGGGCGGGCGGCGCCGGAGTTGAACAGCGTCGGCGAGCTCGGCAGGTACGCCAGCCGCGACATCAGCCCGTGGAGCTCCGCCGCCTCGGCCACGCTCTCGGCCAACCCGCAGGCCACCCGCAGGAACAGATGCTGCGGCCGCTCCAGCACCCGCCGCGTCGTCGGATGCCGCAACAGGTAGCGGTCGTAGACGGTGCGCAGCCCGAAGTAGGTGAACCGGTCGTCGGCGGCGTGGTCGACCAGCGCCTCCAGCGCCGCCGCGTTACGGGCGACGAACTCCGCGATCCGCTCGTTGAGCAGCCCCTGCTCATAGGCGGCCGCGACGGACTCGGCGAACGTCACCGGCCCGGTCTCCTTCGCGATCGACCGGGCCAGCAGCCGGGCCGCCACCCTCGAGTAGACCGGGTCGGTGACGACCAGCGCGGCGGCCCGCCGTACGGCCTCTGCCAGATCACCTGCTCCGGCGATGAGCAGCGGATCGGCGCCCGGCAACCCGGCGCAGACACGCTCGATCTCGGCCGCGAGCGTGGGCTCGGGAGCGGCGATGGCCGTGGGGGACGCGATGAGCTGTTGTGTCACGTGCTCTCTCCTGGCGGGCTTCACGCTCGCGGAAAGGAGGCGCACGGACGACAGACTCCGCCGCCGGCCCTCCCGCGAGGCCTGGACGACCGCGCGCTCTCGCGCACGGGTCACTGGCAGGTCTTCGGACTCGCGGGCAGCACACCCGTCCATCGGGCGTGTCCTACTGACCGTCGCTTCCCAGGCCCGATCGAGCCCAGTGCCGTTGACGGCGGTCGTTCCCGCTCACCGCTGCGGGGCAGTCCCGGACTCTCACCGGGTTCCCTTTAACACCCGCCACAGGAGGCGCAGGTGAACCAGCAACACGAGAACCATACATGTAGTGGTTGATGCTGCGTACCACCCCTAGATATTGGGAGCTGTGGAGGAAAAGAAGGAGAACGCGGGCACGCCGAACAGCCCCCGGCGGTGATCCGCCGAGGGCCTTCAGGGAACCTGTGGCTACGCCGTGGCCGACGCCTGCGCGGTTCGGGTCCCCTCGGCCGTACTGGCGAGGAGCCGTTCGGCCATCGGGGCGAAGCACAGGCCGATCGCGGCCCACATGATCGCCTGTGCGGCCACCGAGTACAGGCGGAAGGAGAACAGCACGTCAGCCGGGAACCCCGGATAGACGATCCGCCCCTGCCCGTTGCGCAGCGGCAGCGGTGTCTCCGTCGCGTGCCGGCCGTACTCGTGGACGTTGGCCGACAGGTGCCCGAGCGAGGGCAGCGCGAACATCACGACGCCGAGTGCCGCGACGCAGGCCAGCCCGGCCAGCAGAGTCGCGTTCCAGTTCCCGAACCGGGACTTGAGGCGCTGCCCCAGCCAGACCGCCAGGATCAGGAAGGCGATGGAGAACCCGACCATCAGCAGGTACAGGCCGCCTCGGTCGCGGATGGTGTCCTCATGGCCGATCGCGGGCGGGTTGGCCGGGTACTTGGCGAAGGGGATCAGGTAGAACCCCAGGAACCCGCCGAGGGCGACCAGCATCGCCAGCGTTCGTGGCCGTAGGTTGCCGGTGCGGCCGCAGGCCAGGATGTAGGCGACCGCGTACAGGCCGCCCATCGCGGCGCCGAACACGATGACGCCGACGCCGATGCCGACGTTGGCCTGGACGGTGCGGCTGAAGATGTCCGACTCGGCGGCCTCGGGCGCGATGCCCGCCGCCTTGTCGAGCATGGCCTGGGCCGCGTCCCGGCCACTCTCATAGTCGATGGCCGCCTGAATCTGCGGTTCGGCGAAGATCCGTGCGAAGACGAACGCCAGGATCCCGCCGACCGCGCCCACGAGCAGCCCACGCAGGATGAATCGCCGTTCCACGGCGTACTCCTCAGGTGTGGTGTCGCGAACGAGATCAGTGGCAGGGGAAGCCGAGGAAGTGACGGGCGTCGTGGACGAACTCGTGGATGGCCATGTTGTTGCCGAAGACCGAGGTCGCGCCCTGGTCGACGCCGATGAAGTAGTAGGCGGCCAGGCAGAGCAGCACGGTGCCGAACAGCCACAGTGCGGCGCGGGTGCCCGACACCACCACGGGCGTCGCAGACGAAGTGGGCAGCGTCGAGGTCGTCATGTCACAGCCTCCTAAAGGGATCCAGCGTCCCTGTCACGGGTGGAGCGCTTCGATGGCGGAGGGTCTGACTCTCCGGCTCAGAGCCGGATCACAGTGGCGCGACCGTGCCGGATTTGCACCGGCTTCCTCTTACCATCGCGTTCGCCCGGATCGTACGGCCGAAAATCGGCACCGTCAACGTCGCAGGAGGTCGCCTACTCCATGACCGTTCGGCTCGCGCTCATCGCGCACGCGGCCACCCCCGCCACCCGCGAGGCCCGTTTCCCCGACGACGAACCCCTCGACACCCACGGAGCCGAGGCGGCCACGGCCGCCTCGGGAACGTTGCGCCGCGTCGCGGCGGCCTACCACGGGCCCGAGGAACGCTGCCGGCAGACCGCCGCCGCGCTCGGCCTCGAGGCCGTCACCGCTCCGGCCCTGGCCGATCTGGACGCGGGCGCCTGGCGGGGCAGAACCCTCACCGAGGTGGAGGCGGACCACCCCACCGACCTGTACACCTGGCTGACCGATCCCCACGTGGCCCCGCACGGCGGCGAGTCGCTGTCCGAACTGATCGCCCGGGTGGCGAACTGGCTGGCCGAGCTCCCCGCCGACGCCGGCAGACTCGTGGCCGTCACCCACCCCGCGAACATCCGCGCCGCCGTCCTGCACGCGCTGGGCGCCCCGCCCGAATGCTTCTGGCGCCTCGACGTGACCCCCCTGTCCCAGACCTGGCTGACCCACCACGGCGGACGGTGGCAGCTACGCGAGACCGGCCACCCCCTCGCCCCGCCGCCCGCGGGCTGAGCACGGACCGCGTTGTCCCGCCGGGGCACGACGCCTAGATTTCCGAGGGCAGCTGGTTCGCCCTGCCCGCCAGGCAGACGCGTCGTAAGAGGGAACCCGGTGTGAGACCGGGACTGCCCCGCAGCGGTGAGCGGGAACGACCGCCGTCATGAAGCCGTCGCTGGAGGACCTCACCGCCGCGACTCCCGCCGTACGGGACACCCTGCCCGGCGGTTCCTTCTGAAGCCGCTGGGGCGGACCTCCGTGATGTCCGCCCCAGCAGGCCGGGGCGGCCGCCGCGCTGGAAGCGGTGACCTGGGACCTTCGCCCCTATCGTCCGGAAAACGGATGGGGTCGGATGGGGACCATGAGGACGCTGGGACCATACGGGCGCACCACCACTCGCATGTCTCCGCGTGATCGGACTTTGTGAGCAGGGAGACCTGCTGAGACTTTGACGAGTGGAAGGAGACGCCCGGTGGCGAACGAACACGGTGAGAACCAGGATCGGATCGTGGTCGGCGTTGACGGATCGGAGCCGTCGCGGGCGGCCCTGCGCTGGGCTCTGCGGCAGGCGCGACTGACCGGCGCGGCGGTGGATGCGGTGATCGGCTGGGAGGTCCCGACGAGCTTCGGCTGGGACATGGCCGTCGTGGGAGCGGACGACATCAAGGCCGCCGCCGCCAAGACACTCGAGGCGACGATCGAGCAGGAGGCCGGGCAGCGACCCGAGGTGCCCGTCGACGCACGCGTCATGGAGGGGAACGCCGCCCGGGTACTGCTGGACGCGGCCGAGGGCGCCGACCTCATCGTGGTCGGCAACCGGGGGCATGGGGGTTTCACGGGCGCGCTCCTCGGCTCGGTGAGCCAGCACTGCGTGCACCACGCGAAGTGCCCCGTCGTCGTCATTCGCGGAGAACACCGCTCGTGACGGGCGCCGAGCGCGGGTTCGCCGGCGGGGTCCCGGAACCTCCGGGTTCGTGGGCTTCGCCGATTCCGACAGGACCATCTGGACTATCGATGTGGGTGATGGCATGACTGGTGAGGTAGCCGGCGGCTCGGCTCAGGCCGGGACCACGGGGTCGGGTCCGGTCAGTGGCGCGCCGGCGCCGGTCTCCCTCGACGAGGCCGAGTGTCTGCGATTGATCTCGCCCGGCGGTGTCGGGCGGCTGGGTTACAACGGCCGGTACGGTCCCACGATCCTTCCGGTCAACTACGGGCTGTACGAGGACACGATCGTGTTCCGGACCGCCCAGGACAGCCCGACCGATGAGGACCTCCGCACCGGGATCGCGAACGCCGAGTACAAGGTCGCGTTCGAGATCGACGAACTCGACCCTGCGGCGCGCGAAGGATGGAGCGTCCTCATCCAGGGTTCCTTGCACCATGTGGAGTCCGAGGAGGAACGCGCGTCGGTCCGCGAAGCGGGCGTCGAACCATGGGCGGGAGGTCCGAGGGATCTGTTCCTGCGGATCCGGCCCAGCCGCGTCACGGGCCGGCGTATCAGCAGGGACGCGCCGACCGGCGACGCCCGGTGACCTGAGACGTCCGCGCGACCGGCCGGTCGGCATCTCCACTGCCGACCGGCCGGTCTTCGGCGTGCCGAGAACCGGCCTCGCGGCGCCTCCGCCGCGAAGGACGAAGGTCCCGCCGCACGTGTGCTTTCGCCTCTGCGGCCGCCTCTGGCGCATGGCGTTGAGTGAAGGCAGCCGGAAGTTCTCCGGTACGCCGAAGGAGTGAGCCCCCATGGCCGTCACCGACCGCAAGCCCGACACCCGCCACCCTGTCCGCCCGGCAGACCACGCGCCCCGCCCCACCTCCCCGGTCGCCCCGTACGTCTGGGCCATCGCCCGGCTGTCGCTTGGCTTCGTGTTCGTGTGGGCGTTCCTCGACAAGCTCTTCGGGCTCGGCCACGAGACCGCCGCCAAGCAGGCGTGGATCCACGGCGGGCACCCGACGCTGGGCTTCCTGAAGTTCTCCGCGGCCGGTCCCTTCAAGGGCTTCTACCACGGCATCGCCGGAGCGGCGTGGGCCGACTGGCTGTTCATGCTGGGCCTCGCCGGCCTCGGCGCGGCGCTGATGCTCGGCATCGGCATGCGTGTCGCCGCCGCGGCGGGCACGCTGATGCTGGTGATGATGTGGAGCGTCGTCCTGCCCCCGGCGAGCAACGTCTTCATGGACGACCACCTCATCTACGCGCTGCTCGTCATCGGCCTCGCCCTGGCCCACGCCGGCGACACCCTCGGCCTCGGCGGCCCGTGGAGCAGGACCCGGCTGGTCCGCCGCTTCCCCGTCCTGAGGTGACAGTGACCGGAACCGACAGCGCGGGCGCACCCCCCGCGCTGTCCTCTCTTTGAAGACTGAGAACCACCGCCGTCCACGGCGAGTTCGGTGGTCATTGACAGATTCCTATGAGTTGGTTATTGGCAGTGGCCCATTTCGACATGTCGCGGTTGTAATCACTGGCATCCGCGTTGTCGCCGGCATGTTCTCGTTCCACGTCATCCGCGATCGCGTGACTGGCGTCAGCGAGATCCTGGATCACCGATCTGCCGTTGGGGTCGTTAGCCTTCTGCGCCGCCGCACCCATGTCATCGCCCAACTGCCGGTAGCCCGGAGCGAGATTAGAACCAGTCCCGGTTCTGACCGTCTCGTTGTGACGGCCCCAGGCGGTCCTGACATCCGCACACCCGGCGGGCATCCCCGACGTACCGTTGTGGTGGATGAATTTAGGCACGAAGATGATCCCGAGAATAATGAGTGCGATGACACCCCCGGCGTAGCGGAGCGCATCTGGATTTTTCCTCGGGGACGCCTGTTTCGGCGCCGGGCTCGGCCGGGCCGGGGACTTACCGACGTCACGGTCGGCCCTGGTGGGCGGAGCCTTCGTCGCGGCGGGTGCGGTGAGACGCTTGGTCGCGAGCCTGGTGGTGGCCTCGCCGGCGTGGGGGGTGTCGAGGAGACGGCGGGTCTCGGCGATGTCGGGGCGCGCGTGGGGATCCTTGTCCAGCAGTCGCGTGATGAGTGTGGTGAGCGGCCCGGCGTGGGCGGGGGGCGGGGGGTCGCGCAGGAGGACGGCGGTGATGGTGGCGGTGGGAGTGTCGCGGCGGAACGCGGAGGCGCCCTCCACGGCGTGGTAGAGCGTGGCACCGAGGGAGAACAGGTCGCCGGCGGGGCCGGCGTCCTTGCCGTCGAGGCGTTCGGGCGCGATGTACTCCACGGAGCCCACGATGGTGCCAGAGGCGGTGAGGCCGGTGTCGGCGTGGTGCTCGGCGATGCCGAAATCGGTGAGCAGCACACGGCCGTCCTCGGCGAGCAGGACGTTGGCGGGCTTGACGTCGCGGTGGGTGATCCCGGCGTCGTGGGCGGCGGCCAAGGCGTTCAGCAACGCGGCGGTGATCCCCGCCGTGTCGTTGACGGGCAGCCGTCCCCGCTCGGCGATGCGCTGTTCCAGTGAGTGGCCGCGCACCAGGTCCATGACGATCCAGGGCGCGTCGTCGACGGTAAGGACGTCGTGCACGGCGACGATGTTGGGGTGGCCGCGCAGCCTCGCGGCGTTGCGGGCCTCACGTTTGGCGCGCGTCAGCCGCTCCCCGTGCTCGGCGACGGACGTGGCCGGCGGCAGCCACACCTCCTTGACGGCGACGTCGACGCGCAGCTCCTCGTCGCGCGCCTGCCATACCCGGCCAAATCCCCCAGCGCCTATCTCCCGGACCAGCCGGTACCGGCCGCCCAGAAGGTGGTCAGCATCCACCGTCCACGCCCCTTTTGCCAGAAGAACATCCATGTTCCCGTAACCGACCAGATCCTTTCAGGAAGCGGCCCTTCCGGGAAGGAACTCGGCCCCATGGACGTCACGGAACCCCGCCCGCCGCAAGAGCCGAGCAATCAGGCTTATCGAAGGAGGCGTCCCGGGATACTCGTCGGGGCCGAAAAAGTCGGCCGCTCTGTGCGATCTGGTCATATTCGTGAAGGAGCCCGCCGAGCCGGTCTCGCCGGCCGTCCTTCCCGCCCGGGCCGGGTGGCCGGCCCGCGACCGACACCAAGGGGCGGTTCATCCGGCCTCCGCGTACGGACCGCACCGCGCGCCGACTACTTCGATCGGGGATCCCGCTGCGCATCGCGCGACGATGAGGCCACGGAGCCTATCCGATCTACCTGCGCTTATGCCGCGACAGCAGCCTTACTGACAAAAAACTCCAAGGCGATGTGAAAAGTCGCTAAGATCAATTCGGTCTTCTCCCTCCCCCTGGCTGGAAGTTATATGCGCCGATCCATTGGTAGTGTGGGCATTCTCGTGCTACTGCTCGGGTTTCCCACTATCTCCGCCCATGCCGATATCGCCGGAACGAAGGTTCAGCCGACCCTCACCATTTCGGCGGACCCGACCAGCGTCGACCCGGATCACCCGACCGCCGAGATCAGCGGCCAAGTCACCGTGCCCGACGGCTCGGGTGGCACCGTGGGGGTGCCCGGACTGGCCGTCGACCTGTCGGCCAACGCCGGATGGGGCAGCATCACCGATGCCGTCACCGATCAGACCGGTCATTACACCGCCACCTTCGTCCCGGCCGGCGAGGACACCGACGACGTCAACGTATGGGCCAACACGGCAGAGACCAGCGACTATGCCGCCGCCTACAGCGGCACGCTCCTGGTCCACCTGGCCAAGGCGGAGACCCGGATCAGCCTGTCTCCGGACCGGACGACGGCCGTCGAAGGCACCAAGATCGGTCTGTCCGGAACTGTGGAGCGGGAGTCGGCGACCGGCTGGCAACCCGCCGCCGGAGTGAGCGTCTCCCTCTATGGCACGGCCGCCGGATGCTGGCCGCCCTCGCAGACGGTCGCCGCCGACACCGCCGGACACTTCCAGGCCCTCCTCCCGCTCCCGTGCACCGGCACCTTCACCGCACGAGCGCACGGCACGCTGTACCAGCCCAGCCAGGCGACCACAGGGACAATCGCCATTCAGCAGGCGGTGCACTTCAAGTCCGGCGCGAGTATCGACGTCTATGGCAACGTCACCGTGGGCGGCTCGGTCAACGTCGACTACCCCAGCGGCTCGTTCGCCGGCAAGCCGCTGGCCATCCAGTACTCGGCCGACGCCGGCAAGTGGACCACGATCAAGAAGATCACTTTCAACGACAACGGCTACACCACCCGGTTCTGGTACGGGCGATCCGGCTACTGGCGGGCGGTCTTCGCCGGGGACACGCAGTACGCCCCCGCCACCAGCGCCGCGAGCAAGGCCTGGCGATGGAACACCCGGCTGGAAAGCGTCAAGTTCGCACCCAAGAAGGTGCGCAAGAACCACTACATCACTGCCAGCGGGAAACTGACCCGAGCGGTCTCGAAGACCAAGCGGACCGGTTACGCCGGCCAGAAGATCGAAATCGCCTTCCGGTTCAAAGGCAAGAAGACGTGGTACCACCTGGCCTGGGGGAAGACCGACAAGTACGGCCGGTTCAGCAAGAAGGTGAAGGCCCACGGCTCGGGCTACTACCAGGTCATCTTCCGGGGCGGCGCGGACACCTTCGCCGACTGGACCGACGGCAAAGCCTACGTCCGGACCTCCGCCCTCGGCGCCTACACCGCGATCACCCCGGACCGGCCAACACCACCCGCTCCTATAACGGGTCGACTCTGACCCCCGTTGGGCGCGGAACCGTAGCTCACGGGAAGGAAGAGTTCCCGCGCCTCACCGGCGGGTGCCGCCACCATCAGGTGAGTCATCCCGCCTACTCCCGGCGAACGTGAGGAACATTCAGCGGACACCCCCAGCGCCGGGACGACCTGCACCTTCTGGCAGTCGAGACACTCGGCGCATCGGTCGAGGCACCCTCCGGCCGCGCCCTCACCGTCGCGGCCACCGGCCCGCGCTGACGCGCGTAGGGAGCGGGAACTCTCGCGTTCCCGCTCCCTACGGCCCCGATGCCTGGCGTGTTCCGTTCGGGGTGAGTCAGGTGAAGTTGACGCCGTTCATGGTGGGCTGGAGCGTGCCCAGGGTGAGGCTGTCGCAGATCGGCGGCTGGTAGCCGTCGTCGAGGCCGTGGTAGGTGAGCGGAATCCAGGTGCTGTGCCAGGCGACGCCGAGGCCGTCGGTGACGCCGCCGGGGCAGCCCTTGGTGGTGTGCCACTTGGTTCCGGCGAAGGCCGAACGTCCGGGCCGCAGCGTGATGGTCATGCCGGCACCGGGGTAACTCACCTGGGTCGCGGGAATCGCGGTGTAATTATTCCGCCCGCCCTTCCCGAGCGGTGTCCAGCCGGCCGGCAGGTAGCAGGTTTCGCTCGACCGGTTGGTGATGATCAGTGTGGCGATCGCCTTTTCCGCTTCCGTTTCCGCTCCCAGCCCATTGAGGCCGGGATCTTGAAGCTGCAATTCGGCGTTGAGCTCGGATCCCATGCAGCTCGGCGTGTCGCTCTGATTTGTGCGCGCCGCCGCGGTCTTCCCGCCGTGGGTGCCATTGGCGGCCGACGCCGTCGTCGACGAACTCGGTGCCGTCTGCGCCGATGAACCCGACGACGTCGACACGTTGCCGTCGATGTTGCAGCCGGTGAGGGCGAGAGCGGCCATCCCGCCACCAAGGGCCAGAACGGCAGTCGTACGCAGGTTCTTGAACTGCATGGGTAAAACCTCCCCGGTTGCTTACTGACTCGACTAATAACTTCGATGTCCGGCAATGCCGTGGAGGTTCGGAGGAAGATCCGGATTCTCCGTTTTTCCGCCGTAACGGATGTCACGCGAACCTGGGAGACCCGCAAAGCATCTAGCTAGGAAAACCGCCCCGGCTCGCATAAATCACAGTCGGGCACGGGGCGCACCGCCGGCCAGGCCGATCAAGGCCTGGCCGGCGTCGCCGCGTCCTCACCACCTGCCCGACGTCAGTGGCCGAAGCGGAACCAGTTGATGTTGATGAAGTCCCACAACTGGTCGCTCTTGAACGTGAAGTACACGTCGTGCACTCCCGTGACCCCGCTCGCACCGACCGAGACCGTCGACCAGTTCTGCCACCCACCGGTGTTGATGTTGTAGAGGGTGGCGACGGGCGCGCTTTCCGGATCGTCCACCCGTACCTCGACCCGCCCGTATCCAAGCCCGCCGAGCAGCTCGGGCACTCCGGGATCGCCGAGGAGCTGTTCGTCACGGGCGCCACCGTCAAGACCCACGTGGGAAACATCCTCGACAAGCTCGGCGCCCGCGACCGCGTACAGGCAGTGATCACCGCCTACGAGGCCGGTCTGGCTTCTCCCTGACCGCCCTCAGCGGCTGTTCGCCGACCGGCTGCGGAAGATGGGCGCCGGCTACACCGGCGGGCCGTCCTACCCGCAGCACAACGCATGGGACGGTCCACAGGCGCACCCAGGTCCAGCGGCGCGATGTTCACATCGCACCGCGCTGTCATTTGGAGGAAGGCCGTCCGGTCGATTGGACGGCCGACCCTTGCAGCCGTAGGTCGCGCAGTTGCCGGCGGGAGGTGAGCCCGAGCTTGCTGAAGATGTTGCGCAGGTGCGCCTCGACGGTGCGCGGGCTGATGAACAATTGACCGGCCGCCTCCTTCGATGTCGCGCCCTGGGCGACGAGCAGGGCGATCTGACGCTCCTGCGCGGTGAGCCCGTCGAGTGGATCGCCCGTCGGCTTGCGCGGACGGTCGCCGCAGGCGGCCATCTCACGCGCGGCCCTCGCCGCGAAGCCGTCCGCGCCGATGGCGCTCAGCTCCTCGTAGGCGATGCGGAGCTGGCTCCGGGCGTCGGCCCGCCTGGCCTGACGACGCAGCCACTCTCCGTAGATCAGGTGCGCCCGGGCGAGGTGAGGCTTGAGCCGGGTGCGCCTCAACCGGTCGATCGCCTCCTGGTAGAGCCCTTCCGCCTCGGGGCCCTCGCTGAGCAGGGCGCGTGAGCGGAGCTGTATGCCGAGCGCCCAGTCGGTGCCGGCCGCGTCGGTGCGCTCGATGAGCCGTTCCAGTGCCGGTGCGGCGAGCCTGGGATGTCCGGCGCGGGCGGCCGCCTCTATCAGTTCGGGCGCGATGAGGGAGTGGAAGGCGAACATCTCATGCCGGTACGCCGTCCGGGCCGCCTGGAGAGCGGCGTCGTACCGGCCGATGCCGTTGTTCAGCACCGCGGTCGCGTAGTCGGCGACCGTGAGCAGGATGCCCAGGGGGTACTCACGTGACAGGCGGGCGATCGTCTCGATCAGCGAGGACACCTGCTCCGTATCGCCGCGCCACGCCGGGAGGAGCGGCTTGAGCCAGGAGTCCATGAGGTTGTGCTCCGGGATCGCGTCCGCCTCATCGAGCAGCGCCGCGGCCTGCTGGAAGTCTCCGGTGTGGGTCCGTACGAGCGCAAGGTTGCGCAGTGCGCTCGGGAGCACGAGCAGCGCTCCCCACCGACGGGCCTGCCGCACCTGCCGCTCGGTGATCGCGAGCCACTCCTCGTCATCACAGAGATCGATCGCCACACCGCATGCCAGCCAGAGCCAGTGAGCGTCGCGCTCCTGTTCACTGGTGTCGTCGAGGAAGGACCTGACCGCTCTTCTCAGCGACGGCAGGGCCGCCGCGTAGCCGTCGATCGCCTGGGTGCTCAGAGCCTCCAGGAGCAGGTCGAGAGGGCGTGGGGGCTCCGGGCCCGCCGCGGCCAGCGCGGCTCGGGAGATCTTCGGCAGGAGTCCTCCCTCGCCGAGGCGGCCGGCGCGAAGGGTGGCCGCGATCGCCTCCAGATAGGTCTGGCGCGCCAGCGGCCGGTCGTATGCCTCGAGTCTCCTCGCGGCCGCCAGCAGCCGGGAGGAAGCCCTGCCGTCACTCCGGCCGTGGTCGGCGATCTGCGCGGACAGCAACTCGGCGAGGGCGTGCCGCTCTCCGTCCAGCGGGCCGGCCAGCGCGGTGGCGAGCAGGCCGGTCGCCGCCTCGCCGTCACCCGCCCGATGCTTGAACCGCGCCGCTGCCAAGGCGCGTGCCGCCCGGCGAGCCGGGTCCGGGGTCAGGGCCACCGCGCGTTCGAGGAATCGGGCGGCGGCGGCCACACCGCCACGGGCACAAGCCCGGTCCGCGGAACGCTCCAGGTCTTCGGCGATGGCCTCGTCGGGCACCAGCACCGACATCGCGCGATGCCAGGCCCGGCGGTCGGGGTCGACCAGCGGATCGGTGACGTCGGCCAGCGCACGGTGCACGGCGCGGCGGTCGCCCGGCGACGCCGCGCGGTAGACGGCCGACCGCACCAGCGGATGACGGAAGCACACCCGTACCCCGAGGTCGAGAAGCCCGTCGGCCTCCGCCGGCGCCGCGGCGCAGGCGTGGATGCCGAGCCGCTCGGCCGCGCGCCAGAGCAGCGTCGGTTCGCCGAGCGATTCGGCCGCCGCGATCAGCAGCAGCGTGCGCGTCTCCGCCGGAAGGTCGGCCAGCCGCCCGCGGTAACCGGCCTCGATGCGCTCCGGCACCGGCACCGCGTCCGGCAGGCCGAACCCGCCCGCGAGCGCCGCCGGTTCCGCGAGCCGGGGCAACTCCAGCAGCGCGAGGGGATTGCCGCGTGCCTCGGCGATGATCTGGTCGCGGATGCGCCGGTCGAGCGGGGTATGGAGCCGGGAGCCCAGCAGCGCGAGCGCGTCGTCGTTGCCGAGGCCGCCGACCGGCTGCGCGGGGAAGCCGTCGAGCGCCTTACATCCGCTCGGGTCCTCGCGCATTGTGATCAGGAACGCGACCGGCTCCCTCTCGACGCGGCGCGCGACGAACGTCAGGATCTCGGCCGACGCCTGGTCGACCCACTGCGCGTCGTCGACGACACAGACGATCGGCTGCTCGCGCGCGGCGTCGGACAGCAGACCGAGCACGGCGAGGCCGACCCGGACGGTATCGGGCGCCGTGCCGTCGCGGAGCGCCAGGACCACCTCCAAGGCGGCCCGTTGCGGATCCGGCAGTGCTCCCAGTCGCGTCGACATCGGCCTGCAGAGCTCGTGCAGCGCCGTGAACGCCAGTTCGGCCTCGAACTGGCGGCCGGTGACGCGAATCTGGTCCAGGCCCGGCACCGTGGTCAGGGCGTGCTCCAGCAGCTCGGTCTTGCCGATGCCGGCCTCCCCGTGGATCACGAGCGTTCCGCCCCGGCCGGCCTGGGTCGCGCGCAGCAGGCGCTGCACGGCCGAGAGCTCGGCCTTGCGTGAGACGAACTCGCACCGGCCTGTGGAGCGGGGCCGCTCAGTCATGGTCTCCCAGCGCATCTGTGGCTCACATGAACTCATGGTCGTATCAGGTGGGCGGTGGGCGCACTCCCCCAGGTGCCGAGCCTGAGGGGTCGAACCAACAAGACCTCAACCAAACACGATCGTTCGGGCATTCCACCAAAGGGTGACGCAGTACGGCGGGTGAAAGTTCACCGGCGGCGACGTCTCGCTCACAGCGGGCGGAGCCGCGTCCCGGGCGGGGTCGCTCAGCGGGGATGTAGGTGATTTCTACCGATACGCAGGCGGCCCGCGAGGCTGAAAAATCACGAGTGGTGTGGATTGCCACCACCGGTCGAGCGCCGACCGCGGCGGGCCGGGGAGAGATCGGCTGACCTGCGAGCAGCCGAATCCCGAGAACCGATCTTTTCGAGGAAGGCGGCCGCGATGGCGAACGATCCGTCTGTGACCGTGGGCGGTGTGACCTATCGGGTCACCCCCGAGTACCTGGCCAATGCCGCGACGGACACGAGGAACACCGCCTCGGAGATCCAGTCGGAGCTGGCCGAGATCAAGACGTACGTCAACAGCCTGGAGGCGGTCTGGGGCGGCGTGGCGCACGACCGCTTCGTCGCGTTGATGGCCGAGTACGACATTCTCGCCCGGATGCTGCACGACGCGCTGACGGGCATCGCCGACGGCCTGCACGGCAACTACGTCAACTACCGCGACTCCGAGCAGCAGAACCTCACCAACCTGGCCGACATCGAGTCGGGCCTGCCGGGCGGTGGCGCCGCCGCGAACCTGGTCTGAGCAACGAGCGACCGGTAACCGAGAGGGAGACGTCATGTCGAATGTCGACGGTACGCAGATCTACGTCGGTGAGGGACTCGGCGCCGCCGGTGGCTGGCTCAACGGCCGCGCCGCCGAGATCGCGGGCCAACTGGAGACGCTGAAGGGCAAGCTCGCGCCGCTGCAGGAGGCGTGGACGCAGAGCCAGGCGGCGTCCTACTACGAGGGCCTGCAGCAGGAGTGGAACGTCGCCGCCGAAGGGCTGTTCGGCCCGGACGGCGTGCTCGGCCAGATCGCCCGGGCGATGAACGTCAACTGGGGCAACTACACCGACGCCGAATGGTCGAACATCCAGACCTGGAAGCACTGACCATGGCCGACCACCCGAGGAAGCGAGGACGCTCCGGTGGCCGATGAGCGGTGCCGGATCACGGTCGTCGGCGAGCGCGGGCAGGTGGATCTCGCCGTGCCCGCGCACGCCCCGATCGCCGAGTACGTCCCCATGGTGGCCGGCCTGTGCGGGCAGCCCGATTCGGACGTGATGCCGTCCGCCTGGTCGCTCGCGCCGGCGGGGGCACAGCCCTTCGATCCGGGGGCTTCGCTGGAGTCCGTCGGCGTGCTCGACGGTGAGACGCTCTACCTCCGTGACGTCCTCGCCGGCGAACTCGACGGGCCCGTCGTCGCCGAGATCGATGAGCAGATCGCCGAGCTCGGCGATGACGGCACGATGTGGCAGGCACGTGCGCGGGCGCACACCACGCTGGGCATCGGCCTGCTGATCCTGCTCGCGGCCGCCGGCGCGCTCTGCGCCGACAGTGGGGCGACCGGCGCCATCGCGGCAGGTCTGCCGCTGTTCGCCGCGGGCCTGGTCGGGGCATTGCTCGCGTGGACCGCCGGCCGTAAGAGCTGGCCGGTGCCGACGGCGCTGCGTCTCGCGATGGCCGCCGCGGCGTGTCCGCTCCTCGCCGGCGCGGTCATGACCCTGCCGGTGCCGGGCCTGGCGACCCGGCTGGTCGTGGCCGCGTTCGCCGCCTCGCTCGGCGCGTTCGCCGCGTATCTCGCGGCCCCGTCCACGGCCACGATGACGCTGCAGTTGCTCTGCGGGCTGGTCCTGGTCCTCTGCGTGGTCTGCGCCGTGCTGCGGGTCGACCTGGTGGAGGGCGCGGCGATCGTCGCGGTCGTGGCCTTCCTGATCCTCGGCACGCTGCCGCGGATCGCCGCGCAGGCCGCCGTGATGCCTCCGGGGCCCGCGGAGATGGAGAACGTCGAGCGGACGGTGCGGCGGGTTCAAGGGCTGCTCGTCTTCCTCAACGGCGTGTGCTGCCTGGTGATCGCCGCGAGCCTGGTCGTGCTGAGCACCTCGGACGACTGGTTCGCGCTCGGGCTGGCGCTGTGCCTGAGTCTCGCGCTGCTGTGCCGCGCCGGTTCGTCGCGGCTGACGGCGATCGTCGCGACGGTCCTGCTGAGCGGCACCGCCGGTCTGGTCGCCCTGGCCCTGCGGGCGCCCGGCCGGCTCCTCGGCGCGGACGCTCCGGGTTGGTCCGGACCGCTGGCGCTCATCGTCGTCGGCGTCGTCGTGGTCTGGTCCGGCCTGGCGCTGTGCTTCCGCAGCTCTCTCCAGCAGGTCGACTTCGGCGAGAGGTGGCGCTGGCCGGGGCCGCTCGCCGGTTTCCTGGGAGCGCTGAGCGTGCCGCTGGCCGCCGGTGTCTTCGGTGTCTTCGGGGCCCTGATGCGGGCGGGCGGGCGGATGTGACGCCGTGCTGACGAAGAAGTCCTCGTGGGAACGGGTCGGATCGGGCTGGGGCGCGCACAGCACGATCGGCGCCGCCGTGCGCGCGGCCGCCGAGGGCTCGACCGTCTCCGTCCAGCCCGGGACGTACGGGGAGAGCGTCGTCCTGGACCGGGACGTCACGCTCGTGGCGGAGAAGGGGCCCGGCACCGTGCGGATCGTCGCCGCCCGCGGCCCCGCCGTCACCGTGCACGGCGGTAAGCCCGTCCTCCGTGACCTGACCGTGGAGGGCACCGCGCCGGCCGAGGCGGCGATCCTCGTACGCGGCGGAGCGCCGGCCGCACAGGGCTGTGAGATCACCGGTGGCCGGGTCGAGGTCACCGGCGACGCCATGGTCACGCTGAAGAGCTGCTCCATCACCGGCGCCGACGCGGTGGCCGTACGCCTGACCGGCACGAGCCGTACGGTGCTGGAGGACTGTTCGGTGCTGTCCGCCGGCGGTGACGCCATCGCCGCGGACGACGACGCGCGGGTCGAGTGCACCGGAGCGCTCATCGACGGCGCCGGCGTACGCGGCGTCCACCTGACCGGCACCGCGCACGGCCGGTTCACCCGATGCGAGGTGCGCAACACCCACGCCGCCGCCGTCCACGCCGAGGGCCGGTCCGCGCTGGTGCTGAACGAGTGCCGCCTGTACGACACGGGCGCGCAGGGCGTACGGCTGAGCGGCACGGCGGGGCGACGCGCGGCCGCACGCGGCGACGCGGAGCAGCGGAGGGACGCGGCGTCGGCCCAGGAGCCACGGACCTCCAGTTCGCACGCGATCCTCCTCGGCCGGTGCGAGATCTTCCGTACGGCGGGGACCGGCGTGCTCGCCGAGGACGAGGCGGCGGCGGTCCTGGACAAGTGCCACATCCACGACACGAAGCGAGCGGCGATCTTCGCGTCCGGCGCCGGGACGCTGGAGCTGGAGGGCGTACGGGTCGTCGACGTCGCGGACAGCGGTCTCGCGGTCGCCGATGACGCCACGGTCCGCGCCCGGGGCGCCACGTTCGCCCGTACCTCCGCGAACGGCCTGTACGCCACCGGCCAGGCGCAGGTGACGTTGGCCGACTGCGAGATCTCCGACAGCGCGTACACCGCCGTCCACCTGGGCGGCGGAGCGCGCGCGACGCTGAGCGAGTGCCGGGTCAAGGACACCCCCGAGTACGGGATCCGCGTGTGCGAGCAGGCCGAGCTGACCGCGGAGGGCACCCGCGTCCAGGACGCCGGGATGACGGGCGTCTTCGTGGACGGCGGCGACGCGTCCCTTCGCGACTGCCGCGTCGAGCGTGCCCAGACCGGGATCAGCCTGCGCACGACCCACCGGCCGCTGGTGGCCGACTGCGAGATCTCCGCCGTCGCCGAGGTCGGCCTGGAGGTCGGCCCCGGCAGCGGCGCCGTCATCGACGGTCTGCGCGTCCAGCGCACCCGCTCGACCGGTGTCTTTCTCGATGCCGGCGCCACCGCCCGGATCGACGACTGCACGATGACCGACGTCGAGGGCAGCGGTCTCTACGTCGGAAAGGGCACCCGGCCGCGCGTGCGGGGGCTGACCGTCGAACGGATCGCCCGCAACGGCGTCTTCCTCGCCGAAGAGGCCGCCGGGGTCTTCGAGGACTGCCGGATCTCCGACGCCGGATTCCCGGCGATCTACGTCGAGGCGGCCGCCACTCCGGTGCTGCGCCGCTGCTTCGTGACCGGCGGCGACCACGACCTCGTCGTCTGCGACGGCGCCGAGCCGGTCATCGAGGACTGCCGCTCGGACGGCGTACGCGAGGCGACGCTGCCGCAAGGCGGCGCCCCCACCGCGGCCCTCGGCGCGGTGGTGTCCGTACGCACGCCCGGCGCCGGCGGGACCACCGCCGCCGACGCGGACGAGGACGCGGCGGTGAGCCCCGAGGAACGGCTCGCCGAGCTGCGCGCCGAGCTGGACCGGCTGGTCGGCTTGGACGGTGTCAAACGCGACGTCGTCGGCCTCACCAAACTGATGCAGATGGTGAAGGTCCGCAAGGAGGCGGGGCTTCCCCCGCCGCCGCTCAGCCGTCACCTCGTCTTCGCCGGCAACCCCGGCACCGGCAAGACGACCGTCGCCCGGCTGTACGGCGGGTTCCTGCACGCGCTCGGCCTGCTCCAGCGCGGCCATCTCGTCGAGGCCGACCGCGGCGCCCTGGTCGGCGAGTACGTCGGTCACACCGCGCCGAAGACGCAGGCGGTCTTCCGCCGGGCGCTCGGCGGTGTGCTGTTCATCGACGAGGCGTACTCCCTCGTGCCGCACGCCCAGCCGAACGACTTCGGGCAGGAGGCGATCTCCACTCTCGTGAAGCTGATGGAGGACCACCGCGACGACATCGTGGTGATCGTCGCCGGTTATCCCGGGGAGATGCGGCGCTTCCTCGCGTCCAACGCCGGCCTGGGATCGCGTTTCAACCGCACGCTCACGTTCGAGGACTACCGGCCCGACGAACTCGTACGGATCGTGGAGTACCACGCCGACACCCACCAGTACGCCTGCACTCCGGAGACCGTCGACGCGCTGCACCGCCTCTTCGAGGAACTGCCCAGGGGCGAGCAGTTCGGCAACGGGCGGACCGCGCGCCAGGTGTTCCAGCTGATGACCGAACGGCAGGCGCAGCGAATCGCCGACGACCTGGACGCGGCCGCCGCCGGCGATCTGACGACGCTTCTACCGGCGGATCTGCCGCCGGTCGAGGCGGTGTGAGCAAGGAGGGCACATGACCGACCCGATCAAATCGAAGTACGACGAGGACCCCTACGACCCGGACGCGCCGAGCCAGGACAGCGACTACAAGCCGGGTACGGGAGATCAGGCCTCCCCGGACCTCAAGGTCGCCTGGGCCGCCCACCCGTCCTTCAACGTGAACCCGAAGGACATCGATGAGGACTCGGGCGGCTCTCCCGGCGGGGATGCATCGGGGGGTGACGCTGGGGATTTCAAGGTCGGCTATGAAGCGCTCGGCACTCAGGTCAACGAGATGCTGGATAGGGCTCGCAAACTGGTCGACCAATACGAAAAACTGCGATCGAAGGTCCAGTCCACCGAAGGAAGCATTTTCGGGCAGAACTCAACGGTAAAGCACGATGGAATGAATTTCAATTACTCTGACGGAACATGGGGCGGAACCGGGGAGGACTGGACTTCGCCGTCGGATTTCGCTGAGCCGGCGAAACAGTACGCGGACCAGATGAATCCCATCCAGCACGCGACGCTCCACCAGGTCGGCGGATCACTCGAACTCGTCGGCGAGTACATCGCCCTCGTGAACCACTCCGGTCAGGTCTACGCCGCCGCCGATCGGCATTCGGCGTTCCCCCCGCCGCCGCCGAACAAGGTCACCGGCTGACGCGTCGACGCACGGACTGGTCTTCGGTATGAGAGAACGGACAGCGCACTGATGTCGGGACAGGCGACCGCCGACGGCGGACAGATCTCAGACGACGGGACGACGTACGTCTCGCCCTCCGGCGTGGTCGAACACGGCATCACGGATCCGACGACCGGTCGGTTCCTGGTGAACGGTGAGGTCCGTACCGTCGACGGTCGGCAGGTCTACGGCAGCGTCCAGAACGGTGTCTTCTTCTCGGAGGACGGGTCGATCGAGGTCCGGGCCGATGGCACGGTCGAGCACGGGCGTCTCGATGATCAGGGGCAGTTTCATTCGCAGCGTACGGTCGATGGTCAGGTGCTTTATGGCACTGACACGACCGATGGCGGGTGGATCTCCGACGACGGGAAGATCGCCCTCGACAAGGACGGTGTCGTTCAGCATGGGCTGACCGATCCGGGCACCAAGCAGTTCCTGCCGAACGGTGAGGTGCGCACCGTCGATGGCCGGCAGGTCTACGGCAGCGTCCAGGACGGTGTGTTCTATTCGGAGGACGGGTCGCTGGCGGTCCGGTCCGATGGCACGGTCGAGCACGGGCATGTCGACGATCGGGGACAGTTTCATTCGCAGCGTACGGTCGATGGTCAGGTGCTTTATGGCACTGACACGACCGATGGCGGGTGGATCTCCGACGACGGGAAGATCGCCCTCGACAAGGACGGGAACGTCGAGCACGGCATCAGCACGCCGGACGGCCAATTCGTGGCCGGCGGCACGACGCACACCCTGCCCGACGGCACCACCCTGTACGGCCTGCAGATGGGTGGCGACTTCTACTCCGCGGACGGCAGCACCATCGCGCTGTCGGACGGCACCGTGCTCCACGGCTCCACCGACACGAGCACCGGCATCTTCACGCCGAACAACGGCGACGGCGTCTACGTCGTATCCGATGATGGGATCGTCCACGGAAATTATGACCCGAAGGACGGCTCGATCGCGCTTTCCGACGGCTCGCGCTATATGACGCCTCAGGCGTGGCGTGTCGACCTGCCGGAGCTGTTGAACGCAATCGCCACCATAAAACGGGAGAAGGACAACATCTCCACCACACTCGATCTGATCGATTCGAAGATACGGCCGGAGAAACTGTCCGCCTTCTGGCGTGGTCCCGCCAAGAATACCTTCGACCCCGTCCGCGACTGGTACAAGGACGCCTCGTCCGACCTGATGGACATCCTCGACGAGATGATCGACCGGATGCAGAAGTCCTACGACAACTACTACCAGGCCGAATCCCAGAACCTGCAGAACATGACTCCCAGCGGGCGCCAGAGCCAGAAGGTGGTGCCTTCGGTGGCGGCAGGCTCTGGTTCGCCGGGGTCCTCGGGCGGGACACGATCTCACCACTGAATTGCGGATCTGAAGGAGGATGTACCGGAGATGGCTATTTCCCCGTCGCAGGCCGCTGAGGTGGCTTATATCCTAACGAGTCCAACTCACACTGACTATGATCATGCCGAAGAGACGTATGTCTCTCCGTCGGGACTGCACGACACGGCGCAGCAGCTCCACGATCTGGCCAACGCTGTCGCGGACTACGTCGGACGGATCAGCGACACGCTCAAGTCGCTGAACTTGAACTGGCAGGGCGAAACCCAGAAGGAAGCGGACGACTTCAGCAGCCGATGGACCGCGGTCATGGGTGAGGTGTTCGGCAGCGAGGACAGGCCGGAGGACGGCGTACTGAACGCCATGGCCCAGGGAATCGCCACGGCCGTCAACAATTACAACAAGGCCGAGTTCGGGATCATCAGCGCCTGGTCGAAGTTCGCCGGCAGCCTCCCGACCGATGGTCAGGGCGGATCCAGCAAGCCTTCGGACGACATTCCCCCGGACGTGATGGACACGAACAAGAGCGCCATCACGGCCGACTACCCGAACAACTGATCGCGATCGCCGAAACGGCGGCGGACAGGCCGCGTCCCCGTCCGCCGCCGCGACGATCTCACCTTGAGGCAGCACAATCGATGAGCAGGATCGCTTTCCATCGTCCCGCCCGGGTGGCACCGCCACCCGTGCCGGAGGACAAGGTCGCCATCGCGGCACCGCCGCAGTCGCCCCAGCCGGCCGGTATGTCGACCATGCTCTCGCTGCTGCTGCCGTTGCTGACCAGCATCAGCATGGCCGCGTATCTCATCTCGACCGGCCGGCAGTGGATGATCATGCTGGGCATCCTGTTCGTCGTCACGTCGGCGGGCCTGAGCATCGCCATGCGGATGCAGATGCGCGGTAGGACCCGCCAGGCCAAGCAGCACCAGCGCGAGCGTTACCTGGACTACCTGGCGGGGATCCGCCGGCAGGCGCGGGAAGTGGCCCAGGTGCAGCGGTTCGCCGCGGCCTGGGTGTACCCGAGTCCGGAGCGGCTGTGGGCGATCGCGATCCGGCGGCGCCGCGTATGGGAGCGGCGACCGGAGGATTCCGACTTTCTCCACCTGCGCATCGGCACGGGAGAGGGGCCGCTGGCCATCACCCTCACGACCACCAGGCGATCCGATCCGACGGTGGAGTACGACCCCCGCTCTCTGCACGCCGCCGAGGACCTCGTCCAGACCCACAAGACGGTCGACCGGCAACCGGCGTGGATCGATGCCGGGCGGGCCGGCGTGGTGAGCCTGCTGGGGCCCGCCGCGGAGACCGAGGCGGCGGCCACCGCGCTGCTGTGCCAACTCGCCACGCTGCACGCGCCGGACGACGTGCAGGTGGCGGTCGTCACCTCCGGCGACGCGCGCTGGGAGTGGGTCAAGTGGCTTCCGCACACCCATGAACCGGACACGCGGGAGCGCGGA
This sequence comes from Actinoallomurus sp. NPDC052308, assembly GCF_040679195.1. Taxonomy (NCBI): domain Bacteria; kingdom Bacillati; phylum Actinomycetota; class Actinomycetes; order Streptosporangiales; family Thermomonosporaceae; genus Actinoallomurus; species Actinoallomurus sp. NPDC052308. Next base: position 11,314 of record NZ_JBFAUM010000032.1, on the reverse strand, counting down.
GTCGAGGTCGTCCCGCTGGTCGCCGAGGACCTGGTCGGCCTGGCGGACTACCTCGAGGGCGCGCTGGACCGGGCCGTGGCGGCCCGGGCGGAGCGGGGCACGCGGCTGGTGTCCATGGCCGCTCAGGAAGGGCCGCGGCGGCGGCTCGTCGTCGTGCTGAACGACTACGACCCGCGCGCGCCCTGGACCCGGTCATCCCTCGCCCAGCGTCTGATCGCGGAGGCGGGCCCGAACCTGGGCATCACGGTGGTCTGCCTGGTCACGGCCGAGGAACACGAGCCGGAGCGGGTGGACGTACGGGTCCGTCTCGACGCACGGGGCCACCTCAGGCTGGAGGGTGCGAACGCCGGGCTGCACAGCACCGTGCGGGACGCGGCCGTCGACCGGATGACGCCCGCGCTGCGGTCCCGGATCGCCCGTTCGCTCGCGCCGCTGCGGCTCACGGGCGAGCAGGAGCAGGTCCTGTCCCAGTCCGTGTCGCTGCCGGCCATGCTCGGCATCGACGTCACGTCACTCGACCCGACCGCCGCCTGGCGGGCACCCGACGATGAAGAACTCCTGCGGGTCCCGGTCGGCGTGACCGCCGACGGTGAGGCCCTCGTCCTGGATCTGAAGGAGTCGGCGCAAGGCGGCATCGGGCCGCACGGGCTGGTGGTGGGTGCGACCGGCTCGGGCAAGAGCGAACTGCTGCGGACCCTGGTCACCGGCTTGTCGATGACGCACTCGCCGGAACACCTGGGTTTCGTCCTGGTGGATTTCAAGGGTGGCGCGACGTTCGCGGGCCTGACCGGGCTGCCGCACGTGGCGGGTCTGATCACCAACCTGGCCGACGACCTGTCCCTGGTCGAACGCGTCCGGGTCGCGCTCGTGGGAGAGCAGCAGCGCCGGCAGCAGTTGCTGCGGCAGGCGGGCAACATCGACTCCATCCGCGACTACCAGCTGAAACAGGCAGCCGGTGGTACGGACGTGGACGGCGCGCCGCTGCCGCCGCTGCCGTACCTGATGATCATCGTCGATGAGTTCGGGGAGCTGCTGTCCCAGCGCTCGGACTTCATCGACCTGTTCGTGCAGATCGGCCGCGTCGGCCGCAGCTTGGGCATGCACCTGCTCCTGGCCACCCAGCGGCTGGAGGAAGGCCGGCTGCGCGGCCTGGAGTCCCACCTGTCCTACCGCATCGCCCTGCGCACCTTCAGCCCCGCCGAGAGCCGAACCGTGATCGGCACGGCCGACGCGTACAAACTGCCCTCCATCCCCGGCTCGGCCTACCTGAAGGTCGACGAGTCGATCTACGAACGGTTCCGGGTCGCACACGTCTCCCGGCTCTACGAGGACCCCGCCGCGGAGAAGAGCCGAAGGCAGCCGATCGCACCGGTCCCGTTCGGGCTGCGTACGCCGCCCGCACCGGAGGACACGGCGCCCGAGCCCGCGGTCACCCCCGTCCCTGGATCCGGGACGACCGAGCTGCAGGTCGTCGTCGAACAACTCGCGGCGAGCAGCGCGCCGACGCACCAGGTGTGGCTCCCGCCGCTGCCGGCGCACTTCCCGCTCGACGCGCTGCTCGCCCCGCTCACCCGGGTGCCCGGACGCGGTCTGCAGAGTGCGGCGTGGTCGATGGGCGGGGAGCTGAGGTTCCCCGTCGCGGTCGCGGACCTGCCCGCCCGGCAGGAGCAGCGTCCCGTCGTGCTGGACCTGGCCGGGGTCCACGGGCACCTGGCCCTGGTCGGCGCGCCGCAGAGCGGCAAGAGCACGTTCCTGCGCACGGCGCTGATCAGCGCGATGCTCACCCACACCCCTGATGAGCTGCAGTTCTACTGCATCGACCACGGCGGCGGCGCGCTGCACGCCCTGCACGGCGCCCCGCACGTGTCAGGAGTGGCCGGACGGCGGGACACCGAACGGGTCCAACGCGTCCTGGCCGAGGTGAACCGCCTGATCGCGGTGCGGGAGCGGATGTTCCAGGACCTGGGCATCCAGTCCGCCGCCGACTTCCGGCGGCGACGCGACAACGGCGAACTGCCGCCGGGGGTGCGCGCCGCCGACATCGTCCTCGTCATCGACAACTGGGGTGCGCTGCACGCGGAGTGGGAGGACGCGAGCGCGATCGCTGTCGACATCGCCACGCGCGGTCTGGGCGTCGGGGTGCACCTGATCCTGACCGCCAACCGCTGGGCCGAGATCCGCCTGGCGCTGCGCGACAGCATCCCCGGACGTCTCGAACTCCGGATGAACGACCCCGCGGAGTCGGAGATCAACCGCCAGGAGGCCCGGCGGCTCGGCCGGATACCGGCCGGCCGCGGCCTCATGCCGCCCGGACTCTCCTTCCACGTGGCCCTTCCCCGGCTCGACGGCGGCGACGGCATCGACGACCTCGCCGAGGCCCAGCGGAACCTCGTGGCCGCGATCACCACGGCCGCGGAAGGACCGGCGGCACCGCCGCTGAAGGTGCTGCCGGAGCGGCTCACCGTCACCGAACTCGACACGATCGCCGCCGTCGGCCCTGCCACGAACCCTTGGGAGGGGGACGGGGCCGGGCTGTCCGACAGCGAGGTGCCCATCGGCCTGGCGCAGACGGATCTGCACCCGGTGGGCCTGGATCTCACCCACGGCCAGCCGCACTTCCTCCTCTTCGGCGACTCCGGCTCGGGCAAGACCTCGTTCCTGCGCGCCTGGATGCGGGGGATGGCCCGCCGTTACTCCCCGTGGGACATCCGCTTCATCGTCCTCGACTACCGCCGCAGCCTCCTGGACGTCGTGCCCGAGCCGTACGTCGGCGCGTACGCCGCCAACCCGGACCTGGCCGCCGCCTTCGTCAAGCAGGTGGCCGACAAGCTGAAGGAACGGATGCCGCCGGCCGGTCTGACCGCGGGTCGGCTCCGTGACCGCGACTGGTGGGAGGGACCGGAGTTCTACCTGGTCGCCGACGACTACGACCTGGTGGCGAACGGCCCGGACCGGGGCCCGCTCGCGCCGCTCTCCGGCTTCGTCACCCAGGGCGAGGAGCTCGGCTTCCACGTCATGCTCGCCCGCCGCGTCGGTGGAGCCGCACGTTCCCTGATGTCCGATCCGCTGCTGGGACGGCTGCGCGAGTTCGGCACGGACGGACTGATCCTGTCCGGTGACCCCCGGGAAGGGGCCCTGCTGGGAGACCATCGCGCCACGCAGCGCGTCCCCGGGCGGGGCGTGCTGGTCCGCAGAAGGCAGGAACCGATTCTGATCCATACCGCGGTCGACGAGGAGACCGAGCCGCTGACGTACGAGCCCCGGCCGGCCGAGTCCGCGGAGCAGGTGCGGTCATGAGCGACGGCCACGGTCTCTCCAGCTGGACCGACTATGTCGGTGACCTGGATGTGAACGCGATCTACGATCTGGGCAATCAGTGGATCGAAATGGGCGACAGCCTGTACGCCGAGCAGCTGAACTTCACCGATGAGATCGGTGCCCTGGCGTGGAAGGGCGACGCCTTCGCCACCGCCCAGGACGTCTGGGTCAACCAGATGTCGGTCGTGCTGAACGACGCGGCCGACGCGGCGTGGAAGACCGGCGAGGCCATCAACGCCTACGCCGACAACATCAAAAAAGAAGCCGAGAAGATGGCCAAGGACGACAACACGGCGTTCTTCGCTCAGATCTTCGGCTTCGTTCTCACCATTGTCGCGTTGCCCGTGGGGGCCGCGCTGGGGGCTGCCGCCAGCGTTCTGGCCCGCGTTCTCTCCAGCCTCGTGAGCGTCTTGTCCCAGATCGCCGAAAGGCTGGGGCCCGTGGCGATGACGGCACTCGAATTCACCGCAGGCGCGGCCGCCGGAGCCGCCGCATCGTTCGTTTTCGACATGGCCGACCTGGGCCTGGCCTCCGCTGCCGCGCACAACGACTTCACGATCAACGGGACGAGCGAGGGAATCAACATCGGGCTGGGCGCCGCTCTCGGCGGAATCCTGGCCACCAATTTCGGCCGCCTCTCCAACCCGGGTTTCAGGGGTGGCGCCGGGCATCTGCCGGGGACTCCTCCGATGCCCAAGCCCGGCCCCCATGGCACCGCTCCGAGCAACCCCAGCAGCGCGGGGAACCCCCATGCGAACAACTCCAGGATCCCGGAGTCGGTCACGCCGCATGACGTGAGCCTGAATGCCGGAGACGCGAGAGGAAACGCCCCCGCTGGAGGCGGCAGCATCGCCGACAGTCACCCCACGCCGACCACGAGCACGCCGGAGACCGCGTCCGCGGGCGAAAGACTCACCTCCAGCGGCCCGCACTCGGGCGCGGAGGCACGTCCGACGTCCCATCCGCCGGCCGTGGCCGGCCCGCACGGCGCCCCGGCCATCGCTCCGCCGCGTCCGGGTGAAGTGCTCGGCGGGCATTCGCAGGCCGCCGAGAACGCGCCGCCTCCGGCGCCGGGTGTGCCGCGTCCGGGCGGGCCGGTGGACGTGCGGCCGCCGGGCCCGACAGGCTCTTCGGGCGGCCCGGCCAAGCCGGGCCCGACCGCGAACGGTGAGGGGCCGGTCGCGCAGCCCAAGGGGGCGGGGAACGGGTACGGCGACCCGACTGCCGCGCCGAGCGACACGGGGCGCGATGGCACCGTGCCGCCGAGCAACCTGGAGAAGGAGCCTGCGTCGCCGACGACGTCGGGGTCGGCCAGACCACCTACGGCGGGTGATGTCCGGCCGTCCGGTGGAGAATCCGGGCATCAGGAGATTCCCCCGGCGAGCGCTCACAATGGTCCTTCCGGTCTGCGGTCGGGGCCAGCGGAGTCTCCCGAGACACCGATCACGAGTGCCCCGACGGCCGGTCACGACCAGTCGGCTCCGGCCCTGAACGGTGGGCGGGACAACCTCACTCCCGCCGGTCGAGGGAACGAGCACCAAGACGCTCCGACCACCTCGGGCCCCACCTCCACGCATCCGGGCGGTCAGGCGCCGAAGACGGGCGGCGTCCAGGATTCGACCGGTTCGCCGGGGTCCCCCAATGAATCGGCGGTCGTGAACAGGCCGGAGCCGCAGGCAGCACCGACGCCTCCGCCGTCCAATCCCGGGCATGTGATGCCGGGCGCGGAGGCGCCCCGGACCGGCGCTCCGGGTGAAGGCGGCGCGTCCGCTCCGGTGAGCCACCCGCAGGCTCAGCGGCCGACCGGCGGTCCCTCGCCGGACACGAACCTCTCGAAGACGCCTTCGGGTCATCAGGCCCAACCGGATTCGACGCCTGGTGGTCAGCAGGGCAAGGCCGGCGTCAGCGGCGGCGAGCAGGGTGCGCCGCCGGAGTCGTTGCGGCCGTCGACGTCAGGTGATCGTGGGCCGTCCAGCGGCGCGTCGGGACATCAAGAAGCTCCGACGTCGTCGGCTCCGGCCGCCACGCCTCCGGGCGGTCAGGCGCCGAAGACGGGTGGCGCCCAGGGCTCGCCCGGTTCCCGCGGTCCCGGTGACGAAACGGCGGTCGTGAACAGGACGGAGCCGCAGGCGCAGCCGACGCCTCCGCCGTCCGATCCTGGGCACGTGGTTCCGGGTGCGGAGGTGCCTCCGACCGGTATTCCGGGTGGAGATCGTCCGTCTTCGTCGACCGGCGGTGAGCAGAGCAAGCCCACCATCGTCGGCGACAAGCCGACTGGTTCGTCGACGTCGTCGGGTTTCCAGGGGGTCGGTAGGCGGTTGGGTGCGGGGAACCCGGAAAGTGAGAACATCCCGGGGGTCTCGGGTCATGAGCGGCGTGATCAGGTTTCGAAACAGGTAGAGCGCCTGAATGAGGACGGCGCGCCACCGTTCACGGTGAAACCGGAGTCGAAGGCGGTCGGTGATCCGTCGACATCCAGTGGTAAGTCGTCGGCCGGTTCGCCGACGTCGTCGGATTCCCAGGGGGTCGGTAGGCGGTTGGGCTCGGGCAACCCGGAAAGTGAGAACATCCCGGGGGTCTCGGGTCATGAACGGCGTGATCAAATCTCGAAACAGGTACAGCGCCTGAACGAGGACGGCACGCCACCGTTCACGGCGAAACCACGGTCCAAGACGGTCGGTGATCCATCGACATCCAGTGGCAAGTCATCGGGCTATGAAGGCGTTGACAGGCGATTGGGGCCAGGCAACCCGGAAAGCGAGAACATCCCGGGGGTCTCGGGTCATGAACGGCGTGATCAAATCTCGAAACAGGTACAGCGCCTGAACGAGGACGGCACGCCACCGTTCACGGCGAA
>NZ_JBFAUM010000032.1:0-5044 GCF_040679195.1 Actinoallomurus sp. NPDC052308 | reverse complement strand
CCGGTGATCCATCGACATCCAGTGGCAAGTCATCGGGCTATGAAGGCGTTGACAGGCGATTGGGGCCAGGCAACCCGGAAAGCGAGAACATCCCGGGAGTTTCCGGTCGAGAACGTGCCGAACAAGTAACCGACCAGATGAATCGCCCGCCTGCCGCCGATGGGAAGAGGTCACCCGCCGTCAGGCCCCCGCGAACCGGTAAGGGCTTCGGCGGTGACCCAATGACCATGGACGACCTCGGCGGCGGCGGTGGCGCGGGAGCAACAGAATCCAAGTCCGGCTACACGACGACGCGCAACGGCCCCAGCAGCCAAACGCTCTTGGAGACTCCCGCGCCTGGCGCGAGGCAGCCCACGACAGGGGCGGAGTCCTCACATGGTGGCCCTGCGGGTGTAGGCGAGGGAGATCGGGAGGGAACTCCTGCGCTCTCACGCGAGAACGAAACGACAGGACCGGCCACCGAGCACCCGCCGGCCGGTGACTCCGCGGAGACGGCCGCGCCGGAATCCCATCAGACGGTCGGCCGAGCGGACGATGGACCGGCTCCCGCCGATGGAACTCCTTCCCTGAGCCCGGTGAGTCCGTTGAGCCCGGGGAGTCCGCGGACTCCCCTGAGCCGATTGAGCCCGGTAAGCCCGATGAGCCCGGCGAGTCACTCGGCGCCGGAGAGCGGCCGATCGCCCTCGGCGCAGGACGCGGCGGTGAGTTCGCCGGCGGCCGGCGATCGGGTGGTCGTCTTCGGCCGGATCGAGCCGAGCGATTACGGCGATGACGGCTTCGTCGTCGACGGTCAGTCCGCCCCGTTGGCTCCCGATGAGTTCGCCGCGTGGATCCAGGAGCAGCCCGAGTACGCGGCGGGTGTTCCCGTCGTCCTGCTGGCCGATGACGCGCATTGGTTCGCGTTCGCCGTCGCGCCGATTCTCGGCGCGACGGTGACCGGACCGGGGGGCGACGTCTTGTCGCTGCCGACCGGTGATCTGGTGGCCGGGACGCTGCGGCGGGAGCCGGACGGCGGACTGCGGATCGACGATGCGCCGAACGACGGCTGGTACACCTATGGGCCGGACGGTGACCTCACCGGTCGGGTCCGCACCCTGCCCGACTCCGGGGCCTTCCTGCGCGACCAGGCGATCGCCGCGACGGCGACTGGCCGACCGGTCGGCATCTGGCGATCGACGGCCGGTCCGAAGAACGCCGGTGAGAGTCCAGCCATGACTTCCGGTATGCCCGCCGGATCGGCGGCGGAGCCGCACGCCGGACAGGCCGGGGCGCCGAGCCCCGGTCCGGCGGACGGCGGCGCAGCGGCGCAGCGCGGTCATGGCCTGGCACACGATCACCTGCCCGTGGGCGGACCGTCGGCGGTCACGCCCCGGGTCGAGAAGGTCGTGGGCGAGTCCACGACGCCGGAGCGGCCTTCGTCCACGGAGAAACAGGCCACTTCCGGGGCCGGCGGCGGAACGGCCCGGCGCTTGGATCCGGATCACGCCTGGAACCGGCTCCTTGATCCTGCGATCAGCGCGGAACGCCGTCAGGAGGCGCTCGACCAGGCGGCCAAACTGGTCGAGGAACGTATCCGGCAGGTGCGCCCGGGGGAGAACCCGAGGGGAGCTGTGTCCCGCCCCGATGAGGTCGTCGTCCTGGTCGCCGCGGAGTACCTACGCGGCCCTCGGTCGGCCGGCGCGCTGACCAATCTCCTGATCTCCGACGGAGCACGTCCCCGTCCGACGGTCGTCGGCCCGGCACAGCACGCGGGAGCCGACGACGTGGCGGCCCCGCTTACCGAAGCGGTGCCCGAGCCGCAGTCGAAGCCTGTGGCGGATGCGCCCGAGTCGGTCGCCGGCCCCGGCGGGGCCCCGGCGCGGGCGACTGCCCCACGCCCGGCCGTCGAGGTGCCGGACATCGCCATCGTGCCCCCGGACGACGAACGCGGGGCCGGCGAGCGCGGCACGCCGACCGTCCGGATCACCGGCACGGCTGCGGGCGAACGGCCCGACCCCCGCGATGAACCTGCTCCGGCGGCCACGGCACCGCCGCGCCTGCCGATCGAGGATGTGCTCGACCAGACGCGTGCGATCGATGTCGACGGCCGTCCGGTGGCGGTTCTGCTGCCCGGGGCGCCGGAGGAGGCCGCGCCGGACGCGCTCATCGCCAGGATGAGGGATCTGGCCGGCGCGCTCCCCGAGAGCGGCGTGTTCGTCTTCGGGACCGTGCGGGACGGCCGGGTGATGGCCGGCGAACAGGAGATCCCGGTGGAGGCGGTGGCGGCGGCGATCGACCACCGCGCCTTCGGCCTGATCCCGCATCTTCGGATCGACGGTGGCGCGAGTCTGGCCGAGCCGCTGTCGAAGCTCCTGAACCGGCCGGTCCGTGACGGCCTCGTCTCGGAGGTGGAAGCGGGCCCCGAGGCGGACCAGGGTCCCACCCCGTCCACCTCCGTGATGCCGGAGAGCGAGGGGCGGCCGCTGGAGCCGTCTCCTGCGGCAGCCGCGCTCTCTGCCGAGGACGTGCCTCCGCCGGTGCCGCCGTCTCCTCCGGGGAGTACGCCTCCTTCGGCGGAGCCGCCCGTGGTGGAGCCGATCGCGGATCCGATGGTCCGTTCGATCGGTGTGCCGCGTGCGGCCCTGCCGCAGATGCCGGCGCTGCTGCGGCGGATCCGGCAGGCGCTGGACGAGGCCGGGGTGAACCACACCGAGAACGAGCTGACCCTGCTGACGCAACGTCTGCTGGCCAATTACCGGTACCTCGGCATGCACGACGCGGCCGGCGAGACCGGCGACAGCGGTCTGCAGGTGCCGATCGGCGATGGCGAGGTGCTGGTCACCCTCGATGCCACCGACCCGTACGAGGAGCGGAACCCGGCCGGGGCCACGCTCACGCCGTCCGGCCTGCCTCCGGTGGAGGGGGGACACCAGGCGGTCGGCACCATCAACTCGGTGTTCGCGACCGGCGCGCACGCCCAGTCGCAGAGCGGGCAGCTGGGTGCGACCCGTGGCGCGCTCTCGGCGAGCCTCGGTGTCCCGGTGGCGCCCGGTGTGATCGTGAGGGGTGGCGTCTCGATCTCCGGTACGGCCAACCAGTCGAACCGGTCCGACACGCACATCGCCGATGCCGAGGGCGGTCACGTCGAGGACAACCGCACCGCGCACAAGCTGATCGCCTACACGGCGAAGTGGTCGTTCAAGGTGCGTACGGACGATGAGCAGAGCTGGGCACGGACGCCCGTCCAACGGCTGGACGACCCGACCGACGAGCGCCTGTTCCTCTGGATTCCGGATCACTATCTGGAGAAGTCCCCAGCGGACCAGGTGATCGCGACCGGTGAGGCGGTCAAGGTCGACAAGCTGCCGTCGTACTTCTCGGCCTCCGGCCTGACGAACCTCCCCCGGCTGTTCGACGAGATCGCGGCGGTCCTGCGGGAGAAGGGGCTGCCGCTGCCGATGGGCAGCTCGATCCGTCAGGAGTTGCTGCAGAAGCTGTGGAACCTGGACATGCACCTGGACGCGGCGGTCAACACCGCTCGCGGGTACCGGTTCAGGCTGCACAGCGAGCATGGGCGGCCGATGGCGGCGGTGTCGGTGCGGTCCGAGCGGCTGGCCGGCGCCCCGCGGGTCGGTGCGACCAGCGACAAGTCTCACATCGAGAACGTACGGACCGCCATCGACGGCTGGAGCGGCGGCCACACCATCGGCAACGCCAGCGCGCTGACGTTCCCGAGCGCCGAGGTCGACCTGGGGGCGCCGGTCACGGGGCTGGAGAAGGCCGGCCTGGGCATCGCCGGCTACCTGTCGTACTCGTCGTCGAACACCGACGGGATCTCGGCCGGGCGGACCGGTCTGCACGTGCTGGTGCCGCGTGACACCTCGTACACCAACGCGTACGACATGTCGTTCACGCATCGGGCGACGGTCAGCGTCCGTGGTGACGAGGACAGGCGGGCGCCGAAGACGACCGGCCCGGTCCCCGGCAGGGCGCTGGTCCGGGTGCCGGAGGCGGCCGCGTACGAGCACGGTCTGCCGGTCGACCGGGAGGCGCTGAAGAACCCGCCGGCCCAGGGCGGCACCGTGCCGTACGAGCCGAACGCGATCCGGGGCACCGGCCGGGGCCCGAACGACCCGGACACCAAGCCCGTGCCGCACTACGTCGCGGAGGGCAAGGGCGTCGGAATGGGTCTGGTCATGGTGGCCGAAGGGACCGTCGAGGAGATCCGGAACGCGCTCACGGCAGAGCTGTCCGGGACGGGGTTCCTGCCCGCGGACGGGGACGACCCGTTCGAGGGGTACACGTGGTACGGGCACGGCAACAGGCTCGACAGCCTGGTCGACAGCGAAGAACTGTTCGACAAGATGGTCTCCAGCCGTGGCCTGGACTCCCACTACGACCAGATCCACCAGGACGGCATGACGTTCACGCTCCGCAAGCGCCGCGGCGGCATGGGCGTGGACCTGGACGTCGATTCGGCGAAGGTCACCATCAAGGCGCGGAAGAACCCCGCGCACGAGCCGGAGTTCATCCGCAGTACCGACCAGTTCCACACGGTCAACCTGGCGATGGGCATGGACAGCGCGGGTGCGTCCGTCGGCCACTCGCGGAAGGTCGCGGCGGGTTTCAAGTTCAAGGGGCTCTTCCAGTCGCTCAAGACGGCGATGATGGGCGTCGAGTTCCAGCGGAGCGTCGGTGCCTCCGACGCGGTGGGCTTCCTCAACAACCGTCCCGAACTCCTGGAGTACCCCGGCAAGGTCGACGAGTTCGCGCTGACCAGCGACTATGAGATCACCGTCGAGTACCAGCACTCCGGTGTGCAGGGCAGGGTCCGCAAGAGCGTCCGCGACCCGGACCCGATCACGGTCGAGAACCAGACCGCCCTGGCCTATCTGCTGCCGCTCGGCACCGAGGAAGGCCCGATATCGGAGGGACCGACGCCGGCCGAGGTCCTCGAACAGGGCGTCGTCTACTTCGTGGACACCACCGGCGTCCGGGGCGCCGTCACGGCGCTGGGGCGGATGACGGATCCGGCCGGTACGGCGTCCGCGGCCCGGGACACCTT
>NZ_JBFAUM010000031.1:0-95314 GCF_040679195.1 Actinoallomurus sp. NPDC052308 | reverse complement strand
CGCCGGGTCGGCGCGGCCGATGAGCCGCCCGCCCGCCAGGAGCGGCATCGTGAAGTAGCCGTGCACCGGCGCGGCGCCGTGTACGGCACCCGGTCAGGCGCTGGGGGCCGCGACGAGCCTCTCGAGCTCGCCGACGACCTGGGCGGGGGTGGGCTGCTCGGCCAGCTCCCGGCGCAGCCGCTCCGCGGCGGTGTGGTGCGCGGGGGTCGCCAGCAGCTCGGTGAGCCCATTCCGGATCGGCTCCGCGTCGTCGCACCGGGCGGGCAGGACGACCGCCGCGCCGGCCTCCCCGGCCCGCGCCGCGTGGCGTACGTGGTCGGGCAGGCAGGGGATGAGCAACATCGGCAGACCGTTGGCGACGGCGGTCAGGATCGTGCCCGCCCCGCCATGGCCGACGACCAGGTCGCATTCGGGCAGCAGCAGGTGCAGGGGCGCCGACTCGACGACCCAGACCTCGCGCGGCAGTTCGCCGAGCAGTTCACGCTGCGCGGAGGTCACCGCCACCACCACGTCGACGTCGAGGCCGGCGATCGCCCGTGTCACCTCCCCGGCGAGGAAGAGCCGGCGATCGACCCGGGCCGGGGTCGTGCCCCAGGTCACGCACACGCGCGGGCGGCCGGAGCGTGCCGACGGCCGCGGGAACGTCCCCGGACCGTTGAACGGCGTGTAACGCATCGGCACCCGCCGCGAGGCGACGGGGACCTGGAGCCCGGCGGGGCAGGGGTCGACGGTCGCCACCCCGGACAGGTCGACGTCACCGAGCCCGAGCTTGCGGCGCAACGGGTCGAGCGCCTCGGCGAGGAAGGGACCGGCGGCGCCCAGCAGATCGGTCCCGTACAGGTGCCGGACCGCCGGGACGCCCAGCGCGGCGGCCGCGAGCGGCCCCGCCATGGCGGTCGGCTCGTACACGACCAGGTCCGCCTGCCAGGTCCGGCCGAGAGCGATGAGGTCGTCCACCATCGACTCCGCCAGGGCGGCGAACAGCCCGAGGACACGCGGTCCGCCTCGGGGTCTTGCCCCGCCGGCCGGTTCCGCCGGCGGCAGGGCGATGTCCCGGAACGCGGCCAGGGCGTCCACGTCATGTCCGACCGGAACCACCGGCAGACCCGTGCGCCGCACCGTGTCGAGGAGTGCGGGCTGGGTCGCCACGAGTACGTCATGGCCGGCCGCCCGGCACGCCCACGCGAGCGGAACCATCGCGTACAGGTGTGACGGCCAGGCCCAGGTAGTGAAGATCACGCGCATCCGCCCATGTCACCACCTGCCGCTGGGCGACGGCTCTAGGCGGCCTCAAGCCTCCGGAGGGAGAGCGTCACCGGCCCCTGCGGCTCGAGCGGGCCTGGAGCGGGCCGGCGCCCGTCACTCGGGGACGGCGCCGGTCTGGGGCGCTGTCACTCGGGGACGGCGTCGCTCGGGGACTGCGTCGGTCGGGGCACCGTCACGTGAAGGCGACGGTCAGCCCGACCACGGTCAGCGCCGTCACGGCGAAGCCGGTCCGCAGCAGGTGCCATCTGCGCCACAGCGGCCGCGGGTCCGGCCAGTCCGCCGGGATGTCGCGCGAGTCCAGCGCCTTCACGGCACGGTTGATCGGCACGTTGCACAGGTGCGAGACGCCGGCCACTCCGAGCAGGAGGGCGGCGGAGACGGCGAACATCGTGCGCGGCACCGGGGCGGACACCAGGAAGGCCAGGACGGTCGCGATGATCGTGGAGGTCAGCACGATGATCGGCATCGTCGGGTCCCAGTTGCGGCCCAGCGCCCGGTGGGCGTCGACGTACTGGTCCGGCGGCATGGACAGCAGCGCGGGGAGCGTGCTCACCGCGACGGCGAACATGACGCCCGCGACGGTCCCGCTGCCCAGTACGAGCAGCGCGGTGAGGATGTTCGTGACCAACGTGACCGCCTCACATCGATGCCGACCAACGGACGTGCATCACCGTGCCGTGGAGGCATGGAACGTCGCTCGACGGCCACTGGACCAGCGCCGGGCGCGGCGGCGGCCCGCGCGGCCGACGAGCCCACTCGACGGTGCGAGGGCGGAGCCGGAGGTCATGCTCATGGATCCCGGCGGTTCGCGCGCGCCCCCGGTGCCGGGCGCTTCGAGCCGGGACCAAGTGGCTCGCGAGAGCGCGTCGCCACGATGGTGGCCGGGCCAGAGAAAGGAACCGAACGTGGCCGACATCACGATCAAAGACGCCGAGTTCCTCCGGATCATCATCCACGGCACGACGGCATTCGAGCTCCTGCGCACGGGCCTCGAGTTCGACCTCTTCGAGAAGCTGGAGAACGCCGGTGGAATGACCATCGAGGAGACGGCGCAGAGCCTCGGTGTCGAATACCAGCCGGCCCGGATCCTGCTCCTCGGCCTGTGCTCGATCGAGCTGCTGAAGAAGGACGGCGACAAGTACGTCAACAGCGCCATCATCCGTCGCAAGATGCTGAAGTCCAGCCCGGAGTTCCTCGGCCCGCTGGTCGACATCCAGGCGGAGATCATCAACCCGACGCTCGGGGACTACGCCGAGGCGACCCGGCAGTTCACGAACGTCGGCCTCCGGCACCTGGACGGCCCGGGCGAGACGCTGTACGAGCGCCTCACGACCCGCCCGGAGCTGCAGAAGGTGTTCTACGACAACATGGGGGACGCCTCTCACAAGGCGTTCTCGCAGGTCATGGACAGGTTCGACTTCTCGGCCCTGCACCATGTCGTCGACATCGGCGGCGGTGACGGCACCAACAGCATCGAGCTGGCCAAGCGCTACACGGACCTCGAGGTCACGGTCTTCGACCACGAGAAGGTCATCGGGATCGCGGAGCGGAACGCCGCCGACGCCGACCTGAGCAAGCGCGTGCACACCTTCCCGGGCAACATGCTGCACGACCCGTTCCCCGAGGGGATCGACGGGATCATGTTCTTCCACATCTTCGAGATCTGGTCCCTCGAGCGGAACACCGAGATGCTCCGCAAGTGCTACGACGCGCTTCCGGAGGGCGGCGCCTGCCTCGTCTACAACTTCGTCTCGAACGACGAGGGCACCGGTTCGGCGACCGCCGGCTTCATGTCGCCGTACTTCATCACCCTGGCCTCCGGTGAGGGCATGGTCTACTCGCCCAACGACATGGAGGCCGCCATCCGCGCGGCCGGCTTCTCGCGCGTCGAGCGCTACGACGGGATGAAGTTCAGCCACGCCCTGGTCGTCGGTTACAAGTAGGCCGCGGACAGGCGTCGCCTGCGTCCGGAAGGCATGGTCGGCCGCGCGTTTCCCCAGGTGGCCGACCGGGTGCACGGATGGCGGTTCGCCGACTCTGGAGGACACATGGCACGTGACGGGCAGGTACCGTGGCCGCCGTCTCTGATGGCGGAGTACACCGCGAAGGGCTACTGGCGGGGCGTGGCGCTGGGCTCGCTGGTGGGCGAGTGGGCCGACCGGTACGGCCCTCGCACGGCTCTCGTCGACGGGGACCGGCGGATCGCCTACACGGAGCTCGCCGCGCTCGTCGACACGGTCGCCGTGAACCTGGTCGATCTCGGGCTGCGGGACGGCGACGCCATGCTCGTCCAGCTCCAGAACTGCTGGGAGTTCGTCGTCACCACGCTCGCCGCGATCCGCGTCGGCGTGGTGCCGGTGATGGCACTGCCCACCTACCGGGAGCGGGAGCTGACCCACCTGGCGGCGCACGTGGAGGCGGCGGCGATCGTGGTCCCCGCGGTCTGGCGCAGGTTCGACTACCAGGACATGGCGCTGCGGTTGACGGACTCGCTGCCGCATCTCCGCCATGTCCTGGTCGTCGGCGACCCCGTCTCGCCCCGCGCGATCGGGCTGCACGGTCTGCTCTCCGCGGAGGGCGACGCCCAGACGCGCGGGAAGCTGCTCGACGACCTCGCCCCCCGGGCGACCGACGTGGCCCTGATGCTCATGTCGGGCGGGACCACCGGGCTGCCCAAGATGATCGCCCGGACCCACAACGACTACGAGTACAACGCCCGGCGCAGCGGCGAGGTGTCGGGCCTCGGCCCCGAGACGGTGTACCTCACCGCGTTGCCGGTGGGGCACAACTTCCCGCTCGGCTCGCCCGGTGTCCTGGGCACGTTGATGGTCGGCGGTCGCGTCGTGCTCCTGCCGAGCCCGGAACCCCGTGCCGCCTTCGCCGCCATCGAGCGGGAGCGGGTGACGGTCACCTCGGCCGTGCCCGCCGTCGTGCAGCGCTGGCTCGAGTACTACGAACCCGGTCGGCACGACCTGTCCAGCCTCGAGCTCGTCCAGGTGGGCGGCGCGCGGCTCGCGCCGGAGGTCGCCCTCCGGGTGACGCCACGGCTCGGCTGCCGGCTGCAGCAGGTCTTCGGGATGGCCGAAGGGCTGATCAACTACACCGGCCTGGACGACCCCCCGGACGTCGTGGCGGAGACCCAGGGGCGCCCGATGTGCCCCGACGACGAGATCAGGATCGTCGACGACGACGGGGCCGACGTGCCGGAGGGGCTGCCGGGGGAGCTGCTGACGCGCGGCCCCTACACCCCCCGGGGATACTTCCGCGGCGGTGTGCACAACGTGCAGTCGTTCACCCCTGACGGCTGGTACCGCACCGGCGACGTCGTCCGGCTGCACCCGAGCGGCAACCTCGTCGTGGAGGGCCGGAAGAAGGACCTGATCAACCGGGCCGGCGAGAAGGTCTCCGCCCAGGAGCTGGAGGACGTCCTGTACGGCCTCCCGTGGGTCGCGCGGGCGGCGGTCGTCGGGGTGCCGGACGACGAGGTGGGGGAGCGGGTCTGCGTCTGCGCGGTGACGCGTTCCGGCGCCGAACCCGGTCTCGCCGAGGTCCGCGCGGAGTTCGCGGACCGGGGCTTCGCCCTCTACAAACTTCCGGAACGGATCGAGTTCTTCGACGAGCTGCCGCTCACCGACATCGGGAAACCCGACAAGAAACGACTGCGTGTGCTGCTCGCGGAAAGACAGAAGGCCTAGCATGCTGACAAGCCGGGAATATCGCGAACTAACGGTGGTATCGGCTAACGATCCGATCGCCACGGCGGCACGGCTTACCCAGAGCGGAATCTGCCGCGACTACATGCTCTACGAACGGAACGGCACAGTCGCGCTCGCGTGCGGAGCCGCCGGGGAGATCACGGCGACCACGAGCCAGGTCCGGGTCCGATGGGGCGGCGAGGAACGGCTCCACCCGGCCGGCGACATCATCGAGACGGTCTCCCGCGTGCTCCGCGACGCGCCCTTCCCCGCTTGGCGCGCGTACGGCTGGACCGCCTTCGAACTCGCCTACGCGACGGCGGGCTGGAACGAGGCCGTCGGCGACGAGCGGCTGCTCCACCTCGTCATCCCCGAGACGGAGGTCGTCATCTCGGCGGAGCAGACGGTCGTGCGCTCGCTCGACGACGGTCAGCTGCTGCTGATGGCCGCCCTCGTGAGCGAGCAGGAGCACGGCTCCGCGCCGGCGTCCGGCGGCCCCGCCACGCTCGACGTGGCGTCCTCGGGTGAGGGCTACCGCAGGGCGGTCAGGTCCGCCATCGAGGAGTTCCGGGGCGGCAGGCTGCAGAAGGTCATCCTCTCCCGGCTCGTGCCCGTCGACTTCGGCGTCGACCTGGCCGGCACGTACGTCGAGGGCCGCCGGCGGAACAACCCGGCCCGCTCCTTCCTCTTCGACCTGGACGGCTTCCGCGCGGTCGGCTTCAGCCCGGAGACCGTCGTCGAGGTGGAGGCCGACGGTCACGTCGTCACCCAGCCGCTGGCCGGAACGCGGGCCCTGACCGACGTCCCGGCCGAGAACGCGCGACTGCGGGCCGACCTGCTCAGCGACGCGAAGGAGATCTACGAGCACTGCATCTCCGTCAAGGTCGCCTACGACGAGCTCTCGGTCCTGTGCGAGCCGGGAAGCGTCGCGGTCGGAGAGTTCATGGCGGTCAAGGAGCGCGGCACCGTACAGCACCTCGGTTCCACGGTCACCGGACGGCTCGCCCCCGGTCACACCCCATGGGACGCCTTCCGGACCGTCTTCCCGGCCATCACGGCCTCCGGGATCCCCAAGACCGTCGCGTACGAGTGCATCCACCGTCTCGAGACGGAACCACGAGGGCTGTACGGCGGCGCCGTCCTGACCCTGAGCTCGGCGGGCGACCTGGACGCCGCGCTGGTCCTCCGCACGGCCTTCCAGCAGGGCGACCGGACCTGGCTGCGGGCCGGCGCGGGCATCGTCGAGCAGTCGACCCCCGAGCGGGAGTTCGAGGAGACCTGCGAGAAGCTCCGCAGCGTGGCCACCCACCTGGTACCGGCCGCCGCCCACGACACCGCACCCGCGACGCTGTGATGGCGAGGCGCACAGTGATCATCGAGTTGGTAGACCACGCCGACCACGAGGACGCCGAACAGCTGGCGGCCCTGTTGAGGAGCCGGGGCGGCAGCCCGCACATCGTCCGCTGGCCGGGGCGGTGGCTGATCCTCGAGACGGCCCAGGACATCGACGAGACCTGGCTCCGGCAACTGCCGATCGTGGCCAGGGTCGTCGGCTCCACCGACCCGCACCCGCTCAGCGGCAGGAAGTTCCAGAGCGTGTCCACGATGATCGAGGTGGGCGGCCGGTGGATCGGCGACGGCACCTTCCTCGTGATCGCCGGCCCGTGCGCCGTGGAGAGCCGCGAGCAACTGGCCGCGACGGCCGCGGTCGTCACCTCGGCGAAGGCGTCGATGCTCCGCGGCGGCGCGTTCAAGCCCCGGACCTCGCCGTACAGCTTCCAGGGGCTGGGCGTGCGGGGCCTGGAGCTGCTCGCCGAGGAGCGGCTGCGCTCCGGCCTGCCCGTGGTGACCGAGGCGATCCAGCCGAAGGACGTCGAGACCGTGGCGGAGTACGCCGACGTCGTCCAGGTCGGGGCGCGCAACATGCAGAACTACGCGCTGCTCGGGGAGGTGGGCCGGTGCGGGCGTCCGGTGCTGCTCAAACGCGGCCTGGCGGCGACCATCCAGGAGTGGCTGCTGGCGGCCGAGTACGTGATGAACGCCGGCAACCCGCAGGTGATGCTGTGCGAGCGGGGCATCCGTACGTTCGAGACCGCGTCGCGGTTCACCCTGGACCTGGCGGCCGTGCCGATCGTGAAGCGGCTGAGCCACCTGCCGATCATCGTCGATCCCAGTCACTCCGCGGGACGCGCCTTCATGGTGCCCTCCCTGACCCTGGCCGCCGCGGCGGCCGGCGCGGACGGGGTCATCGTCGATGTGCACAATGACCCGGCGAGCGCCCTCTGCGACGCGG
Organism: Actinoallomurus sp. NPDC052308; assembly: GCF_040679195.1. Lineage (NCBI taxonomy): Bacteria > Bacillati > Actinomycetota > Actinomycetes > Streptosporangiales > Thermomonosporaceae > Actinoallomurus > Actinoallomurus sp. NPDC052308. The sequence continues at coordinate 88,060 of NZ_JBFAUM010000031.1, read as the reverse complement.
ACCAGGCCCTCAGCTCGGAGGAGTTCAAGAGCACGATGGTCGATCTGGAGAGGGTCCTGGCCGTGCTGGGTCGCCACGTCGCCTGAGCGGCCCGGCACTCGAGCCGCCCGTCAGACCGGCCGCCGTCACACCGAGCGGCCGGCCTGACGCCGAGTGGCCGGTCTGACGCCGAGTGGCCGGTCTGACGCCGAGTGGCCGGTCTGACGCCGGCGTGAGCGGCCGGTCCCGCCGGCCCTGCCTCCTGCCCGGTCCGCCAAGCCTGCTTCCTGCCCGATCCGCCCGGCTTGCCTCCTGTCCGGCTTCGCCTGGCCCAGGTCTCACTTCCGCGCCGCGCGTTCGGCGGCCGCGATGTCGTCGTTGACGAGCCGGACCAGGTCCGCCGGGGTCACCGTCCTCGCCACGGTGTCATCGCCGAGCAGCACGTTGAGCCTCCGTTCGATCCTCGCCGCGACCTCGAGTATCCCCAACGAGTCGTATCCGAGCTCGGCGAGGGGAATGTCGGCGATGTCGCCGCTCAGGCCCGCCCGCTGCCCGGGGCGCGCGCACTCGTACAGGACGCCGACCAGGTCCTCCATGGTGAACACGCGCACGGCAGGGGCCTCTCTCTCGCGGCTGAGGGCGGTCTGCTGGCTCACGGGCCCGGCGTGCCGGAGGCGACGGGACGCGCCGGCGGAGGCCGGCGCCGTCGTGCGTGCCACGTTGCCTCCGGCGACGAGAGGTCCGTCGGCAGCATCCGGGACGGCGCTCAAGGCACGCTCGAGCGCGGCGATCCGGCCCCGGCCACGCTCGAGCGAGGGCGCTCGAGCGGCCGAGGGGATCGCCGTGGTTCGAACGGAGAGCGGGTCTCAGCGACGTCCCGCGCGACGGCTCTCAGCCACGCCCATCGGACGCCTGACGCGGGTGTGCGGCCGGCACCGCCTCCAGGATGTGGAAGAGCGACGTCGTGTGGTCGGCGGAGTCCGGGGTGACCCTCGTGATCTTGCTGAGGCTGAGCCCCGCCTGGGTGAACAGCCGCTCGTACTCCGCGAGCGTCCGTTCCCGGCCCTTCACCGTGACCATCAGCGAGATGTCGAAGATGCACGCCGGCAGCACGTCGGACGCGCTCTGCGTGCCGATGTCCTCGGGCATGAGCGTCGTCACGACAACGACGCGCCCGCGCGCGGTCATCGCGGTCCGGCAGTTGCGCAGGATCCGTACGCAGGAGTCGTCGTCCCAGTCGACGAGGATGTTCTTGAGCAGGTAGACGTTCCCGCCGGCGGGAACGGACGCGAAGAAGTCGCCGGCGACGGTCGCGCAGCGGTCGGCGACTCCGGCCCGGCCGAGGACCTCGGGTGCGGCGCTGATCCCGCTGGCGGTGTCGAACACCGTGCCGCGGGCCCGCGGGTTCGCCTCGAGGACGGCCGCGATGTGCGTGCCGTTGCCGCCGCCGATGTCGATGATGTGCTCGGCGTCGGGGAAGCTGTAGTGCCGGGCCAGCTGGGGGATCTGGCTCCGCGTTCCGGACGCCATGGCGGCGTGGAACAGCCTGGCGAGTTCGGGCTCTCGCTCCAGATGGTCGAAGATGCCGACGCCGTACGCCTGGTCGAAGGCCGTCTCACCGGCCCGTACGGCGTCCGCGAGGCCGCCCCACGCCTTCCAGATCGGCGCGGCGGAGTTCAGCAGCATCAGGCTGTTCGCCTCGACCGGCGAGTCAGTGCGGAACATCCCGCCCATCTCCGTCAGTTCGAACTTCTTGCCGTCGGACATGGTCAGCAGGCCGACGGCGGCCGCCGCCCGCAGCAGGCGGAACAGCGCGGCGGGGTCGGCGCCGGTCGTGGCGGCGAGCTCCTCGGCCGTCGCCGCGCCGTCTCCGATCGCGTCGGGAACGCCCAGGCGAGCCGTCGCGGCCGCGATCTGGAAGACGGCGAAACCCAGCATGGGGACGAGTGCCGCCTGCGAGTTGAGTGCCGGCGATGAGGTGGTGGACCTGGGCATACGGCTCTCCTTGGTAGAGATGTCTCCCCGTACAGTGCAGATGGTCGCTTTCGAGCGCGGCTTGAAGAGCGTTGGGGCGGCTGCCCCCGAGGGCGGCGCACGGCCCGGGGCGGAGGCGGGAGCCGTGCGCGCCTCGCCGGTCGCCCGCCGTCGCGGCCACGTCCCGGCCGCGGCGCCGTCACCCGGATACGGCCGGCATCCGGGATATAGCGGTCCGCGAGCGGGGCTTGAACGCCGCCTGCGAGTCTTCGACACCGCGATACCGCAAGGGTTGGCCGGCTCGGGACGGGAGCGACACCATGGGCACCTCAGCCAAGGACGATCACGAGGCTCACTCGCGGAGGCAGCGTGGGGGAGTGCTGTTCGAGCAGATGGGGATCGACCTGTACCCGCATCCCCACCTGGGCTTCACCCTTCCCCCGGGACACCGCTCGGCCGTGATCAACACCGACGGAGAGGGCTTCCGGATCTCCGACTCGCCGTTCGGCCCGGTCGGCAGCGAGAGCTGGCTGGAGGCGGGCGGGGGAGACCTGCTGCTCGGCAGCTCGGTGGCCTTCGGCATGGCGGCCGGCTCGGACGGCGCCACCCCGGCGTCCCAGCTCGCGACCCTGACCGGCCGGAGATGGCTGAACCTCGCGGTGATCGCGGCCAACTCCCTGCAGGAGCTGATCGCCGCCATTCCGTACCTGCACGCCGCCTCGACGGTGGTCCTGTTCAGCGGGTTCGGCAACTACATGGCGGTGATGCGCACGCGCAGGTCGCCGGGCAGCGTGTTCGGCCCGATCCTCTACGAGGGGACGTACGCGAAGCTGACCCAGGTGCCCCTGTTCGACCTGGCCGAGCTCGCCTCCGGGCGGATGCCCGAGGACTTCGAGGCCGCGACCTCCGGGCCGCCCGAGGAGGAGACCGACCTGTCGACGATCGGCGCTCGGGTCGAGACGGCCGCCAGGGTCCAGCTGCGCGACCTCACCTTCCTCGCCCGGGCCGCCGACCCCCGTACCAGGATCGTCTTCTGCCTCCAGCCGTGGGCGTCCCCCCGTACGCGTGACCTCACGCCCGAGGAGCTGACGCACTACGACTTCCAGAAGTCCTCCTGGGGGGTTCCCAACGAGGTCCTGGAAGAGCACCTCGACCCGTTCGCCGCCATGCTCGCCGCGGGCTGCGAGCAGCTCGGAGTCGAGTTCTTCGAGATGAAGGCGGACGAGTTCGTCGGGACCTGCTTCCTCACGAACGGGATCCTCACGGACGAGGGCAACCGGCAGGCGGCGCAGATCATTCACCGGTACCTGAGCGAGACGCCGGCCGTCCGGCGCCGTACGACCGTCGGCTGACGAGGACGCCGGCGCGCCGGTCTCCGGACCGCGCCCGCTGAGAAGGGCGGCGGCGAAGAGGGCCGCCGCCGGCAGGCCCGGGACCCTCCGGCCTGCCGGGTCCCGCCGGCCGCCAACGGCGCCGGCCGGCCGGACCCGGTGGCGCGTGCGCCGCCGTCGCCCGCTCGCCACGGGCCCGGGACGGAACGGCTCCACCGCCGTTCCACCAAGGCACGGATCACCAGGGAATCGCCGCCAGGGAAGAACGGAGACCCGAACATGACGACCGAGCCCACCGAATCCGCGGAACTGGACCCGCGGATCGTCCACGCGCAAGAGGCGTACACGCCGCGCAATCTCCAGATCTACGACAAGCTGGTCATCGGGCTGTTCTGCTCGCTGGTCTGGCGCTGCCCGGCCCGGCACATGCGCCGGCTCTACAACGCCTCGGTCGGGAACCGGCACCTCGACATCGGGCCCGGCACCGGTTACTTCGTCGATCACTGCCGTTTCCCGACCCCGAATCCGGAGATCACCCTCCTCGACCTCAACGAGGAATGCCTCCGGGCCTCATCCGAGCGGCTCGCCCGGTACAACCCCAAGACCTGCCAGGCCAACCTGATGAACCCGCTGCCGCTCCCGGGCGGGCACTTCGACTCGGCCGCGATGAGCCTCGTCTTCCACACCATCCCGGGCGGCTGGGAGAAGAAGGGCGTGATCCTGAAGCACGTCGCCGAGGTTCTCCGGCCCGGCGGCACCTTCTTCGGCACCACGGTGCTCTGCGAAGGCGTCCCCATGAACCGGCTGACGGCCCATCTGATGGTCGCCCAGCACGAGCGCGGCAACTTCCAGAACCAGGGCGACGACCAGGCCGGACTCGAGCGCCAGCTCGCGCGCTACTTCCCGAAGTACCGCGTGCTGATGCGGGGGACCGTCGCGCTCTTCCAGGCCACCGCCGGCTAGTGACCAGGAGGGGAACGCACATGACGACGTACGGCAGCGGCAGGCGAAGACGCGGGGGACGGTGCGGCTCGTGAGGCTTGGCGCGATCATCGAATGGACTGAGGACCTGCCGGCGTTCCGCGGCCTGATGCGCCTGGCGGACGAGCTCGGCTACGACGTGCTCGGGGTCGGCGACTCACCGTTCCGGGCCCAGGAGCTGTTCGTCTCCATGGCGACGGCGGCGCAGGAGGTCCGGAACGCCACCCTGGCGACGACGGTCACCACACCGATCATCCGCCATCCGACCATCACCGCGTGCGGCGTCTCCTCGTTGCATGAGCTGACGGGCGGGCGCGTCGTCCTCGGCGTCGGGAACGGCGGCAGCGCCATGCGCGCCCTCGGCCGGACCAAGGGGTCGACCCGGCAGGAGGTGCGCGAGTTCGTCACGGCCGTCCGCGCGATCCTGAACGGCGGGAGCGCGTACGTCGACGGGTACCACACCGAGCCCCTGGGCCGAAGCTACGCGGTGCCGATCTTCATCGCCGCGGACCATCCCAAGAGCCTGCAACAGGCCGGGGAGATCGCCGATGGCGTGATCATGGCGGTCGGGATGTCCGTCGAACACGTCGAGGAGAAGATCGCGATCGTCCGGGCCGCCGCGACGGAGGCCGGGCGGGACCCCGACGCGATCGACATCTGGGGGTTCACGTTCGCCTCGATCGAGGACGACCGCGCGCAGGCGATCGCGGCGATCGGACCGTCCCTCGCCTCGATCGCGGGCTGGCGGCTGCGGCCGGCGCACATGCGCGCGAAGCTCCCGCCCGCTCTCCTCGGCGCGGTGGAGGAGATGGAGCGCCGGTACGACCCCTCCGACTTCGTCGTCGGGGGGAAGAACGTGCGGCTGCTCGAGCGGCTGGGACTGGTCGACCTGGCCGCGGGCATCGGCGCGACGGTGGGTGACGTGGCCGAGACCGAGGCGCATCTGAAGCGGCTCGAGGCGATCGGCGTGTCCTGTGTCCTCGCCACGCTTCCGTCCCACCTCGACCCGGCGGGGACACTCCGGCGGTTCGCCCGGGCGGGGGCCCTCCGTGCGCCCGCCGTGGCGGAGTCGTCGGCCGACGTGCGGGGCCCCACCTTGGCGTAGGTCGTCCGGGTGCCACGACGACGGCCCGGCCGCTTGTGATCATGAGCGGCCGGGCCAGGTCGGGCCACCGGCCGAGGCCGATCAGTCGTCCCAGACGACCGGGAGGGAGTGCACACAGTAGAGAACCGTGTCGTCGGCCATCGGGATCTCCTCGGCCGGCACCGCGAGACGCAACGTCGGCAGCCGGCGGAAGAGCGCGGTCAGCGCGACCTTCATCTCCGTCCGGGCGAGGTGGGCGCCGAGGCACTGGTGCACCCCGTGGCCGAAGGCGATGTGAGGCGTTCCCGAGCGGTGGATGTCCAGCCGGTCCGGATCGCAGAGGAATCGCGGGTCACGGTTGGCGGCCGCGATCGAGGCGATCACGGTCTCACCGGCGCGGATCACCTGGCCACCGATCTCAAGGTCCTCCTTCGCCTTGCGGGTCACGCCGAACTGCACGATGCTCAGGTAACGCAGCAACTCCTCGATCGCGCCGTCGATGAGCGTCTCGTCCGCCTTCAGGTCCGCCAGCTGGCCGGGGTGCTGAAGGAGGACGAAAGCGCCCAGGCCCACCATCCCGGCGGTCGTCTCCAGCCCGGTGAGCAACAGCAGCGCCGCGATGTTGACCACCTCGGTGTCGCTGATCCGCGTCTCACCCTGGAGCAGGCGGCTGATGATGTCGTCGCCCGGCCGGCGGCGCTTGGCCGCGACGAGTTCGGCCATGCTCCCGTAGAGGCCGACGCGGGCGTCGCGCAGCTCGTCGACCCCGGCGCTGAGCGACAGCAGCGTCGCGACCTGCCGCTGGAAGGCCGGGCGGTCGGCGACCGGCACCCCCACCATCTCGCCGATCACCGACGAGGCCATCGGACCGGCGAAGCCGGTGACCAGGTCGGCCCGGTCGCCCTGAGCGATGAACGCGCTCAGGTGCTCATCGACGATCTCCCGGATCCGCGGCGTCAGCTCCCGCATCGCCTTACGGGTGAAGTAGGGGCTCACCAGCCGGCGGTACCGGCTGTGCTCGGGCGGGTCGAGGGCGGGGAACGTCCCCGGGGGCACGACCAGTTCCTCGTTCGGGAGCGGGAGTTCGGCCGCGGGGGTCACCTGGACGAGCGGCGGGCTGAACCGCTGGTCGGCCAGCGTCGCACGAACGTCCTCATACCGTGTCACCAGCCAGCCGATCTGCCCACCCGGAAGCTGGAGCCGGCTGATCGGCCGCTCGGCGAGCAGCCACGCGTACTCGTCCGGCGGATCGAACGGGCAGCTTCGCTTCGCCGGCAGTGTCATCGGGTCGGGGAGGAGTGTGGTCACAACAGGCACCATCCTTCTTCGCGTGGCACCGGTGCGGTGCCGTGGGATCGTCGGTTCGAGACGGATCGGCCGGCCATCGACCGCGCGCACGACGAGAGCCCACCGAGGGAACGCCTACGGCGCCGACGACGCCGAATGTTGCGAACAAGTGTGTGATCTTGACTTCTCGGCGCGCTCGAAGATCAATGCACGGTCAAGGGACACGTCTCCTCGCGCGGCTCGAGTGATCGTCCACGGCGCCGTGGCACGATCGTGCCGCCCGCGTCGGCGCCGTACGGGCGACCGGCCGGGGTCAGTGCGTCGCGGATCCGGGCGCGCGGCGCGTCCTCCGGCGTGGCCGGTCGCCCGGGCGGACCTGGAGGAAGCCGATGCCCACGACGATGACGGCGGTGGTGGCCAGGCGGTACGGCCCACCCGGTGAGCTGAGGGTCGAGGATCTGCCGGTCCCCCGGCCCGGCCCGGGGCAGATCCAGGTACGGGTCCGGGCCGCCTCGGTGAACCCCGCCGACGTCTGGAACCTCAGCGGCGTCATGCGCGACCTGCTCCCCCTCGCCTTCCCGCTCGTGCCCGGCGGTGACTTCGCGGGCACCGTGACCGAGACCGGCGCCGGCGTCACCCGGTTCGCCGTCGGGGAGGAGCTGTTCGGGGTCGGGTTCCCGCGCACCATGGCGGAGATCGCCGGTCGGGTCTCCGCGCCGCCGTCCCTGAGCACGGGCTCCAGCGCCGAGTACGCGGTGTTCGAGGCGGACACCCCGGCGCTCGCGGTACGCCCGCGGGAGCTGGCCGCCGAGCACGCCGCCACGCTGCCCACCGTGGGCCTCGCGGCCCTGGCGATGTTCCGCGCGGGCGGGTTCCGAGCCGGTGAGACCGTCCTGGTCGTCGGCGCGGCCGGGGGCGTGGGCGGGGTGGCGATCCCGCTGCTGGCCGCCGCCGGAGCGCATGTGATCGCGACCGCGCTGCCCGAGGACGAGCGGTACGTCCGGGAGCTCGGCGCCGCGGAGGTGATCGACTACCGGTCGGCGGACCCCGTGGCCGAGACGCTGCGGCTGCACCCCGGTGGGGTGGACGCGCTGGTGAGCCTGGTGCTGCCGGGCGACCGCCTGACCGAGGCGAGCCGGGTCCTGCGGCCGAACGGCCGCGTGATCAGGTTCGCCACCCCCAACTTCGCGCCCACCGAGCTGCGCTCCGACCTCCGCGACGTCGGCTTCCACGCCTTCGCCCACGCCGGCGACCTCGACCGGCTGGCGGCCGCGGCGGCCGAGGGCATCCTGCCGTGCACCATCAGCCGCCGGTACCTCCTGAAGGAGGGACCCCGGGCCTACGCCGACCTGGCGGGACGGCACACCCGCGGGAAACTCGTCATCGTCATGCCCGACTCCGCCTGACGACGACCCTCGTACCGGCGGCCCGCCTGACGGCGGGCCCCGCACCGGCGGGCCCCGCACCGGCGGGCCCCGCACCGGCGGGCCCCGCACCGGCGGGCCCGACGTCACGCGCGGGCGGTCATCCCCACACGGCTTTGGCGATGCGGTCGGCCTGGCCCACATCGGTGACGCACGGGATGAGGATGAGCTCGTCGCAGCCCGACGCCTCGTACCCGTCGGCGAACTCACGGAGCTGCCGCTCGTCGGTGAGCATGCTGCGCACGGCCATGTCCGCCTTCGGCCCGGCGAAGGCGTAGTACTCGGTGAGGTAACGTCCGGCGGCTTCGCGGGCGTCCGCGCCGAGCGCGACGTAGGCGATGGCCAGCATCCGCGGTTCGCCCGTACGGCCCGCGGCCTGCCAGGCCGTACGCGCCCGCTGGGCGAGCGCGTCGTAGCCGGACGCCGAGCTGCCGCCGGCGATCCAGCCGTCACCGTAGGTGGCCGCCCGCCGCATGGCCGCCTCGGAGTGCCCGCCCACGATCAGCGGCGGACCGCCGTTCACGCAGGAGGGGCCCGGCACCAGTCCGGGCGACGCCGTGCCCGCCCAGAGCCGCCGGAGCTCGCCGAGCAGGTCGTCGAGCCGGCGGCCCCGCCGGTGGAACGGCGTCCCGCACGCCTCGTAGTCGTCCTCCCGCGGGCCGGCCGCCACGCTGACGACGAGGCGGCCGCCGGAGAGCCGGTGCAGGGACGCGAGCTGCTTGGCCAGCACCGCCTGATCGCCGCGGTAGGCGGCGATCAGGATGCTGGTGGTCAGCCGGATCCGGCTCGTCGCGCCGGCGGCGGCCGCCAGCGTGATCAGCGGCTCATAGGAGTCGTACATGAGCCGGTCCAGCACGCCGAGAGAGGAGAAGCCGAGGTCCTCGCCGCGTTTCGCCCACGCGAGGAGCTCGTCGCCGCCGGCACCGGGGATGGTGGTCGGCAGCCCGATCCCGATCTCCACGCCGTCACCCGCTCACGGGGTGGGTGTCCACCGACAGCTGGGAGACGGAGCGCATGACCGAGTTACGGAAGTACTCCTGGAAGCCCGCCTCCGTCGAGGTGTCGCGCTTCTCGGCCAGGTACGGCGCGAGCTTCTCCTCCAGGAGGTGCACGCCCTTCTGCCGGCCCATGTGCGCGGCCACCGCACGGAAGTCGCCCTCGTAGTGGATCACCCGGACCATCACGTCGTCCTTGATGAACACGGCCGTGCCGAGGAGACGGCCGGCCTTCTCGCCGTCCGGGTCCCGGAAGACGGGCGTGTCCACCCGCTGGAAGCCCGCGAAGATCTCCGCGATCTCGTCCTCATGTCCGGGAACGACCCGGTAGGTGATGGCGGCGAACGGCATCAGACACCTCCGTCGATGTTGAGCGTGGCACCGGTGATGTACTGCGATGAGTCACTGGCCAGGAACAGGACGGCCGGGGCGACGTCGGCGCTCGTGCCCAGCCGGCCCAGCGCGGTCACCGCGCGGATCGCGTCGGCGACCGGAGGCGGCGGTCCACCGCCGGGCTCGGTGACGATGACGCCGGGCGCGATCGTGTTGACCCGGATCCCGCGGCGACCCAGCTCCCTGGCCAGCGACCGGGTCAGTCCGAGGATCGCGGTCTTGGAGGCGCCGTAGTGCGCGCTCTCCGGTCGTCCCCGCATTCCCGCGGACGCCCCGATGTTGATGATCGAGCCGCCGTCCGCGAGCAGTCCGAGGACGGCCTTGGTGACCAGGAAGGTGCCGGTCAGGTTCGCGTCGAGGACCCGCCGCCATTCCTGCGCCGACAGCTCCCCGAACTTCGCCCGGCCGTCCACGCCGACGTTGTTGACGAGCGCGTCGAGCCCGCCGAGGGTCTCCCGGCAGGCCTCCGCGAGCGCGGAGGCACCGGCGGGTTCGGTGACGTCGGCCTGGACCAGGCGGTGGTCGCCGCCGAGTTCCTTCAGCTCGCGGGCGAGGCTGTCGGCCGCCTCACCGGGCGTGCGATGGCAGGCCACGACCCGGGCGCCGGCCCGGGCGAAGGCCAGTACGGTCTCCCTGCCGATGCCCCGGCTGCCGCCGGTCACCAGCACGCGCTTGCCGCGCAGTCCGAGATTCATGGGACCTCCGTCGGGTGGGGCGGTTCATACGACGAACTCCGGCCCGACGCTGCCCCGGTCCTCTCGCGGTGGGCTGGAGACGCACTCGCGACGCCGGTCGCGCGGCGCGGGCTCAGGTGGTGCGAGTTCAGGCGGTGAGGGCCCGAGCGGTGCGGGTTCACGCGGTGCCCGACGCCGGCGCGGCCGCGCCCGCACCGGTCATCGCGTAGACCACGTGCATGGTCGTCATCGAGCCGCCCGAGCGGTACGGGTGCAGCTTCGTCCGGTGCGCGAGGTGGGTGTCGCTGTGCTCGAACTCGCGGAACCGCGGCTCGTCGGTCCAGTCGCTGACGATGTAGTAGACGTTGTCCTCTTCGTCGCTCCGGGACAGCCACTGGCCGATGTTCGCCGGATGGTCCGTGACCGCCTTGCCGACGGAATGCCAGGTCTGCTCGAACTCCTGCTCCATCCCCTGGTGGATCTGCATGCGCAGCATGACGCGGAACATCGACTGCGGCTCTGACATGGTTCCTCCCTGGTGCGGCCGCTCGACGCGCGTCGCGGCCACGGTCATGGGCCCTCCTTCGTCGGAGGGGCGACTCGTAGGGGCTGTGGTGTTCGGGCTCAGCGCGTGCCGCCGGCGGTGTGGATCACCTCGCCGTTGACGTTGCCGTTCGCCGCGGAGCCGAGGAAGACGATGACGCGCGCGACCTCCTCCGCGGTGGTCAGGCGGCCGCTCGGGGTGTCGCGGGTGACGCGTTCCAGGAGTTCCGGATCGACCGCGTCGAGGCTCTCGGTCACCGTGCCGCCGGGCGCGACCACGTTGACGAGCACCCCGTCCCGCGTCCACATCAGGCCCCGGGCGAACCCGTGCAGCGCCGCCTTCGAGGCGCTGTAGAGCTCCGATCCGGGGTTCCCGTGCTCCGCCGTGACCGAGGACAGCAGGACGACCCGGCCCCAGCCACGCGCTCGCATGCCGCGCAGGGCGTACCGGACCGTCCACATGTGCCCCTCGGCGTTCTCGCGGTAGCGGGCGAGCCAGTAGTCCATCGGGAAGTCCTCGTACGGCGGGATCTCCGCCGGATCGATCCACTCCCACGTCTGGGCGTTGGCCACGACGACGTCCACTCCGCCCCAGCGTTCCTCGACGGCGCGCACCGCCGCCTCGATCGAGTCGGGGTCGGCGAGGTCGAGCCGGACCGCGCAGGCCCGGCTCTCGCCGCCGAGCTCGTCGACCAGGCTCTTGGCCGCCGCGTCCGAGGCGTGATAGCCCACGGCGACGCGGGCGCCCTCCTCGCCGAAGAGCCGTGCCGTCGCACGGCCGATCCCTCGGGTGGCGCCCGTGACGAGCACGCGCTTGTCCGCCAGACCTAGATCCATCGGCACATCCCTACGGCTGTGGGCACGTCGGCCGCCAGGGTGCGCCGCCACGCTCGAGGACGGCTTAACGAGCGGCCGCCCTGATCGCGGGGCCGGACGCCCTCGTGTCGGCTTCGAGGGCGACTCCACGCTCCGCCGTTACCGTCCGGCCGATGTTCCGCGCCGTGGAGGAGGCAGGCCGATGCTGCACGAAGAGCTCCGGACGATCCGGGATCCGGTACTGCGCAAGGTGCAGGACCACCCGTTCTGGTCGGGCCTGCGCGACGGCTCGCTGCCGGGTGAGGCACTCGCGTACTTCGTCCGGCAGGACACCGCCTTCCTGCTGCCCGCCTACGCCCGCGCCCTGGCCCGGTGCGCCGCGGCCGCCCCGGACGACGCGGCCGCGCTCCTGCTCGGCCAGTCGGTCGTCGGCACCCTGGAGGCCCGCGACGAACTGCGCGCCGCCTACACGTCGTTCGCCGCCGGGCACGGCCTGCCCGCGCTCGACGAGGGGAGCGCGGTCGCCCCCGCCACCCACGCCCACGCGTCGTTCTTCGGCGCGGCCACCGCCACGTCGTTCCACGCGGGGCTGGGCGCGCTGCTGCCGATGGTGTGGTTCAACCACGAGGTGTCCGACCGGCTCAAGGACGGCGTGGTCGCCGGATCCCGGTACGCGGACTGGAGCGTCACGTACCACCCCGGCGACTCCTACCAGTACGCGGTCCGCGCGTTCCTCGACCTGGTGGACCGGGCGGGCGAGGAGTGCTCCGCCGCGGAGCGTCGGGTCATGGTCGAGCAGTTCTCCATCGGCGCCCAGTACGAATGGGACTTCGCCGAGTCCTGCCTGCGGCAGGGCTCTTGGCCGATGTGAACGCGACGCCGAGGATCGTTGCCGGAATCCGCCGAGAAAGGTGGCCATTGGCATGAGCGTGCAAGCCCCGATTCCCTACCCCTTCGAGTGGACCCCTCCGATGCAGGTTCCCGACGGTCTGCGGGGGCTGCGGGAGAAGGCACTCGTCCCGGTCAGGCTGCCCAGCGGTGACACCGCGGTCATGGTGACCCGCTACCGGGACGTCCGGAACCTGTTCTCCGACTCCCGGCTGAGCAAGAACGTGGCCAGGCCGGACGCGGCGCGGATCTCCGCCGACAACAAGCTGTTCGTCGACCCGCGGGTCGACGCCGACCCGCCCGCGCACCTCCGGGTCCGCGGCCTGGTCACCAAGGCGTTCACCGCGCGCCGGGTCGAGGCGCTGCGTCCCTTCGCGCAGGAGGTCACCGACGACCTGCTCGCGAAGATGGCGGAGGGCCCGCAGCCCGTCGAGCTGAACGAGGCGCTGGCCTTCCCGCTGCCGATCATGGTGATCTGCCGGCTGCTCGGGGTGCCCAGCGAGGACCGGGACAAGTTCCGCCGGCTGGTGGACGGGTTCCTCTCGGTGACCAAGCTGCCGCCGGAGCAGGTCGAGGAGTGCCGTCAGGGCCTGTGGAGCTACCTGGGCGAGCTGATCGAGCGCAAGCGGGCGCACCCGACCGACGACCTGATCGGTGGTCTGATCAAGGTCCGGGACGAGGACGACAACCGGCTCTCGGAGTTCGAGCTGCACTGGTGGACGCAGAGCCTGCTCATCGCCGGCTACGTCACCACGGCGAGCCAGATCGGCACCGGCACCGCGGTGCTGCTGCACCGTCAGGACCTGGTCCGCGAGATCCAGAACGACTACTCCCTGGTCGAGTCCGCCGTCGAGGAACTGCTGCGGACCCAGATCATGGGATCGTCGATCGGCACCCTGCGGTACGCGCTGGAGGACATCGAGCTGTCCGACGGGACCGTGATCGAGAAGGGGTCCAGCGTCCTGCTCTCCGAGGAATCGGCGAACATGGACGAGACGGTGTTCACCGATCCGTTCTCGCTCGACATCCGGCGCCCCGAGAACCACCACATGACCTTCGGGTCCGGCATCCACTACTGCGCCGGCGCGGCCCTGGCCCGCATGGAGCTGCAGGTCGCCACCGAGAGCCTGCTGCGCCGGTTCCCGGCCATCCGCCTCGCGATGCCGGTCGAGGACATGCCGCGCGCGGTCGGCGGGTTCATGGAGGGCTTCAGCGAGGTTCCGGTCGTCTGGTGACCGGGACCTCCGAGCGACGGCACGCGACCGTGCCGGTAGGAGGACGAGAGATGGCCGTTCGGGACATCGACCTGATGGATCCCACGGTGTTCAGCGATGGCATCCCCTACGACTACTTCCGCCGGCTCCGGCACTCCGACCGGCTGCCGCTGGCCCGGGACACCGACGGCCAGCCGTTCTGGTACCTGACCCGGCACGAGGACGTCGCCCGGGTCTCCCGGGACAACGAGACCTTCGCCTCCGGCCCGACCACCATGACGTCGGTGCGGAAGGCCGACATCACCGACCCGGTGATCACCTTCCTGGACGGTCCCGCGCACACCCGCATGCGCAAGCTGGCGTTCAAGGCGTTCGCCCCGGCGCGCATGGCCCTGCTCAAGAAGCCGATCCGGGGCATCGTCGACTCCCTTCTCGCCGAGGTGGTGGAGAAGGGGGAGTTCGACCTGGCCGAGGACGTCGCCCTCCGGCTGCCGTTCCAGGTGCTGGCCGAGCTGCTCGGCGTCCCGGAGCCCGACCGGGACGTCGTGATCGACTGGGCGCGGCACACGGTGAACCTCGGCGATCCGGAGTACGACCTCGCGGCCGGCGAGGAGGACGTCTTCGACAGGCTGCTGGGCTACTTCCGTGACCTCGCCGAGGCCCGGTCCCGGCAGCCGGCCGACGACCTGTTCTCCATCCTCCTGGCGGCCCGGTTGAAGAGCGACCGGATCAACCTGCCCGACCGGCTCAGCACCGAGGAGATCGCGGTCTTCGCCACCACGCTGATCACGGCGGGCAGCGAGACCACGTACTGCTCCGTCTCCGGCGCCGTGCTGGCGCTGCTGGAGTTCGGCGACGAGCTGGCGAAGCTGCGGGCCGACCGGAGCCTGATGCCGACCGCGGTGGACGAGGTCCTGCGCTGGGTGACCCCCGTCACCCACTTCGCGCGCAACGTCGTCCGCGACACCGAGATCGGCGGCCAGCCGATCGGCGCGGGGGAGCGGGTGGTCATGTGGTACACCTCCGCGAACAGGGACGAGGAGGTCTTCGCCGACCCGGACCGGTTCGACGTGACCCGCTCGCCGAACCCGCACGTCACCTTCGGCGGCGGCGGCCCGCACTTCTGCATCGGGAACGGGCTGGCGGTGCTGGAGCTCACCCAGTTCCTCGACGCCGCGATCGACCTGCTGCCGCGGATGGAGATCACCGGCACGCCGGTGCGCCCCGAGAGCAACTTCATGAACTGCGTCAAGCACCTGCCCATGCGCTACCGCTGACGCGGCACGGTGCCGGCCGAACCCCAGGGACGTGGACCGATGACGGAGAAAGACGCGGTGGCCGCCGGGCGCACCGCCCTGATAACCGGGGCCAACCGCGGCATCGGCCGCGCGGTCGCCGCCGAGCTGTACCGGCGGGACGTACGGGTGGTCGTGACCGCGCGGAACGCCGAGGACGCGCGGGTCACCGCCGCCGACCTCGGCCCCGGTGCCCGGGCGGCGCGGCTCGACATCACCGATCCCGACAGCGTCAAGGAGGCCGCCGAGCAGGTGGGACCGGTGGACATCCTGGTGTGCAACGCCGGGGTGCTGCTGGACGCGGGGACCGACCCCCTGTCGGTCCCGCTGGAACTGGTCGAGGAGACGCTCCGCGTCAACCTGCTGGGCACCTGGCGGGTGGCGCAGGCGTTCGTGCCGCCCATGGTCCGGCGGGGCTGGGGCCGCGTAGTGATCATCTCCAGTGGGACCACCACCGAGTTCGGCGGCCGCCTGTTCGCCGCCGCCCCGGGGTACTCGGTCTCGAAGAGCGGGCTGAACGGCCTGGCCGCCATGCTCGCCGAGCAGACCGCCGGCTCGGGCGTCCTGGTCAACGCGGTGAATCCCGGCCGGCTGCGCACCCGGATGATGCCGAACCAGCCGAACCCTCCGGAGGTGGCCGCCCCGTTCATCGCCGACGCGGCGACCCTTCCCGCCGACGGTCCGACCGGTGGGTTCCTGACGGAGAAACGCGGCCCGGGCCGAGCCTGAGGGCACGGGAAGGAGAGAGCGTGAAATTCGACTTGTCCGGCAAGAAGGCCGTCGTCACGGGGGCCAGCCACGGCATCGGCCTGGCGGTGGTCCAGGCGCTCGCCTCGGTCGGCGCGGACGTGATCGGCGGCGCCCGGAGCACGAGCGAGGCGCTGCTGACCGCCACGCCGCACGCGGTCGAGGTTGACCTGGCCACGCCCGACGGGCCGCGTACGCTCGTCGAACGGGCGCTGGCCGAGTTCGGCGGCATCGACATCCTGGTGAACAACGTCGGCAACGGGGTGAAACTGGCGCAGGGCTTCCTCGACACCGACGACGACGTCTGGCAGCGCACCTTCGAGCTCAACCTCTTCAGCGCCGTACGGGCGACCCGGGCGGCGCTGCCCAGCCTGATCGAGCGCAAGGGCTCGATCGTCAACATCGGGTCGGTCAACTCGAGAATCGCCGACCCCCGCCTGGTCCACTACTCCGCGGCCAAGGCCGCGCTCACGAACCTGAGCAAGGCCCTGTCCGCCGAGTTCAGCCCGCTCGGGGTCCGGGTCAACACCATCACCCCGGGGCCGACGCGGACCCGGATCTGGACCAAGCCGGAGATCACCACGAAGCTGGGACTCTCCGAGGAGGAGTTCATCGAGCGGAACGGCCTGAGCACCGGCACGATGATCGAACCGACCGAGATCGCGGCGCTGGTCGTGCTGCTGACCTCCGGGGAGGTCCCGAGCGTCACCGGATCGGACTACCTGATCGACGCCGGCATGGTGAAGACCCTCTGACCCACGACAAACCGCGGCCCCCGCCACCGGCGGGGGCCGCGGTTTGTCGTGGTCAGGCCCGGTCCGCCGGGACGGGGGAGTACCGCTCCGCGATCACCGCGGCGTCCCTGTCGCCGTCACCGGTCCGTACGACGTCGGCGTACCGGTCCGCCGCACAGGCGGTGACCGGGAGCTCGATCCCGTGTCGCGCGGCCTCGCCCGCGGCGAGACGGAGGTCCTTCTCCATCAGCACGCTGCGGAACGCCGGCGGCTCGTACCGGCGTGCCCGCACCAGTTCGGCGCGGAACGCCAGCGTCGGCGAGCTGAATCCGCTCTTGGCCAGGGCGGTGAGGAAACCGTCGCGGTCCAGCCCGGCGGCGTCGACCAGCGCCACCGCCTCGGCCAGCGCGGCGACCTGGTTGCCGAGGACGAGGTTGAAGGACAGCTTGAGCACGGCCGCCGAGCCGGCCGGGCCGACATGCGTGATCTCCTGGCCGAGCGCCTCGAGGACGTGACGGACCGCCGCGACGTCCTCGCTCCGCCCCGCAGTGAAGATCCGCAGCTTCCCGGCCCGCGCCATGTCGGGGTTGCCCAGCACGCACGCCTCCACACGCCGGACACCCGTCAGCGCCAGCCGCTCGGCCGCCTCGGCGGCGTAGGCCGGTGACACGGTCGAGGTGTCCACGATGATGGCGCCCGGACTCAGCGCGTCCCGTACCTCGCCGAACAGGACCTGCTCGACCGCGTTCTCGTCGCTGAGGCTCAGCACGACGATCCGGGCGCCGCGTACGGCCTCCGAACTCGACGCGGCGACCCGCGCGCCCGCCTCGGCGAGCGGGGCGGCCTTGGCCGCCGTGCGGTTGTAGACCACGATCGGGAATCCGGCGGCCCGCAGCCGTCCGGCCATGCCGCCGCCCATGCCGCCCAGGCCGATGAACGCCACACTCTCGTTGCTCATGAGGGTCACCCTTCGATCGCGCGCGTCGGCGCGTCAGATCACCACGTCCACGTCGTAATGCGTCAGCCACCGGTTGAAGTTCAGCAGCATCTCGATGTTCATGCGGCTCGCCCAGTCGTACGCGATGCCGCCCTCCAGCGTGCGCCGCACCGCCTCCAGGTCGGTGAACGGCAGGACCGGCGAGGCGCCGTCCCGGACCAGGGCGGACAACTCGTCGTACAGCATCTCGGTGTACGCCGGGTCCTGGGTGACCGGCCAGGGGCTCTTCGTGCGCTCCAGCACCGACGCGGGCACCAGGTCGCGCACCGCCGCGCGCAGGATGCTCTTCTCCCGGCCGTCGAAGGTCTTCATGCTCCACGGGACGTTGTAGAGGTACTCGACGAGGCGGTGGTCGGCGTACGGCACCCGCAGCTCGAGGCCGTGCGCCATGGACAGCCGGTCGCCGCGATCGAGCAGCATGGGCAGCCACCGGGTGAGGGTCACGTAGCCGATCGAGCGCATCCGCCGTTCCAGGTCGTCCTCGCCGTCCTGGTGCGGAGCCTCGGCCACGGCCTGCTGGAAGGAGTCCGCGTAGTAGCGGTTCATGTCGATCTTTTCCATGAACCCGGTGTCGAACAGGGCCCGGCCCAGGCCCTTCGGCGAACCCGGCTGCAGCGTCTCGTTGACGACCCAGGGGAAGACGTCGGCGTTCACGCACTCGGGCTTGTACATCCAGTTGTATCCGCCGAAGATCTCGTCCGCGACCTCGCCGGCGACCGCCACGGTGGAGTGCCTCTTGATCTCCCGGGAGGTCAGGTAGTTGGAGACGTCCATGTCGCCCAGCGCGGTCGGCATGTCCTGGGCGACGAGCACCGCGAGCCGGGTGTCGACGTCCATCAGCTCCTGCGGCCGCAGCCTGATCACGATGTGATCGGCGTGGACGAGCCGCGCGACCTCCGCCGCGAACGGTTCGTCCGGGGAGAACCGCACGTCGTCGGGCTCGAACTTCTCGGCGTAGTCGTTGTACGTGGTGACGAACGTCCGGACCCGCTCGCCTTCGAGCTTCCACCGCCACATCGAGGCGATGGCGGTCACCGCGCTGGAGTCGACGCCGCCGGACAGCGCCGTGCACAGCGGGACGTCCGACTGCAGTTCGCGGAGCACGATGTCCTCGAGCAGCGACCGGACCTCGCGGACGGTGGTGTCGAGGTCGTCGGTGTGCGGGCGCGCCTCCAGCGCCCAGTAGCGCCGCTCGACCACGCCGCCGCGGTCGACGGTCAGCGTGTGGCCCGGCCGGACCTCCGCCATGTCCTGGTAGACGGCCTGGCCCGGCTGCTTGGCGGTCGAGAACAGCTCCCGCAGCCCGTCGGCCGTGACGACCGGGCGGACCTGCGGGTTGGCCAGCAGCGCCTTCGGCTCGGAACCGAAGATCACGCCTTCGGGCCGCCTGCTGTAGAAGAGGGGCTTGACGCCCAGCCGGTCACGGACCAGGACGAGCCTCTCGCGGCGGATGTCCCAGACCGCGAAGGCGAAGATGCCCTCGAGCCGTTCGGCGCAGGCGACGTCCCACTCCAGGTACGCGCGCAGTACCACCTCGGTGTCGCTCCTGGTGCGGAACCGGTGCCCGCGTGCCGTCAGCTCGCTGCGCAGCTGTTTGAAGTTGTAGACCTCACCGTTGTACACGATCACCGCGACGGGCCTGCCGTCCTCCTCGACGGTCAGCGGCTGCGCGCCGCCGGCCAGGTCGATGATGGAGGTACGGGTGTGCCCCAGCCCGATATGGGTGTCCAGCCACAGGCCACGGTCGTCGATCCCCCGGCCGGCCAGCGTGTCGGTCATCGCGAGCAGCGTCGGCCGCTGCCCTCCCACATCCCGCCCGAAGTCCAACCAGCCGGCGATGCCGCACATCCGCGTCTCCTTCACTCGATTGGCGGAGCTTGCAGCATGATGCGGCGCGCGCATCCAGGCGGGTTCGACGACCGGTCCAGCCGGAACCGGGTTCGCGCCGCCGGCGGACGTCCCTCGACCGCCCCCCGATCCAGGTGCGAGCCGTACCGGAAACGCTTGTCCGGCTGAACGAGAGGTGGGAGCCGATGAAGGAGGCCGGCGTGCCCGAGACACCGAACAAGGTGGGTCACTTCGAGGTGGACCTTCCTCCCGAGAAACAGGTGCTCGCCCTGTTCGCGGCCAAGTGGACCCTCGGGGCTCTCCGCGCGCTCGTCGAGGCCAAGGTGCCGGACGTGCTCGCCCGCGGACCGCGGACGGCCGCTGAGATCGGCGCGGAGACCGGGACGAGAGCCGACACGCTGTACCGGCTGCTGCGGGCCGTGGCGGCGGCGGGGATCCTGACGGAGGGGGCCGACGGCCGGTTCGCCCTGACGGCGGCCTCCACGGGCCTGGTCTCCGGCGCGCCGGACGGCATCCGCGACATGTTCCTGTTCGCCTCCGACCCGATGCTGTGGCGGCCGTACGAGAACGTCGCGCACAGTCTGCGGACCGGCCGGCCGTCCTTCGAGGAGGCGTTCGGCATGTCCTTCTACGAGTACACCAAGGCGAATCCGGCCGGCGGGGCCGTGCTGGACCGGGCGATGCAGCAGAACCAGTACCCGGCCACGGACGTCATCTTCGAGCGGTTCGACTTCGGCCGCTTCGGCCGCATCGCGGACGTGGGCGGGGGACGGGGACAGTTCCTCGCCGAGATCCTGCGCCGGCACCCGCACTGCACCGGGGTGCTCGCCGACCAGCCGCAGACGGTCGCCGACGCGAAGGCGACGTTCGAGGACGAGGACGTGGCGGGCCGGGTGACGATCGTGCCGACCGACTTCTTCGTCGAGGTCCCCGGCGGGTGCGACGCCTACTTCATCAAGCACACCCTGCACAACTGGGACGACGACAAGGCGGAGCTCATCCTGCGCCGGATCCGGGAGGCCATCGGCGACGACCGCGACGCCCGGCTGCTCATCGTCGACCAGTTGCTGCGCGGCCCCGGCGAGTGGGACATCGGCAAGCTGATCGACGTGGAGGCCCTCGCGGTGCTGGGCGGCCGGGAACGCGGCCTCGACGAGTGGAACCGCATCGCCGGCGCGGCCGGCTTCACGATCGCCAACGAGCCGGTTCCGGGCAACATCGCGCTCCTCGAATACCGGCCCGTCTGACGATCCGCGGCCCGCCTACTCGACGCGGATGGACTGCGTCGGGCAGCTGCGGGCCGCGCTCCGGACGGCCTCGTGCAGCGACGACGGGGGTTCCGTGTCGAGGATCTCCACGGCCCCGTCGTCGTCCTGGTCGAAGACCTCGGGCACGCGGTAGACGCACAGGCTGCTCACCGCGCACGTTTCCTTGTCCGCGCTCACGCGCATCATCGCCACCGTTCCGACGGCCGCCCGGGCGCGTGCCCCGATGGCCGTCTCACGTCGCCGGGAACATGTCAGCAGGAGTATGCGGCCGGATGTTCGCACCTGACTCGACTGCGCGGCCCGCGCCGCCCGCGCGCAACTCGAGTGATCCTCCATGCGGCGACGGCACGATCACATCGGCGAAGGGGGATACCGATGGCGGGTACGGCCATTGCCGGATCTGAGCGAGACGTGCTCCGCCTGGGCCACGCGTTCTGCGAGGCCCAGGCTCTGCTCACCGCGGTGGAACTCGGTCTGTTCACCGCGCTGCACGACGCCCCGGCCACGGCGGAGGAGATCCGCGTACGCCTCGGCCTGCACGGCCGGGGACTGCGTGACCTCCTGCGGCTGCTCGTCGCCCTCGGCGTCCTGCGCGAGGACGAGGGCCGGTTCCGGAACTCGGCCGACGCGGACCGCCACCTGGTCGCCGGCCTGGACGGCTACGTCGGCTCCACGCTGCTCGGCGCCAAGGCGAACCTGTACGCCCTGTGGGACGGGCTGACCGACACGCTGCGCAGCGGCCGGCCGCGGTCGAGCCCGGGCGACTTCACCGCGATGCTCGACGACCCGGCCGAGGTCCGGCGGTACGCCCGGATGATGGAGGGCTCGCTGGGAACGGTCGTCTCCCCGCTGCTGGAGGCCGTCGACTGGTCCGTCCACCGTTCGGTGGTCGACGTCGGCGGTTGCCGCGGCGGCCTCGTGGGCCGGATCGTCGCCGCGTGGCCCGCCCTCGCCGGGCACGTGTTCGACCTGCCGCAGCTCGAACCGGTGTTCAGCGAGCACATGGCGGAGCTGGGCCTGACGGGGAAGGTGTCCTTCCACGCCGGCGACTTCTTTCGCGATCCGCTGCCCCGCACCGACCTGATGGTCTTCGGCCACGTCCTGCACAACTGGTCGTGGGAGCAACGGGCCCATCTGCTCCGCGCGGCGTTCCGGGCGCTCGAGCCGGGCGGCGTGCTCCTGGTCTACGACCGGATGCTCGACGAGGCGTTCGCCGACGTGGACAACCTCGTCGCCAGCCTCATCATGGCGCTGGTCACCGAGGAGGGCGGCGAGTACACCGTCGGCGAGCTGCGGGAACTGGCCACGTCCGTCGGTTTCGCGACGGTGGCCGACCAGCGGCTCGACGCCAACGAGACGCTGGTCGTCTGCCGGAAGCCCGCGACCGGATGAGCCCGGCAGGCGGTGGCACCGCCTGCCGGGCCCCTCTCAGCGCACCCGCGCCCCTGTGATCACACCTTCCGGTACCGCCCGGCCCGGACGACCAGAGCGCGTCGGCCCGGCCGGCTCATGGATCACGCCACGAGCGAGCGCGGCGAGATGCCCGCGTCGTGCAGGTCGCGGACCAGGTCGCGGAGGAACGGGTGCTCGTCCGCGGACAGTCCCTTCGGGTTGGGGATGGTGACGTATCCGGTGTCGCCGGTGGTCTCCGCCTTCGCCGCGCCGGTGTAGCGGGCGACGACGGCCTCGGTCCGCGCCAGGTCGGCCCGGCTCACCTGGATGGTGATGGGCCGCCAGTCGCCGCCGAGGTTCTCCCGTACAGGAGCCTTCGCCGCCGCGGCGCGCAGGGCGTTCGCGTCGGCGCCCGCGGTCGCGGTCCGCCGCGGCGCGGCCGCCGTCCTGACCGGCGCGCCCGCGAGCAGCGCGTTGGCCAGCAGGTGAGCGCCACTGTCGTTGTAGGCGCGGAACATCGGGTCGAACGCGAACAGCACCGCGTTGCCGCCGCCCACCGGCTCGTCGACCAGCGCCGCCGTGCCCTTCAGGGCGTCACCGTCCACCGTGTAGCCGTTCGACCAGAACGTGTCGCCGGCCGGATAGCTCAGCACGTTGGTGCCGGTCCTGGTCGGGGTGAGGATCGGGTCGGAGTTGTTGAACGCGAAGTCCTCCCGCGGCCGGCCGAGGGCCACCGGGCTGGTCGCGTCCACGTCGACTCGGAAGTGCGAGCCGATGACCGTGTAGTCCTTCGGCGGTGTCTTCTCGGTCGTCGAGGTGAGCCCGGCCGCCCGCGCGACACGGGTGCCCTCGTTGCGCACACCCAGGTAGCTGCCGCCCTTCTCGACCCAGGCCTTCAGGTTGGCCAGGCCCTGCGCGGTGAGGCCGCCGTTCGCGCTGCTCCCGTCGGGGACGAGCAGCGCGGTGCGCTGGGTGAACGCCGGGGTGTTGCCGTTGATGTCGGCGGTGGTGACCGGGGTGAGGCCGAGACCCCAGCGCGAGCCGAGGACGTAGCGCGCCTCACCGTACGACCCGGAGGTCGTCGAGACGCCGGTGCCGGCGAAGAGGCCGACGTCCGGTCTGCGGAGCGCGACGCCCGAGGCGGCCGCCCTGCTGCCGGTGACGGTCACGCCGAGCGGCCGGGCGAGCCCGTCCAGCGCGTCCGGCGGCAGCGCGTTCGCCGGCAGGCTCACCACTCCGGTCCGGAGATCCCGGGTGAGCGCGACACCACGGCCGAGCAGCTTGAACGTCAGCTCGGCCGCGGCCGCGGAGTCCAGCGGGTAGCCGTACGACCCGCGGGCGGGCGCCGCGGAACCGACGCCGCCGTCGATCCGCCGCACCCGGTCGGCCTCCGGCGCGAGGTCGTCCCCGGTGTAGACCGTCTGGATGCCCGAGAGCAGCGGGTTGCTCCAGGACGAGACGTCGTAGAAGTAGGGGAACGGTACGTAGGGATCCTCCCCGAGCAGGGCCTGGATCCAGTGCTTCTGCGGCTGTGCCATGGGGATCCAGTACGTCCCCGCCGGAACCTTGAGGTTCTTGGCGCGGCGGCCGCCGAAGACGTGCGCGTCCGGCACCGTGGCCGCTTCCTTGAGCCGGTAGACCTCGACGTCCATGCCGCGCAGGCGCTCGACCAGCCGGCGCACGTCGCCGAGCTGGCGGTCGGGGAGCAGGAAGTAGGACCGGACCTTGATGTCGGGTACCGGGTACTCGACCTGGTTGGTCGGCTGCACGACCTGGTTCGGCTCGAGCGCGCCGCTCCTGCCCTCGGCCAGCGCGTCCTGCCAGACTTTGTAGTAGCCGCGCAGGATCTCGCGCTTGTTGTCGGCGGCCCAGCCGGTCGTGGCCCACTGGGTGTTGATCTGCTGCTGGACCCGGTCCTCGACCGCGGAGGCGCTGCCCTTCTCGAACGTCATGCCGGCGGCGCCGAAGCCGGTGGTGGGCACCGTGTCGCCGTAACCCATGTAGAACAGGTCGTAGGACTGATAATTGAAGTAGCACTCCGTGGTGACGGAGCCACCGCAGGCGCCGTTGTAGCCGAAGCCGGCGGCGTTCGCCTTGCCGATGCGGTTGATCCAGTCGACCGGCTCGCTCGCGATCTCATGGTGGATCGGGTCGGCGTTCGGCGGGAAGAAGTACTGCGAACCCCCCATCTCGTGCGCGTCGACGAAGATCTGCGGCGGGTAGTCCCGCAGCAGCGCGACCTTGCCGTCGGTCTCCGGCTGCGTACGCGCGAACCAGTCGCGGTTCAGGTCGAAGCCGTAGTCGTTCTGCCGGCGGCCCGCGTCGCGGCCATCGGGGTTCTGCGTCGGGACGATGACCGTGACGAGTTCCTCGTTGCGCTTCGCGACGTCACACGAGAGCCCGGCGGCCAGTTCGTACAGCGTCCGGAGAGCGGCGTCGCCGCCGCTCTTCTCACCGCCGTGCACGTTCCCCGCCACCCACACGATGGCCGGGGTGTCCTCGGCGATACGAGCCGCCTTGCCGGATTTCAGGCTCCGGGGGTCCCGCAGTTCCCGGATCCGCTCCGCGATCTTGTTGAGCCGTCCGGGAGCGACATGCTGCTCGCTCGACACGATCGCGTACGGCAACGGCTGTCCGGAGACGCTGTGCGCCATCGTGCCGGTGACCACGCGGTCCGACGCCTTTCCGACGGCCGCGACGTACTTCTGGATCTCCTCCGTCGTGACCACGCGCTGCTGGCCCTTACCGAGGGGGAAGCCGAAGAACTTCTCGGGACTGGGCACCGAGGAGAGATGGGCGCTGGGATCGCTGCTGCACCGCACGGGGACGGTGGGAGCGGCGTTCGCGTTCGCGCCCACCCCGGTCGTCAGCGCCGCGCAGGTCATCGTCAGGGCGGCGATGGCCACCGCCTTCCGGCTCATCGCCCGCCCCCGACGGTCACGGTCTGCCGACGGTAGCCGTCGCCCTTGCCGGCGGGCTTGTAGTTCTTCTCGACGTTGCCCGCGATGTCGACGGAGAACCACTTGACCTCGGTGGTCTTGTCGACCGTGAGCTGTTCTGGCCCCTCGCGCATCCCCGCCGCCTTGAGCTTCGGGGAGTTCAGGGTCGGGCGGCTGCCGTCGAGGGTGTAGTAGATCGTCGCCGGCTCGTCGATCGTGAACGTGAACTTCGTGGCGCCGGTGTCCCGGCCGGTGATGACCAGCTTCGACTTCGGCGGCACCTTGTCCGACGCGTACGCTCGCGCGACCTCGAGGATCCCGATCTGCCCGTTGGCGAACTCCATCGCCTCCTCGTGCCCTTCGGCGAACGGAGGCTGGAAGCCGACCGCGTTGAACTGGTTGGTCGCCGGGTTCCAGACGTCGGCGCCGACCTCGAAGTCCCAGCCGATGATGCCCCGGTTGTACCAGTGCTCATCCGCGCTGTTGCCCGCCGCCGAGTAGAGAACGTCGGGCACCGGACCCGTTCGCCCCGGCCAGATGGCGGTGCCACGTCGGTTCTGCACCGTGGACAGGATGTGGTCGGAGGCCGACCAGAAGAAGGTCTCGGTGCCGAGGTCGGCCCGGGGCAGCAGTTCGCGGCCGGGCACCTTGTACGCCCCGGGAGGCCACATGAAGTAGCCGCCGTAGGAGTGGGTGTTCATCGCGAACTTGATGTTCGGGAACTGGTGTGTCAGCCACACCTCGTTCCGCGACTCCGGCTCCGAGAGCTCGGCCGGGCCGGCGTACGTGTCGCTGCGGCAGGACGTCGACGCGCCGCTGTAGCCGTCGTAGACGGAACCGACCGAGAAATTCCGGTTGAGGTCGACGCCCCAGGAGTTGCGGTACGCCGGATCGGACTCGGTGGGACCGCAGTGGTCGGTCATGTTCCGGCGCTGCATGTTGAAGTCGTACATGCTGTAGTGCGCCCCGTCGGGGTTCACGGACGGCAGGACGAAGATGTCGAGGTCGTCGACGAGCTTGCGGGTGTTCGGGTCGTGCCGGTAGTTGCGCAGGAGTCGCTCGGCGGTCTCGACGCACGTCAGCGGGGTCACCCACTCGCGGGCGTGCTCCTGGCAGTACAGGAAGACCCCCGGTTTTGAACCGTTGCGCGTCTTGCCGATGCGCAGCGCCCGCATCTGGAACGGATCACGCGACACACTCGCCGGCGCGTGCAGGTTGTCGGTGAGCCTCGTCGCGGCGGCCTCGGCCACCACTCCGTCGCCCGCGTTGCCGCGGTAGGTGCTCGCGCTCAGCAGTTTCCCGGCTTGGGCGTTCAGCGCGTCGACGACCTGCTTCGCCGTGCTCGTGACCGCGCCTTCGGCGTTCGTCGCCAGACCGACGGTGACGTTGTCCTGGTCGAGCGACACCGTCAGCGGAGCGGACGCCCGATCCGGCTTGGTCAGCGTGACCGTCACGTCGTCGCCGCCCTCGGAGCCGTACGCCTGCGACGTCACGTAGAAGGTGCTCGCCGCGGCGGAGCCGAACTGCGCCTGGGCGTGCCGTCGGTATCCGTTCGTCTTGTACGGCAGCTTGACGATCTCCGCTTGCCCGGGGAACTCCTTGGCGAGCGCGTCGATCCGCTGGTAGACCTCGGTCGGGTCCATGTAATGGTCGACGAAGTCGCTGACATAGTGCGGGCTCGGCGCCTTGCGCGGTTCGCCCAGCCACTTCTTCACCGGAACGGTGACCGAGCCTCCGCTGGTGCTCGTGACCGTCACCTCGGTCGGCGTGACGTCGATGGCCAGCGGCGTATTGAACCGGTGGTACATGTACTGGCCCGCATCGGTGAACCGGGACATCGTCGCGGTGCCACCGGAACCCGGCGGGGTGCCCGCGCCGCCGTTCCACGAGGCCGTGAGGATGTTCGTCGCCGCGGGATCGCTCGTCTTCACCTCGACCGACAGGAAGCGCTGCCCGTCGAGGCTGGTGAACCACTCGGCCCGGAGCGGGGTCAGCGTGTCGCCGCTCCGGGCCTCGTCCGCGAGCGTTCGTAGCGTCTTCGCGCGCTCCTGCCGCAGCTTCGCCACGTCGGCCTGGTCGGAGATGGCGTCGCGGACGTCGAAGCCCTTGCCTCTCAGGTCCCGGGTCTCCTCGGGGCTCAGGACGGCGTGCACCTCGATGCCGCCGTCCACCGGCTTGCTGTATTCGGCGAGGTCGATACCGAGGTCGTTCAGCCGGTCGACGCCCGCCTGGTCGGGGACGACGATGCGCATCAGCGCGACGCCGTTCTGCTCGTTGCTGGACCGGCGTTCGGCGGCGACGTCGCCGTTCGAGGTGCTCTGGGCCAGCACCGGTAGCGGACTCAGAGCGAGGGCGGTGGACACGGCGAGCCACGCCGCTCGCCGTCCCACCCTTCCCGGCCTGCGAGAACCCGACATGAGAGGTCCCTTCACTCGGCGCGTGACGCGTCAAGACACAAGCCGGACGCCCCCCTGAAATCACGCAAAAGGCATGATCGGGTTCTATTTGTCCATAGACGACAAAGTCAAGACTTGACCTGCGCTTTACCTTCGGGGTACCCAGGTCTCAGGTGTACGGGCCTATTCGACCGCGATCTGGGTACAAGCCCGGCGTCCGTCCCCCCATCCGTCGGCATGGGGTCGGCTCCGTCGCTCCAGCGGCGCCGATCGCCGGCCGGCACAGTCGTTGGAGTAACGATGAGACTGACCTCGGTCATCGTCCTCTTGTGGCTCATCATCGGCGCCATCGCCGCCGGGCAACGTCACTACTACAGCAGCGGCCCGAAGAACTGCTCGCAGGCGGGCACGCTCCTCGTCACGATCATCGCCGGACCCCTCAACTACACCGGCGTCAACCCGAAGATCTCCTGCAAGACGCCCCAGCCCAGCAAGTGACGCGGACCGGACGGCCCGAGCCGCCGACCGGCACCGGCGGGACCGGCACCGGCGGGACCGTCACCGCTTCGCCTTCTTCTCGTCGCGCTTCTGGTCGCGCCCGACGTAGCGGTAGACCTCCACCGGATCGAGGATGACCAGGCCCTCGTCGATGAGTTCGTCGAGTTCGAGAAGGAACTCGACGATCTTGTCCTCGGTGTCGACGATCACGATGGCCAGCGGCAGGTCGTCACTGAGCGACAGGATCCGGCTGGTGTGGATATGGGATGAGGCACCGAAGCCCTCGATGCCGCGGAAGACGCTGGCGCCGGCCAGCCCGCGCCGGTGGGCCCGGTGCACGATCTCGGTGTAGAGCGGCCTGTGGTGGTACTGGTCGGTCTCGCCGATGAAAATCGTCACTCGGCAGGCGGTGCCGTGCAGTCTCATGCCCGCTCACTCCCTCGGTTCCGGCGCACGGGCAGCCCGCCGGCGCTCAGGCGGGCCGGCGCGGTCCCGCACCGGACCGTGACCGGACCATCCCCAGGCTAAGCCCGGCCGTCGGTCCCGACGGCCCGCCCTTGCCCCACGGTCGGCGTTCAGACCCGGTAGAACGCGGCGGCGTTGTCGTGCAGGACCGCCTGGGCGTGCTCGGGTCCGACCGCGTCGGTGAGCAGTCGGATGTCGTCCTCGTGGAACGGGCGACGGGCACGGGTGGAGGGCAGGTCCGTGCCGAACATGAGGGACCGGGGGTTCGCGGCGACCACGGCCTGAACCGCCTTGGTCACCTCGAGGTCGACGCGGCCGAATCCGGTCGCCTTGACGTGGGCGCCGCCGTCGACCAGGGAGAGCAGGTGCGGCAACCCATCCTCGGTGAGGCCCAGGTGGTCGACGCTCACCGCCGGCAGCGTGCGCAGGACGGGCGTCAGGTCGGGCAGGTCGCGGGCGTCGATGTAGAGCTCGGTGTGCCAGCCGGCGACCTCGTTGACGCGGCGGGCCAGGGTCTCCAGATGGTCGAGGGTCTCCGAACCACCGCGGCGTACGTTGAACCGCACCGCCCGTACGCCCTCCGCGTTCAGCCGCGCGATCTCCTCGTCGGTCACCGAGACGGGCAACTGGGTGACCCCGACGAACCCCTCGCCCAGCCGCCGGAGGGCCTCGACCAGGTAGTCCTGGTCGAACCCCTGGAAGGAACCGGAGACCACCGCCCCACCGGTCACCCCCAGCGCACTCGTCCGCCGGCGGTAGTCCTCCACCGTGAAGGCGGGCGGCAGGTAGCCGTCGTTCTCGATGAGCGGGAAACGGGGGTCGATGATGTGCAGGTGGGCGTCGAACACCTGACGGTCGCCGGCGGGCATCGCTGCATACTGACAGGTCGGTAAGGGCCCGGCAAGCATCGGCCGCCTGACGGCCGTGGCGCCGCTCACCTGGTCATATCCGGGGCGGACCGGCATGCCGGCACGAGGTGCGGGTAGGCGCTGGTCATGGAGCGGTCGGTGCTGCCGTCGTTCAGCACGCTGTCGCGGATGTTCCCGCCCTCGACGCCTCGCCATGTCGCGGGGGCGGCCCTGACGAGCGCCCGGATGATTCGAGAGGCAGGACGGCGGGCGGGTACCGGTGCCGCGCTCCTGGGGGCGAGGGGCATGACGGCGGCGGCCAAGGGTGGGCTGAGCCTCGCGGCGTCGACCGGTTCGATCCCGCTCCGAACGGTGGGTGCCGCCGCAATCGCCGCCGGTTCGGTCCTGCCGGGAGTGGAGCTCCCGGTGGCGGCCCGCGAGGAGGCCGCGACGACCAGCGTCGTGCGGCGGGGGGTCGGGCTGGTCACCGGCGTGCCGCGGAACGCCCTGGGGGCGGGCCGCGCCCTGCTCGATCTCCATCCGCGCAGACAGCGGCGGCAGGTATGGGCCGAACACGGTCACGCGTACATCGACGTACGCGGAATCGACGGTGACGGCCGCGAGGCACGCGACCTGGCCGGTCACGCCACGGCGGCGGTACGTCACTTGCGGGGCGTGCGCTGGGCGGAGATCAACGCGGTCACCGGTCAGATGCTGGTGGCCTATGACGAACGCAGGGTGGGCGTCGACCGGCTGCTGGCCACGATCCGGAAGGTGGAAGACGACCGGGGGACCAGCGAGGAGGGCTTCTCCTGGACGCGGCCCGCGCACCCCGGCGATGGCGCGCCGATCGCCGTCGCGACCACCGAACTCGCGGTCGACTGTGTCGCGGTGCTCGCCGCCGTCGCGGAGAAGGTGTTCGCTCTGCCGCCCGTTCCGCGCTGGATCCGGCTGCCGCTGGCTCTTCCCGATCTGTCGCCCGGCGTCCGCCGGAGGATCGACCACCGGATCGGGCCCATCGAGACGGAGCTGGTGCTGGCGCTGGCGAACGCCGTCGTCCACGGGATGTCGGCCGGCATCCTCCCGCCCGCGGTCGACGCGCTCTACCGTTCCCTGCTGCTCGGCGAGACCTGGTCCCGCCGCCAGGTCTGGCGACGACGCGAGCCCGAGCTCTGCTCCGGCAGTGCGTGCGTGCCCGCCGAGGCTCCGGACGGCCCGCCGCGGCCGCGACCACGGCCGGGCGGGCCCGTCGAGAAGTGGTGCCGTGTGGTCGAGTCGGCGGCTCTCGGCGCGGCCGCGGCGACTCTGGCGTTGACCAGGCAGCCCGGCCGCGCCGGCGACACGATCCTCGTTATGGTGCCGAAGGCGGCGACGTACGGGCGGGAGGGCTTCGCCGCCGTGACCGCCTGGAGACTCGCCGGACGGGGGATCCTGCCGCTCGACGCGGGAGCGTACCGGCGGCTCGACCGGGTTTCGGCGATCGTCATCGACTCGGCCGTCCTCCGCAGCGGCCACCTTCCGGCCCCGACCGCCGGCGCCGTGCTGGACGCGGCGCGTGCGACCGGCGCCAAGGTGTTCCTCACCGACCGGGCGAACGTCGCCGACCTCCGCCCCCTCGCCGACGAGATGCTCGGCGCGGGCACCGGCCTGGCGGCGCACGTACGGCGGCTGCAGGAGGAGGGACAGACGGTGCTGGTCGTCTCCGAGGCCGACTGCGCCGCGCTCGCCGCCGCCGACGTCGGGGTCGCCGTACCGGCTCCCGGCAGCGCGACGTGCTGGTCGGGGGACCTGATCTGCCGTGCCCGAACCGGGGACGTCTGGTACGTCCTGCGGGCGGTCGCGGCGGCCCGGCCGGTCAGCGAGCGTGGTGTGCGGCTGGCTCAGGCCGGATCCGCGCTCGGCGTCCTCCTGGCCTTCGCCGGCCCCCGGCGTACGAGTGGGCCGGGTGCCATCACCGCGACTTACCTGGCCGCTCTGCTCGCCCTACTCTGGGGCGCCGCGACGGGGCTGCTGGTCACCATGGAGACCGCGCCGATGCCCATCCCCTTGCGCGTAGGCCGTGTCCGATGAGACCCGAGCGCCGCGGCATTTCCCGGTGCTCTTTGAGTTAGCCTGCGGTCACGACTCGGTCATGAGGCAGGCCACTTTGTTGAATGTCCCGTTGCGGCGCTCGTTCCGGTACGTACACGAGCCGTTGCGAGCCGGTGAGGCCGCATTGCCCGAACTCGGTGACGCGTCGCTGATCGGGAAGCTGCGTAGCAGGATCCGGCACTCCCGGGGCGGCACCTTCCTGATCACGGGGTTCCGCGGCGTGGGCAAGTCCACGCTGGTGTTGCGGGCGCTGGATGAGATCGTGGCGCAGGGCCCGCCGGATGAGGTGGTGTTGGTCGTCAGCCTGAGCGTGGCGCGGTCGACCACGACCGAACGCCT
The DNA here is from genome assembly GCF_040679195.1 of Actinoallomurus sp. NPDC052308. Classification (NCBI taxonomy): domain Bacteria; kingdom Bacillati; phylum Actinomycetota; class Actinomycetes; order Streptosporangiales; family Thermomonosporaceae; genus Actinoallomurus; species Actinoallomurus sp. NPDC052308. Next base: position 56,620 of record NZ_JBFAUM010000031.1, on the reverse strand, counting down.
GTTGTTCGCGGTGGTGCGGCGGGTCTTCGAGACGCTGAGCGACTCGGGCGTGCTCGACCGGCTGCCGCCGGCGACCCGGCGGCCGCTGCTGCTGGCGTACATGCGTACCTCATTGTCGTTCAAGGAGACGCAGTCCGAGGCGCGGGAGCGCACCGCCGCGCTGGACGTGGGCGCTGGCAGCGGGCGGGGTGCGAAGACCGTCGTCGACCATGTCGTGCCCAAGCTGAACCTCTCGGCCAAGCGGACGTCCACGATGGCCAGCGAGGCGGCCTTTCTCGCGTACTCGGAGACCGATGTCGAGCACGACCTCATGCGCATCGTCTCGCTGTTGGACCAGCAGACCGAGCTCGCACCGGAGCCGCGGTCGGGAATCCGGCGCCTGTGGCCGTGGCCGCGCCACGAGACCACCCGCCTGCGCCTGGTCATCGTGCTCGACGAGGTCGACAAGCTGACGGTGGACACCGAGGGTTTGGCGGCCATCGAGGCCATGCTGAGCGGCCTCAAGAACGTGCTGACGATGCCCGGCGTGCACTTCCTGATCGTCGCGGGGCCGGACCTGCACGACCGTGCCGTCCGTGACGCGGCACGTGGGAACGGCGTGTACGAGAGCGTCTTCGGCTGGCGGATGTACGTCCCATGCAGTTGGGACGCGGCCGATGTGCTCATCGACTCCGTGGTGGACTCGGACGCGGGTCCGGCACCGGACGCCGGGGAGCTGCTGTCGCTGGCGCAGTATCTGCGGTTCAAGGCGCGCGGCGTTCCGCGCCGCCTGCTGCAGGAGCTGAACGGGTTCGTCGTGTGGGAGGACGACGTACCTCATCTGCGGGTGGGCGACACCGAGATGGAACGCGTGGAGTTCTACGCCCGGCTCGAGGACGTGCTGCGCGAGTACATCCAAGGCGGTGGGCGAGACCGGCTCTTCCCCGTCGCCATCGACGAGGATCGCTGGCGACTGGGCGGCTACTACGTACTGGACTGGGTGTTGCGGAGCGAGGGCGAGCCGTTCAGCGCCACAGATCTTCTCCGGGAAGGCGATGAGGCGGAGTTCGATCCACTGCTGCGGCTGTCACGGCGCAACGTCGACCGGTTGCTGGATCATCTGGCGCAGAGCGGCGTCCTGGATGTCGTCCGAGAGATCAATGCCTCCGCGACGATGATCGGAGACGTGGCCGAGTCCGGAATGAAGGTGTTCCGGTTGGCCGAGGACGTCCAGCGGTCGCTGCAGGGGTTCGCGGCGCAGTACGAGTCGGAGCGGCCCGCGGACGGAGCCTTGCCCGCGCCCCCGCCACCGACCTCCTGGCGGGACGAGACGCAACCGCCGTCCGGTCGGCCGGCCAGAGCGCTCGGCCGCCGCTACGAGCTGCTGGACATGCTCGGCCAGGGCGGCATGGGTACCGTCTATCGCGGCCGGGACCTGATGCTGGGCCGACCGGTGGCGGTCAAGATGCTGCGCGGCTCGATGAAGGACGACCCGATCGCGGTGGCCCGGCTCGAACGCGAGGCCAGGATCACCAGGCGGCTACAGCACGCGCAGATCGTCCAGGTGCACGACGTCGTTCACGACCGGGAGATGGGCCCGGCCATCGTCATGGAACTACTGGAGGGCCCCACGCTCGACGAACAGGTCATCAACTCCGGTCCGCTGTCCCCTTCGCAGGCGGCCCGCGTAGGGCATGGCCTGGCGGGCGCGCTCGACTACCTCGCGCGGGAGCGCATCGTCCGTCTGGACCTCAAACCCAACAACGTGATCATGTCCGCGGAACGCGGTCCGGTCATCATCGACCTCGGCGTCGCCCGGACCGAAGGCAGCGAAGGGGCGACGGTGACCCAGACCAAACAGGTCATCGGAACCCCCGGTTTCCTGGCTCCTGAAGTGATCAAAGGCATGGACCCCGACTCCCGGTCCGATCAGTACGCCCTCGGGCTGGTCCTCTACTTCGCCCTGGTCGGCCGCCGCCCCTTCGACCAGCCGACAATCGAGCAGATGTTCTACGCAATCATCACCACCGGAGTCGACCTTTCCGACGTTCCGGTCTCCGGGGAGTTCCGCCAGGTGCTGGCCCGTGCCCTCGAGCAGGAGCCGGAAAGCCGCTTCCCCGCCTCCGGCGATTTCCAGCGGGCGATCGAATCGGTGCCGGAGTGGAGGGGGCATGACCTCGGCGCCACCACGACGCGGATCGGGCCGGCAACATCGTCGGCGAATCCCCGGCCCGCCCCGACGGACGACCCAGGTCGGCAGCGGCCCGCCACGGACCTCACCACGTGACCGGCCCCACGAGTGGTCGTACGCGGTTCGTGCGGTATTCCGGATGCTCGTTCTGGGCTCGGTTACGGAGCCGGTCGATGAGGCTGGAGGCCGCCTGCCCGATCCGGCCGGAAACGGCACGGACCGGGGCGGCCTCGAAGCTCGCCTCCTCCAGGACGTCCTTGACCATCTGCAGGGCGATCCGGTTGCGGGTCGGGGCCACCCCGACCCTGCCGCCCTGGCACAGCTGACTTCTACCCCGACTGGGGAGAATCCGCGCACACCACCGTGGCCCTGCTACGCACCGAAGCCGGCCGGGACCCGTACGACCGCGCCCTCACCGACCTCATCGGCGAACTCGCCACCCGCAGCGAGGAATTCCGCACACTCTGGGCCGCCCACGACGTGCGTCTGCACCACACCGGCGTCAAGAACTTCCACCACCCCGTCGTCGGGGACCTCACCCTCCCCTTCGAGGCCATGCCCCTGCCCGCCGACCCCGGCCTGACCCTCACCGCCTTCAGCGCCGATCCGGAAACCCCCGCCCACGACGCGTTCAGCCTCCTCGCCAGTTGGGCCGCCACCTCCGGCCGGACCGAGCCGGCCGACCACCAGGACCACGCCCCGACCTCGGACGGCCGACCTCAGAACGGGTAGTGCGCGTGCTGGGTGGCAAGGGTGACCCAGCGGGTGTTGGAGAAGGCCTCGAGGCCCCAGCGGCCACCGAAGCGACCGTAGCCGGAGGCCTTGAAACCGCCGAACGGCGCCTGCGGTTCGTCGGCGACGGACTGGTCGTTGACGTGGACGATGCCGGTCTTGACGCGGCGGGCCACGCGCAACCCGTGGCTGCCGTTCTCGGTGATGATCCCGGCGGACAGGCCGTTGTCGGTGTCGTTGGCCAGCGTGACGGCCTCGTCATCGGTCGAGAATCGTCGCAGGACGCAGACCGGCCCGAACGCCTCGGTGTAGTGGAGATCGGCGTTCTCGGGGACATCGGTCAGCACCGTCGCCGGATGGACGGCGCCGTCCGGCTCACCGCCTCCGGCCAGCACGGTGGCGCCCTTGTCCACCGCGTCCCGGACCAGCGCGGCGACGCGCTGCGCGGCCTCCGGACCGATCAGCGGGCCGATCACCGTGGCCGGCTCCATCGGGCTGCCGGACGGCAACGCGGTGACCTTGGCGACGAACTTTCGCGTGAACTCCTCGGCCAGCGACTCATGCACCAGCACCCGGTCACCGGACATGCAGATCTGTCCGGCGTTCATGAAGACGGCGAAGACGGCGGCGTCGACCGCGTAGTCCACGTCGGCGTCGTCCAGGACGATGACGGCGTTCTTGCCGCCGAGCTCGAGCACCGCCGGCTTCAGATGCCGCGCGGCATGGGTGCCGATGATCCGGCCGACACCGGTGGAGCCGGTGAAGTTCACCGCGCGGACGCGCGGGTCGGCGATCAGCGCCTCGGCGATGCCGGCCCCGTCGGCGGGGTCGTTGGTGATCACGTTGATGACGCCGTCGGGCAGCCCGGCGTCACGCAGCACGTCCGCGATGAACAGACCGCAGGCCAGCGGGGCGTTCTCGCTGGGCTTCAACACCACGGTGTTACCGGCGGCGAGCGCGGCGGCGACCGCGCGGGCGCCGAGGATCAGGGGGGCGTTCCAGGGCGAGAACGCGGCGACCACGCCGACCGGCTCACGGACCGCGAGTCCGAGGGCGCCGTCCTCCTGGGCCGAGAGCACCTCGCCGCGCGGCGCCGTGATCGAGGCGGCGGCCTCGCGCAGCATGTCGGCGGCGAGTGCCACATTGAAGTACGCCCATGGCCGGGTGCCGCCGACCTCGCCGGCCATCAGCTCGGCGGCCTGTTCGCCGCGCTCTTCGAGCAGGTCGGCGGCCTTGAGGAAGATCGCCCGCCGGGCGAACGGACGCACGGCGGCCCAGTCCTCGAACGCGGAGTCGGCCGCGTCCACGGCCAGGGTGACATCCTCGACCCCCGCCGCGGCCACGGTGGCGTACACCTCGCCGGTATAGGGGGCGACGTCCCGGGTGGTGCGGCCGGACCGGGCGGGCACGTCCTTACCGCCGATGAACAGATCACGCGCGATGGTCATGGGATTCCTTGTCGAGGGGCGGGGGCCCAGAGGATACGCAAGAGTATTCCGGTGTTCCAGGCGTTCGCCCGCTCGGCAGCGGCGATCTGGCGGGAAGGGCCTCTCAGTGGTCAGGGACGACCCGTGGGAAACGAAACACCCAGCGGCGTTGCCAGGGGGTTTCCACGGCTTTGGGGTGGTGGTGTTCGCGGGTCCAGGCGATCGCGTCGGTGGGGGCCACTCCGGACAGGATGGCCAGGCAGGCGATGACCGTTCCGGTACGGCCGACGCCGCCGCCGCACGCGACCTCGGCCGGCGCGCCGGCCTTTGCCCGTTCGTGCAGGTGGTGGATCTGCCGGATGGCCTCGTGGGGGTCGCGGGGCAGGAGGAAGTCGGGCCAGTCGATCCAGGTGTGGGGCCAGGGCAACGCGGCCTGGTGGCGGCGGCGAAGCCGACCGGACCCGAGGTAGAGGCCGAGGTCGGGCGTGGGGCCTTCGGGCGGTGGATGGCGCAGGCCACGGCCGCGGATGTAGGTGCCGTCGGGCAGGCGGACGCTACCGGGCAGCGGCGATGTGTTCATCGGATCGGGCTCCATTCGCGTTGGCGTGCGCGGTGGTTGGCGACGTTGACGCGGTTGCCGCACAGGCCGGGCGTGCAGTAGCGGCGGCGTCCGGCCCGGCTGATGTCGGCGAAGACCCCTCGGCAGCCGGGGGCCGCGCAGGGACGAAAACGTTCGTGCCCCAGCGTTCGCACGACTCCCAGAACGCCGACGGCGACGAGCACCGCCAGTTCGTCCGCGAGGCAGGCTCCCGGCGCGGTGGGGACCCGCCACTCCCACCGCCCCTCGTCCGCCCGTTCCAGGGTCGGGGACAGTCCGGCGCGCCGGATCAGCACGGTCGCGCCGGCGACGGCCTGTTCACCGGTCTCGGTCTCGATGATCCCCCGCACCTCGCGCCGCAGGAGATGCACCTGCCGGACGTCCTCGTCGGTGGGCGGGTCGTCTCTCCGCAGTCGGTGTTCGGCGAGGAAGTCCGCCAACGCGATCGGGTCGGGCAGCGCGTCACCGCCGGCCCGCACGGTGGGGGAGGTGGCGACCAGGTCGTTCGCGACCGCCACGCCCCACGCGTAGTCGTCGACGGGGATCTGCACCGGTACCTCCTCGTAATAGGTATAGCAACGCTATAACCCTTACGCCCGGTTGGCGGCACGACCACCGCCCGTTTCCGGAGACGGTCGCGACGCCGTCCCGGAACCGCGCTGCGCAGCCGTCAGCCGGATCCGCTGCCGGCGGGAGGATGGGTGCATCGGCGCGTGCCGATGGAGAGCTGGACGCAGGCGACGCCGGTACTCGGGCCGGATACGGCCACGACAGGGGTGACGGCGCCGGTGCCGACGCGGACCTTCGCCTTGACCGTGCGCGTGTGGGGCCCGCCGGTGAACTCCAGGCGGTCGTAGCGGTGGCTGCCGGTCAGCTGCGCCCAGGCCGCCTTACACGCCGCGCTGTAGCGGATCTCAAGATCGGCGTGGCCGATCGGGAGGGCCGCGGTCGTCACCGCGTCCCGGTCACAGCCCAGTACGGCGGCGGTGCAGTCGTGGCGGTGGCAGCGGGAGGTCGCAGCGGGCGTCGGAGGTCCAGGCGAGGCGATGCGTCCGGCGCGCGGTGAGGTCGACGAGGTGAGTGCTAACGCCGTGGTCAGCCCGCCGACCGCGAGCACGGCCGCGCCCGTGGCCACGGCGAGGGCTCGCTTGCCCGAGCGCGGCCGCTCGGGCCCGCTCGGCGACGGCCCCGCCAAGGCGGGTCGGTCGTCCGGGTCCGCTTCGGCCAGGGCGCGGCGGTCGTCCGGGTCCGCCTCGGCCAGGGCGGAGCGGTCATCCGGGTCAGGCCCGGTCCGCTGCCCCTCGCGGGTCGGGACGGCCGGCGGCGTGGTGCCGTCACGGCGGCTGCGGGCGGCCTCGGCCAGTTCCCAGAGCGCCATCAACGGTGCCTCGTCGGCCCCGGCGAGTGCGCCGAGCGCGGCGACGACGTCCCTGGGCGGCAGGACCTGGCCGCCCAGGTAACGGCTCCACGCGGACTTGCTGCAGGAGGTCTTGCGCGCCAAGGCGGCCAGGCTCAGCCCGGTCCTGTCCTTCAGAGCACGCAGCCGCACCGTCAGGTGCCGTACCTGAGGTTCGAGGGTGTCCGGCAGTGGTGACCACGCCCCCATGAGGGTCCCTTCGTCCCGCCCCGGCCCGCCCCGGCCCGCCGGGGAAGCCTCACCCTTGCCGGTCAGTACCTGAGACGTTCCGCGGCCCGGCCCGGTTCACCGTCCTGTCGGGACGCATGTCCGGCACCCGGCTCTCACCTCGGCAGGCCGTCGGGCCGGGCATCGGCCTCACCAGGGGCGTCGGTCCCGGTAACCCTGCCCGAAGGCCCCTGGGCACCGGCGGTTCAGTCGTCTGGACTCGATACGAAGCGGTGGCGTGGGGCACCCCGATGGGCTGCCTCGCCGGTGCGTAAGGAGGCGGTGATGGCGGAGATCGTGGTGGGTTTCGACGGATCGGCCGGTGCGCGGGTGGCGCTGGAGTGGGCCGTCGCGGAGGCCGAGCGGTGGAAGGCTCCGGTGACGGCCGTGACCGTGGTCCCACGCATGGTGACCGTCGGTGCGGGCGCTCCCATGCTGGGGCCGGTCGACCGGGAGGCGCTTCAGGCCATGGGCGACGTCACGCGCGCGGCGGCGGACAAGGCCGCGGCGGGGCATGAGGTGTCGATCAAGGTACGGGCGATCACCGGCGTTCCCGCCGAGGAGCTCCTGAACGCCTCCGCTGGCGCCGACCTGTTGGTCGTCGGATCGCGGGGGCACGGTGGGTTCGCTCGGCTGCTCCTCGGCTCGGTGAGCAGCCAATGCGCTCACCACGCCGACTGCCCGGTCGTCGTCGTCCCGTCACGCCCCCGAGGCTGACGAGGCTCCGGCACGGGCCGAAGCTCCTACGCCTCGGTGACCTCGGCCCGCTGACGGGACGGTTCGGCCGGTCGAGGCTTGGAACATGGCCGAACGAGTGCGGGCAGGCGCGGTGGGCGGTGGCTCCGCGCGCGGAGAGGCGGCCGTGCCGGAGCGCGCGTCGACGGAGCCGACGTTCGCGTTGCTCACCGACGGCACGGCGATCCAAGTCCGCGAGATCCGCCCGGATGACCTCGACGCCGTCCGCGACCTGCACCATGGCATGTCGCCGGACAATCTCTATCTCCGCTTCTTCGGTCTCGGCCCGCGGCTCACCGAAGAGATGTCCGTACGGCTGTGCCGGATACCCGGACCGGCCCATGCCGTTCTGGGCGCCTGGCTCGGCGCCGAACTCGTCGGCGTCGCGAACTACGAGCCGACGGATGAGCCCGGCGTCGCGGAGATCGCGATGGCCGTGGCGGACAGGATGCACCGCCGCGGGGTCGGCACCCTGCTGCTGGAGCACATGGTCTCGCTGGCCCGCTCCCGGGGGATCCGTGAGTTCCGGGCCGACACCCTGGCGCAGAACGTCGAGATGCTGCGCGTGTTCGCCACCGCGGGACTGGCCGTACGGCACGATCTCGCCGGTGGCGTGGTCGACGTGCGGATGCCGTTGGCGGCGGACGCGCGGTATCTCGCCGCCGTCGCCGAGCGTGAGCGTCAAGCGGACGTCGCCAGCCTCGGTCACCTGCTGTGCCCGGCGACCGTGGCGGTGGTCGGCGCCGGCCGCCGTCCCGGATCGGTCGGCGCGGCGATCCTGCGCAATCTGGTCGCCGGTGGTTTCCCCGGAACGGTCTACGCGGTCAATCCCCGGGCAGGGGAGCGGCTGGCGGACGTGCCGTGCGCGCCCTCGGTGGCCGCGTTGCCGGAAGCGCCGGAACTCGCCGTGCTCGCGGTGCCCCCGGAGGCCGTGGTCCAGGTCGCCGAGGAGTGCGGCCTGCGAGGAGTCCGGGCCCTCGTGGTGATCACGTCGGGCGGTGACGGTCCCGCCCTGCTCGCGACCTGCCGGCGGTACGGCATGCGGCTGGTGGGGCCCAACTGTCTGGGCGTCTCCAACAGCGCGGTACGGCTCGACGCGACGTTCGCCGCGCTGCCGGTACGGCCCGGCGCGGCCGGGGTCGTCGTACAGTCCGGCGGGGTGGGCATCGCGCTCCGGGACCATCTGTCCCGGCTGGACGTCGGCGTGTCGTCCTTCGCCTCCGCCGGGGACAAGTACGACGTCAGCAGCAACGATCTTCTGCTGTGGTGGGAGGCGGACCCGGCGACCCGCCTGGGCGTCCTGCACGTCGAGTCGTACGGTAACCCCCGCAAGTTCGCGCGGACCGCCCGGCGCGTCGGGCGCCGCGTGCCGCTGCTCACCGTCGTGGCGGGGCGGTCGACGGCCGGGCGGCGGGCGGCGGTCTCGCACACGGCCGCGGCGGCGACCCCGACGGTGACGCAGGAGGCGCTGTTCCGGCAGGCCGGGATCATCGCGGCGCACGGCCTCGGCGAACTCCTCGACACCGCCGCGTTGCTCGCCCACCAGCCGATACCGGCCGGGGACCGCGTCGCCATCGTCTCGAACGCCGGCGGAGCGGGCGTGCTGGCCGCGGACGCCTGCGCGGACACCGGCCTGACCGCCGCGGCACTGGGCGAGGAGACCGTCCGGGAGTTGACGCGGCTGCTGCCGGGCGGGGCCGCCTGCGCCGGCCCGGTCGACACCACCGCGGCGATCGACTCCGAACGGTTCACCGGCTGCCTGGACCTGGTCGCCGCCGACGACGGCGTGGACGCCGTCCTCGCCCTGGTCGCCCCGACGGCCGTCTCCGACCTGGCCTCCGCCGTGGTGGCCGGGGGAGCCGCCAAGCCGCTCGCGGCGATCGTCCTCGGCCAGCCCGAATCCGTGCGCGTCCGGTACGGGCTCGATGGACGCCGTGTCCCCTCCTACGCCTTCCCCGAGGACGCGGCCCGCGCCCTCGCCCGCGCCCGCTCCCACGGCCGATGGCTCGAACGTCCGGCCGGGACCGAACCGCGCCTCCCCGATGTACGCGAGAACACGGTCACCCGGATCACCCGTCGCCTCCTCGAGGAGGTTCCCGAGGGCGGCTGGCTCCCGCTCGCCGACACGATGGAGCTCCTGGAGGCCTACGGGCTGCCCCTGGCGGAATGGCGGCCGGCGACCTGCGCCGACGACGCCGTACGCGCCGCGGCCGAACTCGGCGATCACGTCGCGCTGAAGGCCGACGTACCGGGGATCGTCCACAAGAGCGACGCCGGCGCCGTCCGGCTGGACCTGCGAGGCGCGGCCGACGTCCGGCGTGCCTACGAGGACCTGGCCGCCCGGTTCGGCGATCGGCTCAGGGCGGTGCTGGTGCAGCGAATGGCACCCGGCGGGGTCGAGACTCTCTGCGGGATCATGCAGGAGCCGGTCTTCGGGCCGTTGGTCGTCTTCGGCCTGGGCGGAGTGGCCACGGAGGTGCTGGGCGACCGCTCCGCCCGGCTCACCCCGCTCACCGACGTGGACGCCGCCGAGCTGGTCCGCTCGGTGCGCGGCGCGCCCTTGCTGTTCGGCCACCGTGGGGCGCCGGCGGTGGACGCCCCGGCGCTGGAGGACGTCCTGCTGCGCCTCGCCCGGCTCGCCGACGATCATCCGGACGTCGCCTCGTGGCCGTCGACGCGCGGGTCCGCGTCGTGCCGTGCCGGCGGTGGGACCCCTACCTTCGACGGCTGCGCTGAGCCTGAGCCCAGGCTGCCCGCCCGGAACCGGCGGCGGATCATACGCACCGCCGGACCCGCCGCCCCCGGCCAGACCGAGGGACGCGGGAGGACCGAGTGACCCCGGGGAGAGGGGACTTTGGGCCCTCCCCGCCGGAGGACGACGTGGCGAGGCTGAAGAGAGGGGAGCGTCCGGCGAGGAGGCGTGTCCATGGCGTGGATCCTCGATGGCGTGGCGGGACTGCACGCCGCGCTGGTCGAGTCGGGTTACACGGTGATCGGTCCGACGGTCCGCGACCGGGCGATCGTCCTGGCCGAGCTGGCCTCGGCCGACGATCCCCCCTACGGCTGGGGGGTCACGCTGGAACCGGGCGGTTACCGGATCCGGCGCCGGGCGGACTCGGCCGCGTTCGCACACTCGGCGGGGCCGCAGTCGTGGAAGCCGTTCCTGCACCCGCCGCGGCGCAAGCTGTGGGAGGGGCGGCGTACCGACGACGGCTTCGAGATCGGCGAGGCCCGGGAGGAGCCGCCGCGCTATGCGTTCCTGGGGGTGCGGCCCTGCGATCTGCGGGCCATCGGGATCCTCGACCGGGTCCTCGCAGGCGGCCGGCACACCGACGACGCCTACGCGGCGCGCCGGGACGGGGTGTTCATCATCGTCGTCAACTGCACCGAGCCGGGGGAGACGTGCTTCTGCGTCTCGATGGGCACCGGGCCGGGCGCCGACTCCGGTTACGACCTGGCGTTGACCGAGTTCGCGGATGAGGGGCGGTTCCTCGTCGACGTCGGCACCGACGCGGGGGCCGACCTGCTGGCGCGGATCGAGCACCGTACGGCGGACGTCGTGACCGAGACACGGGCGCGGGTGGAGGTGGACGCGGCGGCCGGCCGGATGGGCCGGGAGATGCCCGCCGAGGGCCTGCGGGACCTGAGGGCCGGCACTCTGGACGCCGCCCGCTGGGACGACGTCGCCTCCCGCTGCCTGACCTGCGGCAACTGCACCATGGTCTGTCCGACGTGTTTCTGCACGACCGTCGAGGACGTCACCGACCTGACCGGGGACCACGTCGAGCGGTGGCAGCGGTGGGACTCCTGCTTCGACCTCGACTTCTCCCACCTGCAGGGCGGCAGCGTGCGTACCTCGACCAAGAGCCGCTACCGGCAGTGGCTCACCCACAAGCTCGGCACCTGGCACGACCAGTTCGGCTCTTCGGGATGCGTCGGCTGCGGACGTTGCATCGTCTGGTGCCCGGTCGGCATCGACCTGACCGAAGAGGTGGCCGCACTCCGGGAGGAGAACCATGGGTGAACGGACGGCCGCACTGCCGAGCTCGGCGCTGACCGGCCACTCCTTCATCCGGGGAATGCCGGAACGCCAGATCGACAGGCTGGCGGCGGTGGCGCGGTACGTGGAGGTCCCCGCCGGACACCGCCTGTTCGAGGAAGGACAGCGCGCGGACCGGTTCTGGCTGATCCAGGCCGGCCGGGTCTCCCTCGACCTGCACATCCCGGGCCGCGGCACCGTGATCGTCGAGACGCTCGGGCGGGGCACCGTGCTCGGCTGGTCATGGCTCTTCCCGCCGTACGCCTGGCGGTTCGGAGCGCTCGCCGCCGAGCCGGTCCGGGCGATCGCCCTGGACGCCCGGGCCGTACGCACGATGTGCGCCGAGGATCCGGCACTGGGATACGAGCTGACCCGCCGGTTCGCCGCCGTCATGCTCGACCGGCTGCAGAACACCCGCATGCGGCTGCTCGACCTGTACGGCGCGCCGTGGGGACGGCACGAATGACGGCCATGACCCCGGTCCGGTACCGGGTGACGGAACGCCGGGAGGAGACCTACGACACGGCGACGCTCGTCCTGCGGCCGTGCGGCAAGCCGATCCCGCCCGTGCGGCCCGGCCTGCGGGCGGTGGCCACCCCCGGGCACACCCCGCACCACACCTCCTACGTCCTGGAGGACGGCGGGACACCGGTGGCCGCGTTCACCGGCGGGTCGCTGCTGATCGGCGCCGTCGGCCGTCCCGACCTGGTCGATCCTCGGCTGACCGAACAGCTCGCCCGCGCCCAGCATGCCTCCGCGCACCGTCTGGCCCGGCTTCCGGACCAGGTGCGGGTGCTGCCCACGCACGGGTTCGGCAGCTTCTGCTCCTCCGCCCAGACGCAGGGGGAGTCCACCACGATCGGGGCCGAGAAAGCGCGGAACACGGCGCTGACCAAGGACGTCGACGCGTTCGTCGCCGAACTGCTGGGCGACCTCGACGACGTCCCCGCCTACTACACCCACATGAGCCCGGCCAACGCCGCAGGCCCGGCCCCGGTCGACCTGACCGAGCCGCAGCGCGCGGACGCCGCGCAGATCGCCGAGCGGCTGGCCGCCGGCGAGTGGGTGGTCGACCTGCGCAATCGCATCGCCTTCGCCGACGGCCACGTCGCCGGCGCGCTCAACTTCGAGCTCGACGGCAAGCTCGCCACCTACCTGGCCTGGCTCATCCCCTGGGGCAGGCCGGTCACCCTGCTCGCCGAGAGTCCCGAGCAGATCGCCGTCGCCCAGCGGGAGCTGGTGCGCGTGGGCGTCGACCGCCCCGCCGCGGCCGCCACCGGCGCCCCCGAGGAGTGGGCGACCGACCCGGCGGCGCTGCGCTCCTACCCCCGCGCCGCCTTCGCCGAGCTGGCCGAGGCCCGCGCCCGGGGCGAGAACCTGGTCGTGCTGGACGTGCGGCGCGCCTCCGATCGGGCCACGGGACACATCGAGGGGTCGGTGCACATCCCGCTACACCAATTGCAGCAGCGCCTGCACGAGGTCCCGGACGTGAAGGTGTGGGTGCACTGCGGCAGCGGCCTGCGCGCCGCGATCGCCGCCTCCCTGCTGGACGCCGCCGGCCGTCAGGTCGTAGCCGTCGACGACGACTTCCCCGCGGCTTACGACGCCGGCATGGTCGTCCGGGAGGGGCAGGGGCAGGCCGTGTGATCGCGCTCATCCTGGCCCTCGCCGCGGGGGGCGTGGTTGGCCTGGCACTGGGCGGGCTGGGCGGCGGAGGCAGCATGCTCGCCGTTCCCGCCCTGATCTACCTGCTGGGGTTCGACCCGGCACGGGCCACCACGGCAGGCCTGCTGATCGTCGCGGTGACGTCCCTGACCGGGCTGGTCACCCACGCCAGAGCCGGCCGGGTCCGCTGGCGCACCGGCACCCTGTTCGCCGCGGCGGGTCTGCCGGCGGCGGCCGCCGCTGGGGCGCTGTCGGCCCGGGTCCCCGGCGCGCTGCTCACCGTGACGTTCGCCCTGCTGGCGGCCGTGGCCGCCTGGCGCATGCTCGCCTCAGCAGCCGGCACAGCCTCGCGCACCGGCACCGTTCAACGAGCCGGCGTCGACCCGCAAGCCGGCGCGGCGCGGCCGGACAAGGCCGCCGCCGCGGGCGCCGGCCTCGGCGCGGTCACCGGCCTCCTCGGAGTCGGCGGCGGGTTCCTGGCCGTGCCCGCACTGGTGTCCGTCCTCGCCTTCCCCATGGCCGAGGCGGTCGGGACCAGCCTGCTGGTGATCAGCGCCAACTCCCTGGCGGCCCTCATACCCCGGCTGAGCGGCACCGGTGCCATCACCTGGGCGGTCGTCGGACCCTTCACCGGCGCGGCCGTCCTCGCCGCCTGGCAGGGCGAACGCTGGGCGAAGAGGCTCTCCGCCCGCACCGTCCAGAAGATCTTCGCGATCGCCCTCCTGGCCGTCGCCGCGCTCATGCTCGTCGACGCCCTGCGCTGAGCCACGACCACCGCACCCGGTGCTCACCTGCCACGTCCCGCACGGCCGGGTCACCACCCGGCCGTTCCCGCCCTGATGGATCCAAAGGACCCCCGATGAACTCGACCATGACCCCGCAGCAGTTGCACTCCCGCCTCGGCGACCTCACGGTCATCGATGTGCGCTCCCCAGGGGAGTACGCCGGCGGCCACATAGCAGGAGCCCACAACATTCCCCTCGACCAGCTCCAACCAGCACTGTCCGTGCTGCGTGCCGCCGCTGAACGCGGCGGGCTGGCCCTCGTGTGCGCCTCCGGCGCCCGATCGCAGACCGCCTGCGACCGGTTGGCGGCGGCGGGCATCCCCGCCGTCACCCTGGTGGGTGGTACCAGTGCCTGGGCACAGGACGGACGCCCCCTCGACCGGCAGCCGGACGGTAGGACGGTCTGGGCGATGGACCGCCAGGTCCGGCTCGCCGCCGGCTCGCTGGTCGTCCTCGGTCTGATCGTCGACCTGTTCGTGCCCGGCGCCCGCTGGATCTCGGCAGCCGTCGGCGCCGGGCTGGTGTTCTCCGCCTTGACCAACACCTGCGGCATGGCGGCGCTGCTCGCCAGGCTCCCGCACAACCGGCGCGCCAACGCCGCGTTCGACCTGCAGGCCACACTGAACGCTCTGCGGGGCTGACGCCGCGACCGCCGCCGGCCGCCCCCGGCGGCGGGGACCTCCCGCACCGACACCACCCGCTGTTCACGCTGGCGAGCGACGGTCGGCGCTTCGTCATGACGCGGCAACCGGCCACCGAAGACGAACTCTTGCAGGCGCAGCTTGCCGCCGAGGGGTGCCACCTCCCGGTCCATCGGTACCGAATCCGGCATGAGGTGGAGGCGGCATCACCCCCCGAGATCACCCCCGACATCTGGCGAACCGGATCGAACTCGCCCAGGGCCGCAGGCGGCCAACGCCTTCGTCGTGCAGGGCGCCGCCGGGAACGTGCTCAGACGATCAGCCCGGTGCTCGAACCGGGCGGCATGCGTCAGCGGCTGCGGGCGCTGGTCGCCCGCCTGCGCCGTGACCTGTCAGGCACATAGCCCCGGCGCCCCTCCCCGCTCGACGAGAAACCGCCGGCACGACCCCCGTAGCCGGTGGCCGACCAGGTCGACCCCGGTCGTTCCACCGCGCCATCATGCGGATGAGGAGTGGGGCGAGCAGCACCATGGCGAACAGGCGCAGGCTCTGCACGCTGGAGATCAAAGAGATGTCGGCGTGGGAGGTCGCGGCGGTGGCCAGGACGGCGTTGATGCCGCCGGGTGTGGTGGCCAGATAGGCGTCCAGCAGCGGGATGTGTGCCAGCTTGGACAGCAGCCAGGCCACGGCGGCACAGGCGACGCTCACGGCAACGGTGCAGGCCAGTGCCAGCGGCAGGACCCGTCGCATCCGGGTGATGGCCGATCGGGTGAACCGCAGGCCGACATCGAGGCCGATGATGGTGAACAGCGCGCTCCGCAAGGCCCCGGAGGGAGCGAACCCGGCGGTGGCCCCGGTGGCGGTGAGTGCCGCCGCGAGCAGCATCGGCCCCAGCAGCCCGGCGCTGGGCAGACGGAGTCGGCGGCCGACCTCCACGCCGGCGAAGGCGACGACCGCCACCAGAGCCAGTCCGGCGCCTTGATGCGGACCGGATATGGGATACCAGGTGTGCGGAGCGGCGTGACCGGCATCGGCGGGTTGACCGGGTGAGGTCAGCAGCCAGCCAGCGAGTACCGGAGCGGTGGCGGCGATCAAGCCAACGCGCAGGTATTGCATGATGGCGACCATCCGCGCGTCGGCCTCCAGGTCTTCGGCACAGGAGACCACGGCGGCGGATCCTCCCGCGACCATGCTCAGGAACGCCGTGGCACGGTCGATCCGGCCGGCCAGGTGCAGCACCACCGCGGCGGCGAGGCTGAACAGCACGGTCATCACCGTGACAGCGACGAGCGGGACGATCGCTCCGGCTGACTGGTGCAGTGCCACCGGGTTCAGGGAGGCACCGATCATCACCCCGAGGACGGCGTGGGAGACGCGATTGACCCGCGGTGGGACCTGGCCGGCGACGAGTCCGCTGATCGCTGCCGCGAATCCGACGAGCAGGGGGATCAGCAGATGCGAGGCGGGCACGACCGACTCGGCGGCCTCTCCTGCCACGCAAGCCAGAAGGATGACGGCCAGCCGCACCCAACGCCGGTGGAACGAAGATCGATACGATGCCGGGAAAGGGACGTTGACCACTACCTGATTTCTCCGTGAGGGGGATTGCACTTCGGTCGGCGCGGAAGATCATCAACGCGCGTGACCGGCAGCCGATCTGTGCCGCCGGCAGACGGACGCCAGTGGGAACGTTCGCTGGCGGGCGTCCCATTCCCTCAAGGTCTCGACCCGCCGGTCAGTGCGTGCGGCCGCGTTCGAGGAGCAGAGCCAGGGTGGGACAGTCCGCCACCGCGCGGCGCGCCAGCGGCAGCAGCCGGTCGGGCAAGGTTCCGACGATCGGGTATCCCCACTCGTCCAGGTCGATCGTCTCCGGAAGGAGCTCGGCACACAGGCCGTGCCCTGTGCAGGCGATCGGGTCGACCTTGAGCCGCCATGGCATGATCACCACCCCTCGGGGATCGGCAGGATCGACGGCCACTGGGCGAACAGACAGCCCTTCGCACGCGCGTGGGCCCGCAGATGCCGTCCGAAGACGCGCAGGGCGCTGGCCGCGAACCGTACGGCACCGTCCGGGTGGCGGCAGGCACCGCGACCCGGGACGACCGACAGCCGCCGGTCGAGTCGGCGGTACAGCTCCGTGCCGGCCCGGCAGGCCGCGATCTCGGCGAAGTCCGCGGCGATCGCCGGCAAGCCGTGGACGCAGGGCCCGCACTGCCCGGCCGTCTCGGCGGCGAGCCATGCCAGGACCCGTGCCGACTCCGCCACGCCGCACGCCCGCTCGGGCAGCGCGACCAGGATGCCCGGTCCCAGCGCGAGGCAGGCGGCCTTGAACGCCGACGGCGTCGTCGGGATGTCCAGCAGTTCCGGAGCCAGCCAGGTACCGCCGTACCCGCCGGCCAGCACGGCCTGCAACGGCTCGGACGGGCCGCCGGCCAGGCGCAGGACCTCACCGACCGGCGTGCCGAGCGGTGCCTCGACCACACCGGGGCGAGTGACCGCGCCCGAGACCGTGAACAGGGCCGTGCCCGGTGCCTCCTGGCTGCCGCACGATCGGAACCAGCCGGGACCGTAACGCGCGATCAGCGCGATGTGCGCGAAAGTCTCGGCGTTGCTGACAAGCGTCGGCCGGCCGCCGACGCCGCGCTCGAAGGGGCGGGGCGGCGTGAAGGACGGCCGGGCATCGCCCACGTCGATCCAGCGGACCAGGGAGGTCTCCTCGCTGGCGACGTAGCGGGGCGGTACGGCGGTCACCCGCATCGGCACCGGCGCCAGCCGGGCCTGCTCGCGCTCGGCGACCGCGCGCCGGACCGTGTCCGCCAGGGTGGTGATTCCGCCTCGTCGCTCGCCGGCATCCGGGCCCTCACCGGGGTCCCGCTCGGCGTGCACGCACACCACGATCTCGCGGCCGCCGACGGCGCCGGCGGCGAGCGCGGCCCCGTCCAGCACAAGGTGTGGTGCCACCGTCAGCAGCGCGCGGTCCTTGCCGCTGGCCGGTTCGCCTTCGGCGGCGTTGACGACGACCACGGCGGACCGCCGTCCGGCGGCCACCGAGCGAAGCTTGCGGCCGGTCGGGAACCCGCCGCCGCCACGGCCGGTCAGCCCGGACTCCTCGACCGCCCGGATCAACGAGGCGTCCGCTGCGGCCAGGGGCGGCGCGCCGTACTGTGCCAGGTGGTCGCCCAGCCCCGCCCGCCGGCCCAGCGCGTGATATCCGGCGAGCAGGCGTACGGCGTGCGGTGTCGCCGTTCCCGTGGTCACTCTCCGTCCCCTCTCTCGTCGCCCTCATCGGCCGATGGCGTGGCCCGCGTCGACGGTGGGACCGGCGGACGGTCGGTCGTCCCCGTCCCCGAGGTGCTCGCGCTCCCGAGCAGTGAGGCGGGCGTGCCGGAGCGCCGGGCCCAGCCGCTCGCCAGCGGACCGGATACGGTCCAGGCACCGACGACCAGGACCGTCACGAGCGTCAGCAGGCCGGTCCCGGCCCGCAGACCGACATTGCCGGGCCCCGCGGCCGCCAGCCGCCAGGCCACCGCGGCCAGTGTGACGGCGGCGCAGACCCCGGCGAGCGGCAGGAAGAGCGATGACCGGACGTCCGAACCGGTGCCGAGGGCGTGCACGAAGGCGGCGAGCCAGCAGGCGTACGCCGCCCAGTGCAGCGTCTTCCAACGGCGGTAGCCGATTCTCGTCCGCAGCAGGCTGGTCGCCGCGAGGACGACGATCAGGTCGAAGGCGACGGCGCCCAGGCCCAGCCAGATCGGCCGGTACGCCGAGCCGAACGGCACGACGACGTCGGTCAGGGCGATCGGCGCGTAGGAGTCGGCGACCGTGGTCGCGATGTGCACGGCGAGGAAGCCCAGGGCGGCCAGGGTGAGGTTGCGGTGCAGCCCGGCGAGCACGAACCGCGGCACCCGCCGCCCGCCGACGCGAAGAGCCGACAGCACGCCGAGCGTCAGCACGACCGTGAGGAACACCAGCGTGACCTCTCCGGTCGCGCGTGTGGCGTACCACAGGAGGTTCATCGCGCCTGCCCGCCCACCGACCGCGCGTCCGCGGGCGGGCCGGCCGCCTTCCCCCGGCCTTCCGCAGCGGCCACGACCGCCTTCGCCGGGCTGCCCAGGACCGTCACGGCCGCCTCCTCGGGCCACCCGGCCAGAGCGAACGCGCGCCCGTCGAGACGGGTCAGGCGGGCCGGCAGTCCCAGACCGACCAGCCACGTGCTCGCTCCCCAGCCCTTGACGAGGGCCGCGGTCGCGGCGGCGTTGGCATCCACGCAGGTGGCCGCCGCCACACTGGCCGTACGCCAGCAGGAGGCGGCGGGAATGCCGGTCGCCGGGTCGATGATGTGGTGCAGCCACTGGTCGCCGCGCCGCCAGCGCCGTACGGTCACCGACGAGGTGGCCAGGCCCCCCGTGGTGATCACGACGTCCTGACCGGAGCCGTCCGAGCCGTCGTCGCGGTGGTCGTCGCTCACGCGGATCCGCCAGCCGCCCTCAGGCGGTGGCCCGCTGACCGCGATGTCGCCGCCCAGCCCGACGAGCACCCCGCAGCCGGTGTCCGCGGACGCCCGCGCGGCGGCCCGGTCGGCGGCCAGCGCCTTCGCCGTCGCGCCCAGATCCAGTCGCACACTGCGGGGCAGCCGTACGACCTGCGCGTCGAGCCCTACCGTGCGCCAGCCCGCGACCCGCCGCCGGACCAGGCGCGGCGCCGGACCGCCGCGGCGCACCTCCGCGATGTCCCGGTCGTATCCGGCGGCCACCAGCGCGGCTCCGACGGTGGGGTCGACCGCGCCATCGGTCGCCTCGGCAACCTCCAGCGCACGCCTGAGCGTCTGGGCGAACAGGGCGGACACCTCGACCGGCCGGCCGCCCGCGGTGTTGAGCCGCGACAGCTCCGAGTCGTCGCGGAACCGGTCGCACGCCGCACCCATCGCCGTGAGCTCGACGTCGAGGGCCGCCCGCGCCGCGTCGAGCCGCCTCGGGTCGGTGACGACGAGCCGCGCCGTCGTGCCCCAGATCGGGAAGCTGAGTACGCCCGTCATCACGAGCCGCCCGAGGTCGCGTGCGTCGGCCGCCGGGCCGGGGCGCTCGGCGGAGCGGCCGGCGCGGTCGCGGGCGGAGTGAGGTGGTGGCGGTGGGTCCGGTGCGGTCGCGCGGAGGCGGAGGAGCCGGTCGAGGCGGACGGCGACGAGTTCGTGGTCGACGGCGTGCCCGGCTGCTCCGAGGGCGGCGGAGCAGCCGGCCCGGCGTGCGGTCGGTCGGCGGCCTGCCCTGGAATCAGGTGCGCCAGGCCGGCGGTCAGCAGGCCGGACAGGACGACACCGACGCCGACCGTTCGGCGGGTCCAGGACGTCACCTGGTTCAGGCCGGTGTCGCGACGGCGCCGGCGTGAACGTTCGGGATGCTGCATCGTTCGTTCCCCCTTGACGTGCGCTCAGATTCGAGTGTCATCGGCGGGATGTTCGAAAGCCGTGCCCGAAGTGTGAAGAAGTCGTTCATCCTCTAGTGGTGCGGGCCGGCGGCTCGCCCGGAGGATGAGGTGCCGACGCCGTGCCAGGCGGCCGTGGCGCCGCTGTGGCCGATGCGGACCACCTGGACGCCGCTGGCCACCGCACCGGCGACCGCGACGATCGCGGCGGCAGCGGTCAGGTACCGGCCCCACTGCACGTTCCGCTTGGCCCCGTACCAGCGCACGAAGACCAGTACCGCCAGGCCCAGCCAGAGCAGGGCGGCGAAGGGCAGCAGGCCGTCGGCCATCTCGGTGTGCCGTTCGACGAGCGGTGTCCGCTTGACATGGGCTTCCAGCAGTTCGCCGGTGTGCGTGGCGAGGGGGACCGAGAGCAGGGCCACCGTCGCCACCCCGAGAGCCAGCGGGGCGTACCGCCGGCGGGCGGCGGGCCAGACGGCGACCACGATCGCCCCCAGGGCGGCCAGCGGGATGAGGACCACCACCGCGTGGATGACGAGAGGGTGCGCGGGGAGTCCCATGATGGTGGAGAACATGATGGTCTTTCTGGGAGGTTCAGCCGGTGGGGTTGGTCTGCTCCACTGTCGCGGCTCATGGCTGAACACTGCTCAAGGGAAATGTTCAGAAGTCGTTCAGATCGGACCGGCGGCCGTACCGTGAGAGCGTGACCGACGTGCCGGTACGGATCTTGATAGTCGAGGACGACCCGGGGATCTCCGCCTCCCTCCAGCGCGGTCTGACCCGCGCCGGATACGACGCGTACGCCGTGAGCACGGCCGCGGACGCCTTGGCCGCCGAGTCCTACGACGTGGTCCTCCTCGACTTGGGCCTGCCCGACGCCGACGGCACCGAGCTGTGCGGCACGCTCCGGCAACGGTCCGACAGCGCCATCCTGGTCATCACCGCGCGCGGGGAGGAGCCGGACCGGGTCGCCGCCCTGGACGCCGGCGCCGACGACTACATCGTCAAGCCGTTCGGGTTCGCCGAGCTGATGGCGCGGATCCGGGCGGTGCTGCGGCGCAGCAGGCTGACCGAGACGCATCTGCTCCGGCACGGCTCGCTGATCATCGACACGCGGACCCGGCGGGTGACCGCAGGGGACACCGAGGTCTCCCTCACACCGACCGAGTTCGACATCCTCGAGTGCCTCGCCACCGACCCGGGACGGGTGGTGAGCCGTCAGGAGATCCTCGAACGCGTGTGGAACACCCACTGGTACGGCCCCACCCGCGTCCTGGACGTCCACATCGCGGCGCTTCGCCGGAAGCTGGGCGACCCGTCGGCCATCCAGACCGTCTACGCCCGGGGTTTCCGGCTCGGGGACCTCGAGTGACCAGCCGGATCCTCGCGGCGTTCCTCGTCCTGACCGGCGGCCTGATCATCGGCGCGCTGCTGCCGTTGGGATTCGCGGTGGCCGACGAGCATCGACGCGACTACCAGACCAGCACGCTCGAGCTCGCCCGTGCGCTCGCCACCACGGCGGAGGAGGGCATCGAAGACCGGGACAGCACGACGACCCTGCCCGCCAGGCTGGCGACGGTGCGCCGCGAGGCCGAGGGCGGCGACCAGGCCGTGGTCACCGTGGTCGACCGGAAGAGCCGCGTCCTCGTCGGACGCGACAGCGGCCTGTACACACCCGACCGCGCCGCCATCGGCCTGCGCGGACAGACCCGTGTCTCCGATCTCGGCGACCGCCTGCTGGCGATCGTGCCGGTCGGGGCTCAGGACGAGCGGGTGAAGGGCGCGGTGCTGCTGGCCCGGCCGCTCACCCCTCTGCGGGAGCGGGTCGACCGGCTGTGGACGCGGCTCGGCCTCGTCGCGTTCGCGGCGGTCGTCACCGCCGTCGTCCTCACCGTCTACCTGGCCAGGTGGGTCGGTCGCCCCCTACGCCGGCTGGGCGTGGCCGCCGAGGCCCTCGGCGCCGGCGAACTGGCGGCACGCGCCGATCCACCGCGTCGCCCGCCGGAGGTGCGCGGCCTCGCCGAGCGGTTCAACGTGATGGCCGCCCGCCTGGAGAACCTGATCTATGACAGCCGCGCCGTGCTGGCGGACGTCTCCCATCAGCTCCGCACGCCGCTGGCGGCGCTGCGGCTGCGCATCGAACTGTTCGCCGAGGAGGCCAGGTCCGGTGGGCGCGAGGCGGACGCGGCCGAGTTCGAGGCCGCGCTGGATGAGCTGGGCCGGCTGGCCCGCATGGTCGACGGGCTCCTCGCCGTCGCTCGGGCGGAGAACACCACGACGTCCCCGCAGGTGATCGCGGTCACCGATCTGCTACGGGAGCGCGTGGACGCCTGGCGGCCGGTCGCGGCCGAGCGAGGAGTCGAACTTCTCCTGAGCCCCGGCGCGCCCCTGACCGCGATGTTGGGGCCCGGCCGCCTCGAACAGGCGATCGACAACCTGGTCGACAACGCGCTCACCGCGACGCCCGAGGGCGGCCACGTGCGGATCGGCGCAGGCCGCAGCGGTCACCGGGTTCGCGTCACCGTCGCCGACGACGGCCCCGGTATGTCACCGGGCGCGATGACCGAGGCGTTCCGCAGGTTCCGCACCGGCCGGGCGGGCGGCACCGGCCTGGGTCTGCCCATCGTCCACCGGCTGATCACCGCCGACGGCGGAGACGTCACGCTGTCCGAAACGCCCGGCGGAGGGCTCACCGTCACGCTGGACCTTCCGGCGACGAGGTGACCCGGGCGGCCGCGGATCCTCGGTCCCGTCGGCGGCTTCCCAGCCCGAACGGCGCAAGCCTACGGGTTGTTCTCAGGCAGAACTAACGTGTGGTTATTCTGGAGCAGAACTAGATGGGAGTGTGGCGTGAAGATCGTGGAGAGGCCGCTCGGCCGCTCTGGTCCGTTGCCGGGCCCGGTGCTGGCGGGTCTGTGCGCCGTCGGCCTCGCGGTGTGCGCGGGGTTCGCGGTGCTCGGCGGCTGGGTCGGCGTGGCAGGGATCGCCCTGGTCCTGGCCGCCGCCATCGCCGGCATGCTGCGCTGGCCGTAGGAGGGTCGGATGTTCCCCTGTACCGGCGATGCCTCAGGTGAGGGGCCGGGGTGACGTTGCTGCGCGAGCGTGCTCGCCCGAAGGCCGTCCGGGAGCATCGGTGGGCGCCCTGGTTGGCGGTCTGCTCTGTGTGCGTCGGTGCGTTCATGGGCCAGTTGGACGCGAGCATCGTGACCGTCGCGTACCCGGCCATCGAACGCGAGTTCGTGGCCCCGCTGGCCTCGGTGCAGTGGGTGTCGCTGGGCTACCTGCTCGTCCTGGTCGGCCTGCTGGCGGCGGTCGGCCGCTTCGCCGACACGGTCGGCCGCAAGCTCGTTTACCTGCAGGGATTCGTCGTGTTCACCGTGGCGTCGGCCGCATGCGGGCTGGCGCCGTCTCTGGGGTCGCTGGTGGTCTTCCGGCTGGTGCAGGCGGCCGGCGCCGCGATGCTGCAGGCGAACAGCGTCGCGCTGGTCAGCGTCAGCGTGCCGCGCGACCGGCTGCGCCAGGGACTGGGGCTGCAGGCCGCCGGGCAGGCGCTGGGGCTGGCTCTCGGGCCGACGGTCGGCGGGCTGCTGGTGGCCTCGGTGGGCTGGCGATGGGTGTTCTGGATGAACGTTCCCGTCGGATGCGCCGCCATCGTGGCCGGCCACTACCTGCTGCCTCGCACGCGCGAACGCAGCCCCGCGCGGCGCCTCGACTGGCCGGGGCTGTCGCTGCTCGCGGCGGCGACGACGACGCTGCTGCTGGCGCTGTCGGGCGTTTCGGGGCTCGGGCTGTCCGGAAGCGCGGTCCTCGCCCTGTCGGGTCTGTCGTGCTTTGCCTGGGGTGGGTTGTGGAGGCGGGAGCGCCGCGCGCGGCACCCACTCGTCGATCCGGTGCTGCTCCGTACGCCGGGGATCGCCGCCGGTCTGTTCGGAGCGCTGTGCGGATACCTGATGCTGTTCGGGCCGCTCGCGCTGATCCCTCAGATCCTGCGGGGCGACGCCGCGCACGTCGGCCTGGTCCTGACCGCGTTGCCGGTCGGGTTCGCGGCCGCGGCCCTGGCCGCCGACCGCGTTCTGCCACGACGGTGGGGGAACCGGGGACGCGGCATCGGCGGCGCGGCGGTCTGCCTGGCGGCCCTGGCGTTGCTTCTTCCGGCACCGGCGACCGGTGTCCTGGTGATCCCGCTCCTCGCGGTGCTGGGGTTCGGCCTGGGAGTGTTCATCCCCGCGAACAACACCGTCATCATGGCGGCCGTTCCGGCACGGCTCTCGGGCATCGCGGGTGGGATGGTCAACATGACCCGAGGGATCGGCACCGCGCTGGGCATCGCGCTGGTCACCCTCGCACTGCACGTGGCGGGAGTGACGATCGACGGCGCGCGCATCGCGGTCGCGATGATGGCGGCCGCCGCGCTGGCCGCCACGGTGAGTGTCGCGGGGGCCAGGTCCGGTCGACCGGTCGGCCCGTCGCAGCTCTACCGAACCGGGGGATCAAGGCGACAATGACGGTCATGGACGAGCGCGATGGAACTGCGATCTCCGCTGCGAAGGGCATCAAGAGGCCGGTACCCGCCGGGCCCGAACTCGCCGACACGGTCGCTCGGCTGCGGCGGGCGATGCGCCGCGCGGCTCGTACCGTCGACCCGGCCAATCCGCTCGCGGTGGCACAGCTGGAACTGCTGTCGGCGGTGGCGGACGAGCCGGGCGTACGGCCCGGAGAGCTCGCGCGGCGGTTGCGATTGGCCCCGAACTCGGTGACGACGCTGGTCAACGGTCTACAGGCCAAGGGGCTGATCACCCGTTCGGCCGGCCACCTGGACGGCCGTGCGGTCACGCTGACGCTCACGGAGAAGGGGATCGAGGCCGTCGATGGCTGGAAGAGCGCCAACACCTCGATCATCGAGACGGCGCTGGCATCCCTGGACGACGACCACAATCGGGCACTGTCCGAAGCGCTCCCGGCTCTGCGGGAGCTGACCCAGGCCGTCGACGCGATCGCCGACGCCCCATCGAGCGACTGAGCAGGGAGGGCACGCCGGATCCGCCCGGACCTGGCTGCCGGATGGCCGGCTCGCGCCGCCGGCCACCGCTTCATAGTGGGCGCGCAGCAGGCCTGCGTCGACGAGTTTGTCGAGGTGGAACGCTGCCAGCTTGCGGGGAGATCCCAACGCTGGCGGCCGCCTCGCCGCCCCCCGCGCCGCGCCCCCGAACGCGGCAACGGGCGGTTCGACCGCTGATCAGCCGACGATCGTGTTCATGAGGAGGACGCCGCCCAGGCCGAGGACGGCGAGTGCGGAGGTGTATCCCGTACGGATCTTGATGGTGTCCAGGACCGACAGATTCAGATACTGCTTGAAGAGCCAGAACCCTGGGTCGTTGACGTGGCTGGCGGCGATGCTGCCGCAGGTGACGGCGAGCACCATCAGTTCGGGGGAGGTGCTGGAGTTGTGCAGGAGGGGGAGAACGATGCCGGCGGCGGTGACGACGGCGACGGAGGCGGAACCGACCGCGACGCGCACCAGCGCCGCGATGCCCCAGGCCAGGATGAGCGGGGAGACGTTCCAGCCGTGGGTGAGATCGGCGATGTAGCCGGCGATCCCGGACTTGACGAGTACCTCTTTGAAGGCGCCGCCGGCGCCGATGACCATGATGATCATGGCGATCGGCTTGATGGCCTCGTTGCACGACTCCATCACGGCCGCGAACCGGCTGCGGGCCGCGACGGCCGTACCGGCCGCTGTGACTATTCCGCCGCTGCCGTCGGGGCGCGCGGTGGCGGCACCGCCGTCGTCGGGCTTCATCGTGTTCTCGGGACGGCCGACCTTGGGGCCGAGGAGGGCGATGGCCAGGAGCAGGGCGATGAGCAGTGCGACCGGGGCCTTGCCGAAGAAGCCGATGTAGTCCAGGGCTTTGCTGCCGGAGTCCATGCTGAGCTCGGCGACGGCCGAGGTCGCCATCAGGACGATGGGGATGAGGACGATCAGCAGGCATGTGCCGAAGCGGGGAAGGTCATCCTCGTCGAACTTCCGCTCGGTGATGAGCGCGACGGGGAGGCGCGGGTTGATCCGTTTGACGTAGGCCAGCCGAGGCCAGACATAGCAGACGACCGATGCGGACACGATGGCGATCGGGAGGCCGTAGAGCAGGGTCGTGCCCTGACCGGCGTGGAAGGTCTCGGTCACGGCGGCCGGGCCGGGGTGCGGTGGCAGGAAGCTGTGCATGGTCGACAGGGTCATCGACATGGGGAGCCCGACCCATAGCAGCGGCAGCTTGTACTCACGGACGATCGTGAACACCAGCGGGATGAGGAGCACGAAGCCGACCTCGTAGAACATCGTGATGCCGATGGCGGTCGAGGTGAGGACCATGGCGAGCTGGACGCGGCTGATGCCGAAGGCGTTGACCACCGAGGTGGCGATCCGTTGCGCGGCGCCGCTGTCGGCGAGGACCTTGCCGAGCATGGCGCCGAAACCGAGGATCAGGATCAGCTCGTCGAGTTGGTCGCCGACGCCGGAGACGATCGCGTCGTAGATCTTGGGCAGTGACATGCCCCGGGCGAGGCCCACGAACAGGGCGGCGATGAACAGCGCGATGAAGCCGTTGATCTTGAACTTGGTCATCATCACGAGGAGCAGCACTACGGCGAGTGCCACGAGGAGCAGGGGCATGGCGTTCAGCTCTTTCCGCGCATCCGCTGAGGGTGGTTCGGCGGACGGACCGCTGTGTGATGGAGGTCACCGGTCGTTGTATCGCGGAAGCGTAGGAGCGCCCGTCATGCGTGTCCAACCCCGATATGACATCGGGTGATACCTTCACGGCATCATGTTTTCCTTCGAGCAACTCCGTGGCTTCGTCGCTGTGGCCGAGGAACTCCACTTCGGTCGCGCCGCCGAACGGCTCAACATGACGCAGCCGCCGCTGAGCCGTCAGGTCCAGAAGCTGGAGCGGGCGATCGGGGTCCAGCTGTTCGAGCGGGACAACCGCCGCGTCGAGCTGACCGCGGCCGGGGCGGCCTTCCTGTCGGAGGCCCGGCGGCTCCTCGCGCTCGCCGACCACGCTCCCGATCTGGCACGCCGGATCTCGGCTGGGTCGGCCGGTACGGTGCGCATCGGCTTCACGGCAGGGTCGACGTTCGCCGCCCTGTCGGCCGTGCTGCGGCGCATCGACGAGACACTGCCCGACATCGATGTGGACCTGTACGAGATGGTCACCCGGGAGCAGATCGAGGCGTTGCTCGGCCACGAACTCGATATCGGGCTGGCTCGGCCGCCGTTCGACCGGGAGGTCTTCGACTCGCGGCCCATCAGCCGGGAGATGCTCATGGTCGCCGCGCCGGCCGGTCACCGTCTCACCCGGCTCGGCCGTCCCGTCAGGCCGGGCGATCTGGATGGCGAGCCGTTGATCATGCACACGCCGGAAAAGGCGGCCTATTTCTACAATCTGGTCGTCAGTCTCGTTCCGATCATGCGCGAGAACGTGGTGCACAGCGTCAGCCAGATCCTCACGATGGTGTGGCTGGTCGCCGCCGGCCGGGGGATCGCGTTCGTGCCCGAGGCCGCCGCTCGTCTGGGCGTGGAGGGCGTGGCGTACCTGCCGTTGTCCAAGCCGGCCGGCAGGCCGGTGGAGCTGCATCTGCTCTGGCTCAGGGATTCGAAGAACCCGGCGCTCTGGCAGGTGCTCGATCGTCTCGATGGGCTCACCCTTTGATGCCTTAGCGGTATCAAACGATGCGATAGTTGGCTTGAGCGCGCATCGCCCCTGGTCCTAACGTGGCCGGGACGAACCTCGCTCTGCCTACCGAAGGGTGATCCCGTGTCTCGTACGCCCACGATCGCGTCGATCGAGGTCATCCCCGTCGCCGGCCATGATTCGATGCTGCTGAACCTGTCCGGCGCGCATCAGCCCTTCTTCACCCGCAACATCGCGATCGTCTCCGACAGCGACGGCCGTACCGGGGTGGGCGAGGTCCCCGGCGGCCCGGCGATCGCCGACACGATCCGTGAGGCCGCCGACCTGCTCGTCGGCCGGCCCGTCCCGCGGCTCGGTTCGCTGCTGCGAGAGGTCGCCATCCGGTTCGCCGGGCGCGACCGTGGTGGCCGGGGGCGGCAGACCTTCGACCAGCGCACCACCGTCCACGCTGTCACCGCGCTCGAATCGGCGCTGTTGGACCTGCTCGGCCAGCAGCTGGAGGTCCCGGTCGCCGAGCTGCTCGGCGACGGCCCGCAGCGCGATGCCGTGCCGGTGCTGGGCTACCTGTTCTACGTCGGCGACCACACCAGGACCGATCTTCCCTACGTCGTCGAGGACCGGCCCGCCGACGACTGGGAGCGGCTGCGCCGACGCGAGGCGCTCGACCCGGAGGCGATCGTCGCGTTGGCCGAGGCCGCCCAGGCGCGCTACGGATTCCGCGACTTCAAGCTGAAGGGCGGCGTGCTGGCGGGCGAGCGGGAGATGGACGCCGTGCGCGCCCTGGCGACCCGCTTTCCCGACGCCCGGGTGACGCTGGACCCCAATGGCGCCTGGTCGCTCGCCGATGCCGTCGCTCTGTGCCGCGACGCAGGAGATGTCCTGGCCTACGCGGAGGATCCGTGCGGCGCGGAGAGCGGTTTCTCGGGGCGGGAGACGATGGCCGAGTTCCGTCGCGCGACCGGCATACCGACCGCCACCAACATGATCGCGACCGATTGGCGGCAGCTGGCGCACGCCGTGCGGGCCGGCGCGGTCGACATCCCACTGGCCGATCCGCACTTCTGGACGATGCGTGGCGCCGTCCGCGTGGCGCAGCTCTGCCATGACTTCGGCCTGACGTGGGGCTCGCACTCCAACAGCCACTTCGACATCTCGCTCGCCATGTTCACCCACGTCGGCGCCGCCGCACCCGGCGAGATCACCGCCCTGGACACGCACTGGATCTGGCAGGACGGTCAGCGGCTGACCAAGGTCCCGCCGCGGATTCGCGACGGACGGATCGCCGTGCCCCGGAGCCCGGGCCTCGGGATCGAATTGGACCGCGACGCGGTGGCGGCCGCGCACGAACTGTACGTCGAGCACGCGCTCGGAGCCCGCGACGACGCCGTGGCGATGCAAAGCCTGGTGCGCGGCTGGACCTTCGATCCGAAACGTCCTTGCCTGGTGCGCTGACCGATCGCGCGGGGCGTTCTGTGGCCTCGGTTCGGTGAGGCTGCGTGACGCGTACATGCCGGTCCGACCCGATCCGGGGCAGGAGCTCGGCCGACCGCGGCTCGGATGTCCGGCGTGCCACCTGTGCGCCGGACGCCCGGTGCTGAATGGTGAACGCGGCCGGCGGGTCACCTGCTAAGCAGACGACCCGCCGGCCCTGTCGCGACGATCAGGGGCGTGTCCCGAACTCCGCGGTGGCGGCCGTCCACGCACGCGCCTGCTCGGTCAGGGTGATCCCGAGGCCGGGCCGCTCGGAGACGTACATGCGGCCGTCGCGCGTCTCCAGCCGTTCGTTGAAGAGCGGCGCCAGCCAGTCGAAGTGCTCGACCCAGGGCTCGATCGGGTACGCGGCGGCCAGGTGGAGGTGGATCTCCATCGCGAAGTGCGGCGCCATCTCCAGTTGCCTGTGCTCGGCGTAGGCGGCGAGCTTGAGGAACTGCGTGATGCCTCAGATACGAGGCGCGTCGGGCTGGACGATGTCGGCCGCCCCCGCGTCGATGAGCCGGACGTGTTCGGCGACGCTGGACAGCATCTCGCCGGTCGCGATCGGGGTGTCGAGGGCCCGCGCGAGGTTGGCGTGCCCCTCCGCGTCGTAGGCGTCCAGCGGCTCCTCGATCCAGAGGAGGCCGAACGGCTCGAACAGCCGGCCCATCCGCATCGCCATGGCACGATCCCACTGCTGGTTCGCGTCGACCATGATCGGGACATCCGGGTCCAGCGCCTCCCGGACCGCGGTGACCCGCGCCATGTCCTGGCGCCAGTCAGGCTGGCCGACCTTGAGCTTGATGGCGCCGATGCCCGCGTTCAGGGACTTCTCGGCGTTCTCGATCACCTCCTCCACGGGAGTGTGCAGGAACCCGCCGGAGGTGTTGTAGGTGCGGACGGAGTCGCGGTGCGCGCCCAGCAGCTTGGCCAGCGGGAGCCCGGCGCGTCTGGCCTTGAGGTCCCACAGCGCGACGTCGATCGCTGCGATGGCCTGGACGGCCAGGCCGGAGCGGCCGACCGACGCGCCCGCCCAGGTGAGCTTCGTCCATATTCTGCCGATGTCGGAGGGGTCCTCACCGATGAGGACGGGCGCTATCTCCGTCGCGTGGGCGAACTGGCCGGGGCCGCCCGCCCGCTTGGAGTAGGAGAACCCGATGCCTTCGTGGCCGTCCTCGCTGGTCATCTCCGCGAACAAGAAGACGACCTCGGTCATCGGCCGTTGCCGCCCGGTGAGCACCTTGGCGTCGCTGATCGGATTCGCCAGCGGTAGCACGATGGACGACAGGCTCACGTGCGCGATCCGGTCGATCGTCGCATCACCCGCCAGCGCCGCCTTGAGCGCTGCTCCAGGCGCCGCGAGCGCGCTGGAAACGCGGTCGCTACGGCTGTCGTCGATGGGTTCGGTGATCTCCTCGGCGGCCATGCTCAGGTCACCTTGTCGATCAGAACCTGGAGCTCGGCGAGCTCGGCGTCGTCGAGATCGGTCAGCGGCGGACGGACCGGGCCCGCCGGTCGCCCGACCACCTTCAAACCCGCCTTGATGATGCTCACCGCATATCCGGGCCGGCGGTTCCGCAGATCGCAGTACGGGATCACGAACTCCTCCAGCGCTGCCATCACGGCGGCGTCGTCACGACGGCGGACAGCCTCATAGAACCCGGCGGCGTACCTCGGCAGGAAGTTGAAGATGGCCGACGAGTACGTTGTCAGCCCCAGCGACAGATAAGGCAGGGCGAACATCTCCGCAGTCGGCAGCCCACCGATGTAGGTGAGCCGGTCACCCAGCCGGGCGTAGATCCGGGTCATCTGCTCGATGTCACCGACCCCGTCCTTGTACCCGACCAGGTTCGGGCACTCCTCCGCCAGCCGGGCGACGGTTTCGGCGTCGTACCGCGCGTTGGCACGGTTATAGACGATCACTCCTAGGCTCGTCGCCCGGCACACCGCACGCACGTGCGCGCGCAGCCCCTCCTGCCCGGCCTCGGTCAGATACGGCGGGAACAACAGGACGCCGTCCGCCCCCGCCCGTTCGGCGGCCCGCGCCATCTCGGCCGCGATGGCCGTGCCGTAACCCGCGGGCGCGATGACGGGGAGCCCAACGGGCGCGGCCGCAACAGCGGCACCGACGACCCTCTCAACCTCGGCCAGACTGAGAGAGAAGAACTCGCCGGTGCCGCCCGCCGCGAACAGTCCGGCAGCCGGGAACCCCGACAGCCAGGCCACGTGCTCCCGGTAGGCCGGCTCGTCGAAGACGCCATCCGCGGTCAGATGGGTCACCGGGAAGGACAAGAGGCCCGAGCCCAACTGCTGGGCGACCTCCCGAGGCGTCAGATCGGGCATGGGACTTTCTCCTCAGAGCGGTTGGGTGCGCAACCGACTCTAAGAAGCTGCCACGATTCACGTCCAACACCGGATTGGGATAGTCCGATACCCAAACGACATCGCCTGGCTGGTCGAACCTGGTGGTGCACATTTCGCCGGCGGAACGTTCACCATCCGGCGCCGGGATCAGCCTGCGGAGCCGGTTCCGAGCCTGGAAGATGTCACCGGCTGCGCTGCGTTGTCCGGTCCGGCCGGGTGCGCATTCCTCCTGCCGCGATGAGCAGGAGGACCCCGGCGGCGTAGGCGGCGAGAACGGGAAGGGGAAGCCGACCGCTCGGGGCGAACCCGTGTGCCGCGACTTGGGCCAAGGCGACGGCGACCGCGGCGACCCCGGTCGTGAGCAGGGGCCACGCCTCCCGGCGGAGTGAACCGATGTCCGTGCGGCGCCGCGCGGGGGTCAGGCGTTCCGCGGGCCGCAGCGCCAAGGCGATCGGAACGAACAGGATCGTGAGCGTGACCACCCAGATGAGGCGCTGGCGGAGCCAGGCCGGTGACCCGATCGGTACGGGCGGGAGCAGCCCGGTGGGGTACAGGGCGACCGCCGCGAGGATCACCGGGGCCATGTGCCACAGGTACAGCGTCATGACCATTCGATTGGCTCGCGTCACCGCCCGCCACAGACGGGGTCGGCGCAACAGGCGTGTCACGGCCGGTTCGGCGGCGAGCAGGAGTCCTGCCTGGCCGATGGCGAACGCGAGGAGTGCGGTCGAAGGCGGTACGGAGTTCTTGATCGGTGCGCCGGGCACCCCGACCATGCTCACCGGGAAGGGACCGAGCCACACCAGGCCTGCCAGGACGGTGATTCCCAGGGCGGCCAGTGTCAGCGGTCGCCGCCTGGTGCGGGTGAGCGCGCCGTCATGCCAGGCGAAGCCCAGTTGGTGTATCGCTCCCCACACCAGCAGGTAGTCCGCCCATCCCAGCACCGGTGGATGGAATGACAGGACCGCCGTGTTCACCCCGGCCGCGCCGACGGCGAGCACGGCCGGTACCCCGAGGCCCCACCGCCGGTGGGCGGCGTGCAGCCCCGGTGTCGCGGCCAGCAGGCCGAGGTACACGGGCAGGAACCACAGATGGAGGGCCACCGCCCACCCCGCGCGGTCGAGCACGGCTCCGTCGACGCCGGCGGCACGGCAGACGGCGACGACGGCGACGGCCACCAGGACGTACGCCGTGGTGGGCCCCACGAGCCGGACGGCCCGGCCGTACAGCCAACAGCCCCAACCCTCGCCGCGGGCACGGTGAGATGTCCAGGACGCCGCGTTGGCGAAGCCTCCCGCCAGGAAGAAGATCGGCATCACCTGGAACCCCAGCGAGAGCCACTCGGTCCACGGCAGCCGTGCCATCACGTCCTGCCCGCCCAGGCGGCCGCCGTGGTACGTGATCGAGGTCGCCAGCCAGTGGCCGAGTACCACCAGGACCACCGCGATGACACGCAGGAGGTCGACGTACCGGTTACGGGACCGCCCGGGGCCGCGGTCCCCATGCGGGCGTTCCACACGTCTCCATTACGTTCGCCTCCCGTCCCCGCACTCTGTGGTTCATGCCCCGGGGGAGAACTGGAGGACCGGGGTGAGACCCGCCAGGTCGGGCCGGCCGCCACGAGAGACGACGGCGGCGACGCCCGAGACCCCGGCCCCTCAGGTGACGCAGCCGCCCGGCCAGATGCCGGCCGGCGTCGATTCGATCGATGAAAATCATGGTCCTGCCCCCTCACCTTCAGGCTCGGCAGGGCGGGTCGGTACGGTCCAGGGGCGATGGTCCCACGCCGTCGGGCCGTTCAGGCGGGGTGACGGCGGTCCCCGGCGGATGCCGGCGGGCCGTGCCTGCTCGGGTACGGTACGACCGGCTCCTGCAGCGGGAACGCCGTCGGTCATCACCCGTCGCTCGTTCCGCCGCCGGACCGCCGTACGACGGCCACCGGTCCCTCGGCGTGGTGCAGGACCGCGTGACTGACCGAGCCGAGGCGCAGGCCGGGGAACCCGCCGCGCCCTCTGGCACCGACCACGAGGAGCTCGGCCGTGCGCGAGGCCTCGGTGAGAACCGCCGCCGGGCCGCCCTCGATCACCTGCTGGATCACCGGTACGTCGGGGTACTTGGCGGCCCATCCGGCCAGGGACTCCGACAGGACTCTGGCACCCTCTTCCTCGATCGTGAGGGTGTTGTAGCAGGCCGGCCGCATCTCCGCCGGATAGTCGGGGCGGTCCCACGCGTGGATCCCGCGCAGGCTCAGCCCGCGCTCGGCCGCCTCCTCCAGAGCGAAACCCACGGCGTCGACGGAGGCTTGAGAGCCGTCGATCCCCACGACGATCTCCGGCAGCCGGGGCCTGGGGTCGGTGTCCGTCGGCACGATGAGGACCGGGCAGGGAGCGTGTTCGGCCGCTTGGCGGCTCACCGAGCCGAGCAGCAGCCGGGAGAAGGCGCCGGTACCGCGCTGTCCCAGGACGAGCAGCGAGCCTCCGGCCGATTCCTGAAGGAGCGTGCCCGGGATGGGACCGATGCCGAGCCGTCGTTCGATCTCAATGGGTCCGAACATCCGGGCGCGTTCCTCGGCGATGTCCAGGATTCTCAGCCCAGGGGTCTCCGGTTGCGAGGTCGCCGGTCCACGACCACGGTACGCCGGGATGTCCCCACGCTCCCAGCCGGTCGCGATGTGCACGATCCGCAACGGCAGCCCTCTGCGCCCGGCCTCGGCCGCGGCCCAGTCCACGGCGCACAGGGCCTGGCGTGACCCGTCGACGCCGACCACGATGGGTTCTCGCATGACGCCTGCCCTTCCACGTCGACCACCAGTGTCCGAATCTCGTTCTCGGGATCGCGGGCGCTCTCTTTGCCATCGTGTGTCCCTCGCGACCGGCGAAATAGAGGCGATGGTCCGTGGGCAGCCGAGGGGAGCGGCGGTCGCCGCGCACCGGACTTCGATCGAACAGGCGCTCCGCAAGGCCGCCCCGGACGTCAGCGACCGTCGGGCGTCTCCGATCTCGCGATGGACCACCTGCGCCGGCATGGCCCGTTCGAGCCGCACCGGCTGCCGATCGAGGACCTGGAGTACACACCACCATGCCGCAGGTCGAGGCTCGCATCGCCGACCGCTGGCGGCCCATCGGCGCGCCCGCCCAGGCGCGCGGAGGGACACCGGCCGAGGCCGGGAAGATCTGACGCAACGGCCACGGCGGAAGAGTCACGGCACGGAAGCACCGCACTGACCGAGTGTCTGTGCCGGACTCATCCCGC
Organism: Actinoallomurus sp. NPDC052308; assembly: GCF_040679195.1. Lineage (NCBI taxonomy): Bacteria > Bacillati > Actinomycetota > Actinomycetes > Streptosporangiales > Thermomonosporaceae > Actinoallomurus > Actinoallomurus sp. NPDC052308. Next base: position 22,006 of record NZ_JBFAUM010000031.1, on the reverse strand, counting down.
GTGATTTCCGGGTCATTCCTTGTAAGCGCTGAGAAGGAGGCCCGGCGGGTTCTTCAGCAGGCGGCCGAGACGCGCGGCGGCGTCATCGGAGACGGAGGAGTGTGTCATCTCCTCCCAGCCGACCCGCGTGAACCCGGCGGATTCCACGGCCCGAGTGAGGCTCGTCGCCGTCCAGTAGTGAACTTGCACTGATGCGGGGGGATTCGTGCGGATCGTGACGGTGAAGGGGTCTCCCTCACTGAGCTCGGCCGGGCGGTCCACGATGAAACCGAAATCCCGTGCCGCCTCCCTGTCGACATCCGCGTTCCCGACGTAGGCCAGCAGCCTGCCGCCGGAGACGAGGTTCGAGGAGATCCGTTCGCACATGCCGTCCAGCGTCGCCCTGTTGTCCGCGTAGTGCAGTACGTTGACGGCGATGACCAGGTCGAATTCGCCCAGTGCCGGCATCGTCGCCACGTCGTGGACGTGGTACCGGACTCCCAGCGGCTGGTCCGCCTCGGCGGCTTCGGCCAGCCGGATCATCTCGCTGGAGGAGTCCGTTCCCACCACCTGACCGGCGCCCCTCTGGGCGACCAGCCGGGCATAGAGACCGTCGCCGCACCCCACGTCCAGCACACGCTTGCCGTTCACCGGCCCCAGTGCGTTAAAGAACGATGGGAGCTCCACGTGCTCACGGTAGAAGTGGATGGCCTTCTCGATATCGCTGAGTTGTTTGGCCAGGATGTCGTACTGCGCCATGGGTTCCCCAGAGTGGTCTCGAACTGAAAATCGTGCGCAGGGGGTCTCGGGTGTGCCACTGCTTGGTCAGCGCCCCGGAATGCCCGTCGTATCCGATGTAGGGGTGAGCATCATCAGCTCGTCGGCGCTGCGCGGAACAGGGGCAGGGGCCGGGCCTTCGAGGGCGTCGGCAGCCGCGGACGCGCCGAGTCGGGCGGCGGCGGCCCCGCCAACATGACCGGAATCGCAACGACCCTGATTCCGGCAACTGCGAGCAGGGGAGAGTCGGAGTGGTTCTTTCCGAGTTCCGTCCTACGATCGAGGATAAGTCCGAGACCGGACTTCCGTAATTGCATGCCGAACATTGGCCCCCGTTCAGTCAAGCAGTTCAACAGCGGAGACGCTACAGTCGGATTCCATAATGGTCAAGAAGTCTGGTGCCCCCTTCGGCTTCGAAGGCCATCGCGCACCCTGAAGCGTGTCGATACCCGGTTGCGGTCGCCGCGGGCTGCGGTGAGGCGTATCGGCGGCGGGTCGACGGGGTGGCTGAGGTCGGGCATCCTTGGCGGTCGTGGTGCTGCGCTCGGTATATGTGCGCCTGTGGCTCGGCCCGCCCAAGGCGGAAGCCCTTACCCGCCGCATCGACCTGCCCGCCTTTTCGGCTGCTGCCCTCCGGGGGCATCGACAGTCGGGACGATCCGCAGGTATACGCGCGCAAGCCACGCAACGGTCGATGAACGTTCGACCGACACGGCAGTAGTGCCGGTACCTACAATCAGTATCTAGCGAAGAGGGTGGCTATTGGCTAATGTCGAACTTTGATATCGCTTTTACTGGTAAGGTCATAAAAGATGATCCCCTGATTGCGGAGGGCGTGATTCAACTAGGTGCCCATCGAGAAGTCTTTCTTTCGGATCTGACATTCTGGTCTGTTGAGTTGTATCGGACTAGCTGGATCGGTGCGCTACGGCGGCTGGCGGATGGCGGTGATGTTTCGTGTCTCCTGACATCGGTTCTCGATCCAACACTGGCTAATTTCTTCACGGTATGGCCTCTGTATCGTTCAGGTGATCGCGTTTTTGTGCAAAATCATCTCGTCTTCGTCGATGAGTTGGATCGTAATTTCGATCCCAGTGTGCCGTGGGAGTATATTGCGCCTCGCGCTACCGTCGACGAGGATGGGGATCTCATTTCTGAATGGGAAATATCTTTTTTTGATGTTGAGGAGTTCATTGCCGCGGAGAGCTCGTGAAGTGGACGGAGCAAGGTCGCGGGCGATGCAGGCGATCTTTGAACACGGGGACGTGGATCACCGTCATAAAGATCATGATGGTTCGTGTGGTTGTCTTTGATATCGGGGGTGGGAGCGTGAGCAGGCCGCCTACGGATTCGAGGATGTGGTGGACGAGATCGTGTATTCGCACGAAGTCGGCATGTGCAAGCCCGATCCGCGGATCTATGAACTCACCTGCGCGCGTCTCGGTGTCTCACCCGAGGAGATGGTGTTCCTCGACGATGTCGACGTCGTCGACGCGGCGAGCCGGGCCGGCATCCACGCGGTGCTGTAACGGGACAACGACCAGGCGATCGCCCGGATCGAGGCGCTGCCGGCGACGGGTTGATCAGGCGGTGAGGTCGTATCTCTCCTGTTTGCGGGCTTGCTGGAGGCGGTGTTGCACGCGGGTGAGGTGGAGGGCCGGGTAGGGGAGCCAGGCCACCGTTGCTATGGCGGCGCGGAGTTTCAAGCGATGCCATTCCCAGCAGCACCGGACTGTCTTCACTGACCCGATTCCGCTGTGGAACGGGTGCCGGTCCGCAACCAGAGCGTGGACCGCGACCACGGACAAGAGGAGATCGATATGAACGACAAGCAGTCGGGGTCGGACGAGCAGCAGCCCCAGGGCGGGCGCAGGGTGAGCAGCGACGAGATCGATGGCCTGCCGGCGCGCACCCCTCCGCCGCCGAAGATCCCGAACCGCAGGCCGTAGTCCTGACCGGGCGACTCCGCTCCTCGAAATGAACGCGTTCCCCCCGGCTCGGGGGGAACGCGTTTCTACGCGAAGCACCCACCAGCCACGCTCGTGGGCAGGCCCTGCGCACGCGGGACGCCTGTGCTCCCGGGACCGAGGAAATCGGGAGGCGGAGGGCTTAAGTCGTCAGTCTCGTTGGTCGGCGAGCGGGCCCGGAGCGGCGATGACCGGCGGGCCGGCGGGGGGCATGTGCTCGTCCGTGGGCGGGCGTTGCTGATAGAGGACCTGGCGTGCGTGTCTGACACGGGTGACCAGACCGGCCTGGTGGAGGAGTTGCAGGTGGTAGGAGATGGTGCCGGCGGTGAGGTGCAGGTCCTGGGCGAGTTGCCCGGTGGTGCGGGGTGCGGCCAGGGCGGCCAGGATCCGGGCCCGGGTTTCGCCGACGATGGCGGCCAGACCGGCCGCTGAGGTGGCGGCGGGGGCGGAGTCGGGCAGGAGGGGGTAGACGATGGTCACTGGTTGTTTATGGGGGGCGCTCTCAGCGTCGACGCAGAACCAGGAGGTCGGGGCGAACGCCGAGGGAGTGAAGACGATCGTGTCGGCGGTGGTGTGGTGATGGTGGGGGTCGGGTTGGGCGGTGTCGCGCCATAGGTCGATGTCCAGGCCGCCGTCGCGCCAGGTCAGGGTGGGGCACAGCTGGTTGATCAGGGTGGTGTAGCCGTCGTGGGTGATGGTGGCGGCGCGCTGGGCTATGTCGGCTTCCATCCGGTCGCGCAGTTGCGGCCAGGCGGGTGCCAGGACGGCGTCCCACAGGTGGTGGAGCTGGTCGGCGAGGGTGTGGGCCAGGTGGGTCTCGCCGTGGCCGAGGACGTTCAGGATGGCGACCGCATCCGGTTTGGAAGCCACCCCTGGGGCGCCGGTGACGCTGGAGCCGTTGAGGAACTCGCCCATGTCGTAGCCGATGCGCTCGGCCGGTGTGGTGGCCAGATGATGCAGCTCGGTGTGCAGGTCGGCGTGGAAAGTGCGAGGGCGGGGGGTCATGAAGTCAGGGGTGTAGCCGCCGTGGCTGCCGCGCATCAACCGCGCCACCAGCCCCAGATCGCGCTCACGCAGGGCCGCCTGGAGGCGTCGCCGCAGGGCCGGGGCCAGCAGATGGGGGCGGCGATGGAACAGGAACAGCAGCTGGCCGACCGTGTGGATCGGTGAGATCGCGAACCGGGTGCCGGCGAGGGCGTCGGCTCCCAGCGTGACCCTGATCATGCACCCCGCCAATCCGGACAAACGTGACTGCCTTCGAAGCTGATCAAATCATTGGTCCCTTGTCCTGTCATCCCGCAAGATCCCACATGAGGGCCCTTCCCGCTCCGAAGCGCACAGGGAGGAAGCGGAGGCCACGATCAAAGCCCGCCAGGGTACGCCCGCCCCTGCCCGGGCTGCCTCGGCTGACCGGTCGGCCCAGCGTCGCAGACGGCGGCATCGCCGCGGCCGCGACGGCGCACCGGTAAGCGAGCGCGGCGCACCACCTGTTACTCAGAAAGTAGGGCCGCCCATGCCGATGCCGAAATCGTTGAGCCCGCTGCGGGAGCGCCCCTACCGACTCCTGTGGACCGCGCGCAGCATCTCCGCCATGGGCAATGCCCTGATACCAGTGACGATAGTCTTCGCCATCTTGCGCTCAGGCGGCAGCGCCTTGAACGTCGGCGAGGTGCTGACCTGCGAAGCGGTCGGCCAAGTGGTGATGCTGCCGGTGGGCGGGGTCTGGGCGGACAGACTGTCCCGCAAGTTCGTGCTGATGGCGACCGACGCCATCCAGGCGGTCTGCTACGGCCTGCTCGCCGTGATGATATTCCTGCATCACGTGGCGGTTTGGCAGTTCGCCGTCACCTACACGATCGCCGGCATGGCCTTCGCCTTCTTCACCCCCGCAGCCAGGGCCGTCCTACCCGAGCTCGTTGGCGCTGAGCATCTGCAACCGGCGAACGCACTGCTCGGCCTGACCGACAGCACGACCAAGGTGCTCGGCCCGGCCCTCGCCGCGCTGCTGCTGGCGATCTCCAGTCCAGGCACCGCGATCCTTATTGATTCCATCAGCTTCCTGCTGAGCTTCGCGCTGATCTCCCGAATGCACCTGCGCAGGCAGGCGCAGCGGTCCGAGAAACAGCACTTCTTCGCAGACCTGCGCGACGGCTGGTCGGTGGTGGCCCAGCGCCGCTGGTACCTGGCCAATCTGCTCTGCTGGGGCGTGTGGAACTTCGCGATAGCGTTCTTCTTCGTCCTGGGCCCGGTCGTGATGCAGCACGGCCACGGCGGAGCCGGCGCCTGGAGCGTGATCATGGTCACCGGTTCGGTGGGCTCCATCATCGGCGGCCTGGCCGCGCTGCACTACCGGCCGCGCCGCCCATTGGTCACCGCGAACGCCGCCGCGTTGATCGGCATCGGCCCGCTGGCTCTGCTCGCTCCCCCCGCCCCGGTCTTCGTCATCGCTCTCAGCGTGGCCGTGGCCTTCACCATGACCTCGCTGATCGGCGAGGTGTTGGCGACCACGCAGCAGCAGCTTTTCCCCGAGGAGATGCTGGCCCGCGTCAGCTCGCTGGACTGGATGATCTCGTTGATCGCCATGCCCGCGGGCTACGCCGCCGCCGCTCCGGTCGCCCAGTTTCTCGGGACGCGCACGACCCTGCTGGCCGCCGCGGCCCTCATCGGCACACCCTGCCTGCTGCTGAACCTGCTGCCCGGCGTGCGCTCGGTCCAGCGCTTCCCCGACGGCACCATCGGCATCGCCGGCGAGCGGGATACAGCTGCGCCCCTCCCCGGAGCCACACCGATTCCCTCTCTGACAGTCTCGACCGAAACATCCGGTTCGTCGGGTCAGTGAACCGGCCCGTCGCCGTAGGGCGCCTGCGTGCTCGGCCTGCACATCCCGCCCGGCTCGGCACGGTCTATCCCGCAGTGCGCGCCTCCGCATCAGCGGGGCGCGACGAAAAATGAGACGGAGAAGGCCAATGCCGAAACGAATCGAAGTGAACGACCCGAACGTGCACCTCGACGATGTCATGCACGACGCGATCCAAGAGGCCGCCCGAACGGGGGAGCCCGTGACGGTGGTCTACGGGCGCGCGGAGACCGTCATCGAACCGGACACCAAAGTCGGCCCGGCAGCGATCACCGCCCGTCTGCTCAACGCAGACAGGCGCTGACCCTCGCGACGATGGTCCGGCCCTGTGAGGCCGGACCATCGTCGTCCGCTCAGTGGGAGCGGGCTTCGGCGGCCTTGAGGTCGGCCAGCCAGGCGTCGAGGCCTGGCGCGTCCCCGCCCGCTCGGTCAGCTCCAGGTCATGTTGATCTCGCCCACCGCCGGCTCTCGACCTGAGACGGCCGACGAGGGTCGGTGCGTACGTGCGAGCGCACCCCTTGCAGGCCGAACAGGATGAGGAGTTCGACCACGCCGCCGTCGGCGCTGCCCAGCCAGTGCGGCAAGGACGTGTCGAACTCGGCTGCCTCACCGGGCGGCAATGTCAGGTCGCGCTCGCCGAGCACGAGCCGCAACCGACCGTTGAGCACGTAGAGCCATTCGAAGCCTTCGTGGGTCTGCGGGGTCGGTTCGAGCGGTTTCGGCCGGGCCGGGATGATCATCTTGAACGCGTGCACCCCGCCCGGTCGCCGGGACAGGGGCACGAAGGTCATCCCGAACCGCCTGATCGGCTTCAGGTGTATCCGGGGGTCGCCGGTGCGCGGGGCGCCGACGAGGTCGTCCAGCGGAACGTCGTAGGTACGAGCCAGCGGCAGCAGCAATTCAAGGGTCGCCCGGCGCTGTCCGCTCTCCAGCCGGGACAGGGTGCTCTCCGAGACACCGGTCGTCGCCGCGAGGTCGGCGAGGGTGATGCCGCGGTCACGACGCAGCGCGCGAAGCCGCGGCCCCACCGCGTCCAGCACGTCGTCGTCCGTCTTGCGATCCACACGGCCATCTTGCCAGAACAGCAAGATTCCATGCCGGTCCTGGCATGCCTGGCAAGACTGAGCGCATACCGACAGAGGAGTCTTGATGAGCACCACCGATGCGGTCACCTTCTGGGACGGCGTCCACGCGGCCCGACCGGCGGCCGGCAGCCCGCAGCCGAACGCCCGCCTCACCGAGACGATCACGGGCCTGCCGCCCGGCGACGCGTTGGACCTCGGATGCGGCGACGGCGGCGACGCGTTGTGGCTCGCCGACCAGGGGTGGCACGTCACCGCCGCCGACATCTCGGCCGTGGCGGTCGAGCGGCTCGCCGCCCTCGCCCGCTCGCACGGCCTGGCCGACCGCGTCATCGCCGTACGGCATGACCTGCACGAGTCCTTCCCACCCGGCGGATTCGACCTGATCTGCGCCCACTACCTGCAGACCCCCTTCGACCTGGACAGAACAACCGTCCTGCGTTCCGCCGCGCACGCACTGCGCCCGGACGGGCGGCTGCTGGTCGTCGACCACGGCTCGGCCGCGCCGTGGTCGTGGAACCAGGATCCCGACGCCCGGTACCCGAGCCCGCACGAGGTCGCCGCCGGTATCGATCTGGACCCGGCGACATGGACCGTCGAGCGGGCCGACGTGCCCCGCCGGATCGCGACCGGACCGGGCGGGCGCACGGCCGAGGTCACCGACCATGTCCTCCTCATCCGCCGCACCGCCTGAACGGCGGCCGGCGCCGCTCCCGACGAAGGACGGAGACCACTGTGCCCAGCACCACGCGCCGCGACCGCCGCGGCGACACCCCGCCACCCCGGACCGGAAGCAGTGAGAGCGAGACCCTGCGCGGATTCCTCGACTACCTCCGGACCTCGATCGCCGCGAAGGTCGACGGCGCCCCCGAACCGCAGGCGCGAACAGCCGCAGTGCCGTCGGGCACGAACCTGCTCGGCCTGCTCGACCACCTGACCTCCGTCGAACGCTCGATGTTCCTCGGGGACGACGTCACCGACTGGCAGGCGACGTTCCAGGCCGCGCCGGCGGACAGCGTGGCCGACGTCGTGGCCCGCTACCGAGAGACGATCGAGCGCGCGAACGAAGTGCTCGACGGGTGCGCCGATCTCGGTGCACCGGTCCCTCGACCGCGGCCGGGACGCCCCGCTCCCAGTGTCCGCTGGGCGCTCACCCACATGATCGAGGAGACCGGCCGTCACGCCGGCCACGCGGACATCCTCCGTGAACTGATCGACGGCGCGACCGGGCGCTGACTCTGGTTCGCCGGACTGCCGGCGACACGGTGGGACCCGCAGGCGACGGTGGCGTCATCGATGGGGCGTGCGGATGAGCGAGTCGTCCCATGCGCGGAGCAGGTGGTGAAGTGAGGCGGCCGACTCGGCGATCGCGGCCACCGAGCAGGTCTCGTCGGTGACGTGGGCCTGCTCGGGGTCACCGGGCCCGTACACGATCACCGCGGGGGCGCCGAGCTTGCCGGTGAGCACCGAGGCGTCGGTGAAATAGGTCGCGTACTCGGGTGGCCGTGTCGAGGAGCCGGGCACGAGAAGCTCCATGACCCCGGTCACGTCCGCCGGATCGGTGGCGACCCCCGGCAGATCGACCAGCCGCTCGATGGCGACGTCCTCGCCGGAAAGACGGGTGATCTCGGCGACCGCGTCGTCGGAGCCGAAGCCGGGGATCGTACGGACGTCCAAGCGCATCTCGGCGCGGTCGGGCACGAGGTTGGGCTGCGTACCCGCGTGGAAGGTGCCGACGTTCACCGTCGCGGGTCCGTACGCCGGGCTCACCGGCCAGCCCTGATACGCGTGGATCCGCGACGCCGCACCGGCGAGCGCGGCGAGCGCGTTGCGTCCCAGTTCCGGCCGGGAGCCGTGCGCGGAGATCCCGTGGGCGTTCACCTTGAGCCAGAGCGTGCCCTTGTGCCCGAGAACGAGCCGGTTGCCCGTCGGCTCGGCGACCAGGAGCAGGTCGGTGGGGGTCAGTGACGCCGGGTCGATCAGGGCGGCGCCGTCGCAGCCGGTCTCCTCACCGAAGGTGAACACCAGTTGCACCGCGGTGTCACCGGGACGCTCCCGGGCGGCGCGCACGGCCGCTTCGACCTGGCAGGCGACGCCCGCCTTCATGTCACTGCCACCGCGGCCGAGCAGCCGTCCGTCGCGGACCTCGCCGCTCATCGGGTCGAACGACCAGCCGGACTCCTCGGCGGGCACGGTGTCCAGGTGGCCGGTGAACGTGACCGGGACGCGCGGCGTCTCGGGACCGAAGCGCGCGATGACGTTGGCCCTGCCCGGCAGCGGTTCGTCGACGCGGACGTCGAAGCCCGCGTCGTCGAGCACGTCCGCGACCAGGTCCGCGGCCGGACGCTCACCGCCGCCTCTGGTGTCGATGCGCACCAGCCGCCGCGCGAGCGCCAGCGCTCCGCCGTGCCCGGCCGCGTCGGCTCGTCCGGCTGATCCACCCATCCTCGGCCTCCTGATCAGTGCTGGGCCCGGCGCGCCGCGCCGGCCCTGGTGCTGTCGCGCACCACGAGCGTCGGCACGAGTGCGATGCGGGCGGACGGGCCTCGGTCGGTGTCCGCCGCCCGGCTCGCGGCGGCCAGCAGCCGTACGGCCTCCTCGGCGATGCGGTCACGAGGCTGATCCACCGTGGTCAGGGCGGGCTCGCCGAGCCGCGAGAACTCGATGTTGTCGTACCCGGTCACCTGTACCTGATCGGGGACCGCGATGCCGTACGCGCGGCAGGCGCGCGTGACCCCGAGAGCGATCAGGTCGTCGGCGCACACGATCGCGTCCGGCAGGTTCCCGGCGTCGACGAGGCGCGCCGCGGCCGCCTCGCCCCAGTCGACGCTGTAGTCACCGAGGAAGACCTGGTCGGAGTGGACGCTCATGCCCAGTTCCTCGGCGCGGCGCCGGAACCCGGCGAACCGCTGCTCGGTCGAGGAGTTGGTCAGCAGGGAGCCGATGAAGGCCGCGGAACGCGCCCCACCCTCGTGGAGATGATCCATGACCATGCGCATCGCGGCGACGTCGTCCACGCCCACCCAGTCGGTGTTGGTGCCGCCGACGAACCGGTCGAGCTGTACCAGCGGCAGCCGGTCCGCCGTCTCCTGGACCGCGGGGCCGCTCTCGGTGCCATGGCTCGGGCTGACGATGATGCCGTCGACGTTGCGCGCCGCGAGCGAGGACAGCCGCCGAGCCTCGATCGCCGGGTCGGATCGGGCATCGGAGAGGAACAGCTCCTTGCCCTCGCGTTCGAGCACGTGCTCGACGCTCTCCACCAGCGAGGTGAAGAACGGATTGGAGATGCTCGGCACGACCATGCCCACGGTGTCGGTCCGGCTGTTGCGCAGTGCCCGCGCGATGGGGTTGACCTGGTAGCCCAACTCCTCGGCGGCGCGCCGGACCCTGCGCTCCACCGCGGCCGAAACCGGCCCCTTGCCGGAGAGGACGCGGGACACCGTGGCCGTGGAGACGCCGGCGCGCTCGGAGACCTGGGCGATCGTGACGCGCTGCAATCGTTTACCTTCCCGATCCGCCTCGAAACGAGAGCGTTGCTGATCAACAGCGACGAAGTTGAGTATAGACCCTTGACGTCCTGCGGATACGCCACCTACGGTTCAACGCAACTTCACTGCAATCGATTACACAAGGAGCGACATGGTGCGGGCCGCCGGAAGCGAGCAGGTACTGGGCGTGTTCCCTCCCAAGCCGAACGCGATCGAGGAGCTGTTCGGCACTCCGAAGGTCGTCATCGGCGTGATCCACCTGCCCCCTCTGCCGGGCAGCCCGCACTACGAGGGGGCCTCACTCGATGAGATCTCCGTGTTCGCGATCGAGGAGGCGCGGGCGTACCTGGAGGGCGGCTGCCACGGGCTCATCGTGGAGAACCACTGGGACATCCCGTTCCTCAAGCCGGGAGAACACGGCTACGAGACCGCGGCGGCGATGGCCGTGGTAACCGACCGGGTACGGCACGCGCTGCCGGCGAACGCCGGGGGCCGGCTGGGCGTCAGCATCCTGTCCAACGCCGCCGAGTGCTCGATCGCCTCCGCCTGGAGCGGTGGTGCCGGTTTCGTCCGGGTCAACCAGTGGGCCAACGCCTACGTCGCCAACGAGGGCATCATCGAGGGCCAGTCGGCGCACGCCACCCGCTATCGCAGCCGGATCGGCGCGGGTCCCGTCAAGGTCTTCGCCGACGTGCACGTCAAGCACGGCTCGCACTCGATCGTCGCCGATCGCACGCTGGCCGAGCAGACCGAGGACGCCGAGTTCTTCGGCGCCGACGTGCTGATCGCCACCGGGTCGCGGACCGGCGACGCGGCCGCGCTGGACGAGGTCGAGGGCATCGCCGCGAACACCACGCTCCCGGTCGTGATCGGCTCCGGCATCACCGCGGGCAACGTCGGCGAGCTGCTGCCCGCCTGCGATGGCGTGATCGTCGCGTCGTCGGTGAAGGAGAACGGCCGCTGGTGGGGGCGCGTCGACACGGCCAAGGTCCGTGAGCTGACCGCCGCGGCGGTCAAGGCGGGCGTGGTCCTTCCGTGATCGTCTTCTGTGGCTACGCCAACACCGACCTGACCGTCCGCGTCCCGGTGCTGCCGGGACCCGGCGCCCGCGTGCAGGCCACCGGCGTCCAGTACGGCGAGGGCGGGATGGCGGCCAACGCCTCGGTGGCGGCGGCCAGGGTGGGAGCCGACGCGCGGTTCGCGGGTGTGGTCGGCACCGACCGGCTGAGCACGGCGTTCCTCAAGGCGCTCGAGGCCGAAGGCATCGGAACGGCCTGGACGTCCCGCACCGCCGCGCTCACCACGGCGGTCATCCTGCTCACCCCGGACGGCGAGCGCTCCGTCATCAGCCAGGACGACGCGGTGGACACCGACCACATCGCCGAGGTGGTCCGGGCCGCGCGTGAGGCGGACGCGGGTTGGCTCTACCTCGACGGCTACCGCTTCCCCGAGGCGGCCACCGTGCTCGCCGGCCCGCCGGGGCCGCACGTGGTGGTGGATCTCGACGGCTGCGACGGGCCGGAGGCGATGCGCGCCGCCCTGTCGGCCGCCGACCACGCGATCGGCGGCCGGGCGCAGGTCAGCGAGTTCCTCGGCGACGACGAAGCCCTGGTCAGGGCCGCCGTCGAACACCAGGTATACCTGGTGGTCACCGACGGCCCCCGGGGCTGGACACTCCTGACGCCCGCAGGCGAACGCCACGACGGCGAGGCGATCAAGGTGACGACCGTCGACGCGACCGGTGCCGGGGACTGCTTCGCCGGCACCTACTGCGCCGAACTGGACCGGGGGGCGTCTCCGCTGCAGGCGGCACTTTTCGCCGCCGTCGCTGCCGGCCTGTCGTGCACCCGGCCCGGTGCCCGCGACGGCCTCCCTCGCCGGGAGACCGTCAGCGACTACCTCAACACCCATCCCGAATCGCGATCCGGCACGAAGGGCGGCCCCGTCGCCGCCCGCACACCGGGCCCGGCCCCCTCCCAGGGAGAGGAGACATGATGCGACGCACGGTGACGGCCGTGGTCTCGCTCGGCCTGCTGCTGACGACGGTCGGCTGTGACGCGGCGGCCAGACGCGAGATCGCCGCGGAGAAGAGGGCCACCGAGCAGGGGCCGCCCCCACCCGCGAAGATCGCCCAGACCTGCAAGACGAACGGTCACACGCCGAAGATCGGCATCGTCCCGATCAACCTCCAAGCGTTGTTCTTCAACCAGATCAACACCGGGGCGCAGCTGGTGGCGCGCAAGGCCGGCGCACAGGTGCAGATCGTCAACGGCAACGACGACTCCACCACCCAGGCCAACGCGATCGACGACCTCGTGGCCAACCACTACGACGCGATCATCGTCGACGCGGTCGACACCGAGGGCATCAAGCCCGCGATCCGGCGCGCCAAGGCGGCCGGAGTGCCGGTCGTCGCCGTGGACGCCACCGTCGGCGACCCCGCGGTCGCCACCCAGGTCGGCACGGCCAACGCCCAGGGTGGGAAGCAACTCGGTGAGGCACTGCTCAAGATCACCGGCGGCCGCGGTGACATCGGTGTGGTCGGCGCCCTCAACAGCACGATCCAGAACGAGCGGCAGAAGGGCTTCACCGACGAGGTCACCGCCAAGGGCATGAAGATCAAGAACGTGGTCGACGGGCGCAACATCCAGGAGAACGCCCAGACCGCCGCCGAGAACCTGCTCACCGGCGCCCCGGACCTGAAATACGCCTACGCCACCGGCGAACCGGCCCTCATCGGACTGGCCGCCGCGGTCGTCAGCCAGCAGCGCACCAAGGACCTCAAGGTCGTCGGGTGGGACCTGTCCTCCCAGGCGGTGGACGGACTGCGGGCCGGCTGGATCCTCGGCGTCGTGCAGCAGAACACGTTCGAGTTCGGCTACGACGCGATGAACGCGGCGATCGACCTGGCCTGCCACCGGACCGTACCCAAGGACATGCCGGTCCCGACCCAGATCGTGACCCCCGCCAACGTCCAGAACTACCTCTACTACCTGGAGAAGTGATGAGCGATACCTCGCTGGTCACCCTGAGAGGGATCACCAAGTCGTTCGGTCCGGTGCAGTCGCTGCGAGGCGTCGACCTCACGCTCGCCCCCGGAGAGGTGCTCGGCCTGGTCGGTGACAACGGCGCCGGGAAGTCGACGCTGATGAAGGTTCTGGCCGGGGCCATCCAGCACGACTCCGGCCAGATCACCGTCAACGGCCGCGACGTCCGCTTCACCAGCCCCGCCGACGCGCGGCGCGAACGGATCGGGATCGTCTACCAGGACCTCGCCCTCTGCGACACCCTCGACGTCGCGAGCAACCTGTTCCTGGGACGCGAACCCCGTAAGGGCCCGTTCATCGACCGCAGGGCGATGCACGCGAAGGCCGCCGAGACCCTGTCGGAGCTGCACGTCCGCGTCAAGTCGACGTATCAGGAGATCGGCCGGCTGTCCGGCGGCCAGCGGCAGGCGGTGGCGATCGCGCGGGCCGTGTCGTTCCAGCCGCGCGTGCTGATCCTGGACGAGCCGACCGCGGCACTGGCGGTCGCCGAGGTCCGCCAGGTCCTCAAGATGATCCGCGACGTCGCGAGCCAGGGCGTCGGGGTCATCCTGATCACCCACCGCCTGCAGGACCTCTTCGAGGTCTGCGACCGGATCACCGTGATGCATGAGGGCCGCAGCGTCGAGGACGAACCGATCTCCGCGCTGGACATCGAACGTCTCGTCGGCATGATCACCCGTTCGGGTAACGGGTCCGACACCAAGGAGGTGGCCTGACATGAGTGTCGAGGCCGTGCCGGCCCCCACCGTGCGCGCCGAGACGCCCGGCCTGTGGGAACGTGCCAACAAGGCGACCCTGGCCATGGCCGGCGTCACCGTCGTGCTGTTCCTCTGTTTCGGGATCGCCGCGTCCAACTTCCTGACCTTCGGGAACATCTCGAACCTGGCCACTCAGGTGGCGATCACCCTGATCGTCGCGGTGGCCATGACCTTCGTGATCACTACCGGGCAGATCGACCTGTCGGTCGGCTCCATCGTCGCGTTCGTCGCCACCCTTACCGCCGAGATGCTGCGTGCCGGATGGGACTCCTCCCTGGTGATCATCGTGGCGCTGCTGGCCGGGCTCTTCTGGGGCGCCGTCAATGGCTGGTTGTCGGCGTACCAGAAGATCCCCCCGTTCATCGTCACCCTCGCCACCATGTCGGTGATCCGCGGCATCGCGCAGCTGTGGACGAAGGGGTTCTCCGTGCCGATCGACCGGCGGCTGTACGTCGCCAGGATCGGTGCGGCGAAGTTCCTCGGCTTCTCCGCGCTGGCCTGGATCGCGCTGGCCGCGGTCGTGCTCGGAGCGGTGCTGCTGTCCACGATGCGGTTCGGCAACTACGTCAATGGCATCGGCTCCCAGGAGGAGTCGGTCCGCCGCGCCGGGGTGAACACCGACCGAATCAAGATGATCACGCTGATGCTGGCCGGCCTGGCGGCCGGAGTGGCGGGTCTGCTCACCGCGGCCCGGCTGGGCTCCGGCTCGGCCAACTCCGGGCAGGGCTTCGAGCTGACCGTGATCGCCGCGGTCGTCCTCGGTGGCACGAACCTGTTCGGCGGCCGGGGGACGATGGTCGGCACGATCATCGGAGCGGTCATCACCGGTGTGATCGCGAACGGCCTGACCCTGCTCGGCGTGAGCCCGTTCCTGACCCCGATCGTGACCGGTCTGGTGCTGCTCGTCGCGATCTGGATCAACCTGCGTGGCCGTACCTTCGCCGATCTGTTCGCCCACCTGACCCGCAGACCATGACCGGCACCACGGTGACCACGGTGACCGGGCCGGTACCCAGCGCGGAACTCGGCCTCACCCTCACCCACGAGCACCTGCGCAACGACGTGCGCAAGGCGGTCACGGAGCCGGACGACCCGCGGCTGGGCTTCCTGCGCGACGCCCGGACCGCCCCGGATCTGGCCTGGCTGCTGCGTGAGCAGCCGTACGCCTGCCTCGACCACTGCGTACTGGACGACCTCGACGCGATGCTGGCCGACCTGCGCGCGTTCGCCTCCGCAGGCGGAGGCACGATCGTCGACGTCACGCCGGGCGGGCTCGGCCGCGACCCGCTGGCGCTGCGTTCGCTCGCCGAGCGCAGCGGCCTGCGGATCGTCATGGGCTCCGGCTGGTACCTGCAGGCGCACCATCCGGCGCACCTGTCATCGGCCGGGGAACGCCGCCTCGCCAGGGAGCTGGTGGCCGAGTTCACCGGCGGGGCCGACGGCACCGGGATCCTCCCGGGCGTCATCGGGGAGATCGGTGTGTCGCCGGACTTCACCGAGGACGAGCACACGGCGTTGCGCGCCGCCGCGCGTGCCCAGCGCGAGACCGGCGTCCCCCTCTACGTCCACCTGCCCGGCTGGCAGCGCCGGGCGCACGAGGTCCTCGACATCGTGCTGGGCGACTACGGGGTACCGCCCGGCGCCGTGGTGCTCTGCCACATGGACCCCTCGCACGACGACCCCGACTACCAGTACGCGGTCGCCGACCGTGGCGTCTGGCTCGAGTTCGACATGATCGGAATGCCGTTCCGGTACCCGGGAGAGGGGCAGTCCCCGGCACCGCACGAGACCGCGCGCGCCATCGCGCGGCTCATCGGACGCGGGCACGGCGAACGCCTGCTGCTCAGCCACGACGTGTTCCTCAAGAGCATGCTCACCGCGTACGGCGGCAACGGCTTCCGGTACGTCCCCACGCTCTTCATCCCCAGGCTGGTCGAACACGGCATCGCCCCCGAGGCCGCCGAAGACCTTCTGCGCACCAACCCCGCCCGGCTGTTCGACCGTGCGGCGTCCTGACCGAGCGCCGGTCCCGAACGACGATAAGAAGGAGTACCCACAGTGAGCCGCGTACTGATCGCAGGCGAGAGCTGGATCACCCATTCCATCCACGTCAAGGGGGTCGACTCGTTCACCACCAGTGCCTACGCGGAGGGCGTCGGGCCGCTGCGCCGGGCGCTGGAGAGCCGCGGACATGAGGTCGTGCACCTGCCCGGTCACCTGGTGCCCGCGCAGTTCCCCGATGACGCTACCGCGCTCGCCGAGTACGACGTGGTCGTGCTCTCCGACATCGGCGCGAACTCTCTGCAGCTCTCTCCCGAGGTGTTCGAGCGGGCACGGCCGGGCGCCGACCGGATCGACGCGCTACGCGGCTGGGTCGGCGACGGCGGCGGCCTGCTGATGGTCGGCGGCTATCTCTCCTTCACCGGTTTCGAGGCCAAGGCCGCCTACCGCAACACCGTGCTGCACGAGGTACTGCCGGTCGAACTGCTCCCCGAGGACGACCGCGTCGAACTGCCCGCGGGCGCACGTCCGCAGGTCATCGGCGCGGACCACCCCGCGCTCGGCGGAGTCACCGGCGACTGGCCGTCGCTCCTGGGCTACAACCGCGTCCGGCCCCGGCCCGGCGCGGAGATCCTGGCCACGCTCAACGGCGACCCCCTCGTCGCCGTCGGCGACCACCTCTCGGGGCGTGCGGCCGTGTTCACCTCCGACTGCTCGCCGCATTGGGCGCCGACGTCCTTCTGCGAGGAGTGGGACGGCTACGCCGACCTGTTCGGCGGCCTCATCCAGTGGCTCACCCCGTGAGCGAGCGAGGCGAAGGCACAGCGTCTCCGGTCACCAGCCCCCCCGGTCACTCGCCCGACGGGGTCCCGAGCCGATCCCGGCGGCTGCTCGACTCGTGCGCCGAGACCATGGAACGGGCGCTCGGCATGCGGTTCGTCGAGGAGGTCACCGCCGGCACGATCGGCGACGCGGCCTACGCCGACTACCTGGCGATCGAGGAGGCCTTCGTCGAGACGGCCACCCGCCTGCACGGCCTGGCCGTGTGGGACGCCCCGGACCGTACGGCGATCGAACGCAACGCGCGGGCGGTCCACGCGCTGACGACCGAACAGGCGGACTACTTCCGTGCGGCCCGCGCCGCCTGGCCCGCCCCGGCCGGCCCCGACGCGGCCGGCCGGGCGGCCGTGCTGTCGGAGTTCGCGCTGGCCGCCGCGCGTGAGGGCGGGTACCCCGCGGTGATGACCGTGCTGTTCGCCGCGGAGAGCCTGTACTCCACCTGGTGCACCCGCGCGCACGAGCAGGGCGACGTGCCGTCCGGGCCGATCGGCGAGTGGGTGTCCCTCCACGCCGACACGGAGTTCCACGCCGGCGTGGACGCGCTCGCGGCACAGGTCGACGCGTTGCCCGCCGACATCCCGGACGAACGTCTCGCCCGCTGGTTCACCGGAATGCTCGAAGCCGAGATCGCCTTCCACGACGCGGTGTTCCTCCACGAACCCGGGTGAGGCCCGACGTGGCTCACGCCCGCGTCAGCCGCCGGGACGGAACCGAGTGCGGTACGCGGCCGGGCTGAGCGCGAAGAAGTGCCGGAACCGGCGGCTGGCGTAGTTGGGGTCGTGCCAGCCTACGAGCCTTCCGATCGCCGCGACGGGCAGGTCGGTCTCGATGAGAAGGGCCGCGGCGCGTTCGGCGCGTAGCCTGCCCAGAAAGGTCATGGGCGGGATGCCGAGCTGTGCGGTGAACAGGCGTGCCAGGTAGGCGGGCGACACGTTCACGGCGGAGGCGAGGTCGTCCAGGTTCCAGGCGCGCTGGACGTCGTTCTCCAGCAGTTGCGCCGCGGCCACCACGGCGGGGTGGCCGCGGTCGGTTCGCTCACCGGCGGGGTCGGTGGAAAGGGTTGCCGCCGAGCCGCCCAGCAGGCAGAGCAGTATCCCCGCCCGTACGGCATAGGCCGGTCCGGGATGGGTGGCCGGGTGGGGGCGACCTGCGGTTTCGGCCAGGCCGGTCTCGACGACGCGCAGCGTGGCGGGATCGAGCCGAAGCGGGTGGCCGGACCGGCCGGCGGTGTGCAGGAGGCGGCCAAGGTGCGGGTCGGTGCGTACCCAGGCCAGATCGCGCCGGAACACCTCCGGTCCGACGTACACGTTGTAGACGATCAGCTTGTGGCAGTGGCGATAGCCGTGCCAGTCGCCCGGGCGAAGCATCGTCACCGAGCCGCGGTCCAGGTCCCGTTCGCCCGCGGCCGTGACGTGCGTGGCGGCGCCGCCGATGACCACGGCCAGCTCGATGAAGTCATGGCTGTGGGCGGAGGTGTCGCTCCGCAGCTCGAACCGCTCGGCGACGATGGGCGGCCCGTCCGGCGGGAAGACCTCCGCCAATCGCACGCGATGCATCGAGCCTCTCTCCGACGGGTGCTCGTCAAGATTGTGCTACAGCTTGCGGGTTCTCGTGCTGGCCGGGGGACCCGGAGATCGCGACAGTTGTCGAAACGGCAATTCCCAGAAGGCGAGGAAGACACGTATGACTGTCGCTGCCGAAAGCTCACGTACCACGCCGGAGAGTCTTTCCGAGGAGGTCGTGTCGGCGTACCGCCGTGATGGTTTCGTCCATGTGCCCGGAGTCATCTCCCGTGCGGACGCGGCCAGGTTCGCCGAAGCGGCGCTGGCGGCCCGGAACACCGTCCGGGACCATCACGACGGGATGATCTTCACGCAGCTGCTCCAGCTGTGGCGTCACGACGAGACGCTGCGCGAGCTGACCCTGAACCCGGATCTGGCGGCCATCGCGGGCCGGCTGGCGGGGATCCCGCTGCGGTTGTGGCACGACCAGCTGCTGATCAAGGAGCCGCACAATGGGGCCGCGACCGAGTTCCACCAGGACCAGCCGTACTGGCCGCATGCCGGCTCACGGCACGCGCTCTCGGCCTGGATCGCGCTGGTGGACGTGCCGGTCGACCGCGGCTGCATGACATTCATCCCGGGCTCCCAGCACCTGGACGGCCTGCGGTCGCAGGATCTGTCCGACCACGCCGACATGTTCACCGTGGCGCCCGAGTTGCAGTGGGAGCGACGCGTCACCGTTCCCCTGCGCGCGGGCGACTGCACGTTCCACAACTCCCGCCTCGCGCACAGCGCCACACCCAACCTCACCGGCGACCCTCGTATCGCCCACGTCGTCATCTATGTGGACGCGGACCTGACTTTGGCGGCCGAACCCGCCCACCCTGTCACCGACCCGCTCGGCCTGACCGCAGGCAGGCCCCTGCCCGACGAGCATTTCCCGCCTTTCCAGTAGTACCCGGATTCCGCTTCGCGCTCTGACCGAGTCGCAGGTCAGGCAGGGACCATCCCCGCGCACACGGGGATGGTCCCTCCTCGGACAGCCTTGCCGGCGGGCTACGCCGCCCTGAGCCGCGGGTCCTGCCCGCGCCCGCTGCTGAGAAGGGCGACGGCGGCCAGGACCGCGGTGCCGCAAGGTCGGCCGACCCGGTGAGGGCGCACCAGGTGGTGAGACTGAGGGCGGCGCCGGTGCAGACGATCGCGGAGGTGAGGAACAGGTCGAGGTCGTGGGGGAGCCTGTCGGCGACGGTGAGGTAGAGGGCGTAGAGCCCTGCCGAGCCGAGCGCAAGAGTGATCCCACCGGCCAGGTCGGTGCCGCCGAGGTGACCGGAGCCGAGCAGCAGCGCCAGGCCGGCCGCGGAGCAGACGATCGCGGCGGCGCGCTTGGCATCGAGGTGCTCGCGGCGCAGGGCCACCGCGACCAACGTGACCAGCGCCGGGTAGGTGTACAGCAGCAGCGCGGCCAGTCCGCCGTCGATCCTGGTCAGTGACGTGAAGTACAGCGCCGACTGGGCGGCGTACCCGACCAGGCCCAGTCCCGCGCAGGCCAGCAGCGCCCGACGGGTCGGGAACGCGGGACGGCGCCGGGCGACGATCGCCCAGCACACGACGGCGGCGATCGCGAAGCGGATCGCGAGCATGGACTCCACGCCGGTGCCGGCGCGGCCGGCCTCCTTGGCGAACACCACCGACAGCCCGAACCCGGTGGCGGCGGCCAGGCACAGTGCGGGCCCGCGGACGGAACGCGACCGCACGGGCCGCTCGGAGACAAGGGTCACGGCCACGACTGTAGATTCCACCGGTATACCGGGGATAGTCGCTGTTCCTCAGGTGCCGAACGTCACGGGGTCCACGCCTCGCGGTCGGCTTTCGGGAGGATGGTGACGGCGGTCATCAGGACGCAGACGCCGGCGATCGCCGCGATGACGGCGGCCACTCCGGTTCGCGGCGCCGCGAGCGGGAGGAGCAGGACGGCGGTGGCGGCCGACAGCACCGCGGCCGGCCGGATGACGGGTTCGGCGATGAGCGGCCTGTGGACGAGCCAGTGCGAGGTGACGAACGCCGCGGCGGGGATCGCCACGGCGTAGCAGATGGCGAGGGGAGAGGCACTGAGGTGATGCCCGGTCTGCTCGACCGCGACTTCGAGGCCGGCGCCGAGGGCCGCGAGGGCGGCGAAGATGCCGTAGTGGCCGTATCCCCACAGGTAGGACCGGTGGCGCCGGTCGCTGAGACCTTCGCCGACCGGGGCGAGGAAGTAGAGCCACCAGAGGGCGAACAGCAGGACGAGGCCCGAAACGGCGATGACGACGAGGGGACCGCTGAGCTCGGCCGCTTCGAGCGCCCGGTCGACTCCGTTGGACGCCGCCAGGACGCTCTCGCCGAAGAGGATGATCGTGAACAGGCCGTAGCGTTCGGCGATGTGGTGCGGGTGCCAGTTGGTGGGCGCGGTCCGTTCCGCCCACCGCGGCACCGCCAGCTCCAGAACCGCCAGGCCGATGAAGGACGGCAGCTGGGCCGGTGACGCCAGGTCGCCCGTCTCGGCGAGAACCAGACGCAGAATCCAGCCCGCCTGGAGGGCGGAGATGCCGCCGGCGTAGCGCAGTGCGGTACGGCGGCCTGCGGGGTCCGCGGCCCCGGCCCGTAGCCACTGGGCAACGAGAGCGAACCTCATGATGAGGTAGCCGAGTGTCACGGCGCCGTAGTCGGAATGGTCGGCCGCGGCAGGCACACCCGCGGCCAGCACCAGCACGCCGGCCATCTGCACCATGGTCAGCAGCCGGTAGGGGACGTCATCGGTGTCGTACGACGACGCGAACCAGGTGAAGTTCATCCACGCCCACCACACCGCGAAGAAGACCTGCAGGAACGGCGCGATCCCGGCCAGGGCGTGCCCGCCGACGATGTCGTGTGCGAACCGGTCGGTGACGGCCGCGACCGCCACCACGAAGGTGAGATCGAACAACAG
Source organism: Actinoallomurus sp. NPDC052308 (assembly GCF_040679195.1). Classification (NCBI taxonomy): domain Bacteria; kingdom Bacillati; phylum Actinomycetota; class Actinomycetes; order Streptosporangiales; family Thermomonosporaceae; genus Actinoallomurus; species Actinoallomurus sp. NPDC052308. Next base: position 743 of record NZ_JBFAUM010000031.1, on the reverse strand, counting down.
CTCGAGCGGGCTGGAGGTGCGGTGCGGCTCGTCGATCGCGCGCGGGGTCATCCGGACCCGGATCCGATACCTGGTGTCTGTCGGCGGCACGCCATGCTCCCATCGCTCCATACGTCCGTCCCGCTGATAAGGACCGGGCAGCGCCCTCTCCTGTGACGGCTCGGGCCGAACAACCGCGACTCTAAAGATTTTTCGTCCGAGGTGTCACAGGCCGGACGGGTGGCCTGTCTTAGCTGGCGACCGGATGGCGCGTGGAGCGCCCCGGCGGACGGGAAGGCTTGTCAATGAAGATCGTGGTAGTCGGCGGTACCGGCCTGATCGGGTCGAAGCTCGTGACGAAGCTCGGCGAGCACGGCCACGAGGCGGTTCCGGCCTCGCCGAACACCGGCGTCAACACGCTCACCGGCGAAGGGCTGGCCGAGGTCCTGGACGGCGCGTCCGTGGTGATCGATGTGTCCAATTCCCCGTCTTTTGAGGACGCGGCGGTGCTGGAGTTCTTCCAGACCTCCACCGGCAACCTGCTGGCGGCGGAGGAGAAGGCCGGGGTGGGCCACCATGTCGCGCTGTCGGTGGTGGGCACCGAACGGCGGCCCGACATCGGCTACTTCCGGGCGAAGGTCGCTCAGGAGAAGCTGATTCAGGACTCATCGATCCCGTTCTCGATCGTGCACGCGACGCAGTTCTTCGAGTTCGCCCGGCGGATCGCCGACGAGGCCGCCGACGGCGACACGGTGCGGATGCCT
>NZ_JBFAUM010000030.1:79251-99069 GCF_040679195.1 Actinoallomurus sp. NPDC052308 | reverse complement strand
CTCCCCCGCCGGGGCGCCCCCCCCCCCGGCGCCCCCCCCCCGCGCCCGGCCCCCCGCACACCCCCCCCGGCGCCCCGCCCCCCGCGCCGCCGGGACCGCGGGCCACCCCGGCGCACCGGCCGGCGTCGCCGGCCGGCGGGGAGCCGGTCCCACCGATGGGGGACTGGGGGTCAAGGGGCATGGTCTCGCACCATAACTCTGAGTGAGCAGGGACGTCAGCCCATTCTCCCCATCACCGGAAGCGGGCACCACCCTTCCGGGAAGTTCGGTGTCGCCACCCGTCACTTTTCCGCGCCCGCCGGCCCGGCATTCCGCCTCAGACCTGGCCTTAATCACAGACAGTGATATCTCGCCCGAACAAGCGATGTATCGCGACAAATCAGTGCGCTGCGTTTAGGGCGGCAGACGACGCTGATGGCGGATTATGCAGGCGTTCGCGAGGTTTGACTTCCTCGCTCGCGCCGAAATACCGAGAAGGACGAAGGAGACGACCGGCCGTCGGGCGTCCGGTCCGGGGGTGCCGCGAAGCGCCGACGGCGGGGTGAGGCGAAAGGTCGGCCGATGCGCCAGCTCAGTGCCCTTGACGCGCAGTTCCTCAACGTCGAGTCGCGGGGCACGGTCGCGCACATCGCCGGCCTGGCCGTCTCGGACCCCAGCGGGGCGCCGGGCGGCCGCCTGACCCTCGACGACCTGATGGAGTTGATGCGCCGGCGCCTTCCGCTGGTGCGGCAGTTCCGCTGGCGGCTGGCCGAGGTGCCCTTCGGGCTCGACCACCCGTACTGGATCGAGGACCCGGACTTCGACCTGGAGTACCACGTCCGCGAGATCGCCCTCCCGGAGCCGGGCGACGACCGGCAGCTCGCCGAGCAGGTGGCGCGGCTGCACCAGCGACCGCTGGACCGGGCTCGCCCGCTCTGGGAGATGTACCTGGTGCAGGGTCTGCGCGGCGGCCGGATCGCGCTGTACGCCAAGATCCATCATGCGCTCATCGACGGCGTCGCCGCCGCGCAGATCGTCGCCGCCCTGCTCGACCTGGAACCCGAACCGCGTCAGGTGGACGCCGCCGACCGCTGGCGGCCCGAGCGTCCCCCGGGCGCCTGGAGCCTGCTGGCCGGCGCGGCCGCCCGCGCCGCCGTGCATCCGCTGCGCACGACCGGGGGGCTGCTGCGCGCGGTCCCCTACCTCGACACCTTCCCCTTGGTCGGGCGCCTGCCCGGGGTCGGCGTCCTCACCGGCGCGCTGCGCACGGCCGCGCGTACGGGCGAGGTCCCCCCTCAGGCGGACCTGACCGCGCCTCGGACACCCTTCAACGGAACGGTGACACGGCACCGGCGGGTCGCGGTCGGCTCGCTTCCCCTGGACGAGGTGAAGAAGGTCCGGCACGCGCTGGGCGTCAGCGTCAACGACGTCGTGATGGCGCTGTGCGCGAGCGCGCTCCGGCGCTGGCTGATCGACCACGACGCCCTGCCCGGCCGACCGCTCATCGCGGCGGTCCCCGTCTCCACCCGCTCACTCGACGACGACGCCCACGGCAACCAGGTGTCGGCCATGTTCACCCCGCTGCCGACCCACCTCGCCGACGCGCTCGAAGAGCTGAAGCGCCTGTAGCGCGGGCCGCCCGCAGGAGCCCGCGAGCGCTCACCGGCCCGGTGCGCGGGTGCCGCTACCGGATCACCGCGCCGGCCTGGCGCTGACGCTCGGCCATGACGGCCAGGACGTGCTCCACGAGAGCGATCAGGACCTGCTTGCCGGACTCGCGCCGACGCACGTCGCAGAGGATCACCGGCACCCTGGGGTCCAGGTCCAGCGCCGCGCGGATCTCCTCGGTGTCGTAGCGGACCGCGCCGTCGAAGCAGTTGACGCCCACGATGAACGGCAGCCGCCGCCGCTCGAAGTAGTCGATCGACGGGAACGAGTCGGCGAGGCGGCGGGTGTCGGTGAGGACGACCGCCCCGAGGGCGCCGAGGGCCAGCTCGTCCCACATGAACCAGAACCGGTCCTGGCCGGGCGTGCCGAACAGGTACAGGACGAGACCGTCGCGGATGGTGATACGGCCGAAGTCCATCGCCACCGTGGTCGTGGTCTTGCGCTCCACACCTGAGGTGTCGTCGATGCCGACGCTGCGGTCCGTCAGCTGTTCCTCGGTGCGCAGCGGCTTGATCTCGCTGACGGCACCCACCAGGGTCGTCTTACCCACGCCGAATCCGCCCGCGACGAGGATCTTCACGGCGAGCGGCATGGCGGCAGCGCCCCGTGAGGGGTCAGAGCGCCTGGAGTCCATTGAGCACTTCCTTCAAAAGCCGTTCATTGGGAAGACGGTTCTCTGTTTCAGGACGGCGTACGACGATCAGCCCGAGGTCGAGCAGGTCCCCCAGCAGGACCCGGACGACGCCCAGGGGGAGCTTCAGCTTCGCTGAGATCTCCGCCACCGACAGCGGGCGTACGCACAGGTCGAGGATGGCGACGTGCTCCGGGCCGGCGTTCGGGGGGGCGAACGTCGACGTCGCCGCCGTCGCGATGATCGCGATGAGGTCGAAGCCCTCACGCGAGGCTCTGGTACGGCCTCGCGTGAGCGCGTAGGGCCGGACGACCGGTCCGGCCTCGTCGTCGAGCCATTCGCTCATTCAGCCGTCCCGCCTGATGGGCGATCGCCGGGCGGTCGCCGCCGCCCGGCGCCCTCTGTGGTCTCCGCGCACCATCGCGGCCTCACGATTCCACGGCCGAGCGAGGCAGCGTCGACATGTGCTGGCCGACGCGCTTGACCAGCATCGCCATCTCGTAGGCGATCATGCCGACGTCCGCGTCGGAGCCCGCCAGCACAGCGAGACAGGCGCCGGAGCCGGCCGCCGTGACGAACAGGAACGCGTGGTCCATCTCGACGATCGTCTGACGCACGCCCCCGCCGCCGAACTGGCGTCCGGCGCTGCGGGCGAGGCTCTGGAAGCTCGCGGCGACCGCCGACAGGTGCTCGGCGTCCTCCCGCGTGAGGCCGGCGGACCCGCCGACCAGCAGGCCGTCGCTGGACAGCACCACCGCCTGCCGCACCTGCGCGACACGGTTGACGAGGCTGTCCAGCAGCCAGTTGAGTTCCCCCGCAGAACCCGCTGACATCAGATGTCCTCCTCTTCGTGATGGGTGGCGGGCTGCTCGGCGTCCGAGCGGCCGCGCAGCCATCCCTTCTGAATGGAGCTCAGCATGGTGCGGAGCTCTTCCGGCGAACGCTCGTTGCTGGTCGCATTGTTCACGGGCTCGACCTCTTCGCGAAGCTGGGGGGCCAGGTTCGCCTGCCGGACCCGGCGCGGGAGGGCCGGCCTGGTTCCGGAGGTCGAGGGCTCGGCGGTCGCGCCGGGCGACGCGGCCGCCTCGGGCCGGGCGGCCTCCGCGGGCTCGTCGGTCGGTTCGAACAGCGAACGGCCTTGTGCCCCGCCTTGCCGGGTCGGCAGCGGCGGCCGGTCGTCGCCGACGCCGTCGCCGACCGACGGCCACTGATCGCTCCGCGCGCCGGGCCGCGTGCCGCCCAGACCCGTGCCGTCTTCGTACGACGTCGCACCCGTGGAGTATCCGCCTGTGTCCGTCATTCCGGTGGAGTAACCGCTCGATTCCGTCACGCCGGGGGAGTACCCGCGTGATCCAGCGGAGTATCCCCCCGTTTCAGGCGAGTAGCCGGTCGTTCCGGCCTCGTAGCCGTCCCCGGCCTCCGGCCCCTCGCCGTACGCGGTGGGGAGGGCGTCGTGGCCGCCGAGGTCCGCGGCGTACGGGCTCGACCCGTAGGCGGAGGGGAAGGATCCCGTGTCCGGACCCGTCTCCTGGCCGGCGGTGTCCTGCGACCGCGCGTCGGAGCCGCGGGAACCGCCGCCGCCGTACGGCTTCGCGTCGTACGGACCGGTCGTGTAGGCGGCCTGCGAGCCGGTGTCGGAGCGGCGCTGGGGGAGCGGCGGCCGGTCGCCCCGGATCGCCTGGATCGGCCCGGTGATCGGACCCGTGATGGGACCGGTGTCGGTGGGGCGGGTCGGCGCGCCGATCGCGCCGATCGGGACCAGGGCCTCCTCGCCGCGTCGCGTGGTCGCGGGACCGGACTCCAGCTCGGGCCGCTCGTTGCCGCCGGCGACGACCGCGTCGGGCAGCAGCACGATGGCGGTCGTCCCGCCGTACGGCGAGGTGCGGAGCGTGACCTGCACCCGGTGCCGCTGGGCCAGCCGGCCGACGACGAACAGGCCGAGCTGGGCGCTGTTGGACAGGTCGAAGTCCGGCGGATTAGTCAGCCGCTCGTTGGCGCGGTCGAGGCTGGCCTGGTCCATGCTCAGGCCCCGGTCCTCCACCTCGAACGCGAAGCCGTGCGCCACGGTCTGCCCCGTCACCTGGACGGTGGTGTCCGGCGGGGAGAACAGCGTCGCGTTCTCGATGAGCTCGGCGAGCAGGTGGATGAGGTCCGCGACCGCGGGGCCGGCGACGGCCACGCGGGGCATGGCCGACACGTTGACCCGCGCGTAGTCCTCCACCTCGGCCGCGGCGGCACGGGCGACGTCGACGACCGGGACCGGGTTGCGCCAGCCACGGCCGGGCGCCTGCCCGGACAGGATGATGAGACCTTCCGCGTGGCGGCGCATGCGGGTCGCCAGGTGGTCGAGACGGAACAGGTCGTCCAGCTCGTCGGGCTCGGTGACCCGGCGCTCCATGGAGTCCAGGAGGTTGAGCTGGCGGTGCAGCAGCGCCTGGTTGCGGCGCGCCAGGTTGAGGAAGACCTCGCTGATGCTGCGGCGCAGCGCGGCCTCCTCGACCGCGCCCTGGATCGCGGTGCGGCGGGCGGCGTTGAACGCCTGGCCGACCTGGTCGATCTCCCGGGTGCCGAAGGACAGCGGCGGGGCCTCGGCGCCGACGTCGACGTCCTCGCCGCGGCGCAGCCGGCGGATGACGCTGGGCAGCCGCTCATTGGCCAGGTCGAGGGCCGCGCGGCGCAGGCCGGTCAGGTCGCGGATGACCGAGCGGCCCACCCACAGCGACAGGATGAGCGAGGCGATGACCGCGAGCAGACCGAGGGCGCCGGCCAGCGCGACGTTCCGGATGATGCCGTCCGAGATGGGCTTGGCGCGCTGGGCGGCGCTCGCCGACGACGACAGCTCGAGGCCGCGCAGTCGCGTCAGGATGGAGGTGACCTTGATCTTCCACTTGACGTCCATGCCGGCCAGCGGGTTCGGGGCCGGCTTGCCGGCCATCCCCGCCATCCCGCCCGTGCCCGAGTGGGACTCATGCGGCATGTTGTCGGTGAACTGGTCCTCCAGCGCCTGCAGGCCGGTGTACTCGGGCGTCGAGACGATCCGCTGGTAGTAGGCGCGGTCGGCGGGGCGCAGGTCGGGGACGACCTGGTCGTAGAGACTGCGCTGGGTCCCGACGAGCTTGGTGAACTGCACGTGCTCGGGGAACGTCAGGCGACCGGTGGCCAGCGCGCCGGCCAGCAGCGCGTCCTCCTGGGACAGGATCTCCCGCGCCCGTGCCAGGGCGACCTCGGTCTTGGCGTCCTTGGTGACGTCCGGGTCGCTCAGCGTCGACAGCGACGACTGAAGGGAGATGATGTCGGCGATCGTGTCGGAGTAGTCGGACAACGCCTGCATGCGGCTAGTCTTACCGCTGTCGATCGCCCGCCGCTTGGTCGGCAGGTTTTCGAGGTGTACGAGCACCTCGTGCGTCCACTGCCGGGCCTGGGCGTTGGCGTATTTCTGTGCGCCGGCGTCGGCGGCCAGCCGCCGGAACAGGTCGGCCTGCCGGTCGGTGACGAGGCGGCCGGACTCCATCGACGCCCGGTCGCCGGCGGACTTACTGCCCAAGAAGACCACCGACAGCCGGCGCTCCTGCTCCAGGGCGCTGCCCAGGCCTCCGGAGGGGTAGTTCAGGTGGTCCTGGATCGTGTTGACGTGCCGGAGGTTCAGGCCGTCGCCCAGGGTGATGTCGGCCGCGAACGCCCACAGAGTGGTGAGTGACACCAGCGGGACGATGAGCAGCAGAACTATCTTGAAGCGGACTGACCCGAGCACGCGGCCGACCCGGGAGCGGGACGACCGCCGACTGACATCTGATCCCACTCGTCGGTCCTTAGATTGCACCGCGACAGGCTCGACTTTCAGTGAGGCGGGAGAAACACCGTGTGAACGCGCGAGACTCTACTAGACATCACGGCGCACACTGGCCGCCTCTGTAAATATCGGGCATCAAACACCCGACGCCTTGAGGGGGAGAAACGTGTGTTGGGCGCCGAATAACTGCAGGTAGGGGCGCATTTATCGACCCAAGGCTCTCAGGTCGGTCCGAGAACTGGATTTCGGACGATCGGTGACAAGGACTCCGCATCCTCCTCCGGACACCCCTAGAATCCGCGATCGTGATCCATGACGACCAGCCCCCGGAGACGCTCCCCGTACGTGGACGCTCGCCGCTACCCGGCGGGCGTCACCGCCGGCCGGGCAGCGGCGATCTTCCCCCCGACGCCCCGGTCCTCGTCCTGGCGGTACCCGGGACGGTCCCGGACGTCGGCAACGAGATCGCCGGGCTCATCCGCACGTCCCGTTCCGACATCGACATCCGGGTCGCCGCCATCGGCGGCCCCGCGCTCGCGGACAACCTGCGGGGCCTGCCCGAGGGTCGCTCGGCGGTCGTGGTCCCGCTGGTCACCGGCCCGCACCCGCAGACGTACCGCGACATCAACGCGGTGGTCGCGGAGACCGGCGCGCGGGTGACCGTCACCGATCCGCTCGGCCCGCACCCCCTGCTGGCGGAGGCACTGCACGTACGGCTCGCGGACAGCGGCCTGGCGCGCGCGGACCGGATCCGGCAGTTCAGCATCGGCGCGTCCGTCGACGGCGTCATCGTCGCCACGGTCGGCGGCGACCCGGCCGTCCGTGAGGCCGACATGACCGCCGTCCTCCTCGCCGCCCGGCTCGCCGTGCCGGTCGTCGCCGCGTCCATCGACGGCCGCCCGACGGTCGCCGACGCGGTGGGGCGGCTGCGCGAGTCCGGTGGGCAGCGCATCGCCATCGCCCCGTTCGTCGTCGGACCGGAGATCGACTTCGAGCGCCTCGCCAAGCTCGCCAGCGACGCCGGCCTCGGCTGCGCCGAGCCGCTGGGCGCCCACTCCTCGGTCGTACGCCTCGTGAACCTGCGCTATGAGGTCGCCCTGGACGAGGAGATGTCATGAAATTCGGATCACTCACCAGGCTCGCGTGCGCGGCGGCCGTCATCCTGGCCGCGGCCGGTTGCGGAGGAGGTTCGGGCGGGAGCAAGGCCGCGTCGGTGCCGCACGTCGCCACGCAACAGGAGATCGGGCCTTCCGAGGGAAGGCTCAACCTGGTGATCTGGGCGGGATACGCCGAGGACGGCTCCACCGACAAACACGTCGACTGGGTGCATCCCTTCGAGAAGAAGACCGGCTGCAAGGTCGACGCGAAGGTCGCCGACACGTCCGACTCGATGTACGCGCTGATGAAGACCGGGCAGTACGACGGCGTCTCGGCCTCGGGCGACTCGTCGCTGCGGCTCATCTACGGCGGCCTCGTCGCGCCGGTCAACACGAACCTGCTGAAGAACTACCGCGACATCCCGTCGTACCTGAAGAACCAGCCGTACAACTCGGTCAAGGGCCAGATGTACGGCGCGCCGCACGGCTACGGCGCGAACTACCTCACGTACCGCACGGACAAGATCCCGAACACGCCGGCGTCCTGGAGCATCGTCTGGGACTCGGGCAGCGCCGCCGCCGACCACGTCGTCGCGTACGACTCGCCGATCTACATCGCCGACGCCGCGCTGTACCTGAAGGCGCACCGCCCGGATCTCAAGATCAACGACGTGTACGAGCTCTCGCAGAAGCAGTTCGACGCGGCCGTCGACCTGCTGAAGAAGCAGCGCCCGAACGTCAACCAGTACTGGTCGAACTACCTGGACGAGGTCGAGGCGTTCAAGGCGGGTGACAACTACGCGGGCACGGCCTGGCAGGTGACCGCCAACCTCGCCAAGACGGAGAAGGCCCCCATCGGGACGACCATTCCGACGGAGGGCGCCACCGGGTGGTCGGACACCTGGATGGTCGCGTCACACGCCGAGCACCCGAACTGCATGTACAAGTGGATGAACTGGATCCAGTCCCCCAAGGTGCAGGCGGCGGTGGCGCAGTGGTTCGGTGAGGCCCCCGCCAACCCGAAGGCCTGCAAATACGCGGCGAAGGGGTTCTGCGCGCAGTTCCGGGTGGGCGACGTCGACTTCTATAAGAGGCTTGCCTTCTGGAAGACTCCGGTCGCAGACTGTGGTGATTCTCGCGGAACGAGTTGCGTCGACTACGCGAAGTGGACGGAACTCTGGACGCAGATCAAGGGATAGATGATTCAGATGAACACCGAAGAGCCCGGCGTTTCCGCCGCGGTCGCCCTCCGCGCGGTACGCAAGACCTTCGGAGAGGTCGTCGCCGTCGCCGGTGTCGACCTGGAGATCCAGGACGGCGAGTTCTTCGCCATGCTGGGCCCCTCCGGATCGGGTAAGACGACGGTGCTGCGCATGATCGCCGGCTTCGAGACGCCGACCTCCGGGGAGATCCGCCTCGGGGGCCGCGACGTGACGAAACTGCCGCCCTTCGAGCGCGACGTCAACACCGTCTTCCAGGACTACGCGCTGTTCCCCCACATGAACGTCCTGGCCAACGTCGAGTACGGCCTCAAGGTGAAGAAGGTCCCGAAGGCCGAGCGCCGGGAGCGCGCCCTGACGGCGCTGGCGTCCGTCCGCCTCGAGGGCTTCGAGGCGCGCAAGCCGGGCCAGCTGTCCGGGGGGCAGCGGCAGCGCGTGGCGCTGGCACGTGCGCTCGTCAACCGCCCCAAGGTGTTGCTGCTCGACGAGCCGCTCGGCGCCCTCGACCTCAAGCTCCGCGAGGAGATGCAGGTCGAGCTGAAGGCCATCCAGCGCGAGGTCGGCATCACCTTCCTGTTCGTGACGCACGACCAGGAGGAGGCACTGACCATGGCCGACCGGGTCGCGGTGTTCAACGCGGGCCGGATCGAGCAGGTCGGGTCGCCCGCGGAGGTGTACGAGAAGCCGGCGTCGGCGTTCGTCGCGGGGTTCGTCGGCACCTCGAACCTCATCGAGGGCGAGGCGGCCCAGTCGATACTCGGCCGGCCGGGCGTCTACAGCGTCCGGCCGGAGAAGCTCCGCGTCGATACGGATCTCGACGCGGAGCTGCCCGAAGGCGAGCACTCCGCGACCGGCACGGTCGCGGAGGTCGTCTACGCGGGGGCGGCAACCCGGTTCGTCGTCGACCTCGACGCCGGGGGCCGGTTGGTGGCACTGCAGCAGAACCTGCAGTCCTCCTCGATGGACGTGTTGAAGCTGCGCGAAGCCCGGGTCAGGCTCGCGTGGCGTCGTGAGCACGAGTTCGCCATCCCCGGTCCGACGTGATCTCGGCCGGTCACCGCCCGACCGGCCGGCTCACCGCGGCCTGAGCCGCGGTCTTCCCCGAGAAAACCCCCCATCTGATCGGAGTTTCCATGCGCGCCACGCGCCTCGCGCTCGTCGCGATGGCCGCCGTGTCCCTTCTCGCCGCGGGCTGCGGCGGCAACAGCGGCAAGTCCCACCATGGGACCGGTGCCGGAGGGTTCACGCCCCCGAACATTCCCGCGCTGCAGTCGCTCGGTACGGGCGAGGGCCAGGTGAACCTGGTCTCCTGGGCCGGCTATGTGGAGGACGGCTCGAACAACAAGGACCTGGACTGGGTCCACCCGTTCGAGAAGCAGACCGGCTGCAAGGTGAACAACAAGGTGGCCGGCACGTCGGACGAGATGGTCAGCCTGATGAAGACCGGGGAGTACGACGCGGTCTCCGCCTCGGGCGACGCCTCGCTGCGCCTCATCGCCGGCGGCACCGTCGCCCCGGTCAACACGAGCCTGGTCCCGAACTACGCCGACATCTTCCCGGACCTGAAGAACAAGCCGTGGAACTCCGTGAACGGCAAGATGTACGGCATCCCGCACGGCCGTGGCGCCAACATGCTGATGTGGCGGACCGACAAGGTGACGACGGCGCCCGACTCCTGGAGCGTGGTCTTCGACCCGAACTCCCCGTACAAGGGCCACATCACCGCCTACGACTCGCCGATCTACATCGCCGACGCCGCGCTGTACCTCATGTCGACCCAGCCCGCCCTGGGCATCAAGGACCCGTACGCCCTGGACCAGAAGCAGTTCGACGCGGCGGTGAACCTGCTCAAGGAGCAGAAGCAGCTCGTCGGCGAGTACTGGTCGGACGCCACCAAGATCCAGCAGTCGTTCAAGAGCGGTGACACCGTCCTCGGCACGACCTGGCAGGTCATCGCGAACGGGCTGACGGCCGACAAGACCCCGGTCCAGACGACGCTGCCCAAGGAGGGCGCCACCGGCTGGTCCGACACCTGGATGGTGGCGGCCAACGCCAAGCACCCGAACTGCGCCTACAAGTGGCTCGACTGGGTGGTCTCCCCGAAGGTGAACGCGCAGATCGCCGAGAGCTGGGGCGAGGCGCCGGCCAACAGCAAGGCCTGCGCGCTGACCGATGACAAGAAGTTCTGCGACACCTACCACGCCGCGGACGCGCCGTACTGGACGAAGGTCCACTACTGGAACACGCCCATCACGCAGTGCATCGACGGACGCACGAACGTGAAGTGCGTGGACTACGCCAAGTGGACGCAGGCCTGGACGCAGATCAAGGGCTGATGAGCACCACTGTCACGCCCGGCGGGCCGGTTCGCCGGCTCGCCGGGCTGCTTCACCGCAGGCCGTACCTCCGGCTGGCCGCGCTGCTGTCCGCGCCGCTGCTCTGGCTCGTCGTGGCATACCTCGGGTCCCTGGCAGCGCTGTTCGCCGCCGCGTTCTGGACGACGGACGACTTCACCGGCGAGGTGGTCAAGCAGTTCGACCTGGGCAACTTCCAGGAGCTGTGGAACCAGAGCGTCTACCGGACGATCACGCTGCGGAGCGTCGGCGTGGCCGCGGCGGTCACCGTCGTCGATGTCGCGGTCGCCTTCCCGATGGCCTTCTACATGGCCAAGATCGCTTCGCCGCGGGCCCAGCGCTGGCTGGTCATCGCGGTGCTGACGCCGTTGTGGGCGAGCTACCTCGTCAAGGCGTACGCCTGGCGGATCATGTTCTCCGGGTCCGGGGTGCTGAGCTGGATCCTCGACCCGTTCGGGATCCACGGCCCCGGGTACGGCCTGCCGGCCACCATCGTGACCCTGGCCTACCTCTGGCTCCCGTACATGATCCTGCCGATCTACGCGGGCCTGGAGCGGCTGCCGAACTCGCTGCTGGACGCCGCGGGCGACCTCGGTGCCCGGACCTTCCGGACATTCCGGACGGTGATCTGGCCCGTCGCCATCCCGGCGGTGATCGCGGGATCGATCTTCACGTTCTCGCTCTCGCTCGGCGACTACATCACGGTGAAGATCGTGGGCGGCAAGAGCCAGCTCATCGGCAACGTCGTCTACGACAACATCGGCGCCGCCAACAACCTGCCGTTCGCCGCGGCCGTCGCGACGATCCCGGTGGTGATCATGGTGATCTACCTGGTCGCCGTGCGCCGCACCGGCGCGCTGGACAACCTCTGACCGCCCGGAGACACCTGCAATGACCTTGTCACGAGGCGCGCGGATCGCGCTCCGGGCCGGGATGATCCTCGGCCTGGCCGTCATCTACGTGCCGCTTCTCGTCGTGCTCATCAACTCGTTCAACGCCGACAAGGCGTTCGCCTGGCCGCCCTCGCACCTGACGGGGCACTGGTGGTCGACGGCGTGGGGCAACGGCGGCGTGCGCACGGCGCTGTGGACGTCGGTCAAGGCCGGGCTCGGGGCCACCGCGGTGGCCCTCGTGCTCGGCACGATGGCGGCGTTCGCCGTGCAGCGTTACCGGTTCTTCGGCCGCGACACGGTGTCGCTGCTGGTCATCCTGCCGATCGCGCTGCCCGGCATCGTCACGGGCATCGCGCTGAACAACGCCTTCCGCACGGTGCTGTCGCCGCTGGGCATCCAACTCGGCCTGTTCACCGTCGTCGTCGGCCACGCGACCTTCTGTGTCGTCACCATCTTCAACAACGTGCTGGCCCGGCTGCGCCGGCTCGGCACGCGCGTCGAGGAGGCGTCGGCCGATCTGGGCGCCGACACCTTCCAGACCTTCAGGTACGTTACTTTTCCGCTGCTGCGTTCCGCGCTGCTGGCCGGCGGGCTGCTGTCGTTCGCGCTGTCGTTCGACGAGATCATCGTGACGACGTTCACGGCCGGGGCGGGAGTGCAGACGCTGCCGATCTGGATCTTCAACAACCTGTTCCGGCCGAACCAGGCACCCATCGTCAACGTCGTGGCCGCCGCGCTGATCGTGCTGTCCGTCGTTCCGGTGTACCTCGCCCAGCGCGTCTCCGGGGACACCCGCGGCCTGTAGCGCCGGTCGCCGAGACAACGCCATGACTTCAGGAAGGACCGCCCGCAATGAAGCGCACCGTCCGTAACTTCGTGAACGGCTCGCCGGCCGACACGGCCGACGGCCGTACCGCGGACCTGATCAGCCCCGTCACCGGCGAGGCGTTCGGCACGGCCCCGGTCTCGGGGCAGGCCGAGGTCGACGCGGCGTTCGACGCCGCGTCGCGCGCGTTCGAGACCTGGCGCGACACCACGCCCGCCGAGCGGCAGCTCGCGCTGCTGCGCATCGCGGACGCCATCGAGGCCCGCGCCGACGAGCTGGTCGCGCTCGAGTCGGAGAACACCGGCAAGCCGATCGGCCTGACGGCGTCGGAGGAGATCCCGCCGATGGTCGACCAGATCCGGTTCTTCGCCGGCGCGGCGCGGATCCTGGAGGGCCGCTCCGCCGGGGAGTACATGGCGGGCCACACCTCCTGGATCCGGCGTGAGCCGATCGGCGTGTGCGCGCAGGTCACGCCGTGGAACTACCCGATGATGATGGCGGTCTGGAAGTTCGCGCCGGCCATCGCCGCGGGCAACACGGTCGTGCTCAAGCCGTCCGACACGACCCCGGTGACGACGGCCGCGCTGGCCGAGATCGCCGCGGAGTTCCTGCCGCCGGGCGTCTTCAACGTCGTCTGCGGCGACCGCGACACCGGACGGCTCCTCGTCGAGCACCCCGTCCCGCAGATGGTCTCCATCACCGGGTCGGTGCGCGCCGGCACCGAGGTCGCCCAGTCGGCCGCCGCCGACCTCAAGCGGGTGCACTTGGAGCTGGGCGGCAAGGCGCCCGTCATCGTCTTCGACGACGCGGACGTCGAGGCCGCGGCCCAGGCGATCGCCGAGGCGGGCTACTTCAACGCCGGCCAGGACTGCACGGCCGCGACCCGGGTGCTGGCCTCCCCGCGCGTCCACGACGACTTCGTCGCCGCCCTGACCGAGCAGGCCGCCCAGACCCGCACCGGCCTGCCCGACGACGAGGACGTCCTGTACGGCCCGCTGAACAACGCCGTGCAGCTCGACCGGGTCGCGGGCTTCATCGACCGGCTGCCCGACCACGCGTCCGTGACCGCCGGCGGCTCCCGCACCCGCGAGCAGGGCTTCTTCTACGAGCCGACCGTCGTCTCCGGGCTGCGCCAGGACGACGAGGCGGTGCAGCAGGAGATCTTCGGCCCGGTCATCACCGTGCAGCGCTTCTCCGACGAGGACGAGGCCGTCCGCTGGGCCAACGGCGTCAAGTACGGCCTCGCCTCCTCGGTGTGGACCCGCGACCACGGCCGGGCGATGCGCGTCTCGCGGCGGCTCGACTTCGGCTGCGTCTGGATCAACACGCACATCCCGCTCGTCGCCGAGATGCCGCACGGGGGCTTCAAGCACTCCGGGTACGGCAAGGACCTGTCGATGTACGGCTTCGAGGACTACACCCGCGTCAAGCACGTGATGTCCAACATCGAGGCCTGATCCTCGGCCCGCACGGCGACGCCGCCGCCCCCGTCATGGTCTCCGTGACGAGGTCGGCGGCGTCGGCCTATCAGCGATCTACAATGTAAAGGCGTCGGCCGGTCAGGCCTCGAGCTCGTGGCGCAGGACGCTGTAGACGAGCACGTCGCGCCAGGCGCCGTCGCGGAACGCGTAACCGCGGAGCACGCCCTCGCGGGTGAAGCCGGCCTTCTGCAGCGCCCACTGCTCGGCCGCGTTGGTGACCTCGGTGATCGCCTCGATCCGGTTGACCTGCGTGTGCGCGAACAGGTACCGCACGAGCGACCGCTGCGCCTCGGTGCCGTACCCGAGACCGCGCACCTCGGGCCGCATGGCGACGCCGATGTTCCAGCAGTACGACGTGCGCGCCGTGGGTTGCCTGCGCCACGAGACGAACCCCAGCCGCTCGTCGCCGCGCACCGCCATGAGGACGCCGCCGTCGTCGTCCAGCATGCCGTTCTCCTCCCAGCGCCTTCGGAAGCGCCACTGCTCGGACCAGCCGAGCCAGCCGTGCTCGCCGGTCGCCTCCGGATCACCCGTGAGCCTCTCGATCACCGCCAGGTCGTCCCGGTTCACAGGCCGCAACCGCAGCTCGTCATCGCCCATGGCGGCAAAGCTTAGGCTCGCCGCCGAACGGCAACAACGGCGCGATCCCGCCCGGACCCGGTCGGTCAGGCCGCGTCGAGCTCGGCGAGCTCCTCCGGCGTGAGCTCCAAGTCGGCCGCGGCCACCGAGTCGCGGATCGTCTCCGGGCGGCTGGACCCCGGAATCGGGATCACCACCGGGGACTTCGCCAGCATCCAGGCCAGGCAGACCTGCTGCGGGCTCACCCCGTGCGCCTGCGCGACCCGCCCGAACGCCGAGTGCGCGCTCCCCAGGTCGCCCGCCTTGGGAATGCCGCCGAGCGGGCTCCAGGGCAGGAAGGCGATGCCGAGTTCGTCGCACAACCGCAGCTCGGGCTCGCTGCTCCGGAACCTCGGCGAGAACTCGTTCTGCACCGACGCCAGGCGGCCGCCGAGGATCTCCTGCGCCTGACGGATCTGGTCCGGGTTCGCGTTGGAGATGCCGGCCATCCGGATCTTCCCCTCGTCGAGAAGGTCGCGGATCGCTCCGACGGACTCGGCGTACGGGACGGCGGGGTCCGGCCGGTGGAACTGGTACAGGCCGATGGCCTCCACCCCGAGCCGCTTCAGCGACGCCTCGCACGCCCGCCGCAGGTGCTCGGGCGAGCCGTCCCGCGCCCAGCCGCCGTCCGCCGTACGCGTATGACCACCCTTGGTCGCGACCAGCACGTCCGAGGCGTCACCGCCGTACGAGGCCAGGGCCCCGGCGATGAGGGACTCGTTGTGCCCCACGTCGTCCGCGCCCAGGCTGTACGCGTCGGCCGTGTCGATGAGGGTCACCCCCGCGTCGAGGGCCGCGTGGATGGTGGCGATGGAACGGCTCTCCTCCGGCCGCCCATCGATGGACATGGGCATCCCCCCGAGTCCGATCGCGCCGACCTGGACATCGCCGATCCGGCGAGTGCGCATGAGAAAACCTCCGAGACATCCTGCGTGAGAAACGGCCGTCGTCGCGCGCGGCCCCGCACAGGGGTGCGACGACGCGCGGCGACCCCGGCCCTCATACCCGCGAACCGGCGGGCATGCCCGGACCGGGCGACCCTTTGAACCTTGCTCGCTCGGGGCACCGGGTGTCCAACAGAAGAAACCGATGAGATCAAGCAGTTAGAGTGCTCAATCGTGGAACTGCGGCATCTCGAGTACTTCGTGGCGGTGGCGGAGGAGGCGCACTTCACCCGCGCCGCCGAACGCCTGCACCTGGCCCAGTCCGGCCTGTCCGCGTCGATCCGCGCGCTCGAACGCGAGCTCGGCGCGCCGCTGTTCATCCGCAGCACCCGCCGGGTCGAGCTGACCGAGGCGGGCCGCGCCCTGCTGGCCGAGGCCCGGCGTACCCTCGCCAGCGTCGCCGCGGCCCGCAACGCCGTCGCCGCCGTCCAGGGCCTCCTGCGCGGCACGCTCTGCATCGGCGCGGAGCAGTGCCTGGGGGTCGTCGACCTGCCCGCGGTGCTGTCCCGATTTCGGTCATCGCACCCCGGCGTCGAGATCCGGCTGCGCCAGGCCGGCTCCGCCCACCTCGTCGAGGAGGTCCGGGCCGCACGCCTGGACCTGGCCTTCGTGGCGACCGCGGCGGACCCGCCGCCGGGAGTCACCCTGACCTCGCTGACGACGGAGCCGATGATGCTCGTCTGCCATCCGGACCACCGGCTCACCGCCTGCGACGCGGTGGACTGGTCGCAACTGGAGGGCGAGTCCTTCGTCGACTTCCACGCGGACTGGGGATCGCGCCAGGTCACGGACCGGGCCTTCGAGGCGGCCGGCCTGCGCCGGCGCGTCGCCCTGGAGGTCAACGACGTGCACAGCCTGCTCGACTTCGTCGGGGCGGACCTCGGCGTGGCCCTGGTGCCCCGGCGGATCGCGTACAAGAAGAAAGAGAACGTCCGCGTCCTGCCGCTGCGGGACACCCCGCCGTCCTGGCGGGTGTCGGTCGCGGTGCCCACGGACGGGCCGACGAACAACCCGGCGTCCCGCGCGCTGCTCGACATCCTCGGCGAGTCCCTCTGCCTGCCCGCCACGGCGTCCCCGCTCCCGGAGCCCGCCACGACCTGACCTCGGCCGTACCTCGAACCGCGGGAGAGACTACGGGGCAGGGTGCCGGAGGCTGCCCGCGGCGTGGGACTCGGAAGGGCCCATGCCCGCGCGCCACTCGTCTTCGAGGATGCCGAACACCTCCGAGTCCCGCCAGCCATCCCGGATCAGCGCGGTGTGACGATGCCGTCCTTCCCAGGTCATGCCCAGCTTGGCCAGCACCCGCGCCGACGCGAGGTTCCGCGGGTCGCAGGTGGCGAAGATCCAGTGAAGTCCCAGTCGCTCGAAACCATGGGAGAGCAGTTCCCGCCCGATCGCCGTGCCCACACCACGACCCCACGCGCGCGGGTGCACCACATAGCTGATCTCGCCTCGGCGCTGCTCGAAGCTTCGGACACGCAGTTCGCCCATGCCGACCGCGTCCCCGTCGATACGGGCCACATAGGCGAACCTCTTCTGGGGCACGTGTGACCACGCCTCGGCGGCGGCCGCCACGAACGCCCGCGTCTGCTCCTCGGTGTTCGGCCCCCAGAGCTGGAACCGGCAGACCGCTGCCTGGGAGGCCCAGGAGTGCACGGCTCCCCAGTCGGCGAGCCTGATCCTGTCCAGCAACACCGAGTGCTGCTCCATGCCCCTGATCTTGTCAGGCGGCGCCGTACGGCAGAATTCCGCCATGACCGTCGACAGGATCGCCCCGCCAGTCATCGGGGGAGAGCGCGAGATGCTGCGCGCCTTCCTCGACTTCCACCGCGCGACGCTCGCGATGAAGTGCGAGGGCCTGTCCGACGACGACCTGCGCCGCGCGGCGGTGCCGTCCTCGACGCTGTCCCTGCTCGGCCTCGTACGCCACATGGCCGAGGTCGAGCGAACCTGGTTCCGCATCGTGATGAGCGGCGAGGACATCCCCCTCGTGTGGTCGGACGAGCGCGACTACCAGGTGGCGTACGACGCGAGCACGTCGACGCGGTCGGAGGCCTTCGCGGCCTGGCAGGCGGAGGTTGAGCACGCCCGCCGCATCGAGGAGTCCGCGGACTCCCTCGACGTCACCGGCCATCAGCCCAAGTGGGACGAGGACGTCTCGCTGCGCATGGTGATGCTCCACCTGATCCACGAGTACGCCCGCCACAACGGCCACGCCGACCTCATCCGCGAGGCCATCGACGGCACCGTCGGCGTCTGATTCCCGGACTCTGGACGTGGCGGTCGATGAGCGGCCGACAAGGCTCGGCGCGGGATCGATCACCCGGGATCCGGGTGAGCCGCCCTGGGTCAGCGGCGCAGCCGGGCCGGGTCGACTTCGGTCACGGCCGTCCTCCCGTCCAGCTCCCACCCCTTCTCGTACGCCGCGGCGAAGGCATCCTCGGCCAGCGCGGCCCGCCCCCGGCGGGTGAGCTCGCGAACCTGCCGATCGGGGCGGTCGTGAGCGCCGCGCAGCCGGGACGCGGCACCGAGCGGGACGGCCGACTCGTGCTGCCGCCCCTGCGCCGCGGCGAGCGCGGCCGTGTTTCACCGCCACAGCGACAGGATCGGCAGGTCCCGGGTCTCCAGCGCCGCCGCGTACGCCTTCTCCAGCGCCCTCTCCGCGTCGGCCAGGTCACCCGTCTCCAGGCAGAGCGAGGCCCGTACGCTGCCGGCCAGCGACCGGGCCTCGCGCAGGTCGGCCAGCGCGCCGTCGAGGTCGTCGTCGTATTGCCGCAGCTGGGCGCGCATCGGCAGCGCGGTGGCCTGGCCCCAGCGGTCGCCGACCTGCCGGAAGCAGGCCAGGGCCGCCTCCACGTCGCCGCGCATCGCCGTCCGGCGATGGGCTGGGAGAGCCGGATCCGGTATGCGGCCGGGCCGGCGAGGAACGACCTGGGATTCGGGGCCGTGCTCGTCCGACCCGACGGGACGGTCGCCTGGGCAGGCGATCGCGACTCCGACCGTGAAGCGTTCGAGCGGGCCGCCGGCCGCTGGTTCGGCGATCCGGCGTGAAACCCCATTCCTCAATCGAAATCAAGGAGCACACATGACGATCACTCTCCGGCCGGAAAGCACCGTGATGTTCACCGGCGACTCGATCACCACCCGCGGGCGGTGCGGTCGGCCTCGCGGCGGCCCTGGCCGCGGCCCGCGTGGGCCGCGGCCTCCCGGACCGACGGGTCGAGGGGGTTGGTGCCCATCGCGGTGAGGGAGGCCTCGTCGGGGTGGATGACGGTGACGGTGGAGCCCCGGTGGCGCAGGGCTTCGACGTTCTCGCCCAGCCCGCCGCCCCAGGGCGGAGCCGGAGAGCCGGCGGGCATGGGGGACACGATCAGCACGCGGTCGTATCCCAACGCGAGGTCGGCGTTCTCGTTGGAGTGGGCGCCGCCGTCGACGTACCGGCGGCCGTCGATGGAGGCCGGGGGCCAGATCCCGGGTACGGCGCAGCTGGCCGCGACCGCGTCGACCAGGTCGACGCCGGACTCGGGATCGAAGATCCGCCGTTCACCCGTCTCCGCGTCGACGGCGACGATGGCGATCGGGCGCTCCGGCCAGTCGAACGACGGCAGACGTGACGCGATCGCCTCCCGCCGCTCCTTCTCCGGGACCGTGGGGACCTCCCGCGCCCAGGCGCCGACGCGGCGGCGCATCTCCAGGGCGTCCTCCGCTCCCGCCAAGACCTCTGCGATCGTCGTGACGTAGGTGGGCAGATCGAACTCGGCGGGGATCTCCCGCGCCTGCAGCGCGGGGTCGACCTGCCGCCGGAACAGGTCCTCCAGTGGCAGGCCACTGCTCAACTGGGCGGTGACGGCCGATCCGGCCGACGTCCCGACGATCAGGTCGGCGCCGAGTACGTCGACGCCCGCGTCGGCCAGGCCCACGAGCACGCCCGTCTCCCAGGCGATCCCCGCCACACCGCCACCGCCGAGGACCAATGCGTGTCGTACAGTCATGTCCCTATCCTGGCGATTCGGCCACACTGTGGGCACCGGTCCCCATGGTGATCGTTCTCACGGGATTCGAGGGACGAACGGCGTGGGGTAGGTTCGAACGCGGTTCGGTTCGTTCTCTGGCCTGGAGCGTAGATGACCTTCAGCTCGCCCGTCGACGTCCGTGAGGGTCTCGCGGCCGTGGACTACCTGGCCGACGACGCGATCGCCACGACCGTCTACCTCGCCGCCGCCCTCGGCAAGCCGCTGCTGGTGGAGGGCCCCGCCGGAGTGGGCAAGACGGAGCTGGCCAAGGCCGTCGCCGCCATCACCGAGGCACGGCTCGTAC
>NZ_JBFAUM010000030.1:0-79152 GCF_040679195.1 Actinoallomurus sp. NPDC052308 | reverse complement strand
CGGCTCCAGTGCTATGAGGGCCTCGACGAGGCGCGCGCCCTCTACGAGTGGAACTACAAGAAACAGCTCCTGCGCATCCAGGCTTCCGGCGACCAACGGCTCGTACGGCTCCAGTGCTATGAGGGCCTCGACGAGGCGCGCGCCCTCTACGAGTGGAACTACAAGAAACAGCTCCTGCGCATCCAGGCTTCCGGCGACCAGTCGTGGAGCGCCACCCACGACGACATCTTCAGCGAGGAGTTCCTGCTGGAGCGGCCGTTGCTGACCGCGATCCGGCGCACCGACCCGACGGTCCTGCTGATC
This sequence comes from Actinoallomurus sp. NPDC052308, assembly GCF_040679195.1. Lineage (NCBI taxonomy): Bacteria > Bacillati > Actinomycetota > Actinomycetes > Streptosporangiales > Thermomonosporaceae > Actinoallomurus > Actinoallomurus sp. NPDC052308. Next base: position 78,849 of record NZ_JBFAUM010000030.1, on the reverse strand, counting down.
GACGAGATCGACAAGGCGGACGTCGAGGTCGAGGGGCTGCTCCTGGAGGTGCTGTCGGACTTCCAGGTGACCATTCCCGAGCTGGGCACGATCACGGCGGCGCGCCGGCCGTTCGTCGTGCTCACCTCCAACGCGACCCGCGAGCTGTCGGAGGCGCTCAAGCGGCGCTGCCTCTACCTGCACCTGGACTACCCGTCCCCGGAACGCGAGCGCGACATCGTACGGGCGCGGGTGCCCGGCATCGACGAGGCCCTGGCGGCCCGGCTCGCCCAGGTGGTCGGGGTCCTGCGCGAACTGGAGCTGAAGAAGCCGCCGAGCATCGCCGAGAGCGTCGACTGGGCCCGTACCCTGCTGGCGCTCGGCCTCGACCGGCTCGACGGGGAAGAGATCGCCGCCACCCTGGGCGTCGTCCTGAAGCACCACTCCGACCAGGAACGCGCGCGCAAGGAGGTCGTCGCCGGCGATGCCGCTCCTCGATGAGATCCGGGAGGCCTGATGGCGCTGCTGGACCGGCATCTCGGGTTCCTCGGGGCGCTGCGGGAGGCGGGTCTGCCCGTGTCGCTCGCCGAAGGGCTCGACGCCGCCCACGCCCTGGCGACGATCGACCTGGCCGAGCGCGAGTCGCTGCGCGCGGCGTACGCGGCCACGCTCGTCAAGCGGCAGGCGCACCGGGAGGCGTTCGACACGCTGTTCGACCTGTGGTTCCCGCCGGTGACCGGCAGTCCCGAGAAGGCCCGGGAACGCCCCGCGTACGACGATCCCGAGGTGCGGCGGCTGCGCGACGAGCTGAGCCGCCTCCTGCTGGAGGGGGACGACGGCCTCCTGCGCGACTTCGCCCGTAAGGCCGTCGGCGCGTACGGGCGCGGGTCCGGCGGCGGAGGCGGCGGAAGCCCGTGGTTCTCCTACCAGGTGCTGCGGACGCTGTCCCCGGAGACGCTGATGGCCGGGCTGCTGGCCGCCGTGCTGACCGAGCGCGGCGGCCTCGACGAGAAGGTCGCCCGCCGGACGTTCACGCGCCGCATCGAACGTTTCGAGAGGTTCGTCGCCGAGGACGTACGGCGGCGGATCGCCGAGGACGCCGGAGCCGAGAAGGTCGCGCGCGGCACCGTGCGGCAGCCGCTCGAACAGGTGGACTTCCTCCGCGCGACGCGCACGGACCTGGCCGCGATCCGCCGGGAGATCCAGCCGCTCGCCCGGCGGCTCGCCGCCCGTCTCGCCCATCGCCGGCGGCACGGCAGGAACGGGCGACTGGACTTTCGCAGGACCGTACGCGCGTCACTGTCGACGGGCGGCGTCCCCCTGACCACGCACCACCGGCCGCCCCGTCCGCACAAGCCCGACCTCGTCGTCCTGTGCGACGCCAGCGACTCGGTCTCCTCGTTCGCGCACTTCACGCTGCTCCTGACGTACGCGCTGCGCGAGCAGTTCGCCCGGGTGCGGGCGTTCGCGTTCATCGACGACCTGGATGAGATCACGAAGTTGTTCGCACCGGGCGCGGACGTGGTGGAGGCGATGACCCGCATGACCCGGGAGGCGCGCCTGGTCTGGATCAGCGGGCACAGCGACTACGGGCGCGCGTTCGGCGTCTTCGCGGACCGGTACGCCGACGCCATCACACCGAAGACGTCCCTGCTGATCCTGGGGGACGCCCGGAGCAACTACGGATCGCTCAACCTCGAGACGGTCGAGCGGCTGGCCGGGCGGGCCCGGCACGCGTACTGGCTCAACCCCGAGCCCGTCCGGGACTGGGACACCGGAGACTCGGCGGCCTCGGTGTACGGCGCGGTGGTCCCGATGCGCGAATGCCGCAACCTGGCCCAGCTCGCGGACTTCGTCGAGTCGCTGGCGTGACGCCCCGGCCGCCGGGGAGGTAGGCGGTTCGGGGCGGGTTCTCCGGGTAGCTCCTTCGCCTGTCGGACGAGACAACGCCGCGATCAAGAGGAGCTTTCCGTGAACTCGGTGATCGAGACCGTGAAGGAGAACGAACGGGAGTACAGCCAGGGTGAACCGCGGCCGCTGAAGTCCTACGCCGGCACGCTCGCCGTCTACGGCGTGGCCGTCGGCGCCGCCACGGTGATCGCCCGGTTGACCGGGCGGCGGGCGCCCCGCCTGGGGGCGCGGGACGTCGCCCTGATGGCCGTCACGACCCACAAGGTGTCCCGCACGCTCGCGAAGGACACGGTGACGAGCCCGCTGCGGGCGCCCTTCACCCGGTACAAGGGGACGTCCGGTCCGGCCGAACTCGCCGAGGAGGTACGGGGCAAGGGCGTCAAGCACGCGATCGGCGAGCTGATCACCTGCCCGTTCTGCATGGCGCAGTGGGTGGCCACCGCGTACACGGTCGGGATGACCTTCGCGCCGGACGCGACCCGGCTGGCCGGTGCCACGATGACGGCCGTGGCGGGCGCCGACTGGCTCCAGCTCGCCTACGCGCGGCTGCAGCGGGCCGCGGAGGGCTGAGACGATCCACGCGCGGAGTCGTGCCCGCACGGAGGTGGCCTGCACCACGCCGCGCCTGCACGGAGGCGTGCCCGGCGCTCACGGGCCGGGGCGCGGCCGTGGCCATGGCCGACGGTGTGATCACCGCGAATGGACGCGGTCGGTCGCCGCTCGGATACGCGCCGCCATCGCGGCATCGGAGAGCCCTCCGACTTCGGCTGGGCGAATCGTGGGTTTGGGACAGCCTCGGCGGGTAGGCGGCCAGCATGGACGTTAGCTTCCTCAAGTCGCTGTACGACAGCTCAGGACCGTTCGCCTCTGTCTATCTGGACATCAGGCGGATCACGGAAGACGCTCCGAAGGCCATTGAACTGCGCCGCAAGGCCCGGCAGCGGGAGCTGGCCGACCAGGGAGCCCCGGCCTCGATGATCGAGGCGATGGTGCGGCTGGTCGACGAGGAGAACACCCGGCGGGAGTCCGGCACCCTCGCGATGTTCGCGGCGGACGGCGAGGTCGTCCATCACGAGGTGCTCCCCGGGGCGCCGCGCGTCGAACTGGCCAAGTACGCACCGCTGCCCCATGTCAAGCCGCTGCTCGCCCAGCGCGGAGAGCCGATGGCCTACATGTCCGCCACGGTCGACCGGCTCGGCGGCGAGCTGACCTGCGTGTCCCGGGACGGCCATCGCCGCGTCATCACCGTCAAGCCGGAAGAGGACTTCCCGGTGCGCAAGGTCAAGGCCGGGGACATGTTCCGGCAGGACAAGCAGCAGCGGGCCGCCGAGGAGGTCTGGCGGACCAACGCCAAGAAGGTCGCCCACGAGATCGCCGTGGCGGTCGACGAATGCGGCGCCGACCTCGTCGTGCTGGCGGGCGACATCCGTGCCCGCAAGGCCGTGCAGGGGGAGCTGCCCGAAGCGGTGCTGGCGCGCCTGGTCGACGCCGGCGGAGTCGGCCCGTCGCTGGACGAGGAGATCGCCCAGGCCGTCGAGCACAAGCGCGAGGAGCACCTCGCGGCGCTGCTCGGCCAGTTCGACGAGCAGCTCACCAAGGGGGGCCGGGCGGTCGACGGCCTGGAGGCCGTGACGGACGCCCTGCGCAAGGGTCAGGTCGCGACCCTGTTCCTGGAGGACCGGCCGGACTCACCGGCCACGCTGTGGGCCGGCCCGCACCCGACCGATGTGGGGACCTCGGCCGACCTCCTTCGTGAGCTGGGCGTCGCCGACCCCGTCGAGGACCGCGCCGACGCCGCGCTGATCAGGGCGCTGGCGGGCACGGACGGGGATCTGCAGCTGCTGCCACCGGAGTCGCTGCGCGCGGACTCCGGGGTCGGGGCGCTGCTGCGGTACGTGGACTGAACGGCCGGGGAGTCACGCTCGATGACCGAAGCGGTGATCTTCGATGTCGACGGAACGCTCGTCGACACCAACTACCTGCACGCAGTGACGTGGTGGGAGACGTTCCGGCAGCACGGCCACGAGGTCGACATGGCCGCCGTGCACCGGGCGATCGGGATGGGATCCGACAAGCTCCTCGACCACCTGCTGCCCGAGGATCGTGATCGCGACGGCGACGAGGACGTTCGCGCCGGGCACAAGACCCTGTACCGCCTGTTCTGGGAACGGTTGCGTGCCTTCGAAGGCGCGGCCGACCTGCTGCGCGCCTGCGCCGCGCGCGGCCGGAAGGTCGTTCTGGCCAGTTCCGCGGACGGGGACGAGATGAAGGCGCTGCTGGCCGCCCTCGACGCCGATGACGCGATCAGCGCCGTGACCTCCTCGGCCGACGCGGAGCAGAGCAAGCCGGCCCCGGACATCGTGCAGGTCGCTCTCGAACGCGCCGGCGTCCAGGCCGACCAGGCGATCTTCGTCGGTGACACGGTCTGGGACGTCAAGGCGTGCGAGCGCGCCGGCCTGCCGTGCGTCGCGGTGCTGTCCGGGGGCATCGGAGCGGACGAGCTCCGGGAGGCCGGCGCGGTCGCCGTCTACGACGGAACGGCGCACCTGCTACGGGAGCTCGACGACAGCCCGCTCGCCGAGTGACCCGGCCCGCCCGGGGCGGCGTCGCCCGTGCCGGCGGGTTCATCCCGCCGACACGGGCGACGCCGGTCCTCAGGGCAGGAGCGTGTCCAGGAACGTGTTGCTGAACACCCGGTACGGGTCGTAGCCGTTCAGCGTGGTCCGCGCGGCGTCGAAACCGTCGCCGGCCGCCTGGCCGGCGTTCACGGCGTTCCGGATGGTCGAGGTGAGCATCGTCGTGTCGGACCACGCCGCGCTGTTCGTGATCGCCCACGCCTTGGACCACTCGGGCCGTACGGTCGCGTACGAGCCCGTGTAGTTGGCGAAGATCCACTGCTCCATCTCGCGGTAGAAGGCGTTGCACTGTGGCGTGCCGGGGATGGTCCCCATGTCGAGCCAGACGCAGACGTCCCACTCGGGATGGTCGGGCCGGGGCCGTACGGACGACAGTTGCGGCGAGACCGCGCCGCTCACCCCCGACTCCGCCGGCTGGTCCAGGCCGGTCACCCGGATCTCGACCGGGCCGTTCATCGGGTACTGCCCCTGCGCCTTGTAAGCGTTGACCCCCGAGACGTACCGGGCGTAGAACTCGCTGACCACACGCTGGATGTTCGCCCGCGCGGTGAGCACGGCGAACCCGGCCTCGACGATCCGCAGGGTGGTCGGCTGCACGTACAGCAGGGTGTTCTTCGACCAGCCCCAGACGTCCCAGGTGCCGGTGGTGATCAGGCCCGAGCCGACGATCGACATCTCGAGGTTCTCGAAGGTCGGCGTGACGGAGACGTTCCCGCCCACGATCTGCTCGATGTAGTCGGACTGCTGCTGATTGATGAAGTTGGCGAACGTGTAGTTGTACGGGGCGGTCACCTGTTTGGACAGGAGCGGCTTCGTGGGGCTGAGCGACCAGAGTTTGATCCAGGGCACGGTCGTGAACGGGAACCAGATCACCTCGATCCGCCCGCATCCGTTCAGGAGGCTCGCGAAGGAGTTCGAACCGGCCGTGGCCGGTGCGGCGAACACGTCCGTGGCCTGGATGTCGTACCGGCTCTGGCACCGCAGGCGCTGGTTCGCGCCCACCTCCAGCGTGACCTCGGTGACGAACGCCCGGCCGAGATGGGCCAGGAACGCCTTCATCGCGGGGTCGGTCCGGGTGAACGTCCGCAGCGTGAACGCGCTGCCGTTCCACACCACGGCGGTGAGGGACCGGATGAGGTTGCTCAGTGAGCCGTAACTGGTCCCGGCGAGGCGGCTCTCACCCTGGGCGGGGATCGCCGAGCCGTGCGCGTTGATCGCGAGGACGCCGCCGAGCGTGATGTCCCCGGGCGCCGGGATGGCGGCGAACCCCAGACCGGCGGACTCGAGCGTGGCGAGCAGGGCGTCCATCGTGACGCCGGTCTGCGCGGTCACCGTGGCGGAGCCGACGCTGACGGATGTCAGGTGCTGTGTCGTGTCGACGAGGATGACCTTGCTCACGTCGGCGCCGTTCGGCACGAGGATCGGCGACCAGTTGTGTCCCATGCCCTTCGGCCGGACGCGGTAGCCGTTCGCTTGGGCCCAGTTCGCGACGGCCACGACGTCGGCCGGGGTGTTCGGCGCGCACGTCAGGGCGTCCGCGATCGTGATCTCTTCGGACCAGTTCTGGTACGCCTGCCGGTACAGCGGCAGGGGGAAGCCGGGCAGTGTGTCGGCGCGGGCAGGGACTCGGAAGGCGGGGACCCAGGTGAGGGCGGCCGCGCCCGCGGCGGCGAGCAGGCCGCGGCGGGAGAGGTGGGACGAGGATTCCATGGGGTGCTCCCGGGGGGAGCGGCGGTCCGTGGCGGCGGGCCGCCGGAAAGCAGCGAGAAGACGGCGGGTGCCGGCCGGAGGCGTCCCGCCGGGGTGACTCCGCCGCGGACGAGGCCGGAGCCGTCAGGGCACGTGAGCGTCAACGCTTGCGCCGGTTATACGGCGGTATCGGGCACTTGGTCAAGCACTTGCTTGGTGCCAATTCGCCCGTGTGTCCCGGCGGGATCCGGGCGCGGCCCCGCCCTCCCCGCGTGACCGAGGACGCCGTGCGGCTCCGCGTCACCCCGTGTCCGGAACCGGCCTCATGATCGGCCGTTGCCGCTCGGCCCCAGCCGTCATACTCGGCTCGGCAGCCGATCATCACGCTGGGAGGCGACGGTGGGCGAGGTCAGCCGACGCGGGTTCATCGCCGGGACGGCCGGGGCGGTGGCGGCGGGCGTCGTCGCCGCGGAGCCACTGACGGAGGGCCGGTCGGAGGCGGCCGTACGCCTGCCCGCGCCGCAGCGGTCGGGCATCGACCACATCGTCGTCGTGATGATGGAGAACCGCTCCTTCGACCACTACCTCGGCTGGCTGCCGGGCGCGGACGGCCGGCAGGCCGGGCTGACGTACACCGACCGCGACGGCGTGCCGCACGAGACGCACCACCTGACCGTGCCGCACGGCTGCGGCTTCAACGACCCCGACCACTCCTACGACGGCGGCCGGGTCGAGTTCAATGACGGCGCCTGTGACGGCTGGCTGCGCGCCGGGACGAACGACCTGCTCTCCATCGGCTACTACGAGGCCGCCGACCTGGGGTTCTACGGCCGCGCGGCGCGGGACTGGACGGTCTGCGACCGGTATTTCGCCGCCATGATGGGCCCGACGTTCCCCAACCGGTTCTTCCTGCACGCGGCGCAGACCGACCGGCGTACGACGTCGGTGGACAAGCTCGCCACCATGCCGACGATCTGGGACCGCCTGGCCGCCGGCGGCGTCAAGGGCCGCTACTACTACAGCGACGTGCCCTACACCGCGCTCTGGGGCACGCGGTATCTCGGGATCAGCCACCCGATCGCGGAGTTCTACGCGGCGGCCGCGACCGGGACGCTTCCCGCGGTCTCGTTCGTGGAGCCCGGCTTCCTCGGCGAGGCGGTGCCCGGCCTGTCCGAGGACGAGCATCCGCTGGCCGACATCCGCCTCGGCCAGCACTTCCTGGGCAAGGTGCACGACGCGGTGGTCGCCGGTCCCAACTGGTCCAGGACGGTGCTGGTCGTCACGTACGACGAGTGGGGCGGCTTCTTCGACCACGTCGCCCCGCCCGTCGGCCCGGACCCCAACCCCGACCTCGGCGCCGGCCTGCGCGGTTTCCGGGTGCCCTGCGTGGTCATCTCGCCGTGGGCCCGGCGCGGCCATGTGGCCCATCGCCTCTACGACCACACGTCGATCCTGAAGATGATCGAGTGGCGGTTCGGCCTGGACCCGCTGACCGTACGGGACGCGGCGGCGCGCAACCTCGCCGAGGTCCTCGACTTCACGCAGCGGCCGCGGCTGAAAGTCCCGCGGTACGACGTCCCGCGCCCGCTGTCCTTCGGCTGCGTCATCCCCGAGCACTCCCATTCCGGAGAGGACTGGGCGGACCTGGCGGCGCTCGCCCGGCACCGCCGCTTCGCCACGCCGTGACGGGCGGGCCCCGCTCGGCCGGGGCCCACGCCCGTCTCGTCAGGCCCGGACGGGCTTCCCGGCTCCGGCGGGGGTCAGGTCGTAGTCCTCCCGGCGGGCGCGCCGGGTGCGCGCCCAGTACTCGAAGGTGAAGCCGGGCCACAGCGTGCGGTTGACGCCGTGCTCGTCGAGGTACCAGCTCGTGCACCCGCCCTCGTTCCAGACCGCCCGGCGCAGCCTCTTCTGCAGGCGGTCGTTGAACCGCCGCTGGGCCTCAGGCCGCGCCTCGATCGCCTCGGCGTTCTCCCGCGAGAGCAGGCGCAGGCAGCTCAGCACGTGCTGCACCTGCGACTCGATCATGAACACCACCGAGTTGTGGCCGAGCCCGGTGTTGGGGCCCAGGAGCAGGAAGAGGTTCGGGAACCCCGCCACCGTCACGCCGTGGTGGGCCTCGATGCCGCCGGCCCAGGCCTCCTGGATCTTCAGCCCGTCCCGCCCGACGATGTGCTGCTCGGAGAGTGCCTCGGTGACCTTGAACCCGGTGCCGTAGATGATGACGTCCACGTCGTACGCGGTGCCGTCCGCGGTCACCAGCCCGGTCTCGGTGATCTCCTTTATCGGCTCCGTCACCAGGTCGACGTGCGGGCGGGTCAGCGCCGGATAGTAGTCCGAGGACAGCAGGATGCGCTTGCATCCGATCGTGTAGTCGGGGGTGACCTTCGCGCGCAGCTCGGGATCGTCGATCTGCCGCTCGATGTGGCGGCGGGCCAGCTGCTCCATCGGCCCCATGAGCCGCGGGTCGAGGGTGAATCCGACCGCACGGGTCTCCAGCACCCAGTAGATCCCGTTACGGAAGGCGCGCTGCGCCCCGGGAACGTGCCGGAAGACGCGCCGCACCCGCTTGGACAGCGTGAAGTCGGGCTTCGGCTGGATCCACGGGGGCGTGCGCTGGAACACGTGCAGCCGGCCCGCCTCCTCGGCGACCCGCGGGATGAACTGGATCGCCGACGCGCCGGTGCCGATGACGGCGACCCGCTTCCCGGACAGGTCGGCCGACGGGTCCCACTGCGCGGAGTGGAAGGCCGTGCCCCGGAACCGCTCGGCGCCGGGAATGTCGGGGATGGACGGCACGTGCAGCGCGCCGATCGCGGAGACGACGGCCTTCGGCGTGAGGACCTCACCGGACGCCAGGGTGACCCGCCAGTGACGTGCCGTCTCCTCCCACTCCATCGTCTCGACGGCACAGCCGAAGCGCAGGTGCGGGCCGAGGTCGTACTTGTCGACGCAGTGCCGCAGGTAGTCCCAGATCTCCGGCTGCGGGGCGAACATCCGCGACCAGTCGGGGTTGAGCTCGAAGGAGAAGGAGTACATGTGCGACGGCACGTCGCACGCGCACCCGGGGTACTGGTTGTCGCGCCAGGTGCCGCCGAGGTCGTCGGACTTCTCCAGGACGACGAAGTCGTGGAAGCCCGCCCGCTTGAGCTGGATGGCCATGCCGAGGCCACCGAATCCGGAGCCGATGATCGCGATCTTCACTGCGCCTCCTGGGCCGCCGCCGCTCTCTTTCGGGGTTACCACTAGTAAGTTACCAGCGGTAGGTTACCGCCGGTAGGTCGTGAGATAGAGTTCACATGTGATCCGCAACGACTCCGTGAAGCCGCGCCGCCCGCGGATGTCCCGCGCCGACCGCGAGCAGCAGATGCTCGACGTCGCCGAGGAGGTGTTCGCCGAACGGGGCTACGGCGCCGTCTCCATGGAGGAGATCGCCGAGCTCGTGGGCCTGTCCAAGCCGATGCTGTACGAGTACTTCGGTTCGAAGGAGGGGCTGCTGCTCGGCGTCATCCGGCGGGCGCGGGGCGAGCTTCGCGAGGTCACCGAGCGCGCCGTCGAGGCGGGTGGAACGCCCGAGGAGATGCTGCGGCGCGGCTACATCGCCTACTTCCGGTTCAACGAGGCGCACCGCCGGGCCTGGCTCGTCCTCCTCCAGGAGCCGGTGCTGCTGCAGAGCGCGGCCGAGGAGATCGAGGGGATCCGCCGCCAGCAGAGCGAGATGATGGTCGGGCTGCTCGCCGTCCACCTGCCGGACCGGCCGCGCCGCGCCCTGGAGGCCTACGCCGAGAGCATCATCGGCGCCTGCGAGCGAATGGCCCTGTGGCGGGCGCGCAACCCCGAGGTCACCCCCGAAGAGGCCGCCGCCCACCTCATGGACCTCACCTGGACCGGCCTGGCGACCCTGAACCCGCAGCCGACCGACCCTGACGCGACCGCGAGCTGAGAGTGGTCAATTGATTACTGAAAGTTGACTCGACAGGATTTTCGACTACGGTAAGTCCTGCTCCTGTCACCTTGTGTCCTCGCTCCTCGGAGGGAATGATGCACCTATGGCCGTTCAAGCCCTCGAGGTGCCCGTGGCTCGCAACGACGACATTCGAAGCGCCTTCCGAGAGGTCTGCGGCATCTTCCCGCAGCATCGGGTGGAGCTCGTCAACGGCCGGATCGTGGTGAATCCGGTGCCGACCGGTCAGCACAATGACATCGTCTATTGGCTTTTCGCCCAGCTTCTCGCCACAGTCCAGGCGAACGGCTGGAAGATATGGACAGACATCACCCTGTTCATGGGGCCGCAGCGTGATCGGTATCGGCCGGACCTCACTGTGGTGCCGGCCGAGCCGAAGATGTGGGCGGCGGACCATGTCCATTCCGACCAGGTGCTCCTCGCGGTCGAAGTCGTCTCCCCGAGCAGCGTGACCGACGATCACGAGGTGAAGCCGCGGCAGTACGCGGCGGGCGGGGTGCCGCTCTGCCTGGTGGTGGACGTCTTCGCGCGGAAGGTACGGCTCCTGTCTCAGCCGGGGGCCGACGGCTATGAGCAGGAGACCGACGTCGCGCTCGGTCGGCCGCTCGATCTGCCGGAGCCGTGGAAGCTCACCATCGACACCGGGGCACTCACGGAGCGAGCCGGGGCTGGCGGATGATCAGCCGATTGTGCGCCAGCACTGCTCTTGGACCAGTTCGCGGCTGCGCCAGCCGTCGGGCGTACGGACCAGTCGGTGGTGGTACCAGCCGCCCCCGCGGACGAATCCGGGCGTGGTCGCGGCGACCGTCGACCGTGACGGGGCGAGGGTGTCGGCGAACGACGCGCTGACCCGTGCCGCATCGCCGTCGACCGTCATCGTCACAGCCCCGATCAGATGCTGCCGGCCGGGCCAGGCCGCCAGCACCTCGGCGAGCCAGCGTTTGACCGCGTCGCGGTCACCTCGTACGCCGCCGGACGCGGAGAAGTCGATCGACGCGTCGGCGGTGAAGACCGAGTCGAGCAGCGCCCAGTCCCCGCCGTCCACGGCGCGGACATAGCGGGCGAGTAACTCGCCGAGCTCGAGCCGGTCGGCGATCTCCTGCACGTCCATTACCGGATCATCCATCTCGCCAAACGGACGATCAATACCCGAACCGTCCTAAGGCCGGTGATCTTTCCATGGCGGAGGGACACTGCGGTCGGCTGCCACTGGGGGAGGCACGATGCGACGTGGTTCGACCACGCGAACCGAGAACGAGCAGGCGGGGAGCGAGCGGCGCGGGAACGACGACCAGGCCCGGGCGGAACAGGACGGGAGCGGTCGGGACCGTGACGAGCAGGGCGGTGGCCGGCGGACAGGGCAGGTCCAAGACGACGCGCGGGAGGCGGGTGCGGGGGAGGGCGCCGTCGTCGGGGAGATGGCGGCGCTGCCCTGGCAGGCGCACTTGGGAGAGCTGGCGGCGACGAGTCTGGCGGGGATGAGCCGCCGGCTGCCCCCTCTGGTCGGCGCGGCGATCCGCCTGGCCTGGCGGGCGAGCCGGTTCGACACGACGGCGACCGTCGTGCTCAACCTCGCCGCAGGCGTCTTCACGGCGTACGGGCTGCTGGCCACGTCCGGTGTCCTCACGGCGCTGTTCGCCGGCGGGGCGACGCCCGACCGGGTGCGGGCGGCCCTGCCGTCGCTGGCGCTGGTCGCGGGCGCGGCGGCGCTGCGCTCGGGGCTGCAGGCGGGGGCGGGGTGGGCGCAGGCCCGGCTCAAGCCGAAGGTCAACCGCATGGTGGAGACCCGCCTGTTCGACCTGACCATGCGGGTGGACCTGACGGCGTTCGACGACACGGACTTTCACGACGCCATGCACCGGGCCCGCCAGCGTGGCCTGTACGAGGCGTCGGCGGTGGTCCAGGAGGCGATCGACATCCTGACCGGCCTGGTCGGGCTGGCGGCCGCGGCCGGAGCGCTCGGTGTGCTCCATCCCGTACTGCTGCCGCTGTTGCTCCTCACGGCGGTGCCCGACGGATGGGCCGCGGCGCGGTCGGCCCGGATGCGTTACCTGACGATCTTCACGCTGTCCCCGGTGCGCCGGCGCAAGTGGGTCCTCGCGGACCTGATGGCCGATCGGGACTCCGCCGCGGAGATCCGTGCCTTTACGATGCGCGGCTTTCTCGGCCGCGAACACGACCGGCTCGGTGCCGAGGAGTGCGCGGTCCACGTAGGTCTGGCCCGCCGTCAGACGGTCGTGCAGGTGCTCGGCGAGATCGCCGGCGGGCTCGCGACCGGGGCGGTGTACGTCGTGCTCGGCGTCCTGCTCGCGACCGGGGCCCTGCCCCTGGCCGTCGCGGGAACCGCGGTGCTGGCGATCCGCAGCGGGAAGGCCTCGCTCGCGTCGCTCCTGTACGCGGTCAACCAGTGCTACGAGTCCGGGTTGTACTTCGCCGACTACCTCGACTTCTGCGCCGAGGCCGAGCGCCGGATCCCCGAACGGCGGACCGGCCCGGTGCCCGCGACCTTCGACGCGATCAGCACCGAGGACGTCTGGTTCACCTACCCGGGAGCGGAGGAACCCAGCCTTCGCGGGGTGTCGGTCCGGATCCGCGCGGGGCAGGTCGTCGCCCTCGTCGGCGAGAACGGCTCCGGCAAGACGACCCTGGCCAAGATCCTGGCGGGTCTGTACCGGCCGGACGCGGGCGAGGTCCGCTGGGACGCCGACCGCCTGTCCGAGGTCGACCTCGAGCGTCTGCGCGAGAACGTCTCGGTGATCCCGCAGGACTACACGCACTGGCCCATGACGGCACGGCACAACATCGCCATGGGCCGTACGCCCGACGATGCCATGATCGCGGATGCCGCCAGGGCCTCCGGTGCGGACGAGGTGATCGAGCCGCTCTCGCAGGGGTACGGCACGCTGCTCGACCGGCGTTTCAAGGACGGTCACGAACTGTCGGGCGGGCAGTGGCAGCGGATCGCGGTCGCCCGCGGCTTCTACCGGGACGCTCCCCTGCTGATCTGCGACGAGCCGACCGCCGCTCTCGACGCCCGCGCGGAGCACGCGCTGTTCGAGCGGATCCGCGGCCATGCCGACGGCCGCACGGTGCTACTGATCACGCATCGGCTCGCCAGCGTCCGCCACGCCGATCAGGTCTACGTCCTCGACCACGGCCGGGTCGTCGAGGAGGGGCCGCCCGCCGCGCTGCTGGCGGCCGGCGGCGTCTTCGGCGAGCTGTACGACCTGCAGGCGCAGGCGTACCGGCTGGACGCCGATCAGCCGCGCGGACCGGACCCCTCGCGGTGATCCGGCGGCCCCGCCCGGGCCCCTCGCGGTGATCCGGCGGCCCCGCCCGGGCCCGTCCCGGTGATCCGGCGGCTCCGCCTGCCGGCCCGTTCTCGCCGCACGTCACACCGTGTCGGGACCCGCAGGCGAGCTCCGATCGGACCATACGGCGTCGAAGGCGGCGGGGTCGAAGGGCAGCAGCCGGCAGCTCCCGATCCGGCCGTCGCGTACGTGGTACAGGCCGACGGTCGACCAGGTGTGCTCCTCGCCCGCGATGACCGCGGTTCCGTCGGTCAGCGCGGTGATCCACTCACCCTCGCCGGTGAGCACGTCGCGGTTGTGGATGCGGAAGCTGCGGTCGGCGAGGTCCCGGCGCCTGCGGAAGTACGCGAGCACGGCCTCCACTCCGTGGTGGTCGCCCGCGATCGCGTTGTGGCCGGGAATGTGCCAGGCGACGTCCTCGGCGAGCACCTCCCGCAAAGGAGCGGCGTCGCCGCCCGCGTAGAAGGCGTTCTGGGCGGCGTGCAGACGGCGGAGCAGGGTGACGGCGTACTCTCTGTCCACGTTCATCCCCTATTGGGACGGCCCCCGGGAGGGGAAACGATCCTGCCGAGGGTCAGGCGGTGGCGTGCCGCCGGATCCACTCGTACATCGCGACGCCGCTGGCCACGCCGGCGTTGATCGAGCGGGTGGAACCGAACTGCGGGATGTGCAGGACGACGTCGGAGGCCTCCCGGGCCGCTTCCGACAGGCCCGGTCCCTCCTGACCGAAGAGCATCAGGCACGCGGCCGGCAGCTCCGCGCTCTGGATCGGGCGGGATCCGGGCAGGTTGTCGATGCCGATGATCGGCAGGCCGCGCTCGCGGCACCAGGCCACCAGGTCGCCGGTCGCCGGGTGGTGCCGTACGTGCTGGTAGCGGTCGGTGACCATGGCGCCGCGCCGGTTCCAGCGACGGCGGCCGACGATGTGCACTTCCGCGGCGAGGAACGCGTTGGCGTTGCGGACGACCGCGCCGATGTTGAAGTCGTGCTGCCAGTTCTCGACGGCGACGTGGAAGGGGTGCCGCCGGGCGTCGAGGTCGGCGATGATCGCGTCGTTGCTCCAGTAGCGGTACTCGTCGACGACGTTGCGGCGGTCGCCGCCCGCGAGCAGTGCCGGGTCGAACCGCGGGTCGTCCGGCCAGGGCAGCGGATGCGGGCCGACCCCGACCTCGGGCTCGGTCCCGGTCGGCGGGACGGTCTTGGGCACCGTCCCGGTCGCGGGGCCGATGCGGTCGTCGTGGTCCTGTGCGGGATGCGGTGCGACGTCGGACGTCATGGGCCCGAGCATAGAAGGTCACCGCACTCGAGCCGTCCCCCGTGGCCGGGGCGGCTCAGCGCGGTTCGGCGCGCCTGCCGCGCTGGAACAGCGCGAAGAGCCAGACGAGCGACGGCACCAGCAGGACCAGCCCGATGATGACCGAGGCGAGCGTGGCGTGCAGGACGGTGGGCTGGGCGGCGGCGTTCGCCACGGTGACGTGCGGGGGCAGGAGGAGGGGGTACTGCGCGACCGGCCAGCCCCAGATGACTGCGGCGACGGCGGTGGCGGCGGTGACCCGCGCGAGGGCGTACCGCCGCACGGCGAGCAGCGCCAGGGAGACGATTCCGGCGACCGCGGACAGGATGACGACGGGGAACGCCTGGCCGGTCAGGCCGGCGTACAGGCGTGGCGCGTCCCGGCGGATGACGAAGATGCCGCCGATCACGATGACGCCCGTGACCACCGCCGTGACGATCCCGCGGCGCCGGAACGCGTCCGCCAGGCCGTGCTCACCCTCCCGGCGCGCGTCGGCGGTGAGGTACACCGCCGCGAGGTACGCGGTCGTCGCGATCGCGAGCACGCCGCCGAGGAAGGAGGTGGGGTTCAGCCAGCTTCCGACGATCTCGCCCTTCGCGAGTCCGGCCGGGACCCGTCCGGAGGCCACGCCTCCGGCCACCGTCCCGAGGAAGAACGGGGTCACCACGGAGGACAGCGCGAACGCGCCGCCGAACAGCCGCAACTGCCACAGCTCGGTACTGGCCTTGCGGAACGCGAACGCCGCCCCACGGGCGATGATGCCGAACGCCACCAGCGTCAGCGGGATGTACATCGTGGAGGCGACCGAGGCGAACACGATCGGGAAGCATGTCCAGAAGAGCACGAGGACGAAGATCAGCCAGACGTGGTTGGCCTCCCAGACCGGCCCGATCGCGTGTTCGATGAGGCGGCGCTGGGCGTAACCGCGACGCGGGCCGCCCGCCAGGGCGTCCCAGAACCCACCGCCGAAGTCGGCGCCGCCCAGCAGGGCGTACATCGTCACCCCGGCCCAGGCCAGGGCCAGCAGGGCCTGCGCCGAGGTCACGGCGCGTACTCCTCGGTCCAGCCCTCCTGGGGCGCGGTGACCGGCCGGCTCCGCAGGCGGTTCAGCACGTAGACGGCCGCCACCGTCAGGACGGCGTAGACGGTCAGCACCGAGATCAGGCCGATCCACAGGCCCGGCACGGGGTTGACGGCCTCGGCGGTACGCTGCCACCGCCAGACGATCCAGGGCTGCCGGCCCACCTCGGTGGTGACCCAGCCGGCCTCCAGCGCGACGGCGGCGGCCACGCCCGAGATCGCCGCCAGCCGCAGGAACCAGCGGGACCGCGGCAGGTCGCGGTGCCGCCACCAGGCGAGCGCCAGCCAGAGCCCCAGCAGGACCAGCCCGAACCCGATCGCGACCATGGCCTGGAATCCCAGGTGGACGGGGTTGATCGGTGGCCGGTCGGCGGGCGGGACCTCGTAGAGGCCGTGCACGACCGTGCCGGGCCGGTAGCCGACGAGCAGCGACAGCGCGTCCGGGACGCGCAGGGCGTACCGCATCCTCCCGCCGATGTACGCTCCGCCGATCGACAGCGGAACGTGTGACCCGGTGTGGTTGAGGCCCTCGATGGCGGCGAGCTTCGTCTGCTGGTTGGTCGCCAGGAACCTCGCCATCGAGTCGCCGACGACGACCTGCACCGGAGCGATGATCGCGGCCACCGTGAACGGGAGCAGGAACCCGATCCGGTGGTACCGGTCCCGGCGCCCGCGGAGCATGCCCACCGCGTAGACGCTCGCGGTCCCGAAGCCGGCGACCATGAAGGCGGCCAGGATCATGTGGAGGACCTGCCGGGGCATCGCCGGGTTGAACATCGCCGCCCACGGCCGTACGTGGACGGGCCGCCCGCCGGCCAGGTCGAAGCCGCGGGGCTGGTTCATCCAGGCGTTGGCCGCCACGATGAAGAACGCGGACGCGACGCCGGCCACGCAGACCGGCAGTCCGCTCAGGATGTGCCAGCGGCGAGGCAGCCGGTCCCATCCGTACAGATAGATGCCCAGGAAGATCGCCTCGATGAAGAACGCGAACCCCTCCAGCGCGAACGGCAGCCCCACGACCTGGCCGTACCTCGCCATCAGCCCGGGCCACAGCAGTCCCATCTCGAAGGACAGGATCGTGCCGGACACGGCGCCGACGGCGAACAGCACTCCCATCGCCTTCGCCCAGCGGTGTGCGAGCCGGATGTAGTCCTCGTTCCCGGTGCGGTGGCCGCGCCACTCGGCGAACACCATGAACGCCGGCATGCCGACCCCGAAGCAGGCGAGGATGATGTGCCAGCCGAGGGAGAATCCCATCTGCCCACGCGCCGCCAGCAGGTTCAACGGGTTCCCCACGGCCGCGAACGCTTCGGGCATGGCGACTCCTCACGGTCTGCGGCCCGGTCACCGGTGCGGCCGGCGCCGGTGACCGGCCGTCCCCCGGAGGACGCCGTGCCGGACCGGCGCGTCATGGCGCCTCGTGTACCCAGGTAGTGTGATCGTCACTCTCGGTGATCTTCGCGAATCCCGAAGTGTCGGCCGAGTCCGCGATAATCGGCGGATGACCGTACGGGCGATCAAGGCCGAGGAGCGCCGGGCGCGCCTCGGGGCACGGCACCACCTCGCGGCTCCGGCGGACACCGCCGTCGACGTCGCCCGCGCGCTGGTCGCGCTGCACGGCACCGACCCGGCGTCGGTGCACCTCGCCGCGGCCGCCCGGATGAAGGTCCCCGACGTCGGCGCCGTCGAGCGGGGCCTGTACGACGACCGGCTGCTGCTGCGGATGCTGGCCATGCGGCGGACGGTCTTCACCGTCCCGACCGAGTCGGCCCCGGTCGTCCAGGCCGCCTGCTCCGACGACGTGGCGCGGCGCGAGCGCCGCCGCAATCTGCAGCTCTTCGAGCAGGCGGGCCTCGGCGACGACGCCTGGCTGCGGGACGTGGAGGAGGCCACGGTGGCCGCGCTGCGGGCCCGCGGTGAGGCGTTCGCCGCCGACCTGTCCGCCGACGTGCCGCGGCTGAAGGAGCGCATCCTGCTGGGGGAGGGCAAGGCGTACGAGGCCCGGCCGACCATCGCCAACCGGGTGCTGCTCGTCCTGGCCGCCGAGGGCCGGATCGTCCGCGGCCGGCCGCGTGGCTCCTGGACGAGCAGCCAGTTCAGCTGGTCGCCGATCCAGGCGTGGCTGCCCGACGGCCTGCCGCGCGTCCCCGGGGACGAGGCGCGGACCGAGCTGATCCGCCGGTGGCTCGGCGCGTACGGGCCCGGGACCGCCGCGGACCTGAAGTGGTGGACCGGGCTGACCCTCACCCAGGTCAGGAAGGCCCTGGAGGGGATCGCCGTGGAGCGGGTCGAGCTCGACGGCGAGGACGGGTACGTCCTGGCCGATGACGTGGAGCCCGTGCCCGATCCGGGCCCCTGGGTCGCCCTGCTGCCCGCCCTGGACCCGACGGTCATGGGCTGGGCGGGGCGCGGCTGGTATCTCGGCGCGCACGGCCCTCTCCTGTTCGACCGCAACGGCAACGCCGGCCCCACGGTCTGGTGCGACGGCCGGGTCGTCGGCGGCTGGGCGCAGCGCCCGGACGGCGAGGTGGTGTACCGGCTGCTGGAGGACGTCGGCGCCGAGGCGGCTTCGGCCGTCGCCGCCGAGGCCGCCCGGCTCACCTCATGGCTGGGAGCCGTACGGCTCGCCCCCCGCGCCCGGGGCCGCTCCCGGATCGAGGCGGAACTCGTCGCCTGACCGGCGGGCTCTAAGGCGCGGTGGCCTGGTCGAGGGCCTTGAGGATGCGTTTCTCCGAGACGGGGTACGCGGTGCCGAGCTGCTGGGCGAAGAAGCTGACCCGCAGCTCCTCGATCATCCAGCGGACCTGCCGGATGTCCGCGTTGCCGGGCCGGGCGTCGCGGGCCCGGATGTAGGCGGCCTCGACCTGCTGGATCCGCTGCATGCGCTGGCGGTCGCCGTACGGGTCGTCGGGGAGCCTGTCGAGCCGGCGTTCGACCGCCCGCAGGTAGCGCAGGAGGTCGGGCAGCCGCCGGCGGCCGGTGGTGGTGACGAAGCCGGGATAGATCAGCCGGGACAGCTGCGCGCGGATGTCGGTCAGCGCGGGGATCAGCGTGGGGCTGTTCGTGCTCTTCAGCCTGCGGTCGATCTGGTGGGCCGCCGCCAGGACGCGCTGTACGTGGGCGAGGACGTCGGCGGCGGTGTCGGCGAGGTCGGCGCGGACGTGATCGGTGAGGCGCCGGAAGCCGGCCTCGTCCCAGGCGGGCCCGCCGCCCTCGGTGATCAGGTGGTCGGCCGCGCAGGCGACGCAGTCGTCGAGGAGCGCCGGGACGCCGCCGTGCGGATTGTGGCTGAGCACCAGTTTGGCCTGGTTGTCCAGCCTGCTCTGCAGGTATTTCAGCGGGGACGGGCTGTTCAGCAGGACGAGCCGCCGGGTGCCGCGCCACATGGCCCGCGCCTGCTCGGCCTCGGTGGCGTAGGTGCGCACGGCCACGCTGTCGACCTCGTCGGTGAGCGCCGGGTACGCCTTGACGCGGCCCTGCTCGTACACCCGCGAGAGCGCGCCGATGTCCCAGGTGCGCAGGCCCTTCCGCTCGATGTCGTCGGCGGCCTTCGACAGCGTCGCGGACACCTTCGGCGCCAGGCGGCGCTTCAGCGCGGCGAGGTCCTTGCCCTCGGCGAGGGTCCGGCGGCGGTCGGTCACCCGATAGGTGATCTTCAGGTGGTCGGGGACGCGGGACAGGTCCCAGGCCTCGCGGGGGACCGTGACGCCGGTCATCGCGCGCAGCTCGCGCTCCAGGGCGTCGAGCAGCGGTCCCGAGCCGGGGGTCATGCGCGCCAGGACCTCGCGGGCGACGTTCGGCGCGGGGACGAAGTTGACGCGCAGCTGCTTGGGCAGCGACCGGATCAGCTCGGTCACGAGGTCCTGCCGCAGTCCCGGAATCTGCCAGTCGAACTCCTCGCCGCCGACCTGGTTCAGCACCGGCAGCGGGATGTGCACGGTCACGCCGTCGGCGTCCGTACCCGGCTCGAACTGGTACGACAGCGGGAACCGGTGCCCGTCCGCCTGCCAGGCGTCCGGGTAGTCGGCCTGGCTGACCTCCCCGGCGGCGTCGTTGACCAGCATGGAGGTCGAGAAGGTGAGGCGCTGCGGGTCGTCGCGCTGCGCCTTCTTCCACCAGGCGTCGAAGTGGCGCGCGGAGACCACGTCGGCGGGGACGCGCTCGTCGTAGAACGCGAAGAGGGTTTCGTCGTCGACCACGATGTCGCGGCGGCGCGCCCGGTGCTCCAGCTCCTCGGCCTGCTCGAGCAGCCGCCGGTTGTCGCGCAGGAACCGGTGGTGGGAGTCCCAGTCGCCCTCCACGAGCGCGTGGCGGATGAACAGTTCCCGGCACAGCTCCGGGTCGATCCTGGCGTAGTTCACCTTGCGCTGCGCGACGATCGGCACGCCGTACAGCGTGACCTTCTCGTACGCCATCACGGCGCCCTGGTTCTTCTCCCAGTGCGGCTCGCTGTAGGTGCGCTTGACCAGGTGGTCGGCGAGCGGCTCGACCCACTCGGGCTCGATCTTGGCGGCCATGCGCGCCCACAGCCGGGACGTCTCGACGAGCTCCGCCGCCATCACCCAGCGCGGCGGCCGCTTGGCGAGCGCGGAGCCCGGGAAGACGGCGAACCGGGCGTTCCGGGCGCCGAGGTACTCGCGCGGGCCGCGCCGGGCGTCGTCCTTGCCGCTGGTCTTCTTCTCGGTGTCGAGCAGGCCGATGTGCGACAGCAGGCCCGCCAGGAGCGACACGTGGACGCGCTGCGGGTCGGCGGGGGTGGTGTTCAGGGTGACGCCGAGGTCCTTGCCGACCTGCCGCAGCTGACCGTAGATGTCCTGCCACTCGCGGATGCGCAGGTAGTGGAGGTACTCCTGCTTGCACAGCCTGCGGAACTGGTTGCCCGACAGCTCCTTCTGCTGTTCTCTCAGGTAGTTCCAGAGGTTGAGGTAGGCCAGGAAGTCCGACTCCTTGTCGGCGAACCGGGCGTGCTGCTGGTCGGCGGCGGCCCGCTTGTCCGCCGGGCGCTCGCGCGGGTCCTGGATCGACAACGCGGCCGCGATGACCATGACCTCGTGCACGCAGCCGTTCCGGTCGGCCTCCAGCACCATGCGGGCCAGCCGCGGGTCGACGGGCAGCTGCGCGAGCTTGCGGCCCAGCGACGTCAGCCGCTCACCGTCGAGCGCGCCGAGCTCCTGCAGGAGGTTCACGCCGTCCTTGACGTTGCGGCGGTCCGGCGGGTCGATGAAGGGGAAGTCGAGGATGTCGCCCAGGCCCAGGTCCGTCATCTGCAGGATGACCGAGGCGAGGTTGGTGCGCAGGATCTCGGCGTCGGTGAACTCCGGGCGGGCGAGGAAGTCCTCCTCGGAGTACAGCCGGATGCAGATGCCCTCGGAGACGCGGCCGCAGCGGCCCTTGCGCTGGTTGGCCGACGCCTGCGAGACAGGCTCGATCGGCAGCCGCTGGACCTTCGTACGGTGGCTGTAGCGCGAGATGCGGGCGGTGCCCGGGTCGATGACGTACTTGATGCCCGGCACGGTCAGCGACGTCTCGGCGACGTTGGTGGCCAGGACGATGCGCCGGCCGCGGTGTGCCTGGAAGACCCGGTGCTGCTCGGCCGTCGACAGCCGGGCGAACAGCGGCAGCACCTCGGTGTTCTTGAGTTTGCGCTTCTCCAGGGCGTCGGCGGTGTCGCGGATCTCCCGCTCGCCGGACAGGAACACCAGGACATCGCCCGGCTGTTCCAATGCGAGTTCGTCCACCGCCTCCAGGATCGCCTGGACCTGGTCGTCGTCCTCCTCGACCGGCCGGTAGCGCACCTCCACCGGGTAGGTGCGGCCGGACACCTCGATGATCGGCGCGTCGTCGAAGTGCTTGGAGAACCGCTCGGGGTCGATCGTCGCCGAGGTGATGATCACCTTGAGGTCGGGGCGCTTGGGCAGCAGGCGCTTGAGGTAGCCCAGGATGAAGTCGATGTTCAGGCTGCGCTCGTGGGCCTCGTCGATGATCAGCGTGTCGTAGCGGCGCAGCATCCGGTCGCGGGACATCTCCGCCAGCAGGATGCCGTCGGTCATGAGCTTGACCAGCGTGTCCTCACCGGAGTGGTCGGCGAAGCGCACCTGGTAACCGACGGTCTCGCCCAGCTCGGTGTCCAGTTCCTCCGCGATCCGGTCGGCGACCGTCCGCGCCGCCAGCCGGCGCGGCTGGGTGTGCCCTATCAGCCCCTTGACGCCCCGGCCGAGCTCCAGGCAGATCTTGGGCAGCTGGGTGGTCTTGCCGGACCCGGTCTCACCGGCGACGATCACGACCTGGTGGTCCGCGACGGCCTTGAGGATCTCGTCCTTCTTCTGGCTGACCGGCAGCGCCTCGGGATAGGTGACCGCCGGGATCGAGGCCCTGCGGCGGGCGACGCGGCGCTCCGCGGCCTCCACCTCCGCGGTGACCTCCGCGAGGATCTTGTCCCGGGCCTCGGCGGCGCGCACCTTGCGCAGTCCGTCGAGACGACGACGTAGCCGATGCCGGTCGCGCAGCATCAGCTCGGGCAGGCGGGTCTGCAGGTCGGTAATCGAAGATCCCATCGCAACCGGAAGGATAGGCAGGCAGCCGGACAAGTCCAGCCTCCGGCGTCCACCGTGCCCGATCGGCGGACATCGCGCCACCCGATTTCCGCCGCCCTCAGGCCGGCGGACCGGGGCCACCGTTCCAACACCGGTTCGTCGTGATCTGTTCCAGGACGACGAACGGTGCCGGATCTCCTCAATCCAGCCAGATGAAGGCCGCGAACCGGCCGGTACGGCCCTCGCGGCGGTAGGAGTACAGCTCGGGGCTCTCGATGGTGCAGCGCGCGTCGTGCCGTACGTCGGTCACACCGGCGGCGGTGAGCTGGGCGGTGATCCCCGCTCTGACGTCCAGCGCGGGCGTCCCCTGACGGGTCGTCGACCAGGCGGCGGGCAGCACGGCCGCCACCTCGTCCCGCAGCTCGGCGGACACCTCGTAACACGAACCGCAGGCGTTCGGGCCGATCAGCGCGACCATCCGGGCCGGGTCGGCGCCGCGCCCCGCCATCGCCTCGACCAGCGCGGGTACGACCCCGGCGGCCGTGCCCGCGCGGCCCGCGTGGGCGCCGCCCACCAGCCGCGCGACCGGGTCGGCGACCAGCACCGGCGCGCAGTCGGCGACGAGCACCGCCAGCGCCAGGCCCGTCTCGTCCGTGTAGACGCCGTCGAGGGCCGGTGGATCGTCGCCGAACGGCCCGGTGACGTACCGGACGTCGGCGCTGTGCACCTGACGCATGTAGACCACCCGCTCGACACCGAGCTCGGCCGCCGTCTTGGCGCGGTTCTCCCGGACCATGGCCGGATCGTCTCCGACGCCGCCCCCGAGGTTGCGCGAGTCGTACGGCGCGGCGCTCGTCCCGCCCGACCGGTCGGAGATGACGGCGCCCACACCATCGGCCAGCTGCATCAGCCGCTCCTCCTCACTTCCGCCCCGACGTTATCAATCAACCGCCCCGATCACCCTTCCCGCGTAACGTCCGCCGGCGCGTCCGACCCGTCGGCGGGGCCGGCTCGTCGTGGACTCCGTCCGCGCCGACGGCCGGGGCATCGTCGTCGAGAGGGTGAGGGGCCTCAGCCGGCGCCGGTGCCGTGTGCCGCCGCCCAGGCGTTGAGGACGCGGCGCTCCTTCTCCGGAGCGATGCCCTGGCCGCCCTCCGTGGCCCGATCCGCGGTGATGTTCTCCTCGCGGATCCAGGACCACATGTCGCGGACGGTGTCGGCGACCGGGCGGCAGCGCAACCCCTCCTCGAGAGCCTTCGCCGAGGACGGCAGCCAGACGCCCGCGTCCTCGGGACCGTCCGGAGTCCACATCGGCAGCTCCGTCCACGCGGCCACGTCGCGTTCGAGGAGGAACGTGTCGTCGACCCAGGTCGGCTCGGCGTCCGACCCGGTGACGCGGACGCACTCGTCCAGGAGCGCGCCGAAGGTGGTGTTGCCCGGTACCCCGCTCACCAGGGACCGGCCGGCCGCCCCGGCCGCCAGGCGGGCCAGGCCGAATTCGGCGATGTCCCGTACGTCGATCAGCTGCATGGCGCGGCCGGGGTCGCCGGGCGCGAGGACCGGCCCGCCGGTGGCGATCCGGGTCAGCCACCACGTCAGCCGCGGCACCTGTTCCTCCGGCCCGATGATCAGGCCCGGGTTCAGGATCAGGACCCGGCCGTCGAATCCGGACTCGACGGCGCGTTCGCACCCGGCCTTGAGGGCGTTGTACGGGACGTCGGCGTCCGGCCCGGCGTCCGGCGGGCACGGCAGGAGCGCGGAACTCTCGTCGACCCGGCGTGCCGGCCAGTCGGCATAGGCGTGGACGGACGAGACGAACAGGTAGGCGCCCGCGTGTCCCGACAGCGCGCGCCGACCGTTCGACGATCCGCGGCACGTACCCGCAGGTGTCGATGACCGCGTCCCAGCGGCGGCCCTCGACGAGCCGGCGCAGGTCCTCGTCGTTCTCCCGATCGCCGCGGATCACCTCCGCTCCGGGCACGTCCGTGCCGCTCCGCCCACGATTGAAGGTCGTGACCCGGTGTCCCTGCCGCAGCGCCTGTGTCACGAAGGCACGGCCGAGGAAGAGGGATCCGCCGATCACCAGAAGTCGCATGTCCTCGATCATGATCACCTCGATCGCCGCGGTGCGCGATGTTCGCGCGCGGCGGACGGCGCACGCCTGTCCGGGGCGGAGTGCGGCACGCCTGCGGAACCTGGGGGTTTCCGCTCAGCGGAAGGCGGCGGCGGCGGAAACGGCGCGGGTTGGCAGGGTGAAGGCATGGACAAGGTGCTTCCCTCGGCGGCGGAGGCGGTGGCGGACATCGGCGACGGCGCGTCGATCGCGGTCGGCGGGTTCGGGCTGTGCGGCGTCCCGTTCACACTGATCGACGCGCTGTACGAACGGGGCAGCTCGGAGCTGTCGATCGTGTCGAACAACTGCGGCACCATCGGACGCGGCCTGGGACGGTTGCTGGACGCCGGCCGGATCACCCGGGCGATGGGGTCCTACGTCGGGGAGAACAAGGAACTCGCCCGTCGCTACCTGTCCGGAGAGATCGAACTCGAGCTCGTACCGCAGGGGACGCTCTCGGAGCGGCTGCGCGCCGGCGGGTGCGGCATCCCGGCGTTCTACACCCCGGCGGGCGTGGGCACGCTCGTCGCGGAGGGCGGCCTGCCGTGGCGCTACGGGCCGGACGGCGACGTGGTCGTGGCCTCCCCGCCGAAGGAGGTCCGCGAGTTCGGCGGCCGGTCGTACGTCCTGGAGGAGAGCGTCCGGACCGACTTCGCGCTCGTCCGCGCCGTGCGCGGGGACCGGCACGGCAACCTGGTCTTCGACAAGGCCGCCCGTAACTTCAACCCCCTGTGCGCCATGGCGGCGCGGACCGCGATCGCCGAGGTCGAGGAACTGGTCGACTTCCTCGATCCGGACGACGTGCACCTGCCGGGGATCTTCGTCCGGCGCGTGGTCGCACTGACCCCGGAGCAGGCCGCGGACAAGCCGATCGAGAAACGCACCGTGAGCGAGGCCGCCGCGGCGAGCGAGAGGGCCCAGCGACCATCGAGCCGGAGCGGGAAATGAGCTGGAACAGGGATGAGATCGCCGCGCGGGCGGCGGCGGAGCTGTCGGACGGGATGTACGTCAACCTCGGGATCGGGCTGCCGACGCTCATCCCCGGACACCTGCCCGCGGGCGTCGACGTGGTGATCCACTCGGAGAACGGCGTGCTGGGTGTCGGCCCGTACCCGGCCGAGGACGAGGTCGACCCGGACCTGATCAACGCGGGCAAGGAGACGGTGACCGTCCGCCGTGGGGCGTCGTTCTTCGACTCGGCGCTGTCGTTCGGGATGATCCGCGGCGGTCACGTCGACGTCGCGGTGCTCGGCGCCATGCAGGTATCGGCCCGCGGTGACCTGGCGAACTGGGCGGTCCCCGGCAAGATGATCAAGGGGATGGGCGGGGCGATGGACCTCGTTCACGGCGCGCGGCGGGTGATCGTGGTGATGGAGCACACCGCCAAGGACGGCGGCCCGAAGATCGTCCAGGAGTGCTCGCTGCCGCTGACCGGGGCGGCGTGCGTCCAGCGGATCATCACCGACATGGGGGTCCTGGACGTCACCCCCGACGGTCTGGCGCTGGTCGAGACCGCGCCCGGCGTGAGCGAGCAGGAGATCCGCGACCGCACCGAACCCCCGATCGGAGTGACCCGATGACCGACCCGAATCCGCCTTACCTCTACCCGCCGTACCGGAGCACGCCGCTGCGGGCGCCGGCCCGGCCGCTGGTGATGCCCGAGTACGGGCCCGATGCGATCGAGCTGGCCGGCCCCGTCTTCGGCCACGAGGAGCTGGGCCTGCTCGACGACGATCTGACCAGGCAGCACTCCGGTGAGCCGCTCGGCGAACGGATCGTCGTCACCGGACGGGTCCTGGACTCCGGCGGACGCCCCGTGCCGGGCGCGCTGGTCGAGATCTGGCAGGCGAACGCCGCCGGGCGGTACGTCCACCTGCGCGAGCAGCATCCCGCTCCGCTGGACCCGAACTTCACCGGCGCCGGCCGCTGCCTCACCGACGCCGACGGCCGGTACCGTTTCGTCACCGTCAAGCCGGGCGCCTACCCGTGGGGGAACCACCACAACGCGTGGAGGCCCGCGCACATCCACTTCTCGGTGTTCGGCACGGCGTTCACCCAGCGGCTGGTCACGCAGATGTATTTCCCGGGAGATCCGCTGTTCGCCTACGACCCGATCTTCCAGTCGATTCCCGACGAGAAGGCCAGGGAACGTCTCATCTCCCGGTTCGACATCGACACCACCGTGCCGGAGTGGGCCCTCGCCTACCAGTGGGACATCGTCCTCGGCGCGACCCCGATGGAGGCCTGATGACCGAGCGAAGCGAGGGCATCGATGAGCACAGCACCTTGGGTGGTCATGGGGCCGACGAAGGAGGTCACATGGCCACCCCCTCGCAGACGGTCGGCCCGTTCTTCGGCTACGCCCTCCCGTACGCCGACGGTCCGTACGTCGTCCCGGAGTGGCGTCCGGACGCGATCCGGATCCGCGGCCGGGTCCTGGACGGCGCCGGCGAGCCGCTGCCGGACGCGCTGGTGGAGATCTGGCAGGCCGACGCGGACGGGAACGTTCCCCGGAGCGGCGGCGCGCTGCGGCGGGCCGGCGAGGACTTCTCCGGGTTCGGCCGCTGCGGGACCGACGCGGCCGGGAACTACCGGTTCTCCACGATCAAGCCCGGCGGCCCGGCCCCGCACATCGCGGTGCTGGTCTTCGCCCGGGGCCTGCTCAAGCCGGTCGCGACCCGCCTGTACTTCCCCGGCGAACCGGGCAACACCACCGATCCGGTGCTGTCCGGGGTGCCGGCGGAACGGCGTGACACGCTCGTCGCGGTGCGGGAGGGCGAGCGGTCCTACCGCTTCGACGTCCACCTCAGTGGAGAACGGGAGACGGTCTTCTTTGAGCGGTACTTCGGCTGATCTGCTGTCGCCGGTCGCCGCCGGCACCGCGGCCGAGGCGGCGACGTCCGCCGAGGCGTGGGTGCGCGCCCTGATCGACGCGGAGGCGGCGCTGGCCCGCGCGCAGGCCCGGCTCGGACTGATCCCCGGTGACGTGGCGCGCGCCGTCGCCGGTGCCCGGATCGACCCGGCCGACCTGGCCGTACGGGCCCGCGGCGCGGGCAACCCGGTGGTGCCCCTCGTCGCCGCGCTGCGCGAGGTCGCCGGCGACCAGGTCCACGCGGGCGCGACCAGCCAGGACATCATGGACACCGCCGCCATGCTGGTGGCGTCGCGCGTCCGCGGGACGATCCTGGCGGACCTCGGCCGTACGGCGGACGCCCTCGCCGACCTGGCCCGGCGGCATCGGGACACTCCGATGGCGGGGCGCACGCTCGGACAGCAGGCCGTGCCCACGACGTTCGGGTTGCGGGCCGCGGGCTGGCTGGCCGCGGTCGCGGAGGCCCGGGACCGGCTCACCGCGGTACGGCTGCCGGCCCAGCTCGGCGGGGCCGCCGGGACGCTGGCCGCGCTCAGGACGACAGAACTGCTGCCGCTGTTCGCCGAGGAGACCGGCCTGGCCGAGCCGGTATTGCCGTGGCACACGCTGCGCACGCCCGTCGCCGAGCTCGGCGGCGCGCTCGCCCTCGTCGCCGGCGCCCTCGGCAAGATCGCCACCGATGTCGTGCTGCTCGCCCAGACCGAGTTCGGTGAGGTCGCCGAACCGGCCGCCCCCGGACGCGGAGGTTCTTCGGCGATGCCGCACAAGCGCAACCCGGTCCTCGCCACGATGATCCGGTCGGCCGCGCTGCGCGTCCCCGCGTACGCCCAGATCCTGTACGCCGCCCAGGCCGCGGGCCTCGACCGGCCGGCGGGGGAGTGGCACGCGGAGTGGCAGCCGTTCAGTGACTGCCTGCGCCTGGTCGGCGGCGCCGCCGAGACCGCGGCCGAACTGACCACGGGCCTGGAGGTGTTCCCGGACCGCATGCGCGCGAACCTCCGCGAGGAGCTCCTCGCGGAGTACGTCGCCGGCCGGCTCGCCGAACGAGACGGCCGGGCGGCCGCCAAGGAGACGGTCGCGCGGGCGGTGCGCGAGGGGCGTCCGCTCGGCGACCTGCTCCCGGAAGGCGATCGCGCGGAGCGGGGCGGGACCACCGGAACCGGTTCCGAGCAGGACGCGGGGGCCGAGGGGCGTGCGGAACCGGAGGACGCCGCCGGCGCCGGTCCCGAACGGAGCGGGCCCGGGGCGGCTTGCGGGGTCGACCTGGCCGCCGTGATCGGCTGCGCGCCCGAACTGGTGGACCGCGCCCTCGACGCCTACGCGAGGAGGAACCGGCGGTGAGCGCGCTGAACCATCGTCTCGACGGTCCGGGGGACGCGCCGGTCCTGGTCCTCGGTCCCTCCCTCGGCACGACGCTCGACCTGTGGCGGCCGCAGCTTCCGGCGCTGACCGCCTCCTGGCGGACCCTCCGGTTCGACCTGCCCGGCCACGACGGCTCCCTTCCGATCCACGGCTCGGTCGCGGACTTCGCGGACGCGGTCGTGGACCTGCTCGACGCACTCGGCGTCGGCCGCGCGGCCTACGCCGGAGTGTCCCTGGGCGGAGCGATCGGCACGACGCTGGCTCTGCGCCACCCGGATCGGCTGACGAGCCTGGCGCTGTGCTGCACCTCCGCTCGGTTCGGGGACGCGGGGCCGTGGCACGAGCGCGCCGCGCGGGTGCGGGCGGAAGGGCTGGAGCCGCTGACCGACATGTTCCTGAGCCGCTGGTTCACCGCCGGTTACGCGGGCCCCGGCGTGGCCGCCGTACGGGACATGCTCCAGCGGATCGACACCGAGGGCTACGCCGCCTGCTGCGAGGCGCTCGCCGGCTTCGACGTCCGGGACCGGCTCGGCGACGTGAACGTTCCCACCCTGGTCGTGGCGGGCGCGGAGGACATGGCCACTCCGCTGGACCACGCCGATGTCCTCGCCGGGGGGATCCCCGGTGCGGAGCTGGTCGTGGTGCCCGGGGCCCACCTGGCCGGCCTGGAATGCGCCGAGCCGGTCACCGAGGCGTTGGTACGCCACTTGGAGAGGACGACAGCATGAGCGAGGGGATGAGGGTTCGCCGGGAGGTCCTCGGGGACGCGCACGTCGATCGCGCGCAGGCGCGTACGACGGAGTTCACCGCCGACTTCCAGGACTTCATCACGCGGTACGCGTGGGGGGAGATCTGGACCCGGCCGGGCCTGGACCGCCGGACGCGCAGCTGTGTCACGCTCACCGCGCTGGTCGCCCGCGGCCACCTGGACGAACTCGCGATGCATGTGCGCGCCGCCCTCCGCAACGGGCTCACCGCCGACGAGATCAAGGAAGTCCTGCTGCAGACCGCGGTATATTGCGGTGTCCCGGCGGCCAACGCCGCCTTCGCGGTCGCCCATCGGGTGCTCGTGGAGGAGGGGCTGTTCGCTCAGAGTGAATGATCGATTTCGCGTCGTGTTCACTCAGAGCGTAATCTGTCGCTCACGCTCCGCGTCGGCGGGTGCGTGATCGAGTTCCCCGATCCCCCCAGGGAACGCTCGGCACGGGAGGTAGGGTCATGGACGTGGCGGACACAGAGCGGCGGATCAACCAGCTGTACAACGACGTCAACGCCATCTACGACCAGCTCACGATCATCCAGCGGACGCAGCAGACGCACGGTCGTCAGCTGGCCTCACAGGGTCGTCAGCTCGAGGCGCAGGGCCGTCAGCTCGAGGCGCAAGGTCTTCAGCTCGAGACACAGGGACGCCAGCTCGACGAGCAGGGCCGGCAGTTGGCGACGCTCACCGACACGGTCACGCGGGTCTGGGCCACCCAGCAGGAGCACGGCGAGCGGCTGAAACACCTGGACAGCGCGGTCGCGGTCCTCGTCGAGCAGGTCGCCGGGCACGACGAGCGGTTCGGCCAGATCGACCAGCGGTTCGGCCAGATCGATCAGCGGTTCGAGCAGGTCGACCGGCGGTTCGACGAGCAGGACAGGAAGCTCGACCTGATCCTCGAGGCGTTGAAGATCGACGCCGGCTGACCGGCTTTCTCGGCGCCCCGCGACCCGGCATCGGGACGCGGGGCGTTGCCTATCGTGAAGGCCTCGGATGAGGAGGCGGGACCATGACGGGCGTCCAGCGCCCGCCCAGCGTGGCGGGCAAGGTGATGGCGATTCTCGAGTCGTTCGTGCCCGGCGGTGTCCGGTTGACCCTCACCGAGATCTGCGCCCGGGCCGGTCTGCCGCTCGCGACGGGACACCGGCTCGTCCGGGAGCTGACCGACGGCGGCTTCCTCGAGCGCCTGACCGACGGGTCGTACCGCATCGGAACGCGGCTGTGGCGCATCGGCGCGCAGGCCTCGGCGGCGCGGAGCCTGCGCGAGCTCGCCCTGCCCCACATGGAGGAGCTGTACGCCGCCACCCACGAGAACGTCCAGCTCGCGGTGCTCAGCGGCGACAAGGCGCTGTACCTCGAACGATTGCGCGGGCCACGGTCGGTGCCGATCGTGACCCGGGTCGCGGCCGAGCTCCCGCTGCACGCCACCGGGGTCGGGAAGGTCCTGCTCGCCTTCGCCGAGGAGGAGTTCGCGGAGAAGGTCATCGCGCGGGGGCTGCCGCCGTACACCGCGCACACCGTCACCGACGCCGACCGGCTGCGGGCCTGCCTCACCGGGATCCGGCGTTGCGGATACGCCGTGACCCGTGAGGAGATGTCCCTCGGGACGTGCTCGGTGGCCGCGCCGGTCCGTGATCCCGGCGGCGCGGTCTTCGCGGCGCTGTCGCTCGTCACCCGCCGGAACGTCGTGGACCTGCGGCGCCTGGTGCCGGCGGTCCTCGCCGCGGCGAACGCCCTGGCCCGGGACGTGAGCGCGCACGGCGGTTCCGCTGAGTGGAAGGACTGGGGGTGACGGCCGGGGCGCCGACGCGAGGATCGTGTCGAAGGACGTCGAAAGAGGATGATCGATGCGCACGCAAGTGGCGATCGCCGGGGCCGGACCGGCCGGACTGCTGCTCTCTCACCTGCTGCGGCTGCGCGGCATCGATTCGGTCGTACTGGAGAGCCGCGACCGCGCGTACGTGGAGCGGCGCCAGCGGGCCGGGTTGCTCGAGCAGGGCACCGTGGACGTCCTTCGCGGCAGCGGCGTCGGTGAGCGGCTCGACCGCGAAGGCCTCACCCATCACGGCCTCGAGCTTCGATTCGGCGGCGCCGGGCACCGGATCCCGCTGTCCGAGCTGACGGGCGGGCGCACGGTGACGATCTACGCGCAGACCGAGATCGTCAAGGACCTGATCGCCGCGCGGCCGGCCGCCGGGGGAGAGCTCCATTTCGAGACCGAGGTCCTCTCGGTGGACCCGAGCGCGCCGTCGGTGACCTACCGCCGTGACGGTCGCGTCGAGACGTTGGAGTGCGACGTCATCGCGGGCTGTGACGGCTTCCACGGGGTCTGCCGCCCGGCGGTTCCGGACACCCGGATCCACGAGCGCGAGTACCCCTTCGCGTGGCTGGGCATCCTCGCCGACGTCCCGCCGTCCACGGACGAGTTGATCTACGCGTACAGCGAGCGCGGATTCGCGCTGCACAGCCTGCGGTCCCCGAAGATCAGCAGGCTCTATCTCCAGGTCGACCCGGCGGAGGACGTCGCCGCGTGGCCTGACGAGCGGATCTGGTCCGAGCTTCGGGCGCGGTTCGCCACCGACGACGGCTGGGAACTGCGGGACGGGCCGATCCTGGAGAAGTCGATCACGCCGATGCGCAGCTTCGTCGCGGAGCCGATGCGGCACGACCGCCTGTTCCTCGCCGGAGACGCCGCGCACATCGTCCCGCCCACCGGCGCGAAGGGCCTGAATCTCGCGATCTCCGACGTCATCGTCCTCGCCGAGGCGCTGGGCGCCTGGTACGACTCCGGCACGACCGAACTGCTCGACGTGTATTCCGACACCTGCCTCCGGCGGGTGTGGCGGGCCGAGCACTTCTCGTACTGGATGACGACCCTGCTGCACAAGGACCCTCGTCAGGACGCCTTCGGGCATCGCCTCCAGCTGTCCCACCTGGAGTACGTGGCCGCGTCGAAGGCCGCCGCGACGACGCTCGCCGAGAACTACGTCGGAGCCGCCCCCATGTTCTGACCCGAGGCGGATCGTGGGCCTCGGGGCGTAGCGTACGGCTCATGATCACGCTCTCCCAGGCGCTGTCCTTCGGCCTCGCCTCCTTCCTCATCATCGTCATCCCCGGACCCAGCGTGCTGTTCATCGTCGGACGCGCGCTGGCGTACGGGCGGCGCACCGCGCTCGTCTCCGTCGTCGGCAACGAGCTCGGTGCCCTGGTCATGGCCGGAGCGGTGGCGCTGGGAATCGGCTCGCTGGTGGAGCGATCCGTGCTGATCTTCACCACGGTCAAGCTGGCCGGGGCCGCCTACCTCGTCCTTCTCGGCGTACGGGCCTTCATGCGCCGGGGCGCGCACGCCGATCTGGCGGCCGCGGCCACCGAGGCACGCGGCGGATGGCGCGCGTGCCTCGACGGTTTCCTGGTCGGGGTGACCAATCCGAAGTCGGTGGTGTTCTTCGCCGCGGTGCTGCCGCAGTTCGTCGATCCGGCACGCGGGCACGTCCCCGTCCAGATGTTCACGCTCGGCCTGATCTTCGTCCTGGTCGCGCTCGCCGCCGACTCGGTGTGGAGCGTCATCGCCGGCATGGCGCGGGCCTGGTTCGGCCGCTCGCCCCGGCGGCTGCGGCTGGTCGGCGGGGCCGGCGGTCTCGCCATGATCGGCCTGGGCCTCGGCGTCGCGGTCACCGGCCGCAAGGACTGAGACGTTCCGGCCGGGTCCGTCGCGCTTCCGGGGCCGGCG
This sequence comes from Actinoallomurus sp. NPDC052308, assembly GCF_040679195.1. Lineage (NCBI taxonomy): Bacteria > Bacillati > Actinomycetota > Actinomycetes > Streptosporangiales > Thermomonosporaceae > Actinoallomurus > Actinoallomurus sp. NPDC052308. Next base: position 45,618 of record NZ_JBFAUM010000030.1, on the reverse strand, counting down.
ACGGTCAGCTCCGGTCGAAGACGCCCTTGGGCGGAGGCGGTGACGGGCGGGCGGTCGCGTCGGTGGCCGGGACCGCCCCGGCTGCGAACCCGACCAGTTCCTCCCCGTCCAGGACCCGTCCCGGGAAGGGGTCCCCGGCGGCGCTGCGGGTGAGCTCCGCCACGGGCGGCGGCGTCCGCCCGGCGATGAGGACCAGGTTGCCGAACCGGCGGCCGCGCAGCACGGCGGGGTCGGCGATGAGAGCGGCCTCCGGGAGCACGGACCGCAGCGTCGCCACCTGCGCCCGGGCGAAGGACAGCGGCGCCCCGTCGGCGACGTTGGCGGCGTACCACCCGCCCGGGCGCAGGACCCGGGCGACGGCCGCGACGAACTCCACGGTGGTCAGGTGCGCGGGCGACCGGGCTCCCGCGTACGCGTCCCCGATCACCAGGTCGAAGGAGTCCTCGGGAGCGCGCGTCAGGACCTCGCGCGCGTCGCCGTGCCGGATCCGGATCCGGTGGCCCCGCTCCAGGGGCAGTTCCCGGCGGACGAACTCGATGAGCGCCGCGTCGATCTCGACGACCTGCTGGGTCGAACGCGGCCGGGTCGCGGCGACGTAGCGCGGCAGGGTCAGGGCGCCGCCGCCCAGGTGCAGCACCCGCAGCGGCCGCCGCGCCGGGGCCGCGAGGTCCACGACGTGGCCGAGGCGCCGTACGTACTCGAAGTCGAGATAGGTGGGGTCGTCGAGGTCCACGTGGGACTGCGGTGCGCCGTCCAGCATGAGGACGTGGGCGCGCGGGCGGTAGGGATCGGGGACCAGCTCCGCGGTGCCCGAGTCGACCTTCGCCTCGACCGTTCGAGCGCTCTGCCGGTGTGCCACCGGCCCACACTAATGGACCTGCTCGGGATGCCGGACGGCCGCGACGCCGGCCTGGTTCGCGACGCCGGCCCGGCTCGCGCGGCGGCCCGGCGTCAGAGGCGTTCGATGACGGTGACGTTGGCCTGGCCACCGCCCTCGCACATGGTCTGCAGGCCGTACCGCCCGCCGGTGCGCTCCAGCTCGTGCAGCAGCGACGTCATCAGCCGGGCGCCGGTGGCGCCGAGCGGATGACCGAGCGCGATCGCGCCGCCGTTGGGGTTGGTCACGGCCGGGTCGGCGCCGGTCTCCTTCAGCCAGGCCAGCACGACCGGAGCGAACGCCTCGTTGATCTCGACGACGTCGATGTCGCCGATCGTCATCCCGGCCTTCTTGAGCGCGTACGCGGTGGCGGGGATGGGGGCGGACAGCATCCGGATCGGGTCCTCGCCGCGTACGGACAGGTGGTGGACGCGGGCGCGCGGGGTCAGGGCGTGGTCGCGTACGGCGCGTTCGGAGGCGAGGAGCAGCGCCGCGGACCCGTCGGAGATCTGCGAGGCCAGCGCGGCGGTCAGCCGGCCGCCCTCGACCAGGGGTTTCAGCGCGGCCATCTTCTCCAGTGACGTGTCGCGGCGGGGACCCTCGTCGGCCGTGACGTCGCCGTACGGGGCGATCTCCCGGCCGAACCGGCCCTCGTCGATGGCGCGGATCGCGCGCCGGTGCGACTCCAGCGCGAACTCCTCCATCTCCGCCCGGCCGATGTCCCACCGCTCGGCGATCATCTCGGCGCCGCGGAACTGCGAGACCTCCTGGTCGCCGTAGCGGGCCTCCCAGCCGCGCGAGCCCGCGAACGGACCGGCGAACCCCAGCTGCGCTCCCGCGACCATCGCGTACGCGATCGGGATCTTCGACATGTTCTGTAGGCCGCCCGCGACGACGAGGTCGCAGGTGCCGCTGAGCACGGCCTGGGCGGCGAAGTGCACCGCCTGCTGCGAGGAACCGCACTGGCGGTCGACGGTCACGCCCGGGACCTCCTCCGGCAGCCCCGCCGCCAGCCAGCAGGTACGGGCGATGTCACCGGCCTGCGGCCCCACCGTGTCGACGCATCCGAAGATCACGTCCTCGACCGCCGCCGGGTCGACGCCGGACCGTTCGACCAGCGCCGTAAGCACGTGCGCGCCGAGATCCGCCGGATGCACCTCGGCCAGTCCGCCGTTCCGCCGGCCGACGGGAGTACGGACCGCCTCGACGATGTACGCCTCCGCCATCACACGCCTCCTGCTCCTACTGGGTCGCCGGAGGGCATGGCCGGCCCCACGGCCTGTCTCCTACTCGTGCTGGATCCCCCCGAGGACCATGGCGAGGTACTGCTCGGCGATCTGTGCGGCGGTGAGCCGCCCACCGGGCTGGTACCAGGTCGCCGCCACCCACACGGTGTCGCGGATGAAGCGGTAGACCAGGGCGGTGTCCAGGTCGGAGCGGAACGCGCCCTCACGGACGCCGCGCTCGAGCAGCGTCATCCACATCTCCTCGAACCGCCGCCGCGACTCGGTCAGGTACGCGAACCGCGGACCGGTCGCCAGGTGCCGCGACTCGTTCTGGTACATCACGACCGCCGGCCGGTGCCGGTCGATGCAGCCGAACGACTCGGCGACGAGGGCGGTGAGCGTGTCGCGCGCGCCCAGGTCCGCGGCGAGCACGCGGTCGTACGCCGCCCACATCTCGTTCAGGAAGGTCGAGAGGATCTCATCGGCCATCGACTCCTTGGAGTCGAAGTGGTAGTAGAGGCTGCCGCCGAGGATGCCGGCGGCGTCCGCGACCTCCCGCACGGTGGTGGCGGCGTATCCGCGGGTGGCGAAGACCTCCGCGGCGGTGGCGAGCAGTTCGGCCCGCCGCTCGGCTCGGGCGGCGGCGGTGCCCTCGGCGTCACGCCGTCGTGGACTCATGGGACTTCCTCGGAGCTGACTCAGGGGTGCTGGCTGGAGACGGCGACGACCTCGCCCGTCATGTACGACGAGTAGTCGGTGGCCAGGAAGACGATAACGTTGGCCACCTCCCACGGCTCGGCGTACCGGCCGTACGCCTCCCGGCGCGTCAGCTCCGTCAGCAGCTCCTCACTCGTCACCTTCACCAGGTGCGGGTGCATGGCCAGGCTGGGCGCCACCGCGTTGATCCGCACGCCGTACTCCGCAGCCTCCAGCGCGGCACAGCGGGTCAGCGCCATCACCCCGGCCTTGGCCGCCGCGTAGTGCGACTGCCCGCGCTGCGCCCGCCAGCCGATCACCGAGGCGTTGTTCACGATCACGCCGTGCCCCTGCTCGCGCATCACCCGCAGGGCCGCCCGCGTGCAGCGCATGGTGCCGCCGAGGGTGACGTCCAGCACCCGTGACCACTGCTCGTCGGTCATCTCCACGAGATCGGCCGTCCCGCCGAGGCCGGCGTTGTTGACCGTGACGTCGATCCGGCCGAAGCGCTCGGCGGCCACGGCGAACAGCGCCCGCACGTCGCCCTCGGAGGTCACGTCGCACGGGACCGCGGCCACCGACTCCGCGCCGAACTCCCGTTCCAGGTCGGCCAGCGACCGGTCGAGCCGTCGCTCGTGCGCGTCGCTGATCACCACCCGCGCGCCCTCCTCCAGGCAGCGCCGGGCCGTCGCCCCGCCGATGCCCGCGCCGGCCGCCGCCGTCACCACCACGACGCGGTCGCGCAGGAGTCCGTGACCGGGGACGGGCGTCGCCCGGGTGGAGGGAATGCCGGTCTCGCTCACGTGAGTTACTCTACCAAACAGTTGTTAGAAAGAATTGAGGCGGACGGCCATGGATCTCGACCTGTCGTCGGTGGAGCCCTTCCGGGCCGAGGTGCGCGCCTGGCTGCGCCGCAACGTTCCCGCGACGCCGCTGCCGTCGCTGGAGACCGAGGAGGGCTTCGCCGCCCACCGGGAGTGGGAGCGGACGCTCGCCGCGGCCCGGCTGTCCGTGGTCTCCTGGCCGGAGGCGTACGGCGGCCGGGGCGCGTCACCGCTGGAGTGGCTCGTCCTCGAGGAGGAGTACTACGCCGCCGGCGCCCCGGGACGGGTGAGCCAGAACGGCATCAACCTGCTCGCCCCGACGCTGTTCGCCCACGGCACCCCCGACCAGCTGGAACGCGTCCTGCCGCCGATGGCCTCCGGCGAGGTGATCTGGGCCCAGGCGTGGTCGGAGCCCGGCGCCGGCAGCGACCTGGCCGCCCTGCGGGCGACCGCCACGCGCGTCGACGGCGGGTGGCGGCTGAACGGGCAGAAGACCTGGAGCTCCCGCGCCGCCTTCGCCGACCGCGCGTTCGGGCTGTTCCGCTCCGACCCCGCGGCCGAACGCCACCGCGGGCTGACCTACCTGATGTTCCCGCTCGACGCCGACGGCGTGACCGTACGGCCCATCGGGCGGCTCGACGGCAAGCCCGCGTTCGCCGAGCTGTTCCTCGACGACGTGTTCGTGCCCGACCGGGATGTCATCGGCGCGCCCGGCCAGGGCTGGAGGGTCGCGATGAGCACCGCCGGCAACGAGCGCGGTCTCACCCTCCGCAGCCCCGGCCGGTTCCTCGCCGCCGCCGACCGCCTCGTGGCCCTGTGGCGCGAGCACGGCGCCGACCCGCTGCTGCGCGACCGCGTCGCCGAAGCCTGGATCAAGGCGCGCGCCTACCGGCTCAAGGCGTTCGAGACGATCTCCCGCGCCGACGACGTCGGCGCCGAGGCCAGCGTGAACAAGGTCTTCTGGTCCGAGCTGGACGTCGAGCTGCACGAGACCGCGCTGGAGATCCTGGGGCCGGACGCGGAGCTCGAGGGGGACTGGCTGGAGGGCTATGTCTTCTCCCTCGCCGGTCCGATCTACGCCGGCACCAACGAGATCCAGCGCAACGTCATCGCCGAGCGCGTCCTCGGCCTGCCCAAGGAGGCGAGGAGATGAGGTTCGTCCTCGACGCCGAGCAGCGCCTGTTCGGCGACACCCTGCGCAAGCTCCTCACCGAGGCTGGCACGCCCGCCCTGATCCGCCGGTGGGCCGCCGGCGACCACGACCGTGCGCTGTGGTCCGCGCTCGCGGAGGCCGGGGTGTTCGCCCTCGCGGTGCCCGAACGCCACGGCGGCGCCGGGCCGCTCCCGGTGGAACTCGTCGTCGCGGCGCACGAGCTGGGCCGCCACGCGGTACCCGGCCCGGTCGTCGAGACGCTCGCCGCGGCCACGCTCCTCGACGGGACCGGCGACGCGGGCCCGGCCGCCGAATGGCTGCCGCGGATCGCCGAGGGCGAGGCCGTCGTCTCACTGGTGTCTCCGGGCCCGGTCCGCCGCGCCCTCGACGTGGACGCCGCCGACCTGGTCCTGCTCGCGGACGGCGCGGACCTGTGGTCGGCGGCGCCCGACGGTCCCGCCGTACGCTCCCTGGACCCCGCACGCCGGCTGTTCCCCGTGCGCGCGGCCGAGCGCCTGGCGGCCGGACCGGCCGTGCGCCGGGCCGCCGCGGCGGCGTACGACCTGGCCGCGCTCTCCTGCGCCGCGCAGTTGCTCGGCCTGGGTCGGGCGTTGCTCGACGCGACGGTGGAATACGCGCGGACACGTCGGCAGTTCGGCCGTCCGATCGGGGAGTTCCAGGCGGTCAAGCACCAGCTGGCGAACGCCCTGACCGGGTTGGAGTTCGCCCGGCCGCTCGTCTACGGCGCCGCGCTGTCCTTCGGCTCACCGGATCTCCCGCGCGACGTGTCGGCGGCCAAGGCCGCGGCCTCCGACGCGGCCTACGCCGTCGCCCGGATCGCCCTGCAGGCGCACGGCGCGATCGGCTACACCGACGAGTACGACCCGTCCCTGTGGATCCGCAAGGTACGGGCGCTGCGCTCGGCCTGGGGCGCCCCCGCCGAGCACCGCGCCCGCGTCCTGGCCGCGCTGCCTTGACACCCCGGCCGCGCGCCGGGGCCGGCATCCCCGATGACGGGGGAGACCGCTCGTCTTGTTTCACAACCGTAAGTTGTCGCAGGTCGGGCTGTTGGTTGTTGGACAACCCGTCCTTACCTTCGGTCGAATGTCGGACGTCCATGACGCCGTACAACCGAAGGGAGTGTGGCGGTGGATTCGTTCGTCCATCTGCACGTCCACACCGAGTACTCGATGCTCGACGGCGCCGCGAAGGTCGGGCGCCTCATGGAGGAGGCGGGCCGCCTGGGGATGCCGGCCGTCGCGATGAGCGATCACGGCAACGTGCACGGGGCGTACGAGTTCTACCACTCGGCGAACAGAGCGGGCGTCAAGCCGATCATCGGCATCGAGGGCTATGTCGCTCCCGCGTCCCGGTACCACAAACAGGCCGTGTACTGGAGCGACAACCTCTCACTGCGCAGGTCCGACGATGACACCGGTGCGGGCGGGGACGTCGCCGGCCGTGGCCTCTACACCCACATGACGATGTGGGCCGCCGACGCCGAGGGCCTGCGGAACCTGTTCCGCCTCCAGTCGCGCGCCTGGCTCGAAGGCCACGTCCAGAAGTACCCCCGGATGGACGACGAGCTTCTCGCCGAGCACGGCAGGGGGATCATCGCCACGACCGGCTGCCCGTCGGGCGCGGTGCAGACCCGGATCCGCCTCGGGCAGTACGACAAGGCGGTCGAGACCGCCGCGACGTACCGGGATCTCTTCGGCAGGGACAACTACTTCCTGGAGCTGATGGACCACGGCATCCCCATCGAACGCCGGGTCCGCGACGACCTCCTGCGCCTGGGCGAACGGCTCGGCCTGCCACCGCTGGCCACCAACGACTCCCACTACGTCACCGAGGACCAGGCGGGTGCGCACGACGCGCTCCTGTGCATCGGCACCGGCAAGCAGCTCGCCGACCGGAACCGCTTCCGGTTCTCCGGCTCCGGCTACTACCTCAAGACCGCCGAGGAGATGCGGTCCCTGTGGGACGGCCAGGTTCCCGGCGCCTGCGACAACACCCTCCTGATCGCCGAACGCGTCGGCGACTACGGCGAGGTCTTCGCCCACCGGGATCTCATGCCGAGGTTCCCCGTCCCGGACGGGGAGAGCGAGTCGTCGTGGCTGCGGAAGGAGACCCTGGCCGGCGCGCGCCGCCGCTACAAGGGGACCCCGCCGCAGGAGGTCCTGGACCGCATCGACTACGAGCTGTCCGTCATCGACGACATGGGCTTCCCCGGCTACTTCCTCGTCGTCGCCGACATCTGCCGGTACGCACGGGCGAACGGCATCGGACTCGGACCCGGCCGAGGCTCGGCCACCGGCTCCATGGTCGCCTACTGCACCGGGATCACCGAACTCGACCCGATCGAGCACAAGCTGATCTTCGAGCGGTTCCTCAACCCCGAACGCATCACCATGCCGGACGTCGACCTCGACTTCGACGACCGTCGCCGCGACGAGATGATCGACTACGTCACCGGGAAGTACGGCGACGACCGGGTCTGCCAGATCGTCACCTTCGGCACCATCAAGGCCAAGGCCGCAGTCAAGGACGCCTGCCGTGTCCTCGGCTACCCCTACGCGCTCGGTGACCGCATCACCAAGGCGTTCCCCGCCGCCGTCGGCGGCAAGGAGATCCCGCTGTCGGCGATCCACGACGAGAACCACCCCCGCCACGGGGAGGCCGCCGAGCTGCGGAAGATGTACGAGGAGGAGCCGGACGTCAAGCGGGTCGTCGACACCGCCGTGGGCGTGGAGGGCCTGACCCGCGGCACCGGAATCCACGCCGCCGGCGTGATCCTGTCCTCCGAGCCGCTGGTCGACGTCCTCCCCCTGGTGCGGCCGAAGGCCGACGGGCCGATCATCACCGGGTTCCCGTTCACCCAGGCCGAGGACATGGGCCTGCTCAAGATGGACTTCCTCGGCCTGCGGAACCTCACCGTCATCAACGACGCCATCGCCAACGTCAGAGCCAACAAGGGCATCGAGATCGACATCCTCGAAGTTCCTCTCGATGACCGGAAGACCTACGAGCTGCTGGCCCGCGGAGACACTCTCGGGGTGTTCCAGCTCGACGGTGGCGGCATGCGCACGCTCCTCAAGCTGATGCAGCCGAGCGAGTTCACCGACATCGCCGCGGTCTCGGCCCTGTACCGGCCCGGCCCGATGGAGATGAACGCGCACACCAACTACGCGCTGCGCAAGACCGGCAGACAGGATGTCGAGCCGATCCATCCGGACCTGAAAGAGGCGCTCGACCCGATCCTGGGCGACACCTACCACCTGGTGGTCTTCCAGGAGCAGGTCATGGCGATCGCCCAGCAGCTCGCCGGATACTCCCTCGGCGGCGCGGACATGCTGCGTCGCGCGATGGGCAAGAAGAAGAAGGATGTCCTGGACGCGGAGTGGGGCAGATTCTCTGCCGGCATGAGGGAACGCGGCTTCTCCGATGAGGCCGTCAAGGCCGTCTGGGACGTCCTCGTCCCCTTCTCCGGATACGGGTTCAACAAGTCGCACACCGCCGGGTACGGCGTCGTGTCGTACTGGACCGCCTACCTGAAGGCGAACCACCCCGCCGAGTACCTCGCCGCGCTGCTCACCTCGGTCGGTGACGACAAGGACAAGATGGCGGTCTACCTGTCGGACTGCCGCCGCCTCGGCATCAAGGTCCTGCCGCCGGACGTCAACGAGTCCGAACTGAACTTCGCCGCCGTCGGCGAGGACATCCGCTTCGGCCTCGGCGCGATCCGCAACGTCGGCGCCAACGTCGTCGAGGCGATCGTCCAGAGCCGCCGCGGCAAGGGTGCGTTCAACGACTTCAACGACTTCCTGAACAAGGTCCCGACGAGTGTCTGCAACAAGCGCGTCATCGAATCCCTCGCCAAGGCCGGCGCGTTCGACGGCCTCGGCCACCGCCGCAAGGCCCTCGTGCTGATCCACGAGCAGGCCGTCGACGCGGTCATCGACGTGAAACGCAACGAGGCCCGCGGCCAGGACTCCCTGTTCGGCGCGCTCGACGAGCCGGAGGACGAGACCGGCGGCATGTTCTCCGTCGCGATCTCCGAAGAGGAATGGGACAAGAGCAGCCTGCTGACCTTCGAACGGGAGATGCTCGGCCTGTACGTCTCGTCTCATCCCCTCGACGGCGCCGAGCGCGTCCTGGAGGACGCCCGCGACACCACGCTCGCCGAACTGCTCGCCTCCGGTCGTACGGAGGGCTTCGTGCGGGTCGCCGGGATCATCTCCGGCCTGCAACGCAAGATCACCAAGAACGGGGACACCTGGGCGATCGTCAACCTCGAAGACCATGACGCCTCGGTCGAGTGCCTGATCTTCCCCAAGAGCTACGTCCTGTACGGCGAGACGCTGGCCGAGGACCGGGTGGTCACGATCCGCGGCCGTGTCAACGTGCGGGACGAGACGCTGAGCGTCTACGGGGAGGAGGTCACCGTCCTCGACGTCTCCCAGGTCACCGCCGCCGAGCCGCCCGTGGTGATCTCCCTCTCGGAGGCCCGCGTGTCCGCCGACGTCGTCCTCGAGCTGAAACGCATCCTGGACTCCCACCCCGGCCACGCCCCTGTGCACCTGAGGCTGCGGCCGGGGCGCCCCGGCGCGAAGGGCCTGCTGATCGCCCTCGACCGGTTTCGCGTCCAGCCGGAACCGTCGTTCTTCGGGGACATCAAGTCCCTGCTGGGCGCGAACGCGATCGGCGCATGACCGCCGAGCCCACGCGCCACCGCGCGCGGCGACGGCTCTGGACGCACCACGCGTGCCCGCGGTGCGCCGGGGACGTCCTCGCCGTACTGCGGCTTCCGCATGGCTGGCGGACCGAACAGGGCACCGAGGTCACCGGCTTCACGGAGATCGTGCTGTGCGCCCGCTGCGACGTCGATGACCCGATCACCGGGCCGATCGTCACGTTCTTCGCCGTCCATGAGATCGCGACCGACCGGACCGTGGATGTTCTCGCCCGGCTCATCCGGCGGTGGATCGAGAACGCCAGGCCCGCCCGCCTCGACCAGGCGGCCCTCGACGCCGAGATCGACGCCTGGTACCGCGGTGAGCTGTGACCGTGGCCGACCGGCCCGCGGTCCTCCCGGGCACGGCCGAGGATCCTCGTCGCCGGAACGACGGAGATCCTCGGCGCCCAGGTTCAGGCCGGCGGGAGATCGCGGCGCTTGAGCTTGGCCATTCGGCCGTCCGGGTGGTGCCAGACGATGCCCTCCCATGGGTGGGCGCGCAGCCAGGCGGCCAGGCCGGCGTAGTCGCGGGGGACATCACCGAGGTCCTCCACGCCGTGGCGCACCAGGGCATGGCGGTCCAGGCCCTCCGGGTTGCCGTTGACCTTGGGCCCGACGAGTTCGTACGTGCCGGGTTCCCAGCGATCGGCGCCGATCGCCTCGGCGAGGAACTTCTGGAAGCCCGACTGCTCGGCGGGCTCCCAGCCGACCGTCTTGCCGGTCTGCTCGTCGTGGGCGATCTCGACGAAGCCGCGCGGCCGCCCCTTGCCCTGCTTGACCTCGCGGCGCGCCCACCAGCGCTCGCCGTCGTAGCGGACGCAGGTGCCGTCGAACTTTCGCGTCGCCTGGCCGTGGCCGTCGAGGACCCAGCCGCACTCGGGGTTCGGGGTGCGGGTGACGTAGCGCCGGTCACCGTCCCAGTCGCGGACGAACACGGTCGGGATCTTCCGCATCTTCCTGCCCTCCTCGGCTCGCGGCCGGGATCGATCCTGCACGAGCGGTCCGGTCGCGGGCGAGCTGTTTTCCGGCGGCCGTTCCGATCAGCCGGCGGTCAGGTCGGCGAGGCGGGCCGTGATCTCGGTGGCCTGGGCGACGATGCCGTCGATCAGCTCCTGGCAGGAGGGCAGGTCGGCGATGACGGCGACGGCCTGGCCGGAGGCCATCACGCCGAGGTCGGGGCGGCCGTCGACCATGGCGGCCTTCAGCAGCATCGGGGTGTTGGCGGCCATCAGCACCTGCGACCAGGACAGCTCCCTGCCGTGCCGCATCGCCAGCCCGTCGCGGACCATCGCCCGCCATGACATCCCGGACACCCGCTTGAAGCGGGCGGCATTGCGGAGGGCGCGGGCCAGGCCGGTGGCCCGGCCCGAGCGCTCCAGCGAGTCGACCAGGTCCGTGCGCAGCACCCGGTGCGGCATGCCGTCGACCTGCCGCGTGACGACGGTCTCGGTCATGCCGAGGTAGACCCGCTTCACCGCCTCGGGCACCGAACTGTCGGAGGTCAGCAGGAAACGGGTGCCCATCGCCACGCCCGCCGCCCCGTACGCCAGGGCCGCCGCCAGGCCCCGGCCGTCGAAGAAACCGCCCGCCGCGATCACCGGGATGTCCACGGCGTCGACGATCTGGGGGAGCAGCAGCGTGGTGGCGACCGGGCCGGTGTGCCCGCCGCCCTCGCCGCCCTGGACGAGGACGGCGTCGGCGCCCCACGCCGCCACCTTCTCGGCGTGCCGGCGCGCCCCCACGGACGGGATGACGACCACACCGGCGTCCTTCAGCCGCGCGATCAGTTCGGGCCTGGGCGCGAGCGCGAAGGACGCGACCCGTACGCCTTCCTCGATGAGCAGGTCGATCCGCTGCCCGGCGTCCGTGGCGTCCGCCCGCAGGTTCACCCCGAAGGGGGCCGTCGTGCGCTCCCTGACCTCGCGGATCGCGGCGGACAGGGCGTCCAGGGTCATGGTGGCGGAGGCGAGGATGCCCAGGCCGCCCGCGTTCGCGACGGCCGAGACGAGGCGCGGGCCGGCCACCCAGCCCATGCCGGTCTGCACGACCGGGTGCCGGACGCCCGTCAGTTCGGTCAGCGCCGTCCGCATGGGTCGGTGCCCCTTTCGTCGTCGACCGGTGCGGCCATCGCCGGACGCGTCTCACCCCGGCCGGCGCGTCGTCCCGTCCCCGCCCTCATCGGCGGGAGCCCTCCGGGACCTCCCGGTCGCGCAGGCCGTTCGGGTCGAGGACCTCGCGGATGATCCGCAGCTCCTCCGCGTCCGGGACCCGCGTCGCGGGGACGTCCTCGGGGACGGAGAGGGCGAAGCCGGTGGCCGCGACGACCTCCTCGACCGTCACGCCGGGGTGGACCGAGCGCAATCGCATCCGCCGGTCCGGCGTGGCGAAGTCGAGGACGGCCAGGTCGGTCACCACGACGCGGATCTCATGGGCGCCCCGGTCGTACCCGACGCCGCTGACCATGTCGACCGTCTCCACGAACACCCGGGGGGAGTGGCGGGGGATCCAGTAGCTGCTCGTGTCGCACCGGGTGTTGCCGGGCACGCCGCGCACGCCGAGCAACTGGGCCTTCGGGCGCGCCCAGTCGCCGATGCACGAGATGTTCGTGTTGCCGAACCGGTCGATCTGGCTCGCGCCGAGCATGACGTGACGGCGGCCGTTCAGCACCAGCCACAGGTGCTCGCGGAACGGCAGCCAGCCCTCGATCTCGCCCGGCCTCTCGCCGAGCGCGGGAACGTCACCGGTCAGCAGGCACGTGCCGTCGTGCGTCAGCAGGCCGGGCTCGAACGTCAGCCGCGCGAGCCGGGCGGCCAGGACGGTGACGGCGCCGCCGATGCCCGCCGCGAGGATCTCGCCGTCGCCGCGGAACGCCTCCGCGCACGCCGTCACGCACACCTCGGCCCTCGTCGCGCTCATGGACCCTCCTCCGCCGGCCCCATGGCCAAGGCGCCGTGTCGATCGATTCCCTCTCTCCGCTCGGTCATCGCCCCTCCTCCCTCCGCCAGGCGCGGACGGCGGACTGGTAGGCCGCCTCGTCGCCGGTCAGGAACCGCTCGCGGAACCCCTCCCAGGCCGCCGGGTCGCCGGCCGCGGCGGCGTACGCCTTCTGGAATGCCTCGTCGCGGTCGTGGTCCGGTTCACAGGAGGTGAAGTGGGCGCCGTTCGGGGTCTCGACGACGCCCGTGACGTGGGACCGGCTGATCAGCAGGCTCTGCACCGGGCCCTCCTTGCGCAGGTCGGCCGTCTCGACGAGACGTTCGCAGGAGACGTACGTCCGGGCCGCCGCCTTGGCGAACAGGTCGTCGAGGTACGGGTCCGGGCCGAGGTACTGCGCGTTGCCGCGCCGGTCCGCCCGGTTCAGGTGGATCAGGGCGACGTCCATCGTCAGCGCGGGCATCGCGACGAGTTCCTCGCCGTCCCCGTACGGGGAGCGGACCGTCCTCAGCTCCGGGTTCACCCGCATGACGTCGGAGCCGAGTCCGGCGCGGGTGGGCAGGAACGGCAGCCGGTGCGCCGCCGCGTGCAGCCCGAGCATGAACATGCCCTCGTCGTACTCGGTGAAAGCGATCGTCCCCTGCTGCCGGGCCCGGCGGAAGTGCGGTTCGAGAGGGATCGAGTCGAGCGTCGCGAACGGCGCGACGACGCGCCGGACCTTTCCGTACGCGCAGAGCAGCCCGACGTCCGGGCCGCCGTAGGACACCACGGTGAGGTCGCGCAGGCCGGATCGGCAGATCGCCCGGACCAGCGCCATCGGCTTGCGCCGCGACCCCCACCCGCCGATGCCGACGGTCATTCCGGACTCGATCGAGCCGACGACCTCCTCGATAGAGAGTTCTTTCGTGGGCGCGTGCGCGCGAGGGGGCGCGGGGGTCACGTGGCCTCCTTGTCCGCGACGAAGGCGGCGCGGTGGCGGTCGCCGGCGCCGGCCAGGTTGAGCTCGAAGGTGAAGCCCTGCTCGAACCGGTAGCTCCGTTTCGGGTCGACCGGGTCGATGCCGTTCAGCGACTCCTTGGCCCGGCGGATGACGTACGGGTCCTTCTCGGCGATCGTCCCGGCGAGCCGCAGGGCGGTGTCGCGCAGTTCGGCGGCGGGCACGACCTCGAGCACGGACCCGTGCCGGTGCAGTTCCGCCGCGGTGACGGTGCGGCAGGTGTAGACCATCGCCCGCATCAGGTGCTGCGGGACCAGCCGGGCCAGGTGGGTCGCCGCACCCAGCGCCCCGCGATCGACCTCCGGCAGGCCGAAGTAGGCGTCCTCGGCGGCCACGACGATGTCGGCGTTGCCGACCAGGCCGATGCCGCCGCCCAGGCAGAAGCCGTGCACCGCCGCGATGACCGGGACCGCGCACTCGTAGACGGCGGCGAACGCCGCGTAGCAGCCGCGGTTGGCGCCGAGCAGCGCCGTGTGCCCTTCGGTGGCCTGCATCTCCTTGATGTCGACGCCGGCGTTGAAACCGCGCCCCTCGGCGCGGAGCACGACCACGCGGACGGCCGGGTCGCGGCCGGCCGCCGTGACGGCGTCGGCCAGGTCGTGCCAGCCCTGGACGGTCAGCGCGTTGACGGGTGGGGCGTTCACGACGATGTCGGCGACGCCCGATCGATGAAGCGTGGTGGAGATGCCCATTGCGCTACCTTTCCACCAAACGTTTGTTAGAAGTAGTGTACAGAGGAAGGGGGTGCCATGCCCTACACGCTCGATCTCAGCGGCAAGGTCGCGGTCGTCACCGGGGGAGTGCGCGGGGTCGGCCTCGGCATCAGCCGGGCGTTCCTCGACGCCGGCGCCGAGGTGATCGCCGTCGCCCGCCACGCGCCGGACCGGCTGCCGTCCGGTCTGCGGTTCGTCCCGCTCGACGTACGCGACGCCGCCGCAGTACGGGACTTCGCCGAGGGTCTCGACCGGCTCGACGTCGTGGTCAACAACGCGGGCGGCACCCCCTACCTGCCGGCCGCCGACGGCGACCCCCGCACCCACGCCAAGATCATCGAGCTGAACCTCGTCGCGCCCCTCTACGTCGCCCGGGCGGCCAACGCGGTCATGCAGCGCGGCGACGGCGGATCGATCATCATGGTCGGCAGCGTGAGCGGCGTGCGCCCCTCACCGGGCACGGCGGCGTACGGCGCGGCGAAGGCGGGCCTGGACAACCTCACCCGCAGCCTCGCCGTCGAGTGGGCGCCGAAGGTGCGCGTCAACGCGCTGACCCTCGGGATGGTCCGCACCGAGCGGTCGCACCTGCACTACGGCGACGAGGCGGGCGTCGCCGCCGTCGAGCGCACCGTGCCCCTGGGGCGGCTGGCCGACCCGTACGACGCCGGGGCCGCGTGCGTCTTCCTCGCCTCCGACCTCGCCGGCTACGTCAGCGGCTCGGCACTGCTGGTGCACGGCGGGGGAGAGCGCCCCGCCTTCCTCGACGCGGCCAACGCGGACCGGACGAACCGGGAGGGCGAATGATCTGCCAGGGTCGAGTCGTCGTCGTGACCGGAGCCGGGCGCGGGCTCGGTCGCGCCCACGCGCTGGAGTTCGCCCGGCAGGGCGCGGCCGTCGTGGTCAACGACATCGGGGTGGGGCTGGACGGGTCCGGCGGCTCCTCGGGCCCGGCCGACGACGTGGTCGCGGAGATCCGGGGGGCGGGCGGCAAGGCGGTCGCCGCGCCGTACGACATCGCGACCGCCGAGGGCGCGGAGGCGCTGGTGCGGGCCGCGCTCGACGCGTTCGGGCGGCTCGACACCCTGGTCTGCAACGCCGGGTTCCTGCGGGATCGCATGCTGGTCAACCTGTCGGAGGAGGAGTGGGACGCGGTCACGCGCGTGCACCTCAAAGGGCACTTCCTGCCGCTGAAGCACGCGGGCCTGCACTGGCGGGCCGAGGCGAAGGCGGGCCGTCCGGGGACCGGCCGCGTGGTGATGACCTCCTCGGGGGCGGGGCTGCTGGGCAGCGTCGGCCAGGGCAACTACGCGGCGGCCAAGGCGGGCATCGTCGGACTGGCTCTGGTGGCGGCGGCCGAGCTGGGGCGCTACGGCGTGCGGGTCAACGCGATCGCGCCGGCCGCGCGCACCCGCATGACCGAGGAGGTGTTCGCCGCGACCATGACGGCGCCCGGGGACGGCGGCTTCGACGCGATGGCGCCGGAGAACGTGTCGCCGCTCGTCGCCTGGCTCGGTTCGGCCGACTGTGACGTCACCGGCCGGGTGTTCGAGGTCGAGGGCGGCCGGATCTGCGTGATGGAGGGCTTCCGGCACGGGCCGGCCGCCGACAGGGGAGCGCGGTGGGAGCCCGCGGAGCTGGGGCCCGTGGTGCGGGGACTGCTGGCCGACGCCGTGTCACCGGAGCCGGTGTACGGGGCCTGAGGCCCGCCCGTCCCCTCGGGTGACTCTGCGGCGTTTCCGCAGGTCGTACGGCCGGAGCGCCGCTCTCCGACGGTGCGTCCGGGGATGTTCCTCCCTGGCCGGGCGTCTCGGACGAATCACCTTGCTCTATAGTTAGTTAGCACTAAGCAACATTTGCGCTGACGAACTACAGGAGCGAATCCCTGATGACGACGGGCGCCCACGCGCCGGGACGGCCGGACCACCGGGCCCTCGGTCCCGGGTACAAGTGGATCGCGCTGTCGAACACGACGCTCGGCGTGCTGATGGTCATGATCAATCAGTCGATCGTGCTCATCGCGCTGCCGAACATCTTCGACGGCATCGGCCTCGACCCCCTCGGTGCTGGAAACACCAGCTACCTGCTGTGGATGATGATGGGCTTCATGGTCGTCACCGCGGTGCTGGTGGTGTCCTTCGGCCGCCTCGGTGACATGTACGGCCGGGTCAAGATGTACAACCTGGGCTTCGCCGTCTTCACGATCTGTTCGATCCTGCTGTCGATCAGCTGGATGCACGGGTCGTCGGCGGCCCTCTGGCTCATCGGCTGGCGGATCGTCCAAGGCGTCGGCGGCGCGCTGCTGTTCGCGAACTCCACCGCCATCCTCACCGACGCGTTCCCCGCCTCCAAGCGCGGCATGGCGCTCGGCATCAACGCCATCGCGGGCATCGCCGGATCCTTCATCGGACTGATCCTCGGCGGCATCCTCGGCCCGGTCAACTGGCACTATGTGTTCCTGGTCTCGGTGCCGTTCGGCGTCTTTGGAACGTTCTGGGCCTACGTCAAGCTGCACGACACCGGCGTCCGCAAGAAGGCGCGGATCGACTGGTGGGGGAACCTGACCTTCGCTATCGGTTTGATCTCGGTTCTGATTGGCATCACGTACGGCATCCAGCCGTACAAAGATCACACCATGGGATGGACCAACCCGTGGGTGCTCACCGCGCTGATCGGCGGCGCGCTTGTCCTGTGCGCCTTCCTCTACATCGAGACGAAGATCGCTGAGCCGCTGTTCAACCTCTCGCTCTTCAAGAACCGCACCTTCACCGCGGGGAACCTGGCGAGCCTGCTGACCGCGCTCGGCCGCGGCGGCCTGCAGTTCATGCTGATCATCTGGCTGCAGGGCATCTGGCTGCCCCAGCACGGCTACAGCTTCGAGGACACGCCGCTGTGGGCGGGCATCTACATGATTCCGCTGACCGTCGGCTTCCTGCTGTCGGCGCCGCTGTCCGGGATCCTGTCGGACCGGCTCGGCGCCCGGGTGTTCACGGTGGGAGGCGCGCTCGTCACGGGGCTCAGCTTCCTGCTGCTCCTCGCCATCCCGGTGAACTTCTCCTACTGGGTGTTCGCCGTGCTGCTCGTCGTCAACGGCATCGGCTCCGGCATGTTCGCCTCCCCGAACCGCGCCGACATCATGAACTCGGTCCCGGCCGACCAGCGCGGCGTCGGCGCCGGCATGACCGCCACGTTCCAGAACTCCGCGATGGTGCTGTCCATCGGCATCTTCTTCAGCCTCATGGTGGCGGGTCTGTCGCACAGCCTGCCGTCGTCGATGTACAGCGGCCTGACCGCCCAGGGCGTCCCGGATCAGACCGCCCAGTCGATCTCGCACCTGCCGCCGATCGCGGTGCTGTTCGCGGCCTTCCTCGGCTACAACCCGATGAAGCAGCTCCTCGGCCCGGAACTGCACAAGCTGCCCGCCGACCACGCCTCCTACCTCACCGGGCGCGGCTTCTTCCCGCACCTGATCACCGAGCCGTTCCACGACGGCCTGACGATCGCGTTCTGGTTCGCGATCGCCGCCTGCGTCGTCGCCGCGATCGCGTCGCTGCTGACCAAGCGGAACAAGCCCGGCGAGCAGCCCGCCGAGCACGAGTCGCTCGGCTCGGAGCTGGCCGGGGTGACCGGCGAGGCCGGGCTGGCGCTCAGCGAGCCCACCGTCCCGCAGATGGTGCCGACGACCTCCCACGCGCCGGCCGCCGCCCAGCGGGCGATGTCGAACGGCCGGCCCGGGCCGGTCATCGCGGGCCTCATCCACGACGGGGCGGGCACGCCCGTGCCCGGCGCCGCCGTCACGGTCACCGGGCCGGACGGGCACCAGCTCGGGCGGGCCACGACCGGACCGGACGGCCGGTACTCGATCGCGGTCACCGACGGCGACCACCTCGTCATCGTCACCGCGCCGGGCCGCGTCCCGCAGGCCGCGACCGTCCTCGTGGGAGAGGCGTCGATCGTCCGGGACTTCCCGCTCGTACTCGACAGCGCGCCCCCGACCGGCGTGCTGTCCGGCGTGGTGCGGTCTCCGCACGGCGAGCCGGTCGGCGGGATCACCACGACCGTCACCGACGAGAGCGGTGAGGTGGTCGCGACCACGGTCACCGACGAGAACGGCGCCTACCGGATCACCGGCCTCGCGGACGGCGGCTACACGCTGGTCGCGGCGGGTCACCGTCCCGTGACGACGACCGTCCGCGTCCCGTCCGGAGTGCCGTCCACCGTGCGCGTCGCGCTGGGCGAGTGACCATGGACGCCGATCCCCGGGCGGACCGCGTGAACGTGCACCGCCCGGCCACCGGCCCCGGCCCGGACGGGGAGGCGGCACCCCGTCCTGAGGGCGCCGGCGCGGACGCCGGTCCGGCGCCGGGCGGGGAGGCCGAGTCCCGCGTGGAGCAGCCCCCCGCCGACGCCGCCGAGGAGTCCGCCGAGGTCGCCGGACGGCTCCGGGTCGCGCTCGAAGCCCTCAACCGCCGGTTGCGCAAGGACTGGCCGGATCACCTGACCCCGAGCCGGCTGTCGGCGCTGACCACCATCGCCGCCGGCGGGCCGCTCCCCGTGGGGGAGCTCGCCCGCCGGATGGCGGTCAGCACCCCGACCGTCTCCCACATCGTGGACGCCCTGGCGAAGCTGCAACTGATCGACCGGCGGCCCGACCCACGGGACCGCCGGGTGTGCCGGCTCGTCCTGAGCGACGCCGGTGACGAACTGCTGGACGATCTCGGGCGGCGCACCACCGGGTTCCTCGCGGACCGGATCCGCCTGCTGCCGGCGGATCAGCGGGCCGGCCTCGCCGTCGCCCTGCCCGCCCTCGAAGCCTTGGCCGCGGCCCCGGAACGGCCGCACAACGGAGGAATGGACCGATGACTGAGAACACGGCGCTGAGCGAGACGCTCACCGTCTTCGGCACGGTGCAGCGGACGGAGGGCCCGCCGGTCGCCGACGCGGTGGTCACGCTGGCCGACATGGCCGGCCGCAAGATCGGTTCCGCGTACACCGGGATGGACGGGGAGTACCGCCTCACCGTGCAGAAGGGCGGCACCTACCTGATCATCGCCTCGGCGCCCGGCCACGAGCCGATCGCCTCGCTCGTGGCGGTCGGGACCGGGACCGTACGCCACGACATGACCATCGCCGGCGTCGGCGGGCTGATCGGCATCGTCCGGCTGTCCGGCACCCGCCAGCCCGTCGCGGACGCGGCGATCACCGTGACCGACGTCCAGGGCGACGTCGTCGCGACGGCGCGCAGCACCGAGGGCGGCGGCTTCTCGTTCATCAGCCTCCCCGAAGGCTCCTACACGCTGGTCGCCTCCGCTCCCGGCCAGCGGCCGGTGGCCGCCGCGGTCACGGTCCGGCAGGGCACGCAGACCCGGCAGGACCTGGAGCTCCTGGCGCGCGGCACGCTGAACGGCGAGGTATGGCTGCAGGACCGGCCGTACGACGGCGCGCGGCTCACGCTGATGGACCAGTCCGGGAGGATCGTCGGCACCGCGGTGAGCGGCGTGGCCGGTGAGTTCTCCTTCGAAGACCTCGAACCGGGGACGTACACCCTCGTCGCCGCCGGTCATGGCCCGGCCGCCGTCCCCGTCCAGATCACCGGCGGCCGGCCCGTGGACGCCGACGTCACGCTGACCGCCTGAAAGGGGCCTCTCAGTGAACTACGCGAACGCCGCTGTGACGGCCCGGATCGTCGCCCCCGGGGGATGGCCGGTCGAGCACGCGATCCTGACACTCACCGACTCCACGGGCCGCCAGGCGGCCCGCGTCGCGGTCGACACGAGCGGCCGCGCCTCCATGGAGGGCGTCCCGCCCGGCGTCTACACGCTCATCGTCTCGGCCGCGGGACACCAGCCGGAGGCCCGGACCGCGGTCGTCGGCCCGGCCGGCCTCGACCTCGGGGACATCGAGATCGCCGGGACCGGCGGGCGCCGCTTCCCCGAACCGGGGGTCTGGGACATCGACCCGGTGCACTCCTCCGTCCAGATCCGGGCCCGCCACATCGGGCTCGTCAGCGTCCGCGGGCGGATCACCGACTTCAGCGGCGAGATCGTCGTCACCGACCCCGTGGAGAACTCCACCGTGGAGGTCACCCTGCGGCCGGCCAGCATCGACACCGGGAATCCCGACCGCGACACCCACCTGCGCAGCAAGGACTTCCTGTACGTCGAGGAGTACCCCGACATCACCTTCCGCAGCAAGGGGCTGCGGCGGCTCGCCGACGACCGGTGGGCGATGGACAGCGAGCTGACCATCCGCGGCACGACGCGCCCGGTGACGCTGGACACGACGTACCTCGGCACCGGGCCGGACCCGTGGGGCGGCACGCGCTGCGGCTTCCACGCGGTCACGGAGCTGAACCGCGACGAGTTCGCCGTCGACTGGAACCAGGCCGTGCGCGTCGGGATCGCCACGGTCGGGGGCACTCTCCGGGTCGAACTCGACGTCGAGCTCGTGAAGCGCTGAGAGCCGCGTCGAACGGCGCCCCGGGGTCGCCGACGGCGTGTACTACATCCCGTAGTACGGTCTTCGTCCGAAGGCGAACCGAACGGCGAATCCCTGAGGAAGGCTGACGCGTGGTCCAGGCCCTGGCGGTGTCACTGATCATCGGCGTGCTCGTGCTCGCCGGTCTGGCGCTCGTGACGGCCGCCCTGAACCGCCGGGTCGGCGTGGTCCTGCTGGGCGCCGCCGCGCTGGGCGAGGCCGGTCTGCTCGTCCAGGTCGTCTGGGCGATCGTCCGGCTGGCGGGCGGCGCCCGGCCGGTCGGCGGGATGCCGATGTTCATCGGCTACCTCGCCGGGTCGCTGGTGATCCTGCCCATCGCCGCGTTCTGGGGACTGGCCGAGCGCACCCGCTGGGGCCCGGTCGTCCTGGCCGCCGGTTTCCTCGTGATCGCGGTCCTCATCGTCCGCATGCAGCAGGTGTGGCATGGCTGAGCCGACCGCGCGGCGATCCGGACCGGGGCGGGTGCTGGTCGCCGTGTACGGAGTGTTCGCCCTCGCCGCCTCGTCGCGGGCCGGCGTGCAGATCGCCACCAAGTTCCACCAGGCGCCGGTGGCCTACCTGCTGTCGGCGTTCGCCGCGGTCGTGTACGTGCTCGCCACCGTGATGCTGGCCCGCTCCGGCCGTACCTCGCATCGCGTCGCCGTCGTCTCCTGCACGGTCGAGTTCATCGGCGTGCTGGCGGTCGGCACGTACAGCCTCACCGACCGCGCCGCCTTCCCCGACCCGACGGTGTGGTCCGGCTACGGCAGCGGGTACGGCTTCGTGCCGCTCGTGCTGCCGGTGCTCGGCCTGCTCTGGCTGCGCCGGACCGCACCCCACTGAGCCGGACCCGAGCCCCGCGTCCCTACGGTCACCTCCACCCCTGCGCCCGGACCCGCAGCGCGAAGGCGGCGCAGGCGGCGGCGAACGGCAGCTCCAGCGTGAGCGCCATCACGATCGACGTGGGCCGGTAACCGGGCCGCGCCGTCATCACGTCGAACCACACGTCGGCGAGCATCAGGGCGGTCAGCCCGGCGGCGGTCAGGGCGGCCCGTCCGTCCCGGCGGCGGGCCAGCCATCCGGTCAGCGCCATGCCGGCGACGAGCAGCAGGTCGAAACCGATCCAGAGGGGACGGGCGGCGGCGGAGGCGTAGAAGCCGAGCAGCACGGTCCATACCCCGACGGCGATGGCGCCGCCGAGGAAGACGAACGCCGCGAGCGCGCCGTCCCGGTGGGCGAGGTGTGTCGTCATGCCCCCACCCTCGGCGGCGCCGTACGGGTGCCGCCTCCGCCGGGCGGCCCGACCCGGCGGCCGGTCGTAGGAGCCGCCCCTCCTCCCGGAGGAGGACGGCGCCGATGCCGTCAGGCCATAACCTCTGCGGTGTGGAGAGACTCCGGCTCGGTCGCCTGCGCGGGAACGGGACAGCCCCGGCGCGCGCGATCCCGCTCGGGACCAGGTTCGCCCCGGCGTGGGCCGTTCTGCTCGGCGGCGGGTTCGCCCCGATCCGGGCGGTCCTGCTCGCCTGCGCGTTCGGCTGTCTCCTCCTGCACCGGACCGGCGCTCCGCAGGCCCCGGCGGACTGGGGGTTCGCGCTCTGCTCGCTCGCGCTGGGCGCGGCGGGCGGGCGGCTGCCGCTGACCGTGGCCCTCGGCCAGCCGGCGCTCCTCGCCCTGGCCGAGGCGTTCGGTCACGTGCCGCCGATCGGCATCAAGATCATGGCGAGCGTGGCGCTGTTCGAGGTGGCGCTCCGCCGGTGGGGTGTGCCCGCCCTGCTCGCCGCGGCGGCGCTCACCGTGGTCTACGCCGCCATCGGCCTGCCGGGCGACGTTCCGGCCCTGCTGTACAAGGTGGCCGCCGTCGTGGGCGGCCCGGTGCTGCTCGCCGCGTACGTCCGTTCGCTCGAACAGGTCGCGCGCAGCGCGCAGGAACGCGCCGCGGAGGCCGAGCGGGCCGCCCGCATGAGCGAGCGCACCGCGATCGCCCGCGAACTGCACGACATGGTCGCCCACCACATGGCCTCGATGGCGCTCCGGGTCGGCGTGGCCCGCCACGTCATCCCGCGCACCGACCCGAGAGTGACCGAGGTCCTCGACGACGTGCACGCCAGCGCGTCCAGCGCCCTCGCCGACCTGCGCCGTCTGCTCACCGCGCTGCGTGACCCGGACGACCCGGGCCGCCTGCTCACCGAGCCGACGGACCTGCCCGTCGCCCTGGACGGTCTCGTCGACCGGGCCCGGCAGTCGGGGCTCACCGTGGACTCCTCGGTCGCCCCCGAACTCGCCGGACTCGACGCCGTACGCGGCCTGACCCTGCTGCGCCTCGTCCAGGAGGGCCTCACCAATGTCGTGAAGCACGCCGGCCGGCAGGCGTCCGTACGCCTCGCCGCGGCGATGACCGGGGACGGCGCCGTCAGCCTGGAGATCAGCAATGACATGGCCGGCGTCCTTCCACCGGCCGGCGGCCCACCGGCGGCCGGCGCCGGGCACGGCCTGCTCGGCATGCGCGAACGCGTGGACCTGGTCGGCGGCAGCCTCGAGGTCGGGCCCGCTCCCGGCGGATGGCGCCTGTCGGCTCTGCTGCCCGAATCGGGTCCTGATCGGATGACGGCGTGATCCGGGTGCTCATCGTGGACGACCAGCATCTCGTGCGGGCGGGTCTGCGGATGCTGTGCGAGTCGACCGACGACATCGAGGTGACCGGCGAGGCCACGGGCGGCGCCGAGGCCGTACGGCTCGCGGCGCGGCTGGCACCGGACGTCGTCATCATGGATCTGCGCATGCCGGGCGTGGACGGCATCGCCGCGACGACGCGGATCCTCGCCGAACGGCCCGCGACGCGCGTCGTCATCCTCACGACCTTCGACGACGACGACCATCTCTACCCCGCGCTCGCCGCCGGGGCCTGCGGTTTCCTCGCCAAGGACGTCGCACCGGAGACGCTCGTGGACGCCATCCGGCGGGCGGCCGACGGGGACAGCCCGTTCAGCACGCCGGTGCTGCGGCGGCTGGTCGCCCAGGCGGTCGGCGCCCGGCGGGACGACCCGGCGGCACCCGAACCGGCCATCACGGCACGGGAGCGCGCGGTCCTGGCCCTCCTGGCGGAGGGCCTGTCCAACGGGGAGATCGCCGAACGCCTGCACATCGGCGTCACGACGGTGAAGACGCACGTGGCGGGTCTGATGACGAAGACGGGATGCCCGAACCGCGTGCGGCTCGCGGTCTTCGCCGCCCGGAACGGCCTCACCTGAGCCGAGCCGACCGGCGCCGAGCCGTCCAGCGCCGAGCAGACCTGAGACGAGCCGTCCAGGGTCGGGCCGACCAGGGCCGAGGCGACCGGCGGGGCGGCCTCGCGGGGCGGGCTACAGGGCGTGCGTGCGGCGCAGGAGCCGGGTGCTGAGCACGCCCACCGGGACGGGCGCCCAGAACGTCATGGCCCGGAACAGCAGGACCCCCTCGGCCGCCTGGCCGGTCGGGACGTGCGCGGCCGCCAGCGCGGTGATCAGCGCGGCCTCGGTCGACCCCACCCCGGCGGGGGTCGGGATCGCGGCACCGGCCGTGGCGCCGAGCAGATAGACGGCCAGCAGCGCGCCGAAGGCGCCGCTGTGCGTACCGGGCACGGCGAGCAGGCTGACCGCGAATGCCAGCGCCAGCGCGATGTGCGCGCCGGTCGACGCGGCGACCGTCCACAGCAGGCAGCGCGGCCGGTGGACGAGGTGCCGCAGCGACCTGCCGACACCCGTGACCGTGGCACGGGCCCAGGCGCGTCCCCGGCCGCCCGGCCAGTAGAACACGACGAGGGCGAGCAGGACGGCCACGCCCGCGGCGGAGAGGAGGACGGGGACGATGATCCCGGAGTGGCGGCTCATGATCCGGCCGATGCGGATGTCCGGCATCGACGGGTCGTCCAGGCCGTTGCACACGCCGACGGCCAGCACGACGAGGCCGAGCTTCGTCACGCCCCGCATGAGGCCGGCCGCGGCCATCGCCGCCGTCGCCTCGTACATCGGCAGGCCGCGCCGGGTGAGGTACCGGCAGGTGACCGCGGCGGAGCCGAGCCCGCTGGGCGCCAGGCGGTTGGCCGCGGCCCCGGCGAACTGCGACGCCGTCACCTCCCACAGGCGGAGCCGCCGGCCGGACACACCGTCGGCCGCGGCGCGCACGCCGAGCCCCGACGCGAGGTAGTGCAGCGTCGCCAGGGCGGCGACCAGCGGCACGAACTCCCACCGGATCCGGCCGGCGCGGGCGGACAGCGCCCCGGCCCAACCGTGCACGTCGATGTCGCGGAAGCCGAGGTCGGTCAGCCGGGTGCCGACGACCACCCCGCACAGCGCGGCGGCGAGCAGTCCGGCGGCGACCCAGGTCCGCACCGGGAGCCGCCCCACGACCGACCCGTCGAACCGTTCGACGAGCGGCTCGGTCTCGCGTCGGCGGGTCAGGATTCGCGGGCTCATGGCCTCAACCTCCCCTGTCGAATGAAGCATCGGTGAAACAGGGGATGAGGGACGGCTGACGTGATGGTTCCTCCAGATCCACTGGCGGACGGGGCCATGGCCGACCACCGGCCGCCGTGGGCACTCACTGCCTGAATGGTACAACGTGACTGCTGTGGGTGATCATGCTTCTCGCGCGGCCGGGCGGCGGCGGGAAAGGTGAGGATCACGCTAACCATGCGTTGAACGAGTGCTGACCAACGTGTTCCTACGCTTACGGCAGCGATGTCGAGGGGATCAATGCTCCTACGGGAGCGAGAACACGTAATGAGCGCTTATTCGCCCGGCGGCCACTGGTCGCATCTGGCCCTGGTGGGCTGGGTGACCTTTGGGCCGGGCCTGTACGCCGTGCTGCTCGTGGCCGGGTGGTGGACGGCCCGGCACCGGCGCGCCCCGGTCATGGCCGCGGCGATCTGGGCGCCCGTCGGCGCCGTCGCCGCCGCCCTGGTCAACCAGCCGATCGAGCACCTGACGACCGTACCGCTGCCCCTGCCGCACGGCATGGCGGCGCGTACGGCGGAGCTGCCCGCCCCGAGCGACCACGTGGCGGTCGCGGCGGCCACCGCCGTCGGGCTGCTCCTCGTGAGCCGCCGGCTGGGCCTGCTGGCGGGCGGCGTCGCGGCGATCATGGCTGTGACCTTCGCCGTCGGTGGCGTTCCGCTGAAGGACATCGCGGGCGGCGCCGTCGTCGGGGCGACGGTGACGTTGATCGGTTTCGTCTTGT
This sequence comes from Actinoallomurus sp. NPDC052308, assembly GCF_040679195.1. Lineage (NCBI taxonomy): Bacteria > Bacillati > Actinomycetota > Actinomycetes > Streptosporangiales > Thermomonosporaceae > Actinoallomurus > Actinoallomurus sp. NPDC052308. Next base: position 19,775 of record NZ_JBFAUM010000030.1, on the reverse strand, counting down.
TCGAGGGGCCGGTACGGCGTCTCGTCGCGCGTGCCCGCCGGACCCGGCTGCGGCCGATCGCCGGGCCGGGGAAGGTCTCCTGATGGGTTTGACCGACGGCCCGTTCGTCATTCTGCTCGGCGTCCTGGGGTTCGCCGCGTTCGTGACCTGCGTCGTCCTGCTGCCCCTGGTCGCGGGCCGCGGCGTGCGCCAGGCGTCGGCGCGGGCGGGCCTCGTCGTGGGCACCCAGTCCGTGGTGGTGTTCGCGGTGCTCGTGGCGGTCAACTCCTCGTTCGGCTTCTTCGGCTCCTGGGCCGACCTGCTCGGCACGGACAAGAGCCGGGTACGGGTCGTCGGCGGAACGGATGCGACGGCGCCGCCCGCCGCGGCGGCGCAGCCGTCCCTGCGGCCCCGGTCCGACACGCTGTCGCGTGGTCTGCCCGCCGGCGAGGGACGCCTGGACGCGGTCGTCTTCCACGGCCTCCGCTCCGGCATCACGGCCACGGGTTACGTGTACGTGCCGCCGCAGTACTCCCATCACGCCTACCGGAGTCGGCGCCTGCCCGTCGTCCTGGTCCTCACGGCGGACGTGCCGGGCACGCTCACCCGGCTGCGCTTGCCGTCGGTCGCGGCCGGCCAGATCGCGGGCGGCGCGGTGCAGCCGACCGTGTACGTCCTCATGAGCCCGGTCGGCGGCTGCGTCGACGCGCCCGGCGGCCCGCAGGCCGGCACGTTCTTCGCCGAGGACGTGCCGATGGCGGTGACGGCCTCGTACCGGGTCGCGCGGGACGGCCCCGGCTGGGGGGTGATCGGTGACGCGGCCGGCGGCTACTGCGCGGCCCGGCTCGCCCTGCGGGCCGGCGACCGGTTCACCGCGGCGGCCTGCGCGGCGTCGTCGTACGGCGCGCCGCCCGGCGACCTCTACGGGCGTAGCGCGGCCATCCGGAACGAGAACGATCTGCTCTGGACGCTGGGCCACCGCCCGCCGCCCCCGGCGCACCTGCTCGTCATCACCGCCGGCGGGGCCATCGAGCCGGCCCGGCGGCTCACCGCCCTGATCCGCCCGCCGACGAGTGCCGACTCCCTCACCGTCACCGGCGGCGGCACGCTCCCGACCTGGCAGCGGGACCTTCCTGCCGTACTGCGATGGCTCAGCGGCCGGCTGAGTCCGGAGAGCTGACGTCGATGGGCCTCACCGGCACCCCCTTCATCCTGTTCGTCTGCGTCCTCGCCCTGGCCGCGCTGGCCGGTGTCATATGGGTCGCGCCGCGCGCCGCGCGCCGGGTCCCGGCGCGGGTCGGCCTGCTGCTGGTCTCCCAGGTCCTGCTCCTGGCCGCCCTGCTCACCGTCGCCAACGCGTACTTCGCCTTCTACGGATCCTGGGGCGACCTGCTCGGCATGTCCGGAGCCGGGGGCGGCGGCACCGGCGATCCGGTCGGCCCGCATGCCCGGGCCGCGAGCGCCTCCACCGGACCGGATCCGCTGCTCGTTCCGACGCACGACGCCTTCGTCGACGGCCACCAGCTGCCCGCCAAGGACGGCCGGCTGGAGGCCGTGACGATCCACGGCGCGCGATCGGGGATCACCGCCCTGGCCTACGTCTACCTGCCGCCGCAGTACTTCCAGGACCGGACCCGCCGCTTCCCCGTGACGCTGGCGCTCACCGGCTACCCGGGGAACGCCCAGAACCTCGTCACCCGCCTGCGCCTGCCGCAGACCGCCGCCCAGGAGATCGCCGCCCGCCGCCTCAAGCCGATGATCTTCGTCATGATGCGGCCCATGCTCACTCCCCCGCGCGACACCGAGTGCACCGACGTCCCGAACGGCCCGCTCGCCGAGACGTTCTTCGCGCGGGACCTGCCCGCCGCGGTCGAGACGGCGTACCGCACCGTGCCCGCGCCGACCGGGTGGAGCGCGATGGGGGACTCGACCGGCGGATACTGCGCGCTGAAGCTCGCGATGCGCCACTCCGACCGGTTCGCCGCCGCGATCTCCCTGTCGGGCTACTACAAGGCGCTGCGCGACATCACCACCGGCGACCTGTACGGCGGGAGCCCGGCCTACCGGAACGAGAACGACCTGGACTGGCGGCTCCGGCACCGGCCCGCCCCGCCGGTCGACGTCCTGGTCACCACCAGCAAGGTGGGGGAGAAGGACTACCAGGCCACGATGCGGTTCATCGCGCTCGCCCGTTCCCCGATGCGCGTCGCCTCGATCACCCTGCCCACGGGCGGGCACCACTTCAGCGTGTGGAACCGCGAGCTCACCCCCGCGCTCCGCTGGCTGAACGGCCGCCTCGGCGTGTGAGGCGCCCGCCGGCTCACTCCGCGCTCCGTCGGCTGAGTGAGCTCCTCGGCGTGTGAGGCGTCCGCGGACTCACTCCGGGTTCCCTCGGCTCCTCGGCGTGCGACGCGTCCGCGGACTCACTCCGGGCTCCGTCGGCTGAGCGGGTGCCTCGGCGTGTGACGCGACCGTGGCGCGCCGTGACGCCGCCTTGACGACTCGACTCGGACGACTCGGCGGTCGCTGCGCCGCCGCGGTGGGCCGACCGTCATCCCGCTCGTCCTCGTCGCGCGGGCGACACCGGCAGCGACGATCCGGCGGCCTGCGGGTCGTGCCGCCGGGGGCGTCGCTCAGCTCGGGCAGGAGGAGCCGCGGGGGAGGCGGTACGGCGCGCCGATGCGGTAGCGGCCGGGTTCGGGGGCGTACAGGCGGGTCCAGTCGCCGTCCTTGGCCAGGCAGCCCGGCCGGCCGTCGAGGACCTTCATCCACGGGGACCAGGGGACCCGGATCAGCACCGACCCTCCGGCCGGGACCGTGACGTCCAGCTCGTTGTCGAGCGCCTGGTTCACCGTCGCCGGCGGGTCGGCGAGCGGGACGGCGTCCGTGACGCGGTACAGCCGCCAGTGCCGGTTGTGCCACACCGGCCGCAGCCAGGGCTGGCCCGCCCGGACGATGTGCGCCTCGTCGATGGCCTGCCAGTCGGGCTGGGCGGAGGGCAGGACGACGTAGCCCACGGCCCAGCGGCGCAGCCAGGCGTGGTAGGTGTCCGGGTTGAGGGTCCCGTCGTAGAACACGGCGTTGCGCTGCACGTCGGCCTGGCGGTTCCAGCCGCGTGCCAGGTTCACCTCCGTGGCGAGCGCGGACGCCTCCAGGTGGGTGCGCTCCGGCACCACCTCGACCCGGCTCTGGTCGGCGCGCACCCGGCGCAGCTCGGCCACCAGGCTCGCCGTGTGCCCGCCGGTCGCGGCCGTGTTGACGAGGTCGAAGACCGGCCGCGCCACCTGGGAGACGACCGTGGCCGCGAAGGCGATGTACAGGACGGCCGCGCGCCGGTGCAGTGCCGCGGCCAGCAGCACGGTGCCGCCGAACAGCAGCGCCATCCGATCGACGTTGCTGCCCACCTGGGAGGGGATCGCCCAGGTGAGGACGGTCCCGATCGCGTAGACCACCGCTCCCATGCGTACGGCGCGCCAGCCGCGCGGCGCGAACGCGACCACCGCCACCGAGGCGACGACGGGGGCCACCACGAGGTACCAGGGGAACGGCTGGACGCCCGAGAAGGGGAAGAACAGCGCGGAGCCCCCCACGACCACCGGCGGGCCGACGGCCACCGCGTAGGCGGCCGGACGGCGCCGGGTGACGAACAGCGCGGCGGCGACGACCTCCAGGAACAGTCCCGCGACCGGGCTGGCGAGCGTCGCCAGCACGCCGAGGGCGACGACGGCGACGGCGCGGAGCGCCCGCGGCCCGCGCGGCACGAACACCACGGTGACGGCGGCCAGCCCGAAGAGGACGCCCAGCGCGAACGTCACGCGGCCGGACACGGCGTTGCAGGACAGCGAGAACGCGGCCCAGAGGGCCGGCGCCAGCGGGCGGGAGACGCCGGAGCGAACGAGCAGCAGCGCGACCAGGGCGGCTGATAGTGTGCCGGCGATCACCGCGGCCGTGCGCACGCCGATCAGCGCCATGAGGTACGCCGAGATGACGCTGTAGGACGCCGGGTGCATGCCGCCGTACCACGCGAAGTCGTAGGCGGAGCCGGGATGTCGCAGCGCGAAGTGCGTCCAGGCGTACTGCGCGGCGAGGTCGCCGCCGTCGGTCGCGGCGAACCTGGCCCACAGCAGGTGCAGGATCGCCGCGGCGGCCGTCGCGAGCACGATCGGATGGAACAGCCATCGCCGATGGGTCGCCCGGCGGGTACGTGGAATATCGGCCCTGGGGGCCGGCTGCAGCGTGGTGGTCATCGCCCGGGGGCACTCTCCGGATGCGCCTGATGAGACGCCTGAGGCTCGGGGGACATTCGGTCAATGATCGAGGATAGGCGGCCCGGGGGCAAATCCGGCGCGCCGCCAGGACATCGGATGTCCCTCACAACATGGCAATCCTGGGGGATGCCGACCACTTTTCCGAAAGATTGCAGCTTATGTCGGCGAAGCCCTAGTGTTTAGCCTCGGCCAGTGGGGTGCGCGGGTCTGGCAAGCCGCTCCGCCGGGCTACGGGGCGTTGACGGGAAGGCGGTTTCGTGACTCAGCTTTTCGTGGATGGCAACGGCACTTCGGTGGCTCTGGATCCACGACGCGCCTACCGCGTGGGCCGGGATCCGGGATCGGACATCGTCGTCGCCGTCGACGGGGTCTCCCGAACGCACGCGATCCTTCGATTCGAAGCCGGCCAGTGGGTGCTGGAGGACAACGGCAGCGCGAACGGCACCTTCCAGAACGGCCGGCGGGTCCAGCGGACCGTCGTCGCTCCGGGCGCCCAGGTCCGCCTCGGCCACCCGGAGGAGGGCGTCCCGCTCGTCTTCCGGGCCGCGCAGGCCTCGCCGTCCGGGCCGGGACCCGTACAGCCGGGCTCTCCCGGCGCGTCGCCCGCCGGGCAGAGCGGCGGCTACACGTCCCCCGGCCGGCCGCCCGCGTCCGAGCCGTCCCCCCGCCCGGCCACACCGTACCAGCAGGACGGCTCCTGGCAGGCGGCGTCGCCCGCCGGCCCGTCGCAGCCGGGAGTCCCCGGCCAGTACCCCCCGCCTCCGCAGGCCGCCACGGGCGGGACCGCGCCCTACGGCCAGCCGCCCGCGCCCGAGGCGCCGCCGCAGGGCGGGACCGCGCCGCACGGCTATCCGCAGACCTCCGGGGGCACCCCGGCGGGCGGCACCGCGCCGTACGGATACCCGCCGGCCTCCGGTGCCACGCCGGGTAGGACCGCGCCGCAGGGGTATCCGCCCGCCTCCGGCGCCACCCCGGGCGGGACCGCGCCGCAGGGATACCCGCCCACCCCCGAGACCTACCCCGGTCAGCGTCCGGCGGCGGATCCGTCCACCGCGGGCCGTCCCGCCCCGTACGGCGGCACCGCTCCCCAGGCGCCCCCCGGACACGGCGGCGGCACGGCCCCGTACCAGCAGGCTGCGCCCGGTCCCGGTGGCGCCCCCGGCCGGCCGGCGCACGGTCCACGGCCGCGGTCGCCGATCGTGCAGACGATGAGCGGCCAGTACCGCGAGCCCACGCAGATCCGCCGGCTCGACGGCTCGCGGGTGGTGCGCATCGGCCGCGGCCCCGAGAACGACATGGTCATCGCGGACCTGCGGGTGTCACGTCAGCACGCCGAGCTGCGCTCCACCGGCGGAACGTACGAGATCGTCGACCTGGGCAGCCGGAGCGGCACCTACGTCAACGGGCGGCTGGTGCAGCGCGCGCCGATCGGCCCGCAGGACATCATCGGCATCGGACCCTCGACGTTCCACCTCGTCGACGACGTCCTCATGGAGTACGTCGACGCCGGCGCGGTGCGGCTCAGCGCGCACGACCTCACCGTCACCGTCGACAAGGGCAAGGTGCTGCTCGACCACGTCACGTTTCCGCTCGGGGAGAAGTGCCTCGTCGCGGTCATCGGGCCAAGCGGCTCGGGCAAGTCGACGCTGCTGCGCGCCCTCACCGGTCTGCGCCCCGCCGACCAGGGCGTGGTGTCCTACGACGGGCGCGACCTGTACCGCGACTACGCCGAGCTGCGCTCCCGGATCGGGCTCGTGCCCCAGGACGACATCCTGCACACCCAGCTGACGGTGCGCCGGGCGCTCCTGTACGCCGCGGAGCTGCGGTTCCCCGACGACACCCGGCAGAGCGAGCGCAAGGCGCGCGTCGACGAGGTGCTCAAGGAACTCTCGCTGGACCACCGCAGGGACAACAAGGTCTCCGCGCTGTCCGGCGGCCAGCGCAAGCGCGTCAGCGTCGCCCTGGAGCTGCTGACCAAGCCGTCGCTGCTCTTCCTCGACGAACCGACCTCCGGTCTGGACCCGGGCCTGGACAAGTCGGTGATGCAGATGCTGCGCGGCCTGGCCGACGACGGCCGTACGGTCGCGGTGGTCACCCACAGCGTCGCGAACCTCGACATCTGCGACCGCCTGCTCGTCATGGCGCCGGGTGGCCGGATCGCCTACTTCGGCCCGCCGAAGGAGGCGCTGCCGTTCCTGGGCTTCGACGACTGGGCGGACGTCTTCCAGGCGTTCGACGACCCGTCCATCGACTGGGGCGGCCGCTACCTGCGGTCCGCCGAGCACCAGCGGTACGTCCAGGCGGAGCTGGTCCAGCCGGCCGCCCCGCAGACCGGGCCGGTCGCGGAGTACCAGCAGACGCCCAAGCCGCAGAGCTGGCCGGAGCAGCTCAGCACGCTGATCCGCCGGTATGTGCGGGGCATCGTCGCGGACCCGATGTTCCTCGGCATCACCGTGCTGCTCCCGATCATCATGGGCCTGCTGGCCCGTGTGGTGCCGACCGGCGATCTGCTCGCACGCCCGGGCACGAACGGTCAGGCGGCCAACCTCCTGCTCATCCTGTGCATCGGCGGATGTCTCACCGGCGCCGCCAACGCGGTGCGCGAACTCGTCAAGGAAAGACCGATCTATCAGCGAGAACGCGCGGTCGGGCTGTCCAGATCCGCGTATCTCGCCTCGAAGCTGCTGGTGCTCGGCCTGATCACCATCGGGCAGGGGATCGTGCTGACCCTGGTGGCCATGCTCGGCGTCACGACGCACGACAAGGGCGTGCTCACGACTCCGCTCATCGAGCTGGTGCTCGCGATCGCGCTGCTGTCCTTCACCGCGATGACGATGGGCCTGCTGATCTCCGCGCTGGTCAAGACCAGCGAGATGACGATGCCGCTCCTGGTGATGTCGACGCTGGTCCAGGTGGTGTTCTGCGGTGCCCTCGTCCACCTGGACGGCAAGCCGGTGCTGGAGCAGATCTCGTGGCTGGTGCCCGCCCGATGGGCGCTCGCCGCGATGGCCGGCACGCTCGACGCCGGTCAGCTGATCCCCCACCGGGACAACCCGCCGGACCCGCTGTGGAAGCAGGACCTCGGCACCTGGAGCCTGGACATGGGCGTCATGCTCCTGCAGGTGATCGTGCTGTCCTTCCTGGTCGCCCGGATGCTCCGCCGCCAAGAGCCGGAGGTCATGCGCAAGTGAGCGGACCCGCTCGGGAACGCCACGTCGCGGCGTGATCGTGCGGCGCGCGTCGTCGTATCCTTGATCACCGCGCCGGATCGGTGGTGGTTTGAAGCTGGAGGTGCCATGGCGTCCGAATCCGCAGGACCCGGGGACTCGTCACCCGCCGACGCCGACGCGCACGCCCGCCGGGGCCCCGGCCTCGACACCTCGGTGCCGCACACGGCTCGCATGTACGACTACCTGCTGGGCGGCAAGGACAACTTCGCGGTCGACCGGGCGGCCGTGAAGAAGGTGCTCGAGGCGATGCCGGACATGCCGCAGAGCATCCGGCTGAGCCGGCTGTTCCTGCGCCGCGCGGTCCGGTACGCCGTGCGCCGGGGCGTCACCCAGTTCCTCGACATCGGCACCGGGATCCCGACCGCCGGCAACGTGCACGAGGTCGCCCACGAGCTGGCGCCCGACGCCCGCATCGCCTACGTCGACCATGACCCGATCGTGCTGACCCACGCGCGGGCCCTGCTGTCCGGCGAGCACCGGGACCGCGTCACCATCGTCCTGGCCGACCTGCGCGAGCCGGAGAAGATCCTCGCGACTCCCGAGATACGGGACGTCATCGACTTCGACCGGCCGGTCGCGCTGATGCTGGTGTCGGTGCTGCACTTCGTCCGCGACGACGAGGACCCGTACGGCCTGGTGAAGCGGCTCTGGGCCGGGCTCGCGCCCGGCAGCATGCTCATCCTGACGCACGCGTCACTGGACCCGGACCCGGAGACCGGCCTGGCCGCCTCCGCCGGCTGGGCCAACGCCTCGTCGACGATGAACATGCGGACCTACGACGAGATCCTGCGGTTCTTCGACGGCCTGGACCTGGTCGAGCCCGGCCTGGCCGCCACCTGGAACCCCGACGGGGAGCCCGCGGAGATACTGGAACGCGCCGTCCGGAACATCTGGGGGTACGGCGGCGTCGCGGTCAAGCCGCCCGCCGACGCGGTCCCCGAGCGCTGAACCGGGTGAGTCACCGCCGCCGGACCGCGTGCGCGAGCCACCGCTGGGACAGGGGAGCGACCGGCCGATCGGGGTGAGCGAGTGCGGGACGACCGCGGCCGGATCAGGCCCCTCCCGTGCGTGTCGTCACGAGCCTTACCATCATGGGGCCGAAAGGGGATGTGGAATGCCGGAGACGTGGGTGGTCGTCGGGTTGGACAACGGCGGGACCAGCAACAACGCGACGGTGCTGGACGCCGGAGGGAACTTCCTCGTCGATCGTCTCGTGGAAACCCCCAGCCGGGTACTGGAAGGGCCCGAGGTGGCGGTGGAGGCCCTGGCCGCGTCCCTGGCGGGGGTCCTCGAGGTGACCGGTGTCGACCCGGCGCGGGTACGCGCCGTCGGTCTGGACACCCCGGGCCCGGCGAGCGCGACCGGCGTGATCTCGAGCAAGGGCGCCACCAACTTCCCCCAGCCCGAGTGGTGGGGCTTCGACATCCGCACCGCTCTCGAGGAGCGCCTGCGGCTGCCGGTCGTCTACAACAACGACGGGAACGCCGCGGCGCTGTACGCCCACCACGCTCACTTCGGGGCCGACGCGTTCCGGCACTCGTCGGTCTCCGCGATCGTCGGCACGGGCCTGGGCGGCGGCGTGGTCGAGGCCGGGAAGGTCGTCAAGGGCGCCGCCGGGATGGCCGGCGAGCTCGGGCACGTCCACATCCCGATGCACGGGCTGCTGGAGGACGCCCAGCCGATGCCCGCCTGCAACTGCGGCTTCTCCGCCGACGCCGAGAGCGTGGCCTCGCTCACCGGCATCGCCAACAACCTGCTGCCGTACTGGCTCACGCGGTTCGAGGGGCATCCGCTGGCGGACGAGACACCGGGCAAGGCGGCCAAGCTCGTGCGGGGGTACGCCGAGAAGGAGGACCCGCTCGCCCTGAAGATCTTCGAGCAGCAGGCGATCGCGCTCGGCCGCCTCTTCACGATCGCTGCGAACTTCACCGACCCGAGCGCGTACTTCGTCGGCGGGGGCGTCGTCGAGACCGGACCGAAGTTCCGCGAGTGGTTCCTGGGCAAGGTCCGCGAGCACACGGTGCTCCGGGACGAGCAGGCCCGCGCCGCGCGATTCGCCCTGGTCCCCGACCTCGACATGGCCGGGGCCCGCGGCGCCGCGATCGCCGCGCGCGACGTCCTGCCGGCGTAACGCCGGCCACCTGGGGTCGCCGCGCTCCTCGCAGTCCGGGCATCGTCGCAGGTCACATAGCCTTTGCGGCGTGGCGGGACGCTGGAGCGCGGCGGGCGGCTGGGTCATCGAGGCGATCGTCCTCGACGACCGTCCCTGCTATCGCGTCAGCCGGCGGGGCTATCTCGTCGGCGACGGCTACTGCTACCACCTGGCCGAGCTGGAACGGCTGCTGCGGCGGCACGGGATCGGCCTGCACGACCTGAGCGAGGACGGGCCGCCCGCCGCGCCGGAGCGGTAGGCGGCCCCGCCAGGCCGGGCGCGGTCGCTCAGGCGCGCTCGCTCAGGACGCGGTCGTGGGGGTGCGCCGGCGGAACAGCCCGTCGACGCTGAGGCGGCCGGCGCCCACCGCCGCGAAGGCCAGGGTGACGGCGGCGAGGGTGAGGACGAGCTCGTAGCCGCCCTTGTCCACGAACAGGCCCTTGTCGACGTGCACCGTCAGGAACGCGCCGACCATGTCGAGGAAGAGCAGCACGCCGGCAATGGGCGTCAGGAGCCCGAGGATCAGCAGCAGTCCCGCGCCGAGCTCGACGAAGGTGGCGTAGTAGGCCGACAGCGTCGGCGCGGGGACGCCCATCATCTTGAACGCGTGCCCGGTCGCGGTCAGGCCGTTGGTGTGCAGCTTCTGCCAGCCGTGCGCGACGAAGACGACGCCGATCGCGACACGGGCGACGAGCAGGGCCACGTCGACCACGGGTGAGGGAATGCGACGGGACATGAGTCGGGGCTCCTCCGTAAAAGCGAGTACTTGAACGTTCAAGGAACCTACCAGCTATTTGAAAGCTCAACAACAGGACTAGACTCGTCCGGGTGAGCGAGACCCGATGGCTGAGCCCCGATGAGCAGCGCACCTGGCGTGCGTACCTGACGGCGCACCGCCTGCTGCTCGACGAGATCGACGCGCAGCTGCGCCGCGACTCGGGCATCCCGCACGCCTACTACGAGATCCTGGTGCGCCTCTCGGAGACGCCCGGTCGTACGCTGCGGATGTCCGTGCTCGCCGAGGGCACCCGTGTCTCCGCGAGCCGGCTGTCCCACGCGATCACCCGGCTCGAGGAGCGCGGCTGGGTGCGCCGGGAGGACTGCCCCACCGACCGGCGCGGTCAGCTCGCCGTGCTCACCGACGAGGGGTTCGCCGCGCTGGCCGCCGCGGCACCGGGGCACGTCGAGGCCGTCCGCCGGGCGCTGTTCGACGCGCTCGACGCCGAACAGGTCCAGTCGCTCGGCACGATCAGCCGGATCCTCGCGGACCACCTGGACGCGACCGGCGGGGAGACGGGACCTCCGGAGGCGTGATCAGGGGTCTCTGAAGCGCAGGGCGAGGGCGGGGCACATCTCGATCGCCTGATGGGCCTGACGGAGCAGTCGCCGTGGCACCGACGTGCTCTCGACGACCGGGAAGCCGTGTTCGTCGAGGCTCACGAGGTCGGGGACGAGGTGCCCGCACAGGCCGTGCCCGGCGCAGCGGGTCCAGTCCACGGTCAGCCGCAGCCCGGTGTCCTCGGACTCCTCCGCGGCCGCCTCCTCGCCGTCGATCGGCAGCAGCCCGCGTACCGGGCGGCCGCAGCCTCCCGCGGCCAGGTGGGTGGCGACGTCCTCCTCGAAGACCTCGAGCGCCGAGGCGATGAACCGGGACGTGCCGTCCGGGTGGTGGCAGGCTCCGCGTCCCTTGACGACCTGCATGCCCTGCCGTACGGCCGCGAGGGCCTCGGAGCGCGAGTCGCCTTCCGCCAGCGCGCGCAGCGACCGGGCGAGGGCCGGCAGCCCCAGGCGGCAGGGACCGCACTGCCCGGCGGTCTCCATGCCCATGTAGACGGCGACCCGGGCGACCTCGCCCAGCGGGCAGACGTCCGCGGCGAGCGGCAGGATGATGCCGGCCCCGAGGGCGGCGCCCGCCCGGGCGATGTCCGCGCGGGAGACGCGGGCCCGGTTCGCGGCGGTGGGAGTGAGCCACGCGCCGTGGTAGCCGCCCATCAGGACGCCCTGGCCGACGTCCGCGCGGCCCAGGTCGAGCACCTGGAACAGGGGGGTGCCGGCCGGGGCCTCGACGACGACGGGCCGGCCGCTCGGACCCCAGACGGTGAGGAGGACGGTGCCCGGTTCCTCGGGCGTTCCGATCGCCCGGTAGAGGTCCGCGCCGAGCTGGGACAACAGCGCCAGCTGGGCGAACGTCTCGGCGTTCGACAACAGGGTGGGCAGCCCGTCCACGCCGCGGTCCGCGGCCCGCACCTTGCGGCCCGGGGGCAGCGCCGGGGCGCCGTTGACGCCGTTGACCAGCGCGCCGCCCTCACCGGTGACGAACCGCTCCGGGAGGCGGACGACGCGGACGAACCCGCCGAGGTTGCTCTCCACGACCGCGCTGCGGATGGACCGGCCGGCCCGGCCGCCGTCGGTCACGCCGATGACCACCTCGCGGGCGCCGAGCGCGAGGGCGGCGAGCATCGCCCCGTCGAGGATGAGGTGCGGGGCGCGGGACATCAGCAGCTTGTCCTTGGCGCTGGCCGGCTCGCCCTCGGTCGCGTTGACCAGGACGACGGTCTGGGCGTCTTGACGGCGGGCCGCCGACACGACCGCCTTCAGCTTGCGGGCGAAGGGGAAGGCCGCGCCGCCGCGGCCGCGCAGGTCGACCTCTTCGGCCAGTGCCAGCAGTTCGCGCAGGCCGCGCCGCCGGAACTCCCCGTGCACCGCGCGGTGGGCCGTCTGGTCGATGCGCTGGTGCCGGTCCAGTCCACGGCCGAGGCGCGGCGGCCCCACGTACCGGAAGTCCGTCATCTCCGGTCACCGAGCCATGGGGCGGTCTCGGCGCGCAACGCCGCCCAGAACTGCTCGTCGGGCAGGTCGCCGGTCTCCGCGGCGGCCCGGGCCTCCGCGCTCACCCGGTCGCGGGGGTCGGCGGCGCCGTGACGCGGCCCGGTCCCCGTCACCCGGCCGTCGCCTCTGGCCTTGCGCGCGCGCAGCATGCGACGGTCACGGGCCAGGCGCGGCAGCCGGCTCGTCGCCGCGACCAGCACCAGGGCGACGCAGACCAGATAGCTCCAGGTGACCCAGGCCTTGGGGGTGCGGCCGGCCGCCAGGCCGTGGACGATCGCCACGGCCCACATGACGTACGCGAGCGCGTGCACCGTGCGCCACAGCCATGGCCGGGGGGCGGTGACGAACCGGCCGCGCAGCACGCCGGTGGCGACGATGACGATCAGCAGGTCGCCGGCGATGGTGCCCAGGCCGACCAGGACGGCGCGCCGCCCGTGGCCGGTGAAGGGCAGGAACGCGTCGAAGACGGTCGCGTGCGCCTCCATGACCTTCAAGGCGATGTGCGTGACCAGGAAACCGACGGCCATGACCGCGGTCGCGCGGTGGGCGCCCTGGGCGAGGATGCGCAGTCCGATCGGCAGGGTGCGCTGCGCGGCGGCCACCCCGGCGACGACCGCCGCGGTCGCCGCCAGCAGGGTGAACACGCCGACGTAGAACTCCAGGAACCGCCGCAGCCGCTCGATCTCCGCCGCTCCCCACGAGGTCCGGCCGACGACCAGGACGACCGCGAGGAGCACCAGCGTGAGGAACGTCGCCCGGGTACGCCCGGGTCTTCGGGAGGGGCGGCGCCGCGCCCGCCTCCGCCGCGCCCCGGGCTCCCTGGGAGCGTGCCGCGGGGCGGCGGCCCGCTCAGACGACGGCACCGGGACTCCCACCGGGCAGAGGAACGTCGGGAACGCGCACGCTCGGCGGGCCCGACTTGGGCGTACGGCCGGGGGAGGGGCTCCCGGACGGCGCGGGGGCGGGAGACGGGGGAGTGGCCCCGAAGTTCAGCAGCGGGTTGCCGGCGTCGACGCGGACGCCGGCGCGCTCGGCGAACGTCGCCGCCGCCGTCTCGCGCAGTGTCCAGCCGCCCAGCTGGAAGTGGTCGAGCCGCATCGTGCCGGTCGCGTCGGTGACCGCGAACCGCACCATCCGCTGCGGCGCCTCCCCGCCTCCGCACGGCTGTTCCGTACCGGTTCGGCCGAGGTAGTCGCCGCGCTTCACGAGGCCGCCGTCGCGGACCTTCGTCACGTCGGACATCTGGTAGTACTCGGTGGCCAGGCCGTTCGGGTGGATGAGGAGCACGAGCCCGTGGCCGGCCGCGGAGGAGCAGAGCCGGTAGATCCGGCCGTCGCCCGGGGCGAGGACCCGCCCGTCACCGCCGTCGAAGCCGGACACGCCGTCGTCCGTGGCCAGGAGGGTCCAGGACTGGCCGACTCCCCAGGGGAGCATCAGGCCGGTGTCCAGCGGCGGGTCGGCCGCGGCGCTGAACCGCTCGAGCACCGGTCGTTCGCCGGCCGGAACGACCGCGGCGGGCGCCTTCCGCAGGAGCGTGGTGAACTGCGGGGTGCCGGCCAGGGCCACCTGCCAGCCGGCACGGGTGCGCTGCGCGACATAGAGCGAGGACTCCGGCATGACCGTCATCCCGCTCGGCGGCGGGATCGTCTCGGTGCCGAACGCCCAGGTGCGGGCGCGGTCCATCCTGGTCAGCCGCACGATGGGGGTCGGCAGCGCCCCGACTCCGTAGTCCCGCCGGGCCACGCGGCTGCGCTCGGCGAGGACGACCGTCTCGACCTTCCGGCTGAGCTGGACGGCCGGGCTCACCGGAGCCCGCGACGGCGAGGATCGGGACGGGGCCGGACGCGGCGTGCGCGAGTGCCTGACGTGCACGGGGCGGCGGCCGGCGACGGCGTGCCGGGCGGCCGGCGGCATGACGGCCTGCTCGACGATGGCGGCCAGTGCGAGACCCACCGCGATGACGACCACTCCGCCCAGCGCGGAGATCCTGTCGCCCAGCGACGCCGTCAGCCTCCGGCGCCGTGGGGGGTCGAGCCGTCCTTGCCTGTGGCGCGTCCTCGGCATCGACCTGCCTCTCCAGAGGGCCGATCGCATGGTGATCGAGACCGGATTGCGAGAGGAGTTTAGGGCGGTACGGACATTTAAAGTGCCGAAAAGTGAAAAGTCGTCATGCGCACCGTCATTATGAGCGGAGCGGGACGAGACGGTTACGCGGTGCCGCCGATCGCGCGGATCGGCGGCCATCGGGCCATTTCCCGAAGGGGACGCGAAGGAGCGCCCGGGGCGCGATTCGGCCGGGCGGACGGCCTTCGAGGCCACCTTTTCCGCCGAACACGCGCCGCCGGGCGGTGTCCATTGTCCGGATCCGGTCATGATTCCGGACGTGTGAAATAAGGAGCGAAGGGTGTCAGCCGCGTGCGGGGACGGTGAGACCGGCGAGGTTCCAGCCGGTGATCCCGACCACCGGCGCCGCGCCCCGCAGGTCCGCGACGCGGTAGCGCGCGGTCAGCGTCTGACTCTGTCCCGGCCAGAGCGTGACGGCGTTGTCGCTCCACTCGATCGGCAGGACCTGGTCGTCGCCGCCCAGCGCGCGGCCGTCCGAGGTGCCCCGGCGCACGTCGGCGCGGGTGAACACCGCGGGCACCGGCTTGGAACCCACGTTGCGGATGGTCACCGTGGTGGTCGCCTCCCCGCCGCTCCGGTGCGTCGACGCGGACACCTTGACGTTCGCGGCGGGCAGGCTCTGCAGACCCGTGAGGTCGGCGTAACCGTCGGACTTGAAGACCGCGCCGCTGCCCTGGCCGAGCGACTTGGGCCAGTCGACCTCGTCCGTCTTCGTGGAGAGCCAGTAGACGTTACGGCTCACCGTCGCGCCCGGACGCGTCAGCGTCAGCTCCAGGAAGTACGTGCGGGAGATGCCCGCCGGCACCTTCGGCGTCAGCACGGTCCGTACGTCCTGGCTCGCCAGTGCGGGCACCGTCTGCCGGGCCGTCGCCTTGACCGTGCCGTTCAGATCGATGAACCGCGCGGTGGCGGTCAGGCCGGACTGCCGGGCGTTCGTCAGGTTGGCGACCCTGATCGAGCCGTCGGCGTAGTCGTACATCACGTGGACGGGCTCGCCGGCCTTCTGCGCGCCGAAGTACACGCCGGGCTGGTCGAGGTCGTAATTGTAGAGATTCCAGTGCAATGACGGCCAGGCCTTGTTCAGCATCCAGTAGATGACGCCGGTGCTGGGATTGGCCGGATCCTTGGAATGGCCGAGGTACGCCTCGAACTGCGCGCGGGTGACCTCGTACCCGCCCATCTGCGCGATCCGCTGGTAGGACGCCATGTCGGACCAGTGGCCGTAGCGGTTCCACAGCGGGGTGTTGTACTGCCCCATCCGGGCGGTCTTCGTGTAGCTGTTGAACTTCGGGTACACGTGGAACAGGTCCGGCCCGGTCCCCGGCCCGTTCGTCGTGCTCAGATCCCAGATCTTCTTCTGCTCCTCCGGTGTCAGGAACCGGTTGAGGGAGTCCTGGGTCGGCACCGTGTTGCCGGCGCTCGTCTCGCTGCCGTACGCCCAGGCGCTCCCCTGGTTGGTGAACGTCGGGTCGCCGCGATCGACCGTCTCCGGCCCGTTCGCCCACCAGTAGCCCGGCGGGACATAGTTGTACGGGCCCTCCTTCGAACCGGACATGCCGAGCTGCGGCGACGCCTTGTACTCCGCGGCGGCGACCTGCGGCGTCGGCCAGTCGGCCGCCGCGAACGCCTTCAGGTAGATGGCCTCCTTGACCGCGTCGGGCGCCTCGTCACTGCCCTGGTAGAAGGTGAAGACGCTCGGGTGGTCGCGCAGCCACTGCGCCACGTGGGTCGCCTGGACGCCGGCGTTCGCCTTGAGGGCGTCCGGCCACTTGGAGGACGGGTCCTCCCACCGATCGCAGCACTGCCAGCCGGGCATGGCCAGGAGGCCGACGCGGTCCAGCTGGGCGAACATGTCGTCGGGCGGCAGGTTCCCCTCGAACCGCAGGGTGTTCAGTCCCAGGTTCTTGACGTAGGCGAGCTGGTCGCGGATGTTCTGCGGCGAGTAGCGCATGAACATGTCCGGCGACCACCCGCCGCCGCGGATCACCAGCGGGACGCCGTTGATCACGAACTGCCGCCCGCCGTGCGTGGTGTGGGTGCCCGGCTTGACCGGCGTCAGGTACGAGGTGACGGTACGGATGCCGAAGTCCTCGTCGGTGCGGTCGGAGACCCGGCCGCCGGCGTTCGCGCTCACGGTCAGGTGGTAGAGCGGCTGCGCGCCGAGCTGGTACGGCCACCAGACGGCGGGGTGCGCCAGGTGCAGCGCCCGGTGGTCCGCCGGCGTCAGCGTCACCGTCCGGGTCGACTTGGCGGGGACGCTCGCGTTCGCGGACACGGCGATCCGCGTTCCGCCGCGGCTGATCGTGGCGTCCAGCCGCGCCTTCTGCTCGGCGTCCGTGTCGTTGCGCAGGTCGGCTCTGACGGTGAGGTCCGAGCTGCCGAGGTCCGCGGCGTTGTGCTGGACGACGTGCACGTTGCGCAGCGCGACCGGGCCGGCCTGGGCGAGCTGGGGCGCGAAGCGCAGACCGGTGTTGCGGTCCGGCGCCGGCGGGTTCCAGTCGAGCAGGCTGTCGGTCAGGTACGTCTTCGGGTCGTTCTTGGCGACGTCGAGCGCGATGGCGTTCTGGCCGTCCCGGACGTACGGCGTGATGTCGTACTCGAACCGGGAGTACGCGCCCTGGAGCTGTGACCGGTCGGCGACCTTGGTGCCGTTGACCCACAGGTCCGCGGTGCCGAGCACCCCGTTCATGATCAGGACGGTGCGGCCGTCACGCCGCGGGTGGACGGTGAGCTGCGTGCGGTACCACCAGTTCGCGTTGAACTGGTCGGTGGGGACCTTGGCCAGGTTGTCGGAGTAGAAGACGTTCGGGTAGCGCCCGTTCTCCAGCAGCCCCGCCATCAGCGTCTCCGGGCGGCTGATCGCCAGCCAGCCCGTGGTCGCGTAGTCGGGGCGGGAGATCGTCGCGCCCGACGCGCCCGCGACGGCCGAGGACTGGATCTTCCAGCCGGAGCTCAGGTCGGCGGCGGAGGAGGGAGTGGCCGAGGTCGTGACCGAGGCGGTGCCGGGCGGTGGAGTGGGCGCGACGGCGAGCGCACCGGCCCGGTTCGTCGCGCCGCCTGCGGGGGAGGAGGGGCGGGCGGCCGCCGACGCGGGCGCGGCCAGGGCGAGCACGGCGCATGCCGCCAGGATGATCGGATGTGACCTCAACCTGGTCACGGCGCCTCCTGAAGATCGTCGGATCGCATCCGGCAGGGATCTCCTGCGATGATCGTTAACCACATTAACATTATTTGTTAATCACATTAACGATGGCCGGAAACGGCCAGCGCCCATTCGCGCGGATCCCGGTCCGGTGGTCCCGGCGGCTGCGTGACGCGCGACTCCCGTCGCGCGCCCCTGCCGGGGTTCGCGCCGTCGCGCTCCTCGAGTCGGGGCGACGGCGGGCGCCGGGCCCGGAGTGTCGCCGCGTGTCCTGTCAGCGTACCCGCGGGGGTCGAGCGGCCCAGGGTCGGATCCTGCGAGGTCTCCGGTGTGAACGGCGATGAAAGGGTCTTTCCCGGCTCCGGTCCCCAGGGTTACCTTCGGGCAGCTTGGGAGCGCTCCCACACCTCTCCCGCAACCTGCCATGGAGCCGTCAATGCGACCTCGACGCGTGATCCCGTTTCTCGTGGCCTTCCTGCTCAGCGTCTGCGGGGTCGGCCTCGTCACCGGCGCCGCGCACGCCGCCGTGGCCTGCGACGTCGGTTACGCGAAGAACGACTGGGGGTCGGGCTTCAGCGCCACCATCACGCTGAAGAACCTCGGCGATTCGCTGAACGGATGGACGCTGACCTACGCCTACACCGGCGACCAGAAGCTGACCCAGGGCTGGAGCGGCACGTGGTCCCAGAGCGGTAAGAACATCACCGTCACCAACGCCGGCTGGAACGGCACGCTGGCGAGCGGCGCCAGCGCCCAGATCGGCGCCAACTTCACCTACACCGGCACGAACACCGATCCGACGTCCTTCTCGATCAACGGCACCGTGTGCACCGGCTCGGGCTCCGGCGGCGGAGGCGGCGGTGGAGGCGGCGGCGGTGGCGGCGGTGGCGGGACGACCGGACCCGCGCCCGCGCTGCACGTCTCGGGGAACAAGCTCGTCACCACGAGCGGCACGACCGTACGCCTTCGCGGGGCGAACCGCTCCGGCGGCGAGTTCATGTGCGTCCAGGGCCGGGGCATCTGGGACGGCCCGGTCGACGACGCGTCGATCAACGCCATGGCCGCGTGGAAGATCACGGCGGTCCGGGTCCCGCTGAACGAGGAGTGCTGGCTCGGCCTGAGCAACATCGACTCGCGGTACGGTGGCACGGCGTACCAGGCCGAGGTGAAGTCCTTCGTGTCGCGGCTCGAGGCGCACGGCATGACCCCGATCCTCGAGATGCACTGGAACTACGGCACCTACACCGGTCCCTCGTCCGGCTGCTCGGACGTCCATGCCACCTGCCAGAAGCCGATGCCGGACGCCCAGTACGCGCCGTCGTTCTGGACGGGTCTCGCGAACGCCTTCAAGGGCGACGGCGCGGTGGTCTTCGACCTGTTCAACGAGCCGTACCCGGAGCGCGCGACCGGCAGTGAGACCTCCGGCTGGACCTGCTGGCGGGACGGCGGGACCTGCTCCGGCATTCCCTACCAGGTGGCCGGCTTCCAGAGCCTCGTGAACGCCGTACGGGCGACCGGCGCCGGCAACGTGATCCTCGTCGGCGGGCTGGCGTACTCCAACGACCTCACGCAGTGGCTGCAGTACCGGCCGACCGACCCGAAGAACAACCTTGCCGCGTTCGCGCACATCTACAACTTCAACACCTGCTCGAGCACGTCCTGCTACGACGGCCAGCTCGGGCCGGTCGCGGCGCAGGTGCCGCTGACGCTCAGCGAGATCGGCGAGAACGACTGCTCGCACGGCTTCGTCGACACCCTGATGAACTGGGCCGACGCGCACGCCGTCGGCTACCTGGGGTGGACGTGGAACACCTGGGACTGCAGCAGCGGCCCGTCGCTGATCAGCTCGTACGACGGCACGCCCACGTCGTACGGCGTCGGCCTCCGGGACCACCTGGTGGCCACCAACTGAGGCGGAACGCGTCCCAGACCCGCGCGGGCCGGTGGCCGGTCGGTGCTCCGTTTCGAGTACGGCCGGGAGGACCCGGACGCGTTCTACACGGACTGGCTCGACAGGGGCGGCCTGGTCCGCGAGGTGCTCGGGCCACTGG
>NZ_JBFAUM010000029.1:0-99604 GCF_040679195.1 Actinoallomurus sp. NPDC052308 | reverse complement strand
ACCCGGCACCACCTGTTCCGCGAGTCCCACAACGTGGGCGACCCGCTCCGCAGCGACCCGGTCACCGGCGACGTGTACGTGGAGATCTTCGAGGCCCAGTACCAGCAACTGCTCGCCGACCTGGCCGAGAACCGGAAGCAGGCCGAAGAGGTGTTGCAGAGGCGGGTGGACCCACAGGCGTGGCAGGGACTGGACACCGCCCCCCGCTTCGACCTGCCCGCGCTGCTGGCCGACGCGGCGCACCAGGATTACACCGCCTCGCGCGCCCACCACGGCCTGGTCACCCATATCCGCGAGCAGGCCGGCGGCGACCGCCCGCTCGTGCTCACCGTCGGTCCGGAGGCGCAGACCCGGCAGTACCGAGCGACGCTCGAGTGGGCGGTGCGGACCATGACGGCCGATCTGCGCTCGGCCTACGAACTCGACCCCGGCGCTCTCCTGATGCTCGGCCAGTACGAGGAACGGCTCACCAGGGCCGACAACCGGCTGACCGACGGTCTGTTCCACCCCGTCGAGGAGGAGATCACCGACGTCATCGCGGAGGTCCACCGGGTCCACGCGCTGCGCCGGGACAACAAGGCCGGCGCCCCGGCCGCGCTGCCGCCCGAGGCCGCGATGTCCGCCTTGGACCCGGTGTTCGTCGCCCGGGACGTCGCACACGAGCTCGGTGCGCACATCCGGCTGGACGTTCGTCAGCCCGACGGCACCGTACGCAGCCACTGGGCCGACCCGGCCGGGCGCGTCTACGCCTTCGACCCCGTGACCTTCGATGACGCCGTCCTGACCGCCGACCAGGCGACGCGAGCCGGACTCTGGACCGACGACCTCCGGCGTCTCGCGGTGGCCCACGGCTTCGACCCGGTCGACCTGGCACGCTTCTACCGCACGTCCTGGCAACGCGGGCAGACATTCGCGCAGGCGGTCACGGCGGCGATCGCCGAACGCCGCGCGCACCTGGCCGCGGTGCGTCCGTCGTTGCCCGGCCTGTTCGACCGGGCACTGGAGGCCGTCGCCGGATGGCAGGAGGCGGTCGCCCGACTCGAACCCGAGCACGTCACCGCGGAACGGGATCGCGCCCGGGCACGAGCCGAACTCACCCGCGTCACCGACCGGCTCGAGGACCTGGAGACCGAGCGGGTCCGCCTCGCCCTGGACGGCGGTCCGGATCCGACCGCGCCGACCCGGATACGGGACCTGACGTCGCCTCTGGAGGCCGAACGCGACCGGCTTCAGGGAGTGCTCGACGGCCACGACGCGGCGATCGCGCTGCTCACCGGGCGTCTCGAAGACGTGCGCGGGCGGGCCGCCGAAGCCGAGCAGTTGCTCGACGACCTGCGCGCCATCCGAAACGACACCACTTCCGCCGGTCAGGCGCGGTGGACGGAGCAGGCCGTACGGGCCGCCGGGGAACGACTGACGGCACCCGCGACGCCGTCCGCAGGTCCGGCGGTCGGCCCTCAGACCACCGGAGACCTCTCAAGGTCTGAACAGGGCGATCACGGGGTTGACGAAGTGGGCACTTTCGATTGGCACAAGAGCAGCAAGAGTCGCAGCAGGGACTGCGTCGAGGTGGCGGTCGTCGAGTGAGCACTCCCGTGCGGCGTAACGATTGCCGAAACATGAACAGCAAAATGGAGCGAGACGTGTGGCGTAAGTCGAGCCAAAGCATCAGCGCATGCCTGCAAGCCGCCGTGGGGGTAATGCAGACGCTCCCTGATGGGCGGAGGCGGTTCGTGCCGCCACCGACCGACCCTGCGGGCGTCAGCGACCCCATGGCCGGCGTTACCGGCGCGGCCACAGATGTCGCCCCAATCGAGCCGCCTGTGGCGGTGCAGACGGTCGGAGCTCTGAATCTGGACGCGATCCCGCTGTCGGCGGCGTCTGTCCCCGACACGTCCAACTCCCGCATCACGTCAACCGTCATGGAAGCCGGAGAAGCCGCCGGCCCGTCCACCATCGGCGGTGGTCAGGTCAAGGGCGGGGACGGGGCGTACAGCCGATTCGTTGGAAGAACTCTGATACCCGAAACCACAGAAACGCCGAATGCGCTCCCGGTGCGAGAGGAGACGGTCAGCGTTGGTGACGGCGGATCGGACCGCGGAAGTGACCGGCCGAACTTCGGGCTTCCTGCGGGGATCGGGTGGGAGCATGCGCGTTGGGCGCATTCGTGGGGGTTCGTCGAGGGGAAAGAGCCGGTCGGCGGCGAACGGGATGCTGCGGCGCTGGGCGCCGGCGTCGGGTCGTTGTACGCGGCGGTACTCGCGGCGTCCGGTGGTTCGGTCACCGCAGATGGCCAGGTAGTCCGTGATCCAGCGCGGCTACGTTATCTGCTGGGCCAGTGGATGCAGAACGATTCTGCAGAAGAGGGCTTGGGCTGGCCTGGGGTGAAGGAGGGGTATGCGTCCGCGGTCAAAGCCCGGGTGAGGGAGAACGATCGCGGGCGTGACCTGTCGCCGGACGAACTCCACAAGTACGTCGAAGACTCGGTCGACAGCGGCAATGCGTGGAAGTGGATTCTCGGCGCCATCACTGGGGCCGGAGTCTGGTCGGAACTGGAGAACAGCGTCGCCCCGTCATTGATCAGCCAGTACCTCGGGAAGAGCCTGCTGGTGCTGCACCCTGATGGGCGGATGCGCGCTCACGGGTCGGGCCCGACGTTGGTGCTTGCCCACGGTTCCGGCCCCGACGGGAAGCCGCGGTGGACGGGAGCACCAGCGGCGGTGGACGGTCCGGTGCTGGAGGGCTTGTCGCCGCAGCAGGTGGAATGGGCCGCCGAGAGCGGGATGGTCTTTGTCGGGCCGCGCGGAAGTAGTGATCCCTTCGAGGCGCTGGTGGCCGCCGGCCGCGCGGGAGGGGTGGAAGCGCTGTCGAGTGGTCCGCGCGAGTTGCGGATGCGGCTGGCGCGGGCGATGGAGACCGACACCGACCGCGTGACGGGTTCGCCGCATTGGGCGGACATCACGGACCAGTACGTACGAGCCGCCGACGCTGAGGGGGAGGCACAGGCCTACGAACGCCTGGCGGATGGCCGGGCCTGGCGACAGATCGTCGCTGGTGTCTCGGGTGGCCCTGATGGGGTGTTGACCGGTGCGCTGCTGCAGGTGCTGGTGGACCGTTATCTTGGGGTGAACGTCATCATCCTGCAGGCCAACGGGTCGCGGGTGCGCACCCGCGGGGGAGGACAGCCGGTCACCGTCGCACAGCTGGAAGGGGGCGCGGCCGCTTCCGGGATTCTGTGGATGGGGCTGGTGCCGGTCGGTCCTCCGCTGGCGCTGGGGGCGAACACCCGTCCGGCTGATGTGGCCGGCGGGCGTCGTACGCCCGCCCCGATCAGCCCTATCGTCGACGCGACCGAACCGGTCATGCCGGTTGGGCCGGTGGGCCGGGCGCCGGCGGGGGTGAGTACGGCGCAGCAGAAATGGGCGCTGGGTCATCACCGCCGGTTCGTCGAGGTCCCGGCCGGTCCGGACGGCTTGCTTGAGGCACTGGTGCAGGCCACCGACGGCGGTTTCACCACCGCCGACGGGGTGTTCGTCGGTAGTGCGGGGGATCTGCGCCAGTTGCTGGCCGACAAGATCCCTCAGTTCACCGACGCCCATCCGGGTTTCTGGCAGGTGGTGTACTCGATCTACGCGGGTCTTCATTACCAGCGTGAGAATCCGGCCGACGACGAGGCCGCCCGGGCGCTGAGTGAACGGATCGGTGCGCGGATCAATGGTGGTCAGGCGCTGGGGGAGATCATCGCCTCGATCAAGGCGGCGTCGGCCGCTGATCCGGGGTACTGGCCACAGCTGGCCGAGCAGGTGGTGCCGTTCTTCGTGAACCGGCTTGGCCTGGCCGTGCGGGTGGTCGAGCGGGACGGTGCGGTCAACCGGTACGGGAAGGGCCGGCCGGTCTACATCGCGCCGATCCCGGACGAAGACACCGGGGGGCGGCGGTGGGTGGCACTGCCGCCGGCGGCGGGGCGGTTCGCGGGCGGGTCGCCGTTGGGCAGCCCGAATCTGTCCGATCCGGTGCTGGTCAGGTTGGGCCGGGCCCTCGACGCGACCAAGGCCGCCGGTGGGGATGAGGCCGTGGCGTCCTGGCTGCGCAGGGTGGTCGAACTCTGGCAGGCGAGTGCGTCGGTGCCGCGGTCCGCCCCCAGCCGCGCACCCGGTGATGCGGCCCAAGGCGCGGTGTTGTCGCTGACTCCGGACGATCTGCGCGAAACGGTGGGGCGGCTCGGCACGATCCCCGGGCTCGGCGATCCGGCTTCACTGGGCGCGGGAGAACGGACCGGTGCCGGTGTGGTCGCTTCCGGGCTGAGTCTGGGCGCGGCGGTCGAGCTGTTCCAGGCGTTGTTCGACGAACGCGGCGGCGTGGGTGTGCCCGCCGCCACCGGGCAGATCACCCAGGGCGGGCCTCCGTCGGGGATCGCGGCCGATCAGTGGGTGGCCTCGTCGTCGTTGCGAGAGCTGGTCGAGGCGATCTCCTTCGGGGGCGCGGCACTGTTCTTCGACGGTACGCGGTCCTGGGTGGCGATCGACACCACGGATGAGAAGCGGCTGGTGGAGTTCGGCTCCGCCGACCCGGCCGGTCGGGTGATCGCCTGGAACGACGATGCCAAGGCGTCATTGGACAGAGCGGGGCTAGGGCTGGTCGTCGATATCAACGGGTTCACGCTCGCGGCCGATCAGCTGGGCGGGCCGTTCATGTCGGCCACCGGCTGGGACGGTGACCTGAACACCGAACCGGCCGGTGACCTCACGCCGGCGGGCATCAGCGCCGCCCAGGAGACGTGGGCGCGCGACCACCAGGTAAGGTTCGGCGCATCGCGGACGGGCCCGAACGCGGTGTTCGAAGCGCTGATCGACGCGGTCGGCGGCGAGCTCACCGTCGACGGCGAGCAGGTCGGCGACGCGTCCACACTCCGTGGGCTGGCGACCGGACATCTGCCCCGAACCGAGGCGGGACATCTGCCCTCGACCTATGTGGGGCCGATGGGCGCGATGGTCGTCGCGGAGTTCGAAGAACGTATCCTGGCCGAGTTCTTGGGCAACGACCTGTCCGTTTTCCACCAGGGAGCGGTGTTCGACCAGATCAGCACGCATCTGGCCGATGGCTCAGCCGACGGGTACATCCGGCAGGCGTTCGGCGAACAGGGTCATTGGGAGCAGATCGTCGCTGTTCTGGCCCCGGCTGTCCTCGCTGACCTGACAGGGACGTACCTGCTGGTCGTGGGCACCGACGGGCGGGTGCGTGGCTATGGTGACTCGCGGGCGCCACGGCTGGTGCTGGCTCGTACCGATCCGAGTTCGGACGCCTCGGCGGGCTGGGCGGCACTCGTCCCCGTAGCGGCCGCAACGATTGGGTCGCGTCCCCAGCCGCTCGTCGGTATCGAGCCCGACATCCAGGTCTGGCCCACCGAGCCGGAACCGGCGGGTGCGCCCGCTGCTCTGACCGGCGCTCAGCTGAAGACCGTCCACGAAAACGGCCTGGGCATCGGATCCGCCACCGGCGACTTCCTTCGCGCCGTACGGGTCGCGACCCAAGGCAGACTGCTGGCCGACCGCAGCACCCCCATCACCACCGACACCGGCCTGCGCGAATTCCTGGCCGAAGCGGTCCGTGGACGTCCCGACCTGCTGGACGAGGAGACCTGGCAAGGGATCAGGAAGGCAAGCGGCAAGACGAACCCGGGCATCGAGGACATCGTCGACACCCTCACCGCCGACCCCGCGACGACCTCCGCCGCCGAGGTCGGCATCATCAAGCACCTGATCTCCCCTTACACCGGCTACCAAGTACGCATCCTCGAGCCTGAGGGAGAAATCAAGACTTATGGAACCGGCAAGCCGATCACTATCGCCGCCAGAACGGACGGCACTGGATCCAGCCACTGGGCCGTCCTGACCCCCACCACGAAACCCCATCTCCAGGACCTGCCCGGCCTACCGCCACTATCCGACCTGTTGGACCTGCCGCCCAGTCCGCAGGACTGGGACCCCGCCGACTTCACGGTCCTGGAGGAGGGAACCGCGCGAGCCGACGACCTCTGGCGGTCGCCCAGTCTGTGCGCGAAGGTCACGATGACCAACGAAGACGGAGAGAAAGTAGAAGTGGAGGCGTGCGTCTCGGTCGCCGTCGTCAGGCTCAACCGACCGCTCATTCCCAGCGCGGCATAGAGCACCTCGGACACGTCATGTGATGGGGCGGCCCGACCGGCCATCCGTCTACGGGTCGCCCCGCACCGGCGAGGAACACATGCATTCGCTCGCCCGCTTCGGCGTCATCGTGCTCGCCGAACGATCCATCGCCGGCCGTCCGGTCGGCCCGGCCACCGAAGGAGACCGATTCCCATGCCAGAGACCCCCCAGAACCACTTCGAGGCGCTGGCCCGCCGCGCCGAGCAGATGAATTACGACGTGGCCGACGTCCAGGCCGCGATGCAGTCGATGGAGGCCACCGGCTACGGCGGTGACGGCCTGGTCCGGGCCACCGTCTCCGGCCAGGGCAGGCTGGTCGGGCTGGACATCGACCGCTCGGTGATCGACCCCGACGACCGGCAGAGGCTGTCCGCCCTGGTGATGGAAGCCGTGGACGACGCCGTCGAGGCCCTGTCCGCCCAGCGCGCCGAGCGGCTGAACGAGGTGACCGGCAACCTCACCGACCTCATCGACCAACTGCAGCAGATGCCGACCCGGTACAGCGGGAACGTGGTGCCGAAGGTCCCGAACCGGCGCCCCGGCAGCCCGCGCTCCCGCCTTCCCCGCCTCCCCGGCCTGAACGACACACGCTGATCGGCGTCCCCGATGGGGGGCATCCCCGGGTGCGGGAACGGGGGCTACCCGTCGCCGACGGCGAACTCCTACGGTGGGAGAGCCGGGATGCGGGTCATCCCCGCTTCCCTCATGCCACCGTCACTGACGAAGAGCGTTGATGTCCCGGATCATCTTCCACCGACCTGCCCGGGTCCTGCCGCCGCAGCTCCCGACGGAACCGGTGGTGCTCGCCGCGCCGCCGCAGCCCGTCGGACGGGATTCCACCAACTGGCTGGTCATGCTGATGCCGTTGCTGTCGAGCATCAGCATGGCCGCCTACCTGATGTCCGGCGGCCGCAAGGTGCTCATCCTGATGGGCATCTGCTTCGTGGTGCTCTCCATCGGCACCACCGTGGGCATCCGCCTGCAGATGCGCGGTAGCGCGCGCAAGGACAAACTGCGGGCCCGTGACCGTTACCTCGCCCACCTGGTCGAGGTCCGAAAGACCGCCCAGGAGGTCGCGGAGGCCCAGCGGGTGGTCGCCGCGTGGACGTACCCGTCGCCGTACCGGCTGTGGGCGATCGCCGCCCGGCGCCGCCGGGTCTGGGAGCGCCGGATCACCGACGCCGACTTCCTGCGGGTGTGCGTCGGCGTCGGCACGGCCCCGCTGTCCACCCCGATCCGCCTGTCCGCCCGCAACGACCCCACGGTGGAGTACGACTCCCGGGCCAAGGAGGCGGCCGACCGGCTGATCGCCTCCGCGTCCACCGTCGGCAGCCAGCCGGCGGTGGTCGACCTTTCCCGCGGTGGTGTGGTCAGCGTGCTGGGCCCCTTGGAGGTGGCCCGCGGCGTCGCCCGCGCCGTGGTCTGCCAGATCGGGGTGCTGCACGCCCCCGACGACGTGGGCGTGGTCATCGTCGCCGGAAACGGCGACTGGGAGTGGGCCAAGTGGCTGCCGCACACCCACGAACCGGACGCCACCGGGAACGCCGGCGTCGTCCCCCTGGTCGCCGAGGACTTCGACGACGTCGCCGACCACCTGCAAGCGGTCCTGGACCGGGTCGCGGAGCAGTCGTCGCCCCACCGCGGCCTCGTCGGCCGGGACGCGCCGGACGGTCGGCGCCGGCTCGTGGTGGTCCTGGACGGCTACGACCCCAGGGCCGCCTGGGCCCGCTCCCCGGTGGCCGCGGAGCTCCTCCAGGCGGCCGGTCCGCACAGCGCCATCGCCGTGCTGTGCGTGGTGGAGCGAGAGAACGACGAGCCGACCCGCGCCGACGTACGAGTGCGCGTCAACCGCACCGGCGCGCTCACCATGGACGTCCGGCCGACCGACCGGGGCGCTCCGCCTCCCCAGCAGCCCACCGACGTGCTCGCCGAGTGGCCGGAGCCGGTCCTGTGCGAGTCCATCGCCCGGGAGCTGGCGCCGCTGCGGCTGTCCACGGAGGGCGAGGAGGAGATCCTCTCCCAAGTGATGTCGCTGCCGCGCATGCTCGGCATCGCCGACGTGGAGACCTTCGACCCGCAGAGGCTCTGGGTCGGAGTGGAGGACGAGGCCGTGCTGCGCCTGCCCCTCGGCTTCAACGCCGACGGGCAGGCGCTTTCGCTGGATCTCAAGGAGTCCGCGCAGGGCGGCATGGGGCCGCACGGCCTGGTCGTCGGCGCCACCGGCTCCGGCAAGAGCGAGCTTCTGCGCACCCTGGTCACCGGGCTGGCCACCACCCACTCCCCGGAACTGCTCAGCTTCGTGCTGGTCGACTTCAAGGGCGGCGCGACCTTCGCCGGCCTGACCGAGCTGCCGCACGTGGCCGGCATGATCACCAACCTCATCGACGACCTGGCCCTGGTGGACCGGGTACGCGACGCGCTGGTGGGCGAGCAGCAGCGGCGTCAGCGGATCCTGCGTGACGCCGGCAACATCGACAACGTCCGCGAGTACCAGCTGCGCCGCGCGGCCGGGCAGACCGCTCCGGACGGCACCCCCCTGCAGCCGCTGCCCTACCTGCTGATCATCGTCGACGAGTTCGGTGAACTGCTCTCCAGTCGGCCCGAGTTCATCGAACTCTTCGTCCAGATCGGCCGCGTCGGCCGCTCCCTGGGCATGCACCTGCTGCTGGCCACCCAGCGCCTGGAGGAGGGCAAGCTGCGCGGCCTGGACGCGAACCTGTCCTACCGCATCTGCCTGCGCACCTTCTCCGCCGCGGAGTCCCGCGTCGTCATCGGCACCCCGGACGCCTACCAGCTGCCGCCCATCCCCGGATCGGCCTACCTCAAGGTCACCGACGCGGTGTACGAACGGTTCCGGGTCGCCCACGTCTCCGGACCGCACCAGTCCGCCCGGGACCACATGCCGGCCGGGCCGTCGCTCGTCCGACCGGTGCCATTCGGCCTGCGGGTGCCGCCCGACCCGAACGCCGAGCCACACGACCGCCAGGAGCAGGAACGGCCCCGCCCGCTGATCACCGGGCCGACCGAGATGCAGGTCATCGCGGAGCGCCTGGCCACCGTCGGGCAGTCCGCCCACCAGGTGTGGCTGCCGCCGCTGCCCCCCGCGCTCCCGCTGGACGACCTGATCGGCCCGGTCGCGGTCCGTCCTGAACGCGGTCTGACGGCCGAGTGGTGGCCGTCCCGCGGCCGGCTGCAGTTCCCCGTCGGTGTCCTCGACATCCCGCTCCAGCAGCTGCAGCAGGCGCTGGTTCCCGACTTCGTGCAGGCCGGCCACCTCATGGTCATCGGCGCTCCGCAGTCCGGGAAGAGCACCATGCTGCGCACGCTGATGCTGTCGGCGATGCTGACCCACACCCCGGACGAGGCGCAGTTCGTCTGCCTCGACTTCGGCGGCGGCTCGCTGCTGCCGTTCGAACGCTCCCCGCACGTGAGCGGGGTCGCCGGCCGGCACGACCTGGCGCAGGCGCGGCGGGTCCTCGCCGAGGTCCGCCAGCTGATCGGCGAACGCGAACTCCAGTTCCGCGGAATGGGCATCGACTCCGCGACCGAGTTCCGGCGGCGCCGCGCGGCCGGCGGGCTGCCGCAGCGGATGCGGACCGCCGACGTGTTCCTGCTCATCGACAACTGGGGTGCCGCCCGCGGTGAGATGGAGGGAATCGACGAGGCCGTGCACGACATCGCGGGCCGCGGTCTCGGTGTCGGTGTCCACCTGGTACTCACCGCCAACCGCTGGGGCGACGTCCGCACCGCGCTGCGCGACAGCATCAGCGGACGCCTGGAACTCCGGCTGAACGACCCGTCGGAGTCCGAGGTCAACCGCCGGGTGGCCCGAGCCTTCGGCAGCGTGCCGCCCGGCCGTGGCCTCGCCCCGCCGGGCACCCAGTTCCAGGTGGCGCTGCCCCGGCTGGACGGCCGCGGCACGGTGGGTGAACTCGCCGAGGCCCAGGCCGACGCGCTCACCAAAATCACCGATGGGTGGCAGGGGGCGGCCGCGCCGGCGATCCGGATGCTGCCCGAACGGCTGACCGTCGACGAGATGGAGATCCCGATTGAGGACGAGACGCCCGGTGTGCCGGTGGGCATCGCCGAGCACGATCTGCGGCCGGTCTACCTGAACCTCTCCGACACCGACCCGCACTTCCTGGTGTTCGGGGACTCCGGCTCGGGCAAGACGGAGTTCCTGCGCACGTGGATCTGGGGGATGATGGCCCGCTACACGGCGTACGAAGTGCGGTTCGTCATCTTCGACTACCGGCGCGGCCTGCTCGGCCTGGTCCCTCCGGGCTACCTTGGTGCCTACGCCGGCGACGCCAATGCGGCCACGGCGGTCGCCCAGGCCCTCGCCGACAAGCTCACCGAGCGGCTGCCCCCGGCCGACGTGACGGTCGAGCAGCTGCGCGATCGCAGCTGGTGGGAGGGTCCCGAACTGTTCCTGGTGGTGGACGACTTCGACCTGGTGTCCTCCAGCCGGCAGTCGCCCCTGGCGCCTCTGGTCGACTTCCTGCCGCAGGCCCGGGAGGTCGGCTTCCACGTGGTGGCCGCCCGCCGGGTCGCCGGGCTGACGCGCCGCCAGATGTCGGAGCCGATACTGAGCCGGCTGAGCGAACTCGGCACCGACGGCCTGGTGCTCTCCGGTGACCCCTCCGAAGGCCCCGTCATCGGCGACCAGCGGGCCCGGCCGCTCCCGCCGGGCCGCGGTGTCCTGGTACGCCGCTCGGCCCCGAAGATGCTGGTTCAGCTGGCCCTGGAACAGTGACGTTGCGCCCTCGTATAGGTGCATCACAGCATGGACGTGAGAAGGGAGATCATGAACGAGGTATCCGGAACTCTGGGACTGCTCTTCGTTGACGGCGAGGATGTGCCGGTTAAGCACAAGGCCGCTGCGCGTATGGTCGTATTGCGAGATTCGGTCACCTCTGAGGGGACCTCGCTGTATTACACACCGGATGAGTGGCAGGCCTTCGTCCTCGGCGTCAAAGACGGCGAGTTCGACGATATGGCTTCCGTACCGGAGAGCCCGCAAGAGGGTGAACTCGTCGTTGCGATCCGCGACAGTAAAGATCCCGACGGCCCGAAGCTGTATGTGTCCGTAAAGGCATGGAGTGAACTGCTGGACCGCATCAAGGCCGGCGAACGTGAACTCCCTCCGGACATGTACGAGATGCTGGACGAGCGTTTCCGCTGAGAAAACGGCGGTTCGCCGGCCACAACTGGGTCTGCCCAGTGTTAACGGCTCTGTCGCACTTTCGGTGGTAGCGGAGGGTATCGTCCTGCCACGCTGAGGTGTGTTTGAGGTCAATCAGCTGGTCGATGTGGTGTTTTCGGGCCTGTCCGGCCTGGTCATCGAGGATGTGGCTGGCCGGCCGTCACGACGCCCGTGACAGCCCACCAATCCGCGCGAGATTTTAGGTTAGCAACGGCGCGGACAGCGCGGGGAGACGGCCATCGGAATCAAGAGGTAGCAAGTGGAGCAATTGAGCGTAAACATCGCTGGGCAGCAGATTGCCTACCTGGAGAGCCCCGGCGGCCGGGGCAGCCAAGACGACCGTGCGGTCATCTTCGTCCACGGCAACTCGTCTTCGGCCAGAACCTGGCTCCCAGTGCTGACAGGTAATTTCGGCCAGCAGTTTCGCTGCCTTGCGCTGGACCTGCCCGGCCACGGGCAGTCCGAGCCAACCAGGGACCAGTCCGACTACTCGCTGCCGGGATACGCCGCCGTGCTCGCCGACTTCGCCCGGACGCTCGGTGCCGCCGACGCGGTCGTCGTCGGATGGAGCATGGGCGGCCAGATCGTTCTGGAGGCCGCGCCGACGTTGCAGAGCGCGGCTGGCTTTGTCATCTTCGGCGCGCCGCCGGTCGCGTCAGCCGCGCAGTTTACGGAGGCATTCCTGCCGAACCCGGCGATGAACGCCATCGGCAGCGCGAGCCTCAGCGAGTCCGAGGCGCGGTCAGTTGCCGAAAGCTTCACCGCGCCCGGCTCGGCGCTGGCAACCAGCGAGTTCGTATCCGACATCCTGGCCACCGACGGCGCGGCGCGCGCAGGGCTGGGCTCCAGCGTCGGCGAAAGTCGGTTCGCGGACGAGGTCGCGATCGTCGCAGAACTCCGCCAGCCGCTGGCCATCTTGCATGGCGCCGGTGAGCAGCTGGTCAACCTTGACTACCTGCGCAAGCTCACCATCCCTGCGCTGTGGCGCGGACAGGTGCAGTTGATCCCCCATGCCGGCCACGCGCCGCACCAGGAGACACCGCAACAGTTCGCCGCGCTGCTGACGGACT
This sequence comes from Actinoallomurus sp. NPDC052308, assembly GCF_040679195.1. Classification (NCBI taxonomy): domain Bacteria; kingdom Bacillati; phylum Actinomycetota; class Actinomycetes; order Streptosporangiales; family Thermomonosporaceae; genus Actinoallomurus; species Actinoallomurus sp. NPDC052308. The sequence continues at coordinate 87,143 of NZ_JBFAUM010000029.1, read as the reverse complement.
TCATCGGCGACCTTGGCGGCTGAACGTGTTCGTCACACCACGAACGCCCCTGCGCTGACACGTCGACCTGATATCGGCCCGCGCGGTGTGGTCACGGTGTGGTGTCTTGACGAGGGTGTGGGCACGGTGCTGTCGATCGATGACTCGGCGAAAAGCCGTGACGTGCTCGCCGCCCGCGAGATGACCGGCGAGATCGCCCATAAGGGCCGATAAAGCCGACATCAGCATCACTCAGCGTAGCGTGATTGGCCGAGCCTGGACCCCCTACCGCTGGGGCAACCGTGCCACACGGCGCCCCCTAAAGATCACCAATCCGCGCAACCTCTAAGTTGACACACCCACGCTTAGCGCTAATTCTCGGAGAGATAGTCCCGGGACCCGAACACTCCCTGGCCGATGGCCTGCGAACGCGCCATCGCCCGCGGCCGGGGAGGCGGCAACCCCGCCGCGATCGAGCGCCTGCTGTTCCTCCCCACGTCTGCCGCGACGGCGTGAAGGCCGTGGGCGGGTCGTCCTTGGCGATGCGGTGGCGCGGGCGCACCAGGAATAGGGCGGGGTCACCGCGAGTTGCGTCGGCATGGGCCCTATGGAGGAAGAATCCCAGGTGGGAGCAGCGCGGACGTCGCGGGCCGCCGACGTACTGGAGCAGCAGTGTCCGCGAGCGGTGTTCGACCGGGTCACGAACCGGTGGGCGGTGCTGATCTTTTCCGCCCTGGCCGACGGGCCGCGCCGGTTCTCCGAGCTGACCGCCGAGGTCGCTGGCATCAGCGAGAAGATGCTGTCGCAGAACTTGAAGATCCTGGTGCGCGCCGGACTGATCGAACGCTCCGTGGCGCCCACCGTGCCGCCACAGGTCACCTACAGCCTTACCGCGCTCGGCTCGGATCTGGCCGTGACGCTGCACACCCTCGTGCACTGGGTCGACGACCACACCGGCACCATGGTGCAGGCGCGGGATCGGCACGACGCGGGTAGGTCGTGACACGGTACGGCCACGCGCGAGTTCCCCGTCTTCCTCAGCTGCTGGAGCCCCGCTCGGTACCCAGGCCCGACTGGGCACTCGGGCCCGTCGCGGCGCTCAGGACCGGCGCGGCGTCCAAGCCTAGCTGGGGACGTAGCCAGCGTGCGATGTTCGCGATGGTCCGGTCGGCCTCGGGGGCACGGCCCGCCATCAATGGGTAGATGTGCTGCATCCCCTCGCTCACTTCGAGGGTGACGTCGACGCCCGCGTCGGCGGCGAGCCTCGCGAAGCGTTCCGCGTCGGCCCGCAGCGCCTCGTACCCGCCGCAGGTCAGGTAGATGGGCGGCAGCCCGGTGGCGTCCGCGTATAGGGGATTGGCCAGCGGATCGGTGGCGGAGCCGTTCTCACCGAGGAACATCGCGGCGAGTGCGAGCGTCGTCCGCCGGGTGGTGAAGGCGTCGTGCGCGGCGTTGGTGTCGAAGGTCTCGCCCTTGGCCTCCATGTCGTACCAGGGGGAGATCGCCACGATCCCGGCGGGGAGCGTGTCGCCGTCGTCGCGCAGTTTCAGGACGGTCGTGGTGGCGAGCCCTCCGCCGCCGGAATCACCTGCGACGGCGATATGGCCGGGCTCGACGCCATCGCGCAGGAGTCGGCGGTAGGCCGCCACTGCGTCGTCGAGTTGGGCCGGAAAGGGGTTCTCCGGAGCCAGCCGGTAATCGATTACCAGCGCCCGGCACCCGGTCGCCTTCGCGAGATGGGCGGCGACTTTGCGGTGGGTGTCTTTCGAGTTCGCCACGAAAGCGCCGCCGTGCAGGTAAAGAATGACGCGGTCGGTCGCGGAGTCAAGCGGATCGCACCACAGGGCCGGCCGACCCACGATCTCGGCCTCCTCGTATGTCACCGCGGTGGGTTCGGCCGACTGCGCCTGCAGTTCGTCCATCATGTCGCGCAAGGCCGGCAGATCCATGTCGGGATCGGTCCGCATACGGTCGGCCATGGACCGCAGACTCGCGCGGAGGGCATCGGATTCGGGGCTCGGCATCGTGGATTCCCGTCATTCGCGAAGGTGGATGTTGATATGTACGCGCACTCGGATGTGGAGATGTGCGTGTCGTCTACGTCTACGTATGCGCGTACGTGGCAGCGGGCGGTGCGGGCAAATTCACCGACCGCCGTGAAGTTATCGCCTTCCCGTGTCCGCCGGAAGGGCTTACTTTTTTGTCAGCGCCGCACGCCGGGGAAAGGACCGACGTCAGGGGGTGCGGCCGCGGGTGAAGAGGGTGAGGGCGTCGGCCTGCGGAGTCGGCAACCGGACAAGCAGGCACAACCCGTGCGGGGCTCCCGGGAGCCTCCGGGAGCCCCGTACGGGCACTCGTGCGCAGGTGCATGCGGAGGTGGCGCGGGCCGAGGCCGGGGCGGACATGAACCGCACGGTCTCGGTGGCCTTCACCGTCATGCGCACGCATCAGCGGCCGAGCCGACGCACATGCAGCGTGGACGAAGCCCCAGCCTTAACTCTCTGCGGTCGTTGGTAGTGCCGGGGGTTAACGAGCACCGAGCGTCGGAAAAGGCGCGCTAAGCAAGGGCTCGAGCGGCGCTTGGTCAGTGAGCCTTTTTCATCGGGCGGTGGGTCGGCCGCGGGTCGCAGCTTGATCACAAGTCCGGTGTAGAGCCCCAGGTGTGGCGAAGCTCCTGGTAGGTGGATTACTCGCCAAAGATCACCACCCGCCCAGGGGCTTCTGTTGCTGTTCTACCGTGCTGCGCTGCCGTTGTCGCGTCGAACCTTGAACTACACCGCCGGCCTGGTACGCCGGCACCGCAAACGAATCCGCTCGCGTGGCCGGCTGCTCAACAGCCCCCAGCAGGCCCTGCTGGTGCTGGTCTACCTGCGTAAGGGCGACACCTTCGCCGAACTGGCCGCCGGGTTCGGCATCTCAACCTCCAGGGCCTGGCGGTACGTCAATGAGACCGTCGAACTGCTGGCCGCCCGGGCGCCCAAGCTGCAAGCGGCACTGCGGTCGGCCGCGCGGGCCGGGCACGCCTACGTGGTGCTGGACGGCACCTTGATCCCGATCGACAGAGTCGCCGCGGATCGGCCGTTCTACTCGGGCAAACACCGCAGACACGGAATGAACCTGCAGGTCATCGCCACTCCGGCTGGTGAGATCGTCTGGGTGTCGGGAGCCTTGCCCGGCAGTGTCCATGACATCCGGGCCGCACGGATCTGGGGCATCCTGCGCGCCCTGGAATGGGCCGGTCTGATCGTCTTGGCCGACAAGGGCTACCACGGCGCCGCCGACCACGTCTGGACGCCCTATCGCGGGAAGAACAAACCGGCTCCGCAGAAGAAGGCCAACCGCGCCCATGCCAAGCTGCGCGGTCCCGGCGAGCGCGCCAACGCGTCGCTGAAGACATGGCGCATCCCGCGGAAACTCCGCTGCTGCCCACACCGCGCCGGATTCTTGGCCAAGGCCATCCACGTCCTACAGACCCGCGAAGCTCCTGGACGATGAAAAAGGCTCAGTGACAGCGTCAAGATCCGGATGGTTTCAAGACGACGGCGAATCAGTTCTTCGGATCAGCGCAGCGGAGAGATCGGTGTCAGGATAGCGATGGTCGAGGTGGCGTGTGCGATGTTCTCCGGGCCGTTGCGCGGCGGCCAGATGCCGGTGTCGTAGGATTCTTTACGGATGGCGAGACGGGCGTTGAAATCCGGGAATGGCCAGATGTGGGTGATTCGCGGTGCGCCGTCGAGTCCGTACATCGCGGCGGTCAGCGGGTACATGGCGGTGCGGGCGGGCACGGCGGCCTTCCACCCGGCCATGGTCGGCGCCAGTCCGCCGATCTTGAGCTCGTAGGTGCGGAACTCGTACACGCTTCCGTACTCGCCTGGTTCCACGTCGGGAACGAAGTCGAACATCCGGTACGTTTCCAGCCGCATGCCGACCAGGTGCTCGCCGATGTCGAACGGATCATCGGCTAGCAACAGCCGCTCGCGTTCGGCGGAGAGCTCCTCGGCGTCGGCGAAGCCACGGAGCACGAGAAGACGGGTGAGGATTTCCCCGATCTCTGTCTCCCAGCAACCGAGCAGCCTCCCCGGCGCGGCAGCGGTGTATCGATCGAGGGCGGACAGCAATTTAGGAATCGACCACAGGCGCACGGAAAGTGTGGCCAGCTCGAAGAGCACTCCTCATCTGGTTGAGTGTCGGGACCTGTGCCCCTGTCTGTGACGAGAAAGATCAGCGGTTTGCGGGCGGGGTCCCACCACCGGTGCCCAGGTCAGCGGGTCACGACGGCGACGCTGACACAGGCCTGCTCATCGTCAGGGATCAGCTTTCCGGCGGAGGTTCTGGCGCTACGGCTGCTCGACCACCAGTTGTGGCGGTCGTCGGGATTGAAGGTGACGTGGGGGGCCGGCTTGTGGCCTGTGCCGTCGTGTCCCGTGCTGCCGGTGGCATCGGCCGGCCGGATGTTCAGAACGGCCGTATCGCCAGCGTCATGGCCGGGATCCACCGTGCTTGGGAGGTTCAGCGTGTCCCGGGCTCGGAGGAGACGCTCCAGGATCGCCTGTTCATCTCGCAAAGAGCCGTGGAGCCCTTCCACGATCGCCGGATCGGCACCCGGATCAGCGCTCAGGTCACGGATCTGGCCATCGAGATCTTGGATCTTGTCTTCACGTTTCCTGATCGCTTCATCGAAATTCGCTCGATCGAGCTCCTCGCGCTGTTTCGCCGTTGTGGGATCGAGGGTCGTCTGAAGAACGAACGGCCCGCCCAGCTCTGGCCCCTCGAAACCACCCGTCTCGTCACCTGCACCCCCGCCTGGCCGATACGTCTCAGCCGGCAGTTCTTGGATTGCGGCGTCGGCATGAGCATAGGAAGCCCAAGCCGTGGCTTCATCGGAACCCAGCGCACCAACATCATTGATGAATCGCTCACGGCTGTTCCCGGCCGCTACCGTCCTTCCGGCGATCGGGCGATACTCTGTCCGATGCGGTACGTGCTCCACCCGGCCGTACCTGGTGGTTCTTCCCTCATGCCATGTCACGTATGTGCCGGGAGCCTGCGCCTCGATCGCCGCGAAGACCGCCTCACGCATCCCCGGATCAACGTTGCGCAGGTCGCGCCCGGTCAGCGGGCCTTGATCCATACGCTGTATGAGGTTGGCGGCCTGTCGGCGCACCGGGTCTCCGGCATCGGCGGCCGGGCCGGCACCCTCGACGATCGACCAGTACCGTGTCCCGTGCGGTACGTGCTCCACCCGGCCGTGCCTAGTGGATCTTCCCTCGCGCCATGTCACGTACGTGCCGGGAGCCTGCGCCTCGATTACCGCGAAGACCACCCCACGCACCCCCGGATTAAGGTGGCGCAGGTGGTGCCCGGTCAGCGGGCCTTGATCCATGCGCTGTATGAGGGTTTCGGCCTGCTGGAGCACCGCGTCTCCGACATTGGCCGGGTCGGCATCGACGATCGACCAGTACCGTGTCCCGTGCGGTACGTGCTCCACTCGGCCGTACATGGTGGTTCTTCCCTCACGCCATGTCACGTACGTGCCGGGAGCCTGCGCCTCGATCGCCGCGAAGACCACCTCACGCATCCCCGGATTAACGTGGCTCAGGTCGCGCCCGGTCAGCGGGCCTTGATCCATACGCTGTATGAGGTTGGCGGCCTGTCGGCGCACCGCGTCTTCGGCATCGGCGGCCGGGTCGGCGCCCTCGACGATCGACCAGTACCGTGTCCCGTGCGGTACGTGCTCCACCCGGCCGTACATGGTGGTTCTTCCCTCGCGCCATGTCGCGTATGTGCCGGGAGCCTGCGCCTCGATCGCCGCGAAGACCACCCCGCGCAGCCACAGATTAATGTGGCTCAAGTCGTTCGCGGTCAGCGGGCCTTGATCCATGCGCTGTATGAGGGTGGCGGCCTGCCGGAGCACCGGGTCTCCGACATTGGCCGGGTCGGCACCCTCGACGATCGACCAGTACTGTTTCCCGTGCGGTACGTGCTCCACCCGGCCGTACCTGGTGGTTCTTCCCTCGCGCCATGTCACGTACGTGCCGGGAGCCTGCGCCTCGATCGCCGCGAAGACCGCCCCACGCACCCCCGGATTAACGTCGCGCAGGTCTTCCCTGGTCAGCGGACCTTGATCCATGCGCTGTATGAGGGTGGCGGCCTGCCGGAGCACCGGGTCTCCGACATTGGCCGGGCCGGCGCCCTCGACGATCGACCAGTACCGTGTCCCGTGCGGTACGTGCTCCACCCGGCCGTACTTGGTGGTTCTTCCCTCGCGCCATGTCACGTACGTGCCGGGAGCCTGCGCCTCGATCGCCGCGAGAACCACCCCGCGCAGCCACGGATTAAGGTCGTGCAGGTCGCGCCCGGTCAGCGGACCTTGATCCATGCGCTGTATGAGGGTGGCGGCCTGCCGGAGCACCGGGTCTCCGACATTGGCCGGGTCGGCGCCCTCGACGATCGACCAGTACTGTTTCCCGTGCGGTACGTGCTCCACTCGGCCGTACTTGGTGGTTCTTCCCTCGCGCCATGTCACGTACGTGCCGGGAGCCTGCGCCTCGATCGCCGCGAAGATCTCCCCACGCACCCCCGGATCAACGTTGCGCAGGTCGTCCGCGGTCAGCGGACCTCGTTCCATGCGCACGATGAGCTCGGCTGCCCACTCCCCGGCGGTCCTACGCCTCCGCGGCATGCCTGTGTGGGGGTGGACGGGATCGATCAAGGCTTGAACGATCGATCCCGATTCCGGCCTGGCGTCGCCGAACGGAACCACCCGGCCCGTCGGATCCCGGAACGAGACGTGGGCATTGGCCAGTCGCAGGTCCTCCCGCCCGCCGACATCACCAGCAAGCCAGCCACGCACCTGCTTGGTACCGACCGTGATGGTGTACCCGGTGTCCTCGTGCTGATCAGGGTTGATCAACACCAGACCCTCGTCACCGGTGTGGTACAAGACGACGGCGTGACCAACATCACTGAAGCGCCCAAATCGGACATAGGCGTGCGTGCCGGGCCCCGCCGCTGCCAACGCATCGACCAGGTCCGCCCACCCGGTCATACGCGGCCACCGCGAAGCCGCCTTCATTTCCCCCAACGCCACCCCGGGCCACCGATCCGACAAACCGGCAAGCACCGACCAGCAATACCGGCTCGCGAACTCCCAGCCGGCCACCGGACCCGCATCCTCAAGCCGATCCTCATCAGCCGCCCTGGCCTGCACCGCAACCGCCGCCGCATCGCCCTGGACCTGCTCCGCCGACAGCACGCCACCACCGGAAGGCAAGCCGACGATCACATCATCGGACCGACCCGACATCCGTCCATCCACCCCACCCACAGCAACCCCGTCCGGTGCAACACCGGTGTGCGTCGTGGCACGGGACCGCCCCACCCCGCCGGCATCGCCCCGCCAGCCGTGCATCCCCGTCGCCGGCGCCGACTCAACGACGCCGCGTGCCCGGTCACGCCCCGAACCGGTGGCGGGCCGCAAGATCACCGGCATCCCGGCCACGCCAGAAGATCTCTCGGGAACCTCCATCGTGATCGACCCATCGTCATGGAGCCTCCCCCCGACGACCTGCACACACGCCGCCCCAGCCCCGGCCATGCTGTGCCGTGAGGTACGCCACCCCGCCGAATCCAAAGCCTTTGTGGCGTTCAGGAGGTCCGCCGCATTCGCAGAATCGTGCATAATCGACGGTCACCTCACCAGATCGAAGGAATTCCGGAAACAGGCGAAAAGCCTACAGTTCAACGGTCGCAAGCGAGCCGGCATGATCCGGCAGCGTAACCGGCGAACCGGCGAGCGCCGCGAGGCCAACCTGGTATTCCTTGCCCACCACAGTGATCCAGCGGCGTTCATCCACCAAAGACGTGTCTTTGAAGGCTCACGACCGGGCCCCGCCATTCTCTCTCTGGGCAACCACCCCATCCAGTACCCCATTCTGGTGTCCCCACGAACACCGCTGCGCCTGCCCGCCTGCCCGTTCCGAATCCTCCCCCAAGGGGTGGACACCTTGAGTGCCCTGGACCACGGAAATCTCGGGATGAAGATGAGGGGCCCTGCGGGGCGATGAAGGTCGCCTCGGCGGAGTTCAAGGCCAGCCCGGAGGCGTTAGTCAGACGCGGCATGGGCCTGGCCGCCCTGCGGCCCCTGCTCGACCTCGGCGTCCGCCACATCGACACCGCCCTGGCCGGCAGCGGAGGGCACCCCGCCATGCCCGGCGCCCAAGGTGGCGGCGTCTGCACCGAGGACGCCGTTCAGCTGCTCGAACGGCCGGCGTGCGCCCCGGAATCGACCTGCCCCGCCTCATCGACGCCGCCAACTGGCTGGCCGACGAGGTCCGCGTGCCGGCCAAGGGATTCGTCCGGCGCGCCGGCCCGGTACCTGGCGCCGGCCAGGCCGCCGGCCCGCTCGCCTTCACCTGGTGAACCGGCCCGACGACACGACCGCGGGCCCTCGCCCGCCATGAGAACGCTCACATTCAAGAAGAGCCTGTGACGCATCGCCGAGCGGAGTGCGTCTGGCCTTGAGGCGAGCGATTCGGAAACCGCTTGAAGGTCAAGCGTGCCCTTACTCGGCACCCATTTGCATGAAAGGTTCCTTCCGTGGACCCGTTTTGGTGTCGATAGCGTAGAGGGAGGTCGACGCGGTCAGGAAGAGAGTCCCCCAGCCTGGTCCACCCCAATGCAGGTTGGCGACTTTTTCTGGGATTCGAACCTTTCCGATGAGTCGCCCATCTTGCGCGAAAACCCACACTCCACCAGGAGCGGTCACCCAGACGTTCCCGCCCTGATCACACTTCATCCCGTCGGGGACACCGAGATCATCATCTCGGACTCCGAGATCATCATCTTGATATATGCCGGTGGCGAAGATGCGCCCGTTCTCCAGCATGCCATCTGATCGAATGTCGAAAACTCGAATGTTCGCCTGGTCGGTGTCGTTGACGTACAGCCGCTTCTCGTCCGGGGAGAAGCAAAGACCGTTAGGGGCTGTGAACATCGTCCGGTCTACGAGCAGTTGGGGATCGCCCTCGCCCGGAGGCAGACGATAGACGCCCTGGAAGCCCAATTCGGACTCACGCTCAATCCCATATCCTGGCATTCGGCCATAGAGCGGGTCGGTGAAATAGACGGAACCGTCGGAGTGCACAACGATGTCGTTCGGGCTGTTCAGCTCGCGGCCTTCGAAGTGCGTTGCGAGCTCTGACCGGGCTCCATCTTGGTCGTATCGAACAACAGATGAGGTCGCGTGCTCGCATACCAGAAGGTTAAGCTTCTGGTCGTACGTCATCCCGTTCCCATTGCGGGTAGGGCGCGCGACCTCTATCACGCCGGACTCGTCCCATCGGCGGCGAATATCTCCGGGTATATCAGAGAATAGCAGGTAGCGTCCAGTCGGATGCCAGATCGGCCCCTCTACGAAGCCATAACCGGTGCCCAACTTCCGCACCGGACCATCAAGGTCGAGCAGCAGCTCGAAACACGGGTCGATTGCTTCGTGACGCACGCACTCGTCGCTGCGCAGTACCGATTCGTCGGCGTCGTCGTGGGTGGTGATGATCCCTAGGGCGTCGCGATTCATTGTGCTGCTACCTGCTTTCTGTTGTGGACGCCGCCGGTACCGGCATTCAGTCGTTGGGCGAGGAGGGCTGTGCTGGAAGACAACGCGACGAGCACCGCGTAGCCGATCATCACGGCGGTGAGACCGAGATGGGGGACGAGGAGACTGGCGATGAGGGCGGGGACCGCGACGGCCGAGTAGCTGACCAGGTAGATACTCGAGAGGAGCCCGGATCGACGGTCGCCCGGTGCGGAGGCGAGGATGAGCCTGAGGCCGCCCTGGAATCCCGCCCCGAATCCCACTCCGCCGACCACGCTGCTGACGTAGAAGAGCCACGCGGCCGGGGCCAGGACCGCACCGATGGTCAGGATCGGTCCGACGACCAGCGCGACGGCACCGATCGTCATGGTCTGGGACGGCGTGCGCCGCTGTAGAAGGAGTCCGGTAAGCGCCCCCGTCCCGGTCACCGCGGCGATCGCTGCCCCACCTGAGAGCGCGTTGTGCAGGCCGAAGAGACTACGCACGACCGAAGGGCCGAGGCTCAAGTACAGCCCGCCTAGCGCCCAGGACGCGAGCAGACAGCCCAAGACGGTGACGAAAGCGGGTCGCGCTTGTCGCGGGATGCCGATCGAGGGTCTGAGGGAGGCCAACAGCCCTGGCCGTCGTGCATGCCGCTCCGGCGCGAGGAACAACAGCGCGGTCATCAGCGCTGTCGCGGCCGCGTTGACGATATAGACGGTGATCGTGGGCATCGGCGCGTACTGGACCAGGACGCTACTTGTGAGCGCGCTGAAAGCGAGACCGGCGGGAGGCATCGCGCCGTTCAATGTGGCGGCCAGCTGTGGACGTCGCGACGGAGCGAGGTCGAGCAGTATCGCGCCCAGCGCCGTGAGGTCGAGGGCGAGTGCCACACCTTGGAGCAGCCGGGCGAAGACCACCTCGAGTGGCCCGGTGGCCACAGCGAACAGCACGAGCGAACCGATGGCGACGGTGGCTGCGATCACCACCACCGGACGGCGTCCGATGTGGTCGGCGACCGAACCCGCGGTCAACAGCGTGCAGACCATCCCGAGGGCATAGGCCGCGAACATGACCGTCGTGGTGAAGGCGCTGAGGTGCCACATCTGCGCGTACAGCGGATAAACCGGCGATGGTGTCGCGGTCTGACCGCCGATCAGCAGGATCGTGAGGGTGGCGATCCAGAAACCGGTGGCCGATCGGCGCCGGCGGCGATCGGGTGCCGGAACCACGATGACCGGATCCTCGCCTCGGTCCGCGCCCGGTGCGGGCAACTCTGCGGTACGGCAGCCGCCCGTCATGGCGTGCCTCCCGCGGCCGATGTCCTCGGATCGCCGGCGGCCACCTCAACGTCATCTATATATCGCGTTTTCTCGATGTGCATGAGCTGACGATACTACATCGGAATATCGCGATTTGCAGGTAGGCTGTGAGCATGCCCGCCGAGACGCGATCCGACGCCTTGCTCGAGGTGTTCAAGGCACTGTCCAACCCCACCCGTCTGGCGATCATGGGATGGCTCCGCGATCCGACCGCCCACTTCGAGTCACAGCCCTATTCGATCGAGGAAGCCGGCGTCTGCGTGAAGCAGATCCAGGAGAAGGCCGGCGTCTCACAATCGACGGCCTCGCAGTTCATGGTCGTCCTCCAGCGCGCCGGCCTGGTCGAGAGCACCCGGATCGGCCAGTGGACCTACTACCGCCGCAACGAGGACCTGATCAGCCGGCTGCCGGACCTGCTCGACGCCAGCGTGTGACCAGCCCCGAGAGGCGACCCGAACCGCTGTCTGCGCGTCACGCCCGGCTGGTACCGCATCGCCGGGACTTTCGAGGCCGCGCCGCTGACCGCCGGTCCGCTCGCGCTCCTTCGCCGGATGGCCAGGTGGCCGTTCGGGAACGCCGAGGGATCGTGTTCATCCTGTACGCCGGGATCGCGTGGGAGTTCCTGCCTCAGGAGCTGGGGTTCGGGTCGGGGATGACCTGCTGGCGACGGTTGGCCGAATGGCGCGAGGCCGGGGTGTGGGACCGGCTGCACCAGGTGCCCGCCACGGAGTGTCGTCGCGGTACTTAAGCCGGTTGCGGTTTGTGGCTGCTGAGCAGTTTGGTGAGCAGTGCGGTCAACTGTCGGCGCTCGGCTGTGGTCAGGCCGGCGAGCAGTTCGTCCTGGACGGTGTCGGTGTGGTGCTGGATCTCCTCGAGGTACCGCTTGCCGGAGGCGGTGAGCGTGACGACGTTGCGGCGCCGGTTGTCGGGGTCGACGTGGCGGTCGAGATGGTGGTCGCGTTCGAGGCGGGTGACGATGCCGCTGACCTCGTTGCGGTCGAGGCCGAGGCGTCGGCCGAGGTCTGCCTGGCTGAGTTCCCCGTACTCCTCCAATGCCGCCAGGACGGCGAAGTCGGCCCGGGCGGTGAGCGGCATGTGCTGTGCGGTCATGCGCGCGCCGAGGAGGGAGACCTTGCTCGCCTGCCAGCTCGTCAGGGCGCGTAGGCGGGCAGGAGGCTGCATTCCGTCGTCGGTGTCGGTCGGTTCGGGTTCCATCGCACCCTCATTCTAACCGTTGGGCGGTTCAACGATCCATGCTATGTTGAGGAAGTCAACGTTGACTTACCCAACGTTGAGGTTCCCAATATGAGGAGTGGGTCTTCATGTCCAGTGGCACTCTCGCAACGGACCTGTCCGGGCGGCATGTGCTGATTCCCGGTGGTACCGGCGGGGTGGGGGAGGGCGTGGTGCGCGCCTACCTCGCGGCCGGTGCGGATGTCGTGGTCCCCACCCGCAGCCAGGAGCGGGCGGACGAGTTCCGGGCCGTGCTCGGCGATGCGGCGACGGACCACCTGCATCTCGTGGAGCACGACTACACCACGTTCGCGGGCGCCGAGGCGTTGGCCGCGACGATGGAGGACCGGCTGGGCAGCGTCGATGACGTCGTGGCCCCCATCGGCGGCTGGTGGGCCGGAAAGCGGCTGTGGGAGATCGAGGAGAGCGACTGGCTGGGCGCGTTCACCGGGCTGGCCACCACGCACATGGCCGTGCTGCGCGCCACCCTGCCCCGGATGAAGGGTGACGGGGCCTATGCGCTCGTCGTGGGCGCGTCCGCGTTCACCCCCATTCCCGGCAGTGGGCTGGTCAGCATGGAGCAGGCCGCCCTGCTGATGATGCAGCAGGTCCTCGCAGCCGAACTCGATGGGGACAAGCGGGTCTTCGCGTTCCAGCTCGGACCGGTCAGGACCCGCTTCACCGATGATGGCAGCGACCCGGAATGGGTGAGCGCCGCCCAGGTCGGCGCCGTCGCCGTCGCCGCCTCGGCCGCGACGCAAGTCCCCGGACAGGCGGTCCGCATGCTGACCCGCTCCCAGGCCGACGAGGCCCTGGTGCTGTTCGGGGGGCGGCGATGAGCATGACGGACGAGCTGACCGTCGACGGCGTTCTGGGATACGAGGTCTTCGTCTCCGAGTCGATCCCCTTGGCCCTGCCTGACCGGCTGCCGAACGGTGAAGGCCGTACCTGGGCGCCCATCTCGACCACTCTGGTCTACGGAGAACGCGACGCCGTCCTCATCGACCCGCCACTGACAGCCGCGCAGGCGGTGGGAATCGGCGACCGGATCGAGGCCGGCGGCAAACGGCTGACCCACATCCTGGCGACCCACGCCCACGGTGACCACTGGTTCACCGCGGACATGCTGGCCGGCCGGTTTCCCGGGGCTCAGGTGACCGCTCTGGCCGCGACCATCGAGCAGATGCACCGCGCCCTGGCCGCGCGGAAGAGCTTCTGGGACAAGATCCTTCCCGGCCAGATCCCCGCCTCGCCCGTCACCGCCGTCCCACCTGACGGCAACCGGATCGAGTTGGAGAACCACGAACTGATCATCGTCGACGTCGGCCACTCCGACACCGACGACACCAGTGTCGTGCACATACCCGACCTCCATGTGGTCGTCGCCGGAGACGTTCTTTACAACGGCGTACACCAGTTCCTCGTCGACTCAGGCAACGGCGGCCGCGACGCCTGGCGAAAAGCCATCAGCGTCGTCGAAGCCCTCGCGCCCCGCCAGATCGTGGCCGGCCACAAGATCAAAGAACGCGACGACGACGCCGCCCGAGTCATCGCCGAGACCCGTCGCTACCTCGATGACGTCGACGAACTCCTGCCACGGCACCCGACCCCGGAAGGCTTCTTCAACGCCATGCTCGATCGCCACCCCGGGCACATCAACGCCAGCAGCCTGTGGGGCAGCGCCCAGGCGCTCTACGCCGGCCACTGACCTGACGTCGGGCATGCGCACTGACCGGTCCTGACAAAGCGGTCTTGAGAGTCAGCCCCGGCGGTTGAAAAGTCATCGACCAAAACGATAGGAAAGGTTACGTAAGCTTCCCATGTCATGAGGTGTGCTGCTTGCCGAACGTCCACAGCCCGCGGACGGGCCAGATACAGCACCATAACCGTCATCACGTGCGGACAGCCGGGGTAGCCGTGTGGCGGAGAGCCGGCCGGAGCGCGATGGGTCCCGCGGCGTGCGTGGAGGTCGGCGCTGCGGTGATGGACGAGGACCGGACCCTGTGGATGCTGAAACCGGGCACCGGCACGCGCGAGAGCTCGCCCATCGGCCGGCTCGCACCCTCCGGTCGCTTCCAGCCGTTCACCACGAGGTCCGCAGGGGAGGGCGCGCGGAGTGAGGACCGAGCTGCGGCGTCCGTGCGTGAAGCCGTGCCGTGGCGGGACGCCCCGGTCGTGGCGCCGGCGGCGATCAGCGAACGTGCGTCGGTCAGCCGTGCGTACGCGCGGGCGCGGCGAGAGTTCGGGCTCCCTGCGACCTACCGCTTCACCAGGTCTCACGCGGAGGCGCTGGAGCGGCTGACCGCGCTGGCGTCGTACAGTGCCTCCGCGGGCGGCCGCGCCCAGGGAGTGAACTGGTCCGCCTTCGCCAGGCTGGTCAATCTGGACTGGGGTCAGACCCTACTTTCCGACGCGTGGTCGGCGGTCGTGAAGGGTGGTGACCTGCCGAAGCTGCTGTCCGTGGCGCGGCTCGCGCGAGACGTGCACGGCACGGACTTCACCATCGAACAGCTTACGACGGTCCGCAGGCTGGCCGATGCCGTACGTGCGGACGCGACGGCCAACGTCCTCTCTCGTCGCGGTCGGGCTCCGGGGAACGAGGTCAGGCTCGATGACCTGCTCGCGGTGGTGCAGTCGTTCGGCGGCATCGAGCCCGGCACCGAATTGACGGTGGAAGACGCGGTCGCGCTGGCTGATCTCGTGCCCGGTGTGGCCGGCGCGGGTCCGGTCACGGTGGAGGCGTTGCGGCATGCGTGGCGTGCGGCGGCCGAGGCGCTGCGGGATGACGCGGCGGTGCTGCTGAACCAGGCGATGCCGGCGGTGGCGGAGCTGGGGCCCGCGCTCGCCGTCCTGGGGCCGGACGCCGATGGGCACCGCGCCGAGGTGGAGCGGCGGTTCGGCGCCTTGACCGAGCTGGTGGCGGCTTCTTGGCGGCCGAACCAGCTCGATCGGGTCGAGGCCGCGTGGGCGGCGCTGGCCGCCCTCCGAGCACGCGTCACCGAGATCCATGCCGCGGCGGTCGCGTCCCTGGACGATGCAATCGGTGCGCGTCTGAACACGCCGGCCGAGGCGGCGTACGGTCGGCCTGAGGAACTGGAGGCGCTCCGTGGCCGGTTCGCCGTGGTCGAGCGTGCCGGCGGCGCCGCCGCCGTCAACGAACTGCTGGAGATCCGTGCCGAGCTCGGCTCGCTGGCGGCACCGCCCCCGGAGGCCCCGGCGGTCGAAGAGGCGGGAACACCGAGTCGGCCGGCCCGGCGGCTGCCTGGTCGCGTGCTGTTCGAGGCGGCGCGGAACGAACACCTGGAGGGCGGCGAGGCCGTCCAGCCGATCCCCTGGGGTGAGTGGGGCCGTGTCGCGAGGGTTGGGGAGACCTGGCTGGGGGCCGATCGGGAACTGGCCGAGCAGGCCGCGGCGCTGGTGCCGGAGGCTCTGCGGCAGGCGGTGACGGACGGGCTCATCGCGGAGTTCGAGCGGTTGGGCGGTGTCGAGGCCGGACGACGGCTCGCCTCGCCGCAGGGACTGAGTGTGCCCACCTCGCGAGGGCCCGCCACGGTCCGGTTGGTGCTCGGCCCGTTGATCGGGGCGCACGGCGCCGTTTACCGGCGGCCGGAGGAGGTGCAGTCGGTCCAGGTCGCGGCCAGGCCGTCCCAGGCGCTGGACCTTCCGCAGATCGTGACGCCGTCGACGTTCTCCGATTTCAGCGACAACCGCTCGATCGCGCCGGAGACGAGCAACGACGGCCTGATCAGCATCGCGACCGGCTGGAAGTGGATGTCGGGTCTCGGCCTGCTCCCGACCCTGACCGGGCGGGGCTCGCGGAGCTTCGGCTCGTACGAGGGTGCCGTCACGGCGACGGTTCAGCAGATCTGGCATGACCGGTACGCCTACTTCGACGTACCCGCGAACCACGAAGAGCCGGAGATCGGCAGCCGTTGGTCCGTCACGTTCACCGGCGAGCAGGGCGCGCAGCAGACCGCGTCGGCGCCGGTGGACGTGCTGCTCGCCTTCGCCGAGGACGAGTCGCCGGAGGCTCCGGGGCCGGACACGCCCATGGTGGCGGAGCTGCCGGCGGAACCGCCCGAGGAGATGACGCGGGCGTTCCACAGCGTCCTGTGGCGGGTCACCACCATCGTGGAGTCACTGGTCCCGCTCGGTGGACCGGACGCGGCCGCCGAGGAGATCACACGGCGGTTCCCCGACGCCGACGCGACCTTCACGAGCGCGGTGCGGGACCTGTTCACCGACTCGATGCTCTTCGCCGTCAGCAAGGACGTCCTGGGGCACGGGTATCTGTCCGCCGAGTTCCGGGTGAAGGAGGACGGTGAGGACTGGGCGGCGTTCCGTCTGCGGGGCCGGCTGACGTCGCTGCGGCGTGTCGACGTCAGCCGCGGATACGTCCAGCAGGACGCCCGGCACCTGTTCTGGTCGGGTGAGTCCGGCGGGATGAGCGGCGGCGTCTCCTCGGGAGTGCAGTTCGCCCCGACCTTTCCGGGCTTCTCCGCACGGGGAACGCCGATCACGATCGGCCCGATGTTCTCGGCGGGTCCGGGCGGCTCGGTCAACCGGAGCCTGGCCGCGTCCATGGGCGCGGGGGACTGGCGGTACCTCGGCTACCCGTCACAGCGGCGGGTCTACCGGCTCGAGATGAACCTCCCCGTCGACGTCCGGTCCTCGCGGTCCGCCGCTGCCGGGCTCGTCCGGCTGGCGCTGGTCGGGTACGTGGAGGTGCCGGAACGGGAGGCGGACCGGTTCGAGCGGGAACTGGCCGGGGTGATCGAGGGCCTTGACCTGTACCCGGCCGATGGCGCGGGCCGGGCGGTGGTTCCGGCGGACGGGCGCCCCCTGACCGACCGTACGCCGCCGCCTGGGATCCTGATGGGCCGCAGCCGCGGCCCGTCGGTGGTGGACATGCTCGGCGGCTTCGAACGCGTGATCCCCAGGGCGATGAGTCTGATCCACGGAGCGTTCGGTGATGCCCGGCTGGCGACGCTCGCCCGGCCGTTGACGGCGCGGCAGCGGCACCGGCTGGAGCGGGCGCTGACCCAGCGGTTCTCGGTGATGGCGGCGTTGCCGTACACGAGCCGGCTCATCAGCCATCGCATGTCCTTCACCCGCCTGTATCAGGCCAACGGCGGGCGGTTGCGGCTGACCGTGCTGGTCCGTTCCGAGCAGGGCGGGGACTGGACCGGCGATCGGCTGGAGTGGGGCCGGATCGATCATTACCCGATCTCTTACAGCGATCTGGGCGCGAGTGAGGAGGTGGCGGCCCAACTGACCTACCGCGGCGGAGGCCACCTGCGGCTGGGGCCGCTGCACGGCGCGCTGCGCACCACGAATTTCACGGGTCGATACACCTACGGCCGGTCCCGCTCCGGTCTGTTGACGGCCCGTGCCGGTGTGTGGTCGTCGCTGGGATTCGTCTATGAGGGGCCGGTCCGGGTGTTCATGTTCGGCACCGAGTACCACGTCGAGGTGAAGCTGACCTTCGAGCCCGAGGCGGCCTCCGGCGGCCTGCTCACCGCCACGGCGCTCGGCGTTGCGCGGCGCGTGCTCACCGGCCGGCCGGAGCCCGCCACGCGTACGATCCGCCGCCACGCCGCGATTCCCGGGCTGATGCGCTATGCCGTCGCCGAAGGTCTCAGCCCGCTGACGGGCGGCGCCGTGATTCCGCGGTCGCCGCAGGGCGATCTGGGCCGGTCGGTCGTCCGTCGGCGGCCGGTCACCGGCCCCGCGGTGCCGGAGCGGTGGAGCGAGGCACTCCGGGCTCCTGAGACGCTGCGGCCCGATGATCAGCCGCTGGAGGTCCTGGGCGTCGCGGAGCTGTGGAGGGTCGCCGCGGAGCTGCTGGAGGCGGCCGGTGTCGCGGAGCGCACCTACGCCGACACGCTCGATGTGACGATCAACGAGGACCAGCTCATCGGCCGGATGATGTGGGGCGGACCCGTGGTGCAGGCGTCCGGCCTCGTCCACGGCGGAACGGTCGGTGACCGGCACGCGGTCATCTCCCTCCAGGGGCGGACGTACGGCCTCCGCCGTCAGGCGGGCGGAGCGCGGATGCGGGAGACCGACATCCTGGATTCGGAGCCCGCGGTGATCTTCACCGGCCGGCGGTCCACCTCGCACGCGGTGTCCGGCAGCGGTGATTGGGCCGGGACTAGGGAGGACGGCGGCCCGTTCGGGGGCTGGACCTTCCGCAACGTCGCCGAGACCCACATCGACTCGAACGAGGTGCTGTCGGGGCGCTGGATCACCCAGGAGAACCGGGACTACCGGCCGCATCGCGGCACGATGTTGTGGGACGTCACGGTGACGAGCTGGAGTGCGAACGCGGCCGGAACCTGGTCGGTACGGCAGGACACCATGCAGATCCTGGTGGCCGGCGGCGTCATGGTGCTGCGCCCGGCGCCGCAGCCACCGGTCGAACGCCCGCCCGGCGTACCGCGGACGCTCCGGCCGGACCTGATACCGCTCGTTTCCGCCTCCGACCGGCTCGAATGGCCGGGGCTCCAGCACGCGCCCGACGGGCTCAACCCGGTGCTCGACATGATCCGCGGCGTGCTCGGCGCCGTGGACCGGCGGCTGCTGCACCAGCGGTGGACGATCGTGAACGGGACGCCGACGGCGGCGCGTACGGGCCTGCCGACCAGCCTGCACACGATCGTGGAGCACAACGCGCTGCTCGGTCACCGGGACACGCTGCTGGGCCCGGGCCTGATCCTCCATCTAGCCGAATCGCTGCCGGGCGCGAACGAGCAGGTCAGCCTGGTGTTGCGCGCGGACCCCACGGACGGGCGGGACTACGAATATGAGGACACTCGTAGCCGCGACTTCGCCGTGTACCGCCTCAACACCCAGCGCAGGGCCCGCCGGCGTGGTGTGACGTCGGCGCACACCGCCGGCGGCAACTTCGGTACCACCCGGATCCCACCGGTCTCCAGGGCGACCGAGGGGAGCTATCTCGAAGGTGTCGCCGAAAGCGACTTTTACGAGCAGGCCACCAGCGCGCGGGGTGAGATCTTCCGTACCCGCGACGTGCTGACCGTCCTGGGCGACACACACGCCTACACCGGCGGACTGCGGATCAGCGCGACCGTCTACCGCGGGTACAACCCGTCCAAGGTCCTGCAGGTGCTCACGCTCGGTCTGGCAAACTCCGGGTTCGCCCTGGTACTGGACCCGAACACGCCCGTGCCGGTCGCCGTCACCGACCACGTCGACGTGGTCGAGCGGGTCCAGTTCCCGGCCGCGATGCTGCCGGGTCCGCCGCCGGATCCGGTGCCCGCCGGTGAGCGGGTACGCCGGGTCGCCTCCGCGGCGACGCCCGAGGAGGTGCTGACCAACGCCGGGCATACGCTGTTCCCTGTCGACCGGGATCTGATCCTTTCGCGTGGCGTCGTGCCGGGCGGAATCGATCCGCTGGCCCTGCGTGCCCTGTTCGACCACTCGATCGCCATCTTCAACGGCACCGCGCCCGGTGCCACCACGCCCGCGTCGGTGGTGAACCTGATGGCCGCCACCGGCGGCCCGTTCGAGGCGTATGCGGCGCTTCTCAGCCGTCACCAGTTCCTGTCCGGGTTCCACCTGTCGCTCGGCGACGGACAGGTCTTCCCTTCCCTCGTACGTGAGGACGGCCCGGCCACCGACGCGCGGGGCGAGCTGTCCAACCGGGTCCGTTTCTATGACCCGCAGCCGTTGGGGTGGGTCGACGCCCAGTTGACGTCCGAGTCGCTGCACATGGCCGAGAACGACCTGTTGGACGCCGCGGGCAGCACGTTCGGCCTGTCGGCCGACGGCGGCCCGGCACTCGCCCCCGACGATGGGAACCCGGTGATGCCGGTCGATGCGTCCGCGTCTCTTGGGCAGAGCCACGATCACGGCGGGACCGCCGGCGAACGGATCGTACGGCCGGTCGCGTTCCGCCGACGGACGCACTACCTGCGGGTCCGGGTCGGCGTGCTGGCCGGTCTGACGATCGACGCGGTCAACGAACGGCGCGACATCCGGTACGGAGCCGGACAGACCCGGCTGTGGTACACCCTGGACGACTCACTCGAGGTCCTGCTGGATCCCGAGACGGCGCTGGCCATACGGATGCTGCACGGTTCCACCGGCATCCCCACCCCGCATGGCCGATACCTGCCGAACGTGCCCGCCACCGCTCCAGCGGCGGGCAGCCCGGAGGCCGGCCAGGAGCTGAGACGGTTGCGGGCGGCCTTCGCCCTGCCCCGCTACGGCGACTGGTACCCCTTCGTGGGTACCTATGACCCGCAGTCCGCGAGCGTCGTGACGACCTCCGTACGCTACGACCCGGACACCCGGCGGACCGATACGGTCACCGACCATTTCGACGCGGCGAGATTCGCCGACCTTCTCGGCTCTCTCGAGGATCTCGGCGAGCGTCCCATCGTGCTGGTCATGGGCGGCGTCGACGGGGCGTTCGCGGCCGAAGTGGCCCGAACGAGCGGCCATGACCTGCTCTTCACCACCGACGACGTCCACCAGGACACAGCCGTCCGCGCGAGCCTGAACGGGCGGCCGGGACACTGGCGGTACGTCCCCGCCGGCGGCGGTCCCCAGGTCATCCACGGCGAGGACTTGGAACAGGTCCTCACACACCAGATCGCGCCCGGCCTGCGCGCCACCCGCGCCGACGACCTGCCCGGCACCATGACCCCGAACCCGACGATCCTCTGGGCGGCGGAGCGCCTCCACGCGACCACCGCTGATACCGATTCCCACGTCGGGGGCCGTCGGCCTGGAAGAGCGTCGCAACAGCAACAGGTCATGCCGCCTGAGTCCCGTCCCGGTCCGCAGATCGTGCCGCCTAACCTGCCTGCCGAGTTCGCCGATTGGCTGCTTTGGGATTCGGCGGCGGAGCAGATCGACTGGTGGGAGAGCAGCTACAGCGACGGGGAGGCGTGCGTCTCGATCGCTGTCGTTGGCCGGGGGGCGAGAAGGGCTTCGGGCACCCAAAGTCCCGAACTCATGGCCGTCCCGCCACGCAGGTAGCGTAGGTAACAGTTTCATCCTCTATAGGAGAGATTCATGCCGCTGCCCGCCCCTGACTTCGAGCGGATCTTCGTCCCCGGAGCGCGTCACACGCTGTCCGGCGGCAACGTCGCGACCATCCGGCTCTGGCAGGAGTGCTCACTGTGGTTGCCGTCCGGGCGGGTCGTCGCCGGTGAGCCGTTCGCCTTTGGTGCTGATGACTCCGCATTTGTCCAACGGGTGCCGCCGGGCCGGTACCCGCTGGTGCTCGTGCTCGCCGTGTCCGACGCGCGGGGATACCTGCGCGCGCACGAGATGATTGCGGCGGCCCGCCTGGTGATCCGGGACAAGCCCGTCGTCTCCTGGGAGATGGCGGTGCACGAAGGACAGGACGTCTCCGAGCTGGGCGACGATGAGTTCTTCGGCTACCCCGTCGATGGCGGCACCGGCGGCTTCGTCGACGCGGCGAACATCGCGCCGCTGTGCGGGGACGATGACTACCACGATCGGCTGATGACGGTTCTCGAAACCGGGGAGACTGACTTCGCGGCCGGCACGCTGACCGATGACGAGGGCAGGCCGTTCCTTGCGATGTTCTCCTCTGGCGGCGGGGACGGGTACTACCCGACCTGGGTCGGACGTACCGCCGACGGTGAGGTGGCCTGCTTCCTCACCGACTTCCTCGTCTTGAAAGACGATGAGGACGAAGAGCCGCACTCAGTCGACGGAGGCGGGGTGTCAGTTACGCCGCCGCGCCCAGCGGATGCGCCCGTGGCATAACAGCAGTCTCCGGGGTCGACGGCTCTGGGGCGGCCGACCGTGACGAGGCCTGTGTCTCCTGGACGGCCCCTTTCCCGAAAGGTGCAGACCCCGGCCCGTACGGTCAGCAAGCGTCTCCGATAAGCCCGCCCTCCCGGTTCACCGGTGTGTGGTTCGGGTGGTCAGGCGTGTTCTGCGGCCCGAATCCGGCACGGCCGTGCATCTGTCGCATGATCTTCTTCGTGCGGGTGTTGACGCCTTCGGTTCGGCCGTTGTGGTGCGGGAGGGTGAGGCCGGCGTTCACGGCGTCGTGGTCGAGTTCGAGGCCGCCTGCGAAGCCGCGCAGGTGGGGCAGGTCAGCGGCGCGCCGCTCCCGCAGGTGGTCGCGGTAGGGGTCGACGAGGGTGGGCCGGTAGCGCCGGGCGCGGCGCAGGGCCTCGGCGCGCTGGAGAACATCCACCGCCCAGTACCAGCCGTACGTCGCCTCGACCACGGCTTCGGGCGCCGTTCCGGCCGGGCTCATGGCCTTGGCGATCTCAGCACCCAACGCCGCCGGGGAGTTGATGATCCTGGCCTTGCCGAGCCGCTCGCCGGCGGACGTCATCCGCACCAGCACGCTCCGCCGCCGGTGCAAGTCGATTCCTATGATCTGCTGACCGTCATACCCCGAACTCATCAGGGGCCTCCTGCGCTTGTGGTGGCTTGTGACTCCAACCCCGAGCATGCGCCCGGGGACAGCGTCACGGGAGCGGAGGCCCGCTCCTTCATCGCATCAGCGACAGGTGGCACCTGTGGAACAACGTCTGCGACAAGACGCTGGCTGAGGTTCGTTCCCACAGCACCTGCTGGGCCACGGTCAATCCGCCCCGGCCCGCCGGCGTCCGCGAACAGGCCACCCGCGAGTGCTGGCAGCAGATCCACGACCTGCTCGAGGCGGGCGGTCGGCCTCCTGGAGTGCGCCCGCCGCCTGAATCTGTCCCTCAACGCCGTCAAGCGCTATACCCGCGCCGAATTGCTGATCCCCGCATAATTAACCAAGGACCAGATGCCGAGCATAGAGTCGTCGGCCCCGGAAGGTCATCGTGTGCTCGTGCGGTGCCCGGTCTCGCCCGCCCACAGCCACTCGGTGATGCTGGTGACCGCCCGGTCCCGATGACGGCGGTAGGTGTTGAATGACAGGTGGAGACTCTCGGCGATGCGTTCCTGGGTGGTGACGGGGTGCAGGAACGTGCGATCCGCCAGGACCCTCAAGTTGGGCGGCAGCACGCTGACCGCCGTCTCGAGCAGTTCTCGCAAGGTTTCGACGGGAGCATTCCCGTCGCGCTGGTTCTGCCGTACGGCCCGCGAGCGCAGCAGGGGATTTTCTTGTAGGAGGTTCGGCGTGTGCAGGTCGCGCAGGGCGGACCGGATCGCCTCGGCGAATTGCGGCTCCGAGAGCACCGTGTTGTCAGTGCCGTCGGCTGCTGTGGCCAGCGCGCCGGCTTGACGCGCGTGGAGGATCTCCAGCCATTCCTCGACATCGGTGCGGCGCCAGTCGTGTGCGAAGACCGGGTACCGGGTGCTGCCGATGGTGTATTCGGCGCCCTTGGCGGGCTCGAAGCCGAGGTTGTGCATGGTGGGTGCCCACAGAGCGGGGTCGGCGTACGCCCCTACCAGTGTCCATGCCGTGTTGTGGTGGGTCAGGGCGTCGAGGGTCTGGCAGGCGGCGAACAGGGTTACCGAGGGCGACGCGAGCTGGCCGTGGTCACGGTCGAGGAAGAAACGCCAGGCTCTCACCCGCTCCCCGGTCCGGGGCGCGCCGTGTTCATGCGCGTATCGCCACATCGCGTTCACTCCTGGGTCCGCGCCCAGGTCCGTTTCGGTCAGCTCCAGGCACGCAACGTAGCCGCGCGGCTCGCCTGAGGCGGTGCGGAAGACGCGGAACGCCTCGGGACGGCGGTCCAGCCAGTAGGCGGCCAGTTCGGCCTGCTCTTCCCCCTGCCACGCGGTGGTCATGGCGATTATCGGCGCCCGGTCGCCGTCCTGCAGGGTGTCGGCGTATGCCTGCATCGTCGCCGGCGGATTCGAGCACGTCGCCACTTTGGACCGGGAGCCGTCCACCGCGATCACATCCGCCAGCAGCTGGATCTGCTCCCGCTCGTCCGCTGTGGCAAGGATCCGGGCTCGCAGCGCGACGGAGAGCTGGCGGCGCAGCTCGGCATAGCGGGCAGCGTCCCGCCAGCGCAGATCCGCGTCGAGAGCGTCACGGGCCACGTCGTGCGGGTACAGCCCGTTCGGGCCGTCGTCGATGAACGGCAGCGTGCGCAGCCACACGAACAACTTTTCTGCCTCGTCGCCGAGCACCGCGCGCAGCAGGTCCTCGGTGGTGACGGGCGCATGCGCGCACAGCTCGAGCGCCGCCCGGTGCAGCGGGCTCGGCGCCTCGTCGATGATCTGCGCGAGCAGCGCGCCGACGACGGAGGGAACATCGCCCAGCCGGTACGGTTCGGCGCCCTTACCCACCGCGTCGACCAGCATCGACAGCAGAAGGGGATGGCCGTGGCTGATGGCCAGCAGCCGGTCGTGCAGCTTCTCGGGCACTCCTTGAGCGGCCAGGTACGCTCGCCCGTCCGCAGAAGGCAGGTTCCCCAGTGCGATCTCCCGCATCAGGTCTCGCCATGCGGGATCCGCGTACCACCGGGGGCCCGGCGCCCGGCGCCCGGCGATCACCACCAGCGCATCGCCGGGCAATGACGGCAGGTACCGCTCCCGGACCCAGTCATCGAGCGGCTCCAGCAACTCGTACGTATCAATGAGCAGGACCTCGCCGTCGGCGAGCGCGGGCAAGACGTCCGGACCGAGCCGCAGATGCCGGGCATCCACGCGAACCGCGGAACGGCCGGCGTCCGCCGCGACGTCCGCGAACATGTCGAGCAGGGCGCTCTTGCCCACCCCGCCCGGTCCGTGCACGAACAAAAGGCCGGAATCAGCCAGCGCGGACCGGAACAGCCTGACTTCACGGTCACGCCCGACAAATGAGCGCCGCCGCAGGTCCCGGAGCCGTTCGCCAAGCATCGTCACGGCCCCACGCTACCTGACCGAATCAGCCGGATCGCCTGCTGTGCCGGCGGTGAGCGGCCTCCCGCGCCCCGGCGGAATGGCTCCGGCCACCCGGGCGGCCCGGCCGCGGGTGCACCTGTCGGCCGACCGGGTTGGGCAGCGGATGGGCACCCCATGGGCTGTCGGCCGCTGGTCGCCTTGACGACGATGGTGCCGCAGGCAACCGAGCCGACGGGGTCCTTGTCCCTGCACCGCTGACCGCCCGAAAGGACGAAAATGACCGCCATAGGAACTGGCATCGACGTGTCCCCGCTCGCGTTGGGCGGAACCACGTTCGGCTGGACCAGTGACGAGGCCACCTCCTGGCAGGTCCTGGACGGCTTCCTCCATGCCGGCGGCAACCTCATCGACACCTCCGACAGTTACTCGGCCTGGGCGCCGGGCAATTGCGGTGGCGAGTCCGAGACCATCATCGGTGCGTGGATGGCCGCCCGCGGCAACCGCGACCGCGTCATTATCGGCACCAAGGTCAGCCGGCACCCGGAGTTCACCGGACTGTCCGCCGCCAATGTCGCGGCCGCCGCCGATGCCTCGCTGAAGCGGCTGGGGACCGGCTATATCGACCTGTACTGGGCCCACTACGACGATCCTGACGTGCCGCTGCAGGAGACCGCCGAAGCATTCGACGCGCTGGTCCGGGCGGGCAAGGTCCGCGCGATTGGCGTGTCCAACTACACCGGCGAGCGCATCCGGGAATGGATCACCATTGCCCGCCGCGAGAACTACGTCGTGCCCGTAGCGGTGCAGCCGTTGTACAACCTGGTCAAGCGCGAGCCATACGAGCGGGACATCGCCCCGGTCGCCGCCGCCGAAAATCTCGCTGTCCTGCCCTACCAGGCCCTGGCCAGCGGCTTCCTCACCGGCAAGTACCGAGCCGAGTCCGACCTCACCGGCGGAATCCGCCAGTACATGGCGCACGGCTTCTACAGCGAGGCCGGGCTCGCCGTGGTCGGTGTTCTCGAGGGTATTGCACGCGAGCACGGCTCTACCCCGGCGGCCGTTGCGCTTGCCTGGCTGCGCGGGCGCCCCGGCGTGGCGGCCCCGATCGCCAGCGCTCGCACGCTCGATCAGCTCGCTTCGATGATGGACTTCACCCGCTTGCAGCTGACCGCTGACCAGCGCTCCGCGCTCGACGACGTGTCCGCCCGTGTCCCCAGTGTGTGACCCGGCCCCTTTCAACGGTATTTCGAATGGCTATCCACATCCTGGACGGAGGGACATGAGGTGGACAGTTTTGATTTTGTCATCGTAGGTGGCGGGACGGCCGGGTGCGTGCTGGCGGCCCGTCTTTCCCAGGATCCCGGGGCATCGGTGCTCTTGCTGGAGGCAGGGGCGGCCGCGCCCCCCGCGAACGCGGCCGATCCGAGGACGTGGATGTCTCTGTGGCAGTCTCCTGCCAGCACGGGCGGGGTACCGCCGGGCCAACCGACCGCGGGTTCTACCGATCCGATCCGGCGCGGCCGGGTGCTGGGCGGCTCGTCGGCGATCAACACCATGATCTTCGTGCGCGGTCACCGGTCCAGTTACGATCGGTGGCCCGAGGCTGGCGCAAAGGGGTGGGGCTTCAATGACCTGCTGCCGTCCTTCATGCGCACCGAAACCGCTTCTGGACGTGACCCCGCGGTCCGCGGCACCTCGGGGCCGCTGGCCGTTGCCCCGGCGAGCCCGCCCGGCCCGGTGTTCGAGGCCTGCCTTGACGCGGCCGTTGAAGCGGGGCACCGCCGGGCGGATGACATCAGCGGCGGGCTTGAAGAGGGCTTCGGCCCGCCTGACCTGAACATCGTGGCAGGCCGCCGCCAGAGCGCCGCCGATGCGTACCTGGCCCCGGCGGAGAGCCGCGGCAACCTTCGGGTCGTGACCGGGGCGTTGGTCCGCCGCGTCCTGGTGCACCGGAGCCGCTGTGTCGGCGTCGAGTACGGCACGGGCGACGAGATAGTCCGGGCCGGGTGCACAGGAGAGGTTGTTCTCGCCGCAGGCGCCATCGGATCGCCTGCGCTGCTGCAGCTCTCCGGGATCGGCCCAGTCGGCGTGCTTCGCCCGCACGGTATTGAGGTGGTCGCGGATCTGCCCGGCGTCGGTGAGAACCTGCAGGACCATCCGGGCGTGGCCCTGGCCTACGCGCCCGGTCAGCCGCTGCCGGCGGCCAGGAACAACCGCGTCGAGGTCCTGGGCCTGCTGCGCAGCGGCCCCGATGTGGGATACCCCGACCTGCAGATCGCATTTGCCGACGTCCCGGTGCCCTCGCCCACCGATAGCGGGCCGCAGGCGGTCTTCGCCCTCCTGACATCGCTAATGCAGCCGTTCAGCCGGGGGGCGGTCCGGCTGGCCAGCGCCAGCCCGGACGCCGCTCCCGTGGTGGCCCCGTGCTACCTGACCGATCCCCGGGACCTCGACGCCATCGTCAGGGGCCTGAAGATCGCCCGGGACATCCCGCGGACTGGTCCCCTAAAGCCCTGGCTCGCGCGGGAACTCCGGCCCGGCCCCGACGCCGGGGACGACGCGGCACTGGGCGCCTACGCCACCGCAGCGGTCTCCTCTTGCTTCCATCCGGTGGGCACCTGCCGGATCGGGACCGACGACATGGCGGTGGTCGATCCCGAGCTGCGGGTGCACGGCATCAGCGGGCTGCGGGTCGCCGACGCGTCCGTGATGCCGTCCATTACCTCCGCCAACACCAACGCCACGGTCTACGCCATCGCCGAGCGGGCCGCGGAACTGGTACGGCTGGCTCACGGGCACGGGCGGTAGCAAACGGTCAGGGCCGACGTCGGCCTAATCCCATTGCCAGGAAGTTAAGGGGCTTGGGCAGTCGTCCGACTCGGGTGCGGGGCGGATGTCGATGGTGGTGGTTGGTGCGGTCGACTTGGCCTTTTGCCCGGTGTTTGGAGATCGCTCGTTTGACGATGCGGGGGCAGCTGCGGTCACGGCGGGCCTCTCGCCAATCGGTTCACGCCTGGGTGCGGCGGTTCGAGGCCGACGGCGCCGAAGGGTTGGTTGATCGGTCCCGGCGGCCCAAGACCTCACCGACCCGGCTGGCCGCCGAGGTCGAGGCGCTGATCTGTGAGCTGCGCCGGCGGGTACGCGGTGGAGGCCATCCGGCACACCCAGGCCGCCCGTGACTGGGGGACGGCCGCCCGGCTGCTCACCGACCACTGGCCCGGCCTGCACCTGGACGGGCAGGCCGAGATCGTCCATGAGCTGCTGGCCGGATTCCCGCCCGACGCGCGTGCGGCCGACGCCGAGCTTGCGGCGCTGACCGCGGCGGACGAACTGTCGCACGGCTCGCTTGACGGGGCCGAGGCTACCTGAGCGTGGCCGAGCGCGAAATGGCGTCGGTGCCGGACGGCCGGGCGCCTCACGCGCGGCTGCTGCTCAGGATCGCCCGGCTCCTGGTGTCCCGCCAGCGCGGGAACCTCGCCGCCGAGGCGCAGGGGGCCCAGCGGCTGCAGGCGATGGCCGCGGCCCCCGAGGCGGCGCAGCCGGCCCTGGGCGAGGACCTGCGCGCGCTGGCCCTGATCAGCCTCGGCTACGCCCAGGGCTGGACGGCCCCGCTCGCCCGGGCGGCACACCTGGAGCAGGGAATCGCGCTGGCGCGCCGGATCGGGCGGCCCTATCTGGAGTTCACCGGCCTGGCCTACCAGGCGGCGATCGAGGCCACCCGGTCGCTGCCCGGCGCGGAACAGCACGCCCGGCGGGCGATCGAGCTGGCCGAACGCCACGGCTGGACCGACGAGACCGAGTCGAGCAGGTCCTCACCGACGTCGGCGAGCACGAACGCGAGCGCGCGGGAATCCGCATCACCACGGCGATCCTGCGCCTCGCCCAAGGCGACCCCCACGCCGCGCTCGCCCCCGTCCTGGACGCCTCCGCGCCGCCGACCTGGGAGACCTGGCTCGTCCGGGCATTCTTGCTGCAGGCCATCGCCGCCGCGGCGCTCGGCGATACCGACACCGCCGGTCGCGCCCTCGAACGGGCGCTGGAGTGCGCCGAGCCCAGCGGCGCACTGTTGTGGCTCCTCCTGCATCCCGTCCCGGACCTGCTGGAACAGCACACCCGGCGGCACACCGCGCACGCCGCCCTGGTCACCGAGATCCGCACGCTGCTCGCCGGCGACGCCGCCGTCCCGCCATCCGGCGCGTCCCCGTCGCCGACCGAGCCGTTGAGCGACAGCGAACTCCGGGTGCTGCGCTACCTGCCCACCAACCTGACCGCGCCAAAGATCGCCCGCGAGCTGTCGATTTCCCGCAACACCGTCAAGACACACATGCGCAACCTGTACGCCAAGCTCGGCACCCACCGCCGCGCCGGGGCGGGCCGTCGCCCACGCCCGCGATCTGGGCCTGCTCGCCCCGTCCACCATCCCGAACCGGTGACTCAGCCGCGGATGAGACCGGCCGCCCGATGGCCGATGACCACGCACGGGGCCATGGTGTTCCCGGAGGTCACGCGAGGCAGCACCGACGCGTCGGCGACGCGCAGGCCGGCCACCCCCCTGACGCGAAGCTCGGAGTCGACGACGGCGTCGCCGCCCGCACCGATCCGGGCCGTCCCGCACTGGTGCCAGAAGGTGCCGGCCGCCGTACGGATGTAGGCGGCGACCTCGGCGTCGGACACGTTCCCGGGGATCGCGCGGGAGCCCCGGTAGGGGCGCATCGCCGGCGCGTTGGCGATCTCTTGGGCGAACCGGTACGCCTCGACCGCCTCCCGCAGGTCCTCGGGCTCGTCGAAGTAGCCGGTCTCGATCACCGGAGCGCTCGCTGGATCCGCGCCGGCGAGCCGCACCGACCCACGCGACCGCAGGCGCATGCCGAGCAGGAAGGTGAAGGCGGACTCCGGCATGCCGTACCGCGCCGCCGCCTCGGGGCTCATGAACGCGCTCGCGCCGGAGTACATGACGAACTTGGGCGACGCCACGCGTCCGTCGCTGCCCCAGAAGCACACCGCCTGGGCCCGCGGCGGCGGGGGCAGCTCCGCCGCGCCGGCCTCCCACACGCAGCCGAACATCAGGTGGTCGTCGAGGCCCGCGCCCACACCGGGCAGGTCCGCCAGGACGCCGATCCCATGCGACTCCAGGTGCCCGGCGGGCCCGATGCCCGACCGCATGAGGATCGCGGGCGTCTGCACCGCCCCGAGGCTGAGCACGACCTCACGCGCCGCGCGGAAACGGACGGTCCGGCCCTCCGACAGGGCCTCGACGCCGACCGCCCGCCCGCCCTCGAACACGACCCCGGTGACCAGGGTCTCCGTCAGCACCGTCAGGTTGGGCTGCCGGCGCCGGGGAACGACCAGCGCGCGGTAGGGCGAGCACCGCACGCCGTCCTCGACGATCTCGTCCCGGACGGCGCAGCCGGTGCCCCGCTCGGCGAGTTCCCCGTTCGGGCCGTCGTAGTGGTCGAGGCCCGCGGACTCGGCGCCGGCGAGCATCGAGGCGAAGAACGGGTGCAGCGGCTGTGCCGGACGGACGTGGATCGGGCCCTTGGTCCCCCGCCGGTCGGGGTCGGGCTCGCCGTGCCAGGTCTCGAGCTCGCGGTAGGCGCCGAGCGCCGAACGATAGTCCCAGCGCGGGTCCGAGCAGCTCGCCGCCATGTCGTCCCAGTCGCGCCGGTGACCGCGCGACCACACGCCGACGTTGATGCTCGACCCGCCGCCGAGGCCCTTGCCCATCGAGTACGGCAGCCGTCGGCCGTCGACGTGGGCACCGGGCGCCGTGACGAAGCCCCAGTCGCGTTCGCTGCCGAGGTTCTCGAACCACCGGTCGGGATCGGACACCCGGGCGTCGACGTCGTCGGGACCCGCCTCCACGAGCAGCACCCGCAGGTCCTCGTCGGCCGCGAGCGTCCCAGCGAGCGTCGACCCCGCCGAGCCCGCGCCGCACACGATGACGTCGAACTCCTCTTCGGCGGCGCGCGCCGGGTCGGTGGTGAATCCGGCTTCGGTGTGCCGCTGACGCTTGTCCACGTTGTTCGCTCCTCATCAGGGCCCGCGACGCGGGCATGGTCCGGCTCGGTCAGAGCACGATGTCGGCGAGGCGGTCGATCTCGTCCGGGTCCCCGACCGCGGGGTTGAGGATGAGTTCGTCGGCTCAGATGTCGGCGAACGCGGCCACGGCGTCCTTGACCCGTCCCGGCCCGGAGGCCATGCCGTCGGTGATGAGGCGTGCCACCTCATCGCCCGTGCTCTGGTAGTAGTCCCAGACGTTGGCGTGGCCCTGCACGGTGTCGCCCAGCGCGGAGTAGGCGAGCGCGACCAGGTGGGGCGAGCCCTCGCGCCCGGCCGTCGCCCACGCGGCACGGACCGCGTCGAAGGCCGGCGCGACCAGGGGCGCCGGCACCGAGCCGCCGATGTAGCCGGCACCCCGGCGGGCTACCCGCTCGAACGAGGCCGAGAGAGGGGGCAAGTGCCCGGGCGATCCCGCCTGCCGTCCGACCGCCCGCAAGTGCGGCGTCACCGCCGGGCACACGCCGCTCCGGGCCGACCGTGTCCGGTGGCGGGCGCGGGGTCGGAGGCGGAGGCGCGAAACCGCGGAGCGGCCTTGCCAGGAGGCCGCAGACCGTGCCGAAGAGCATCGCGATCTGAAGGAGTACCCGGATATGCCGATCATGCCGCTCGACGAGCGCGGCATCGCCTGGGCGATCCAAGCGCGGCGACCAGCGACTTGACGCGAACTGGCATATTCGTGATTCCTTTTCTTCGTGTCGCCATCGAGCGAACGTCGATGTCCGTTCTACGTTGGCGCCCCATAATCCTGCAACGTCCCTCTTCAGGTCTCACCGTCATCGACGTCGTCACCGGCCGAGACCCGGGCGTGGACCGGCCTCCATTGTCCAGGCCGGCCCGCCGATCGGCGTATCGCCCGCGACGGAAGGTGACGGCGTTCGCCGCAGAGCCACAACGAAAACCAATCCCCTTTTCAGGGACTTCGATGACGTTCCGCCGGGCTGGGCTCTGCCCCTCGTACTACCGTCCGAACCGGCCGGTCAAATCGCGCGAAGCGATTTCCGCGTCGTCATCCAGGAGGAAGCCTTGCAGAACATCGTCATCCGAGAAAGCAGGCGTCATCACCGGCATCGCCGCCGCGGCGTTCTGCGTCGCCGACGCATCGAGCGCATCCGCCGACACGCCCCGTTACGGCGTCGTGTACCCCACGTACCGTGCCTGCGTTTACGCCGGAGACGTTTACGCCCGGAAGGGCATGCTCCACGGATTCTCCTGCCCGCAGGTGAAGGGGGTTACCAGCTGAACTGGTGGTGACGGAGGTTCGACATGAAGGTGTTCGTCACCGGGGCCAGCGGCGGGATCGGCTCCCTGCTCGTCCCCGAGCTGATCTCCGCCGGTCACGAGGTGCTGGGCCTGGCCCGCTCCGATGCCTCGGCACAGACCGTGACCGCCGCGGGAGCCGACGTGCTCCGCGGCGATCTCACCGACCCGGAAACCCTGCGCACCGGAGCCGCCGAGGCCGACGCGGTCGTCCACGTCGCCTTCAACCACTCCCCCGATCTCTGGCGGTCGGTCGCCGACGAGGCCCAGGCCGTCGAGACGTTCGGCGCCGCCCTGAAGGGGACCGGCAAGGCGCTGCTCATCGCCTCCGGCACACCGATCGTGCCCGGCCGCCTCGCGACCGAAGAGGATTCACCGTTCACCGGCGACCCCATGGCCGATACACCCCTGGGCAGGCGCGGGCACACCGCCCAGTACGCCCTCGGCCTGGCCGACAAGGGGGTCCGTTCGGTGGTCGTGCGTCTGCCCCGGTCGGTCCACTCGAAGGGCCACCGGTACGGACTCGCCTCAGGGCTCATCGCGGCCGCCCGCCGCACGGGCGTGTCCGGTTATGTGGGCGACGGCAGCCAGCGCTGGCCGGCCGTGCACCACCTCGATGCGGTCCGGCTGTTCAGACTGGCCCTGGAACAGGCCGAGCCGGGCACGGTGGTGCACGCGGTGGCCGATGAGGGCGATCCCATGCGCACCCTCGCCGAGGGGTCATCGGCCGCCGGCTCAGCCTGCCCGCCGAGTCGGTGCCGGCCGAGCACTTCGGCCCCGTCGGTGCCGTCTACGCCCTCGACCAGCCGGCCTCCAGCGAGCTGACCCGGAAGAAGTTCGGCTGGCAGCCCACCCACCCGAGCCTGCTCGCCGACCTGGAGGCCGGGAACTACCCGGAGTGAGACACGGCCCGGTGCTCATTCGGGTTGGTCGGACAGCTCGGCCGGAGCCTGCCGGGCCGTCTCCAAATCGGCCTGCGGCCGGGCCGGCCGGGTGCGTGAGCACGGCCTCGGCCACTTCGCCGCCGAGCGTCGGCGCGGGCGTGCGCCATGGCCGAGGCGGCGATGGGCCGGGGCGGACCTGTTCTGGTGCCTGATGGTCACGATGAACTGCGGGTACGCGCGGTCGGCGGCGGGCCCGCCGTAGGACACCGGGACGACGCCGTGCTCCCGCAGCCGACCTGCATTCGCCTGCCCGGCGATCCCGATGACAGTCGCACCTCTGCGCCGGGCCAACTGGGCGGCCGTGAGACCTACCCCACCAGACGCACCGGATATGACGACGACCTCACCCTCACCGGGCTCGACGGCCTGGACGCCGGCCAGGCCGGCCATGGGCGTGACGTAGAGAGAACCGGCCACGTCCCACGACAGCAACGCTGGTTTCGCGACCAGCTGTTCTGCGGGCACGGCGACGAACTCCGCGTGTGCCGACCAGTCTTGCGACCAGCCGAGCACGTCGTCACCGACCTTGACGTCGTGCACGTCCGCCCCGACGGCTGTGACCGTGCCGGCCAGGTCGCGGATAGGTACGTACGGCGATCCGTGTAGTGCGGACAAGGAGCCGGGGTTGATGCACGACGCCTGAACCCGCACCACTGCATGACCTGATGCAGCCTCGGGGGTGGGCATCTCGTCGATCCACAGCTGCTCGATACCGCCGAAACGGTCGTACCGGACTACGCGCATAGCAGGTCCTTTCCTGTGCGTCCCGCTCGTCAGGCGGCCGGTCGCGCCAGCGCATCCCGTGCGCTTCGTGGCTCGCGGGGGAGGAGTTGGCCGAGCAGGGGGTCGACCCCGGAGAAGTAGCCTTTCTCCGCGGCCTGGTACATGCTCAGAAGCAGGCGTGCCATGAACTCGGTGTTGCCCTGCTGGACCTGCGCCGCGATCCATTCCTCCGGGTCGACGACGTCATAGTCGATCTTCCTCCCGCTGAGGTCCGAGGCGATGGCCGCGATGTCGTGGAACGTCGGCGCAGCGCCGGCGGTCAGGACCGTCGGGCCGTCGAAGGTGCGATCCGAGGTGAGGATGATGGCGGCAGCTTCCGCGGCGTCCTCTCGTGCGGTCCACGAGATCGGCCCGTCGGCGGGAACGGTGATCACACCGGTCTCACGCCACGGCCCCGCCAGCCACTTCAGGCTGTGGGCGTAGAAGCCGTTGCGCAGCGCCGTCCACGCGACCCCCGACTCGGCGAGGACCTGCTCGGTTGCGGCGTGCCCGCGGGAGGTCACCATGGGGCTGTCGGCCGCCGCACCTTGGTGGCTGGTGTAGAAGATGCGGCCGACACCGACCTCGACGGCTGCCTCGATCGCCGCGCGGTGCAGGCTGACAGCATCGGCGTTCGGGTCGTTGGACGAGACCAGGAGAAGCTTGTCGGCACCGCGGAAGGCGTCGGGCAACGTGTCCGGTCGTGCGTAGTCCCCCTGGCGGACCTCGACCCCGAGGTCCGCGAACCGTGCGGCTTTGGCCACGTCGCGGGTGACGACGGCGAAGTCGCCAGCGGGAACCCGCTGGAGGAGATGGCCGGCGGTGGCCCCGTTGAGCGCACCGGTGGCACCGGTAACGACGATCATGATCAGGTCTCTTTCCTAAGTGGGTGCTTCGTGCCGGGCCGTGTGCTCAGGCGTCGGGTCGGTGGTGGACGCTGGGCATCACCAGTGGTTCGCCGGTCGGCCTCCGGCGGGTGAGGCGTTGTAGGGGTAGTCGGTCGAATAGAGCATGCGTTCGACACCGACCATGTCTGCTGTCCATCGCAGGTAACGGTCGCTGGCCGTGCCGCTGCCCGCGGCCCAGAAGTTCTCGCGGTAGTGGTCGATCAGGGGTCGTTGCAGGCGGGCCATCGCCGCCAGGTTGCCGGTGTGGTCGGCGCCCGCTGCGGCCCAGGCGTTCAGTACCGGGTCGAGAGGGATGTGCTCCTCGACCGCCACGATCTTGATCGTCTCCGTCATCGAGTGTTCCCTTCCTGCGCTGTGACGTGTTCGGCCCGCGCCGGTGCGTGCGTCGGCGTTCACTGGCGCCGTAGCAGGGGCAGGAGGATGTCGTCGACGAGGTGATCGAGGAAGGCGCGGTCGCATGACTGCCCGGCGACGACGAGCCGGTGCACGATGACGGCCGGGGCGATCTCGGCGAACAGTTCGGCCGCGCCGGGCACCAACCGCTCACCGCTTTCGAGGGCGTTGCGGAACGGTTCCTCGGTCATCGCCGCCTCATCCCGGCGACGGATCCGTCGCATCTCCGCGGCGAGGCCGGGGTCGCTGCGCATGCCGGTGAACAGGGCGCTGAGCAGCCCGATCTCCTGCTCGGCGATCTGGTCGGCCAGCCACTGCACGGTCACCAGCAGTGCCGCACGCAGATCGCCCGGTGGGGTGGCCGGGGGGGTTCCCGGAGCGCGGTGTTCGACCGCCGCGGCCACCAGCGCGGCCTTGCCCGGATAGCGCCGGTAGACCGTCGGCTTGCCGACCCCGGCCCGGGCCGCGACCGCATCGATCGTCAGCTGGTCGTATCCGACCTCGGTCAGCACCAGCAGCGTCGCCTCAAGGATCGCGACGTCACGTGCGGCGTCCCGAGGCCTGCCGCGCGCCGGCGCGGGCCTGCGCCCATCCGACACCGTCCACCCCCTCCGATTAACGAAACGAAACTGGCACGTAACATAATAGTGGGATGGGTGGGCGTCCAGTCGAGCCCCGCACTCACCGGTTCAAGACGGCCAGTGGCGTCTGGTGAGTCGGCCGATTGATCACACCGCTGCCGCTCGTTACAGAGAGGAAGATTCAGGCCTCTCGAAACGACCATTGGTGTTCGACTCAGGTGACGAGGTTGAGACCCGAACAGGGACGTTGTAGGACCGTCGGCGCCAATGTAAAAACCGTCGTGTACGCGGTCCGCCCGGGTGACCAGCAAGGAGGTGGAAGATCCCGTGGCGTTGACCACCGACAGGCACCGGACCCGCGCTAGCACAGGAGGCGCATGGTGGAACTGGATCTTTAACTGATGATGGTGCTCCGGGTAGACAGGTTCTTGCCGGCGTCGGCGCACGTGGGCACGGTCGTGGAGACGGCGCCGCGCACGTCGTCGGGCGGCAGGGAACGCGACGGACTCGATGCCGATGGTGCGGTCCAGTAGTCCCGAGAGTTGCCCGGGCGGGTTCTCGTCGTCGCACAGGTTCGTGGGCGCGTGGGCGCCACCGAACCGTGGCTTCAGCCCGTCGGAGGCGACGGCGAAGACGCCGGGTGAAGAACCGCGCGTACTCGGTGGCGTATACGGCGTTGATCTCGCGGGCGGCGTCGACCAGACCGCATCGACTCACGGAGCGGTCCAGCAGGTTCGACGTCAGAGGGTCCTAGTTCGGTCTCGTTCGATCGAAATATTGCAATTTCGATCAAATTTGGTCATGCTGAGCTCCCCGTCAGAGCCTCCGGGCGGGCAGATTGGAGTCCCTCGTGTACGCGCCGCGATCATCTCGGCCGGCCCGCCCACGCGGCCCCGCCGCCATCGCCATCGCCCGGGCGTTGCCCGCCGCCCTCGCCGTACCGGCCCGAGCGGAGCGGCACGTTCGCCCCATGTCGCACCATCACACGTTCGCCATGCCGCCGTCCTGGCACCGGCTGGTTCTCCACGGCGCGGAACCGACGAAGGGACTCGTTCGATGCCTCGTCAGGTGACTTCGGGCAGAAGTGGATCAGTGGCCGTCGACCGTCGTCTGCTCGCTCGCCTCGCCGCGCTCACGGCGTTCGTGCTGCTCGCGTTGTGCGGTGGGACCGGTCTGGCGAGTGCGGCCGGTGAGCCGGTCGCGGGTGCGTCACAGGCCGGTGCGGTGTACCCGTCGGTGGGCGCGGGGACGCACTTCCTGGACGACGCCTCCTACCTCTCCGGCTTCAGCGACCCGGGCTGGTACCAGGCGAACATCCCTTTCGTGGACCTGCCGGACGCCACTATGCAGAGCGTCTATTACTACCGGTGGCGGGTGTGGAAGGAGCATCTGCGCTACACCGACCCGGCGGACGGCTGGATCTCCACGGAGTTCCTGGACTGCTGCGGCTACGCGGCTCCGTATCAGGCGATCAACGCGGCGGCCGGCCACCAGATCACCGAGGGGCGCTGGGTGCGCGACCAGAGCTATGAGGACGACTACGTCCGGTTCTGGCTCACCGGTCCCGGCGCGGGTGCCAAGCCGGCCACCGACGACGTCAACGCCGACACCGGCGACTGGGCGCACGAGTACAGCGTGTGGCTGGCCACGGCGGCGTACCAACAGGCCCAGGTGACCGGGGACTTCGCCCGGCTGCGCACCCTGCTGCCGGCGCTGGTGCGCCAATACCGGGGCTGGGACAAGCAGTTCGACGCGGAACTCGGCCTGTACTGGTCGGTGCCGGTGTGGGACGCGATGGAGTTCTCCGCCTCTTCGTATGAGTCGAGTGACCCGTACCACGGCGGCGCGGGCTACCGGCCGACGCTGAACTCGTACCAGTACGGCGACGCCGAGGCCATCAGCCACGTCGCACGCCTGATCGGGGACGACACGCTCGCCCGGGAGTACGCCACGCGGGCCGCGAAACTGAAGGCGGCGATGCAGAAGTGGCTGTGGGATCCGAGCCGCGGCTTCTACTACACCATGGCGCGGGACGCCAATCCCGACCACAAGCTGTCCGGCTCGCGCGAGGAGATCGGCTACATTCCCTGGATGTTCGGCGCCGCCCAGCCCGGCGACAGCGGCGCGTGGTCGCAGCTGTTGGACCCGCAGGGCTTCGCGAGCGCCTACGGCCCGACGACCACGGAGCGCCGCAGCCCACTCTTCATGAAGGACGCGGCCTCCTGCTGCCGCTGGGATGGCCCGAGCTGGCCTTTCGCCACCGCGCAGACGCTGACAGGTCTGGCGAACCTGCTGGACGACTACCCGGCTCAGACCACGATCACCAAGAACGACTACACGGCGGCGCTGGCCACGTACGCCAGGACGCAGACGAAGAACGGCAAGCCGTACGTGGCCGAGGCGCACGACCCCGACCACGACTCGTGGATCTACGACGGTCACGACCACAGCGAGGACTACAACCACTCTGCCTTCGACGACCTGGTGTTGTCCGGACTCATCGGCCTGCGGCCGCAGTCGGGGGACACGCTCAAGGTGCAGCCGCTCGTGCCCGCCTCCTGGGATCACTTCGCCGCGGAGAACGTGCCGTACCACGGCCACAACGTCACCGTGCTGTGGGACCGCGACGGCAGCCATTACCAGCAGGGCGCAGGGATGAGGATCTACCTCGACGGCCGACTCGTGCAGCAGCCCGCGGCGCTGCGCAACACCACCGTGCACATCGGCGGCACGATCGTCGCCCGGCCGAACGACCTCGTCGATGACGCCGCCAACCCACTGCGCACCGGCTACCCCAAGCCCATCGCGTCCTACACCTGGCAGTACGACGACGCCTGGAACGCGATCGATGGCAAGGTCTGGTACGACGAGGTCCCCGAGAACACCCGCTGGACCAACTACGCCTCACCGAACAGCAGCGACTACTACGGCGTCGACTTCGGCGCTCCCACATCCGTCGGCGACGTCCGCTGGTACGGCTACGACGACGGTGGAGGGGTCAAACCGGCCGCCGACTACCGCCTTCAATACTGGGACGGCACTGTCTGGCAGGACGTCCCGAACCAGAGCCGCGACTCGGTCCGGCCGGTGGGCAACGGCTTGAACCGCATCACCTTCCCGGCCCTGACCACCAGCAAGGTCCGGCTGCTGTTCACCAACCCGTCCGGCGCCTTCGTCGGCGTGAGCGAGTTCGAGGCGTGGGCGCCCTCCAGCCCTGACGCGAACGTCACCGTGGGACCCGTCAACGCGAGCGGCCTGGTCACCGTCAAACCGGCGACACCGATCAGCGTCACCGTGCGCAACACGACCCACCACCCGCTCACCGTCCCTCACGTCAGCCTCGGCCTGCCCGGCGGCTGGTCCGCCGACACGGTCGAACACCCCTCAGCGGCGATACCGCCTGGCAGGTCGGCCGTGTGGACCTACACGGTGCACCCCCCCTCCGGAGCCGAACCGGGCAGCGCGGCCGCCCTCACCGCGACCGCCTCCTACCGCCCGGCGGGCGGCACGTCGCGGTCGACCCACAGGCTGCAGAACCTGCGGATCGCCTACCCGCCCGGCCGGCAGGACCCGGTCGGCACATGGAGCCTCGACGAGGGGACCGGCGGTGTCGCACACGACAGCACCGGCTCCCATGACGCCAACGTGATCGGCTCGCCCGCCTGGGTGCCCGGCATCTCCGGCACCGCTCTGCAATTCGACGGCTCCGGTCAGTACGCACAGACCAGCGGGCCGGTACTGGACACCACCGGTAGCTTCTCCGTCAGCGCGTGGGTGCGGCTGGACCGCACCGGCTCCTTCGCCACCGCCGTCAGCCAGGACGGCGCCGTCAGCAGCGGCTTCTACCTGCAGTACTCCGCCGCCGACAACCGCCTCGCCTTCTCTACCAGCGAAGGCCGCGCGCTGTCCGACCAGCCGCCGGTCACCGGCCGCTGGTGCCAGGTGGTGGGCGTGCACGACGCGGACGCAGGCACCTACACCCTCTACGTCGACGGCGTGGCGCAGTCGACGGTGTGGAGCCAACCGACCGGCGACGCCGGGGATGGCCCACTGGCCATCGGCCGTGCCTTCTCCGGCGGACGCAACAGCGACTTCTGGCCGGGCAGCGTCGACCAGGTCCAGGTCTGGAACAGGGCGCTGACGGCCGCGGACGTCGCCAAGCACTACCGCCCGCTCACCTGACCGCACCACGGGCCGTGCCCCCGCGCGGACCAGGAAGGGAAGGACTGGGTCGGTCGGTGCTCGATCGGCCCGGTCCCTGCGCCCGCGGACCTCCGCGGAGATCACCCCCCTAATCCCCGCCACCTGGAGAACCTGTTGTGACCATGCACAGAGCCAGCAGGGCGGCGGCGGTCGCCACCGCGCTGATCGCCGTGGCCGGTACGTCCGGCATAGCCGCCGCTGCCGGCGCGACCACGCCGCCGGCTCGGACCTCCCGTGCCTCCGCCGCCTCCGACCCATGGATACTGACCAACACCGACTACGGCGCTCAGGACATCACCAAAACCCCTTTTGTCGGCAATGGATACCTCGGCCAGCGGCTGCCCACCATCGGCCAGGGCTACCAGGGCGACCTCGGGCCCGCCGGCTACCAACTGGACCAGCGGCCCAAGCAGCGCCTGACGACCTCGATGGTGGCCGGCCTCTACAACAGGGGTCTATCGCCCTCCGTTCCCGGCGTCGAGTACATGGCCTCGCTGCCCACCTGGACGACCATGGAACTCGGCGTGGGCGACCAGCACCTGAACGCCGGCGCCGCCTCGAACACGATCAGTGGCTACCAACAGCACCTGGACCTCGGACACGCCACCGTCACCACCTCGATGCGCTGGACGCCCGGAGACGGGAAGGTCACCGACGTTCGGGTGGATGTGCTCGCCAACCGCTCCCTGGAACACCTGGGGCAGGTCCGACTCACCGTCACCCCGCAGTGGAGCGGGGACCTCTCACTCAACGCGCTGCTGGACGGCGGAAGCGCCCAGGGCATCAACGCCCTCTCGCGTGCCGTGGATACCCGCGGTGACATCGCGACCGTCCAGCTCAGTACCCCCGGTAACGACACCCGCGTAGTGGAGACCCAGCGTCTGATCGCCGGGTCGGGAACCCCCATCGCCGCCCGGCAGGCCGCCGAGCCGGCCGACAACACCGCGACCACCGGCGAGAGCTGGACCATCCCCGTCAAAGCGGGTAACACCTACACCGTCACGAAGTACGTCGGTATCGCCACCTCGGGCGACTCTGGCGATCCGGCGACCGTCGCGGCGAACACGGTGGCCGACGCGGCCGGCCAGGGCTGGGCGCGGCTGACCGCCCGGCACGATGCCGCCTGGGCGAAGCTCTGGAAGCCCAACATCCGGGCGGCCGGTGACACCGATCTGCAGGCCGACATCAACATGTCGTACTACACGCTGTACTCCAGCGTCCGCGCCGGCTCCTCGTGGAGCATCCCACCGTCCGGACTGACCAGCCAGGACTACAACGGTGACATCTTCTGGGACGCCGACACCTGGATGTTCCCCTCGCTGCTCGCCCTCCACCCGGAACTGGCCAAGTCCATCGTCATGTTCCGCTCCCGGACCCGCGCCCAGGCCGAGAAGAACGCCGCAGCCAACGGCTACGACGGCGGCATCTGGGCGTGGGACAACGGCCCAGGCGGCGACTGCGGCGACCTCGGCCATCCGATGTGCGTGGGCTTCGAGGACCATCTGGAAAGCGACCTCGCGCTCGCGCAGTGGCAGTACTACGAGGCCACCGGCGACAAGGCCTGGCTGAAGAAGTACGGCTACCCGGTCCTGAAGGACGTGGCCGAGTTCTGGGCCTCCCGCGCCAAGAAGGGCGCCGACGGCGAGTACCACATCAACGGCGTCACCGGCCCCGACGAGTACCACGAACACGTCAACGACAACGCCACCACCAACGCGGGCGCGATCGTCTCGCTCAAGAACGCCATCGCGGCCGCGCGGATTGTCGGCGCGACACCCGGCAAGACCTGGGCCGACACCGCGGACCGGATCTACGTGCCGACCGACCCCGACGGCAGCCACCCGGAGTACGCCGGCTACACGGACCAGACCACGAAACAGGCCGACACGGTGATGCTCACCTACCCGCTCGGCTACGTCACCGACTCCGCATCGGCCGCCGCCGACCTCGACCGCTACATGCCCGTCACGGATGTGAACGGCCCGGCGATGACCAACTCCGTCGAATCCATCGTCGCCGCTCAGGTCCGGCAGCCCGGCTGCCTCGACTACACCCTCTTCCAGGACGCCTACCAGCCCTATCTGCAGGGCCCCTACCACCAGTTCGCAGAGACTCAGGGACAGATGCCACTCCAGGGCGGCGGCGGAGGCCCGGCCTTCACCTTCGCGACCGGCGCGGGCGGGTTCCTGCAGATCTTCTTTCACGGCTTCGGCGGTCTACGGTTGGCCCCTGACGCTCTGGCACTCGCTCCCACCCTGCCCCCGCAGCTCGCGAAGGGCATCACGCTCGACGGCATCCGGTACCGGGCCAGTACGCTCACCGTCGCGATCGGGGCGCAGCGCACCATGGTGACACTCGACTCCGGGCCCCAGGTGTCGATCAGCACGCCCGACGGCAAGCACTCTCTCACCCGAGGCCGACCCCTGACCTTGAAGACCGCACGCCCCGACCAGGACCCGACCGATGATCTAGCCCGCTGCCAGTCCGCCTCGGCCGACTCCGCCCAGCCCGCGATGCTCCCCGCCGGAGCCGTGGACGGCAACGACACCACCACCTGGACCGCCACGGGCACTACCTCCACCTTCGACCTCGCTCTGGCCGGCCGCAGCCAGACGAGCCGCGCCCACGTACGGTGGGGCACCACGCGCCCGGCCGACTACACCGTCGCTATCCAGGACGGCTCCGGCGGCTGGCGACAGGTCGCCCAGGGCGCAGTCCCACCGCAGGGCGACCTCAACGTCCACTGGGACCCCGCCGAGACCACCGGCCTGCGCCTTGGGTTCAGCGGCGGAGACCCGGCGGCGATCGCGTCACTGAACGTGCCCCGCGCCGAGGCCGCAGACGTCACCGGCGTGCTCACCGCCCCCCCGGCCGTCGCCCCTGGCACAGCGAGCACGGTGCGGCTCGCCCTGACCTCGGACGGCGGCAGTGACGCCCACAACGTGACGAGTCACCTCCAGGTGCCGGCGGACTGGCAGGTCACGCCCGATCCAAAGGCCGTCTCCATCCCGAAGGGCGGCCAGACCGTGGTGCAGTGGACGGTGACCCCGCCCGCGGACCAAGCCACCACGGCAGGCGCACTCACCGCCACCACCAGCTGGGACGGCGTCGCGGCGCGGGACTCCAGCACCACGGCCACCCTGCTGCCGGTGA
Source organism: Actinoallomurus sp. NPDC052308 (assembly GCF_040679195.1). Taxonomy (NCBI): domain Bacteria; kingdom Bacillati; phylum Actinomycetota; class Actinomycetes; order Streptosporangiales; family Thermomonosporaceae; genus Actinoallomurus; species Actinoallomurus sp. NPDC052308. Next base: position 43,988 of record NZ_JBFAUM010000029.1, on the reverse strand, counting down.
TGAAGCCGGTCGGCCTGGGCACGGTGGAGGCCGAAGACGGCGCCTTGAGCGGCGGCGCTCAACTCGCCGCCGACCACGGCGGTTACACCGGCCGGGGATTCGTCGCAGGGCTCTACCCCGGGGCCGCCGACACCGTCCTCGTCCACGTGCCGACCGGCGGCAGCCACTCCGTCACCCTCCGGTATGCCAACTCGCTGGGCGGCCGGCGGCCACCGCTGGAGAACGTCACCCGCACGATCAGTCTCGTGGCGGGCGGCGTGAACCACCAGGTGTCGCTGCCGGTTACCGGAAGCTGGGACATTTGGGCGGCGGTGTCCGTGCAGGTGGATCTGCCGGCCGGCGATGATCCCGTCACCTTGTACGTCGGGCCGAATGACTCGGGCAGCGTCAACGCGGACAGCCTCACGATCAACTGAGGTCTGCCGGCTCCCGCGGCAATACCGCGGGAGCCGGGAACAGCAGGTCTCCCGTTGAAGCGCTCCGGGGCCGCCGGCGGCTCCATCGACCCCGGAGACGGACTACCCGCTGGGGTCGGGTTCGCCGAATCGCAAGGTCAGGCCGCAGACCACGGCGCCTGCAGCGATCGCCCTGGTGGCCTCCATCGCGGAATCCCCACGGACACCCACAGCAGCAAAGGAGACGTCACCCGGCAGAGGTGACTCCCGACCCCATTGACGATCACGGACCTGCGTCGAGTCCAACACCACCACGCACGGAGCGACCTGGCTCTCGGGCCCGGCGCGGCGGTTCCCCGCGAGAAGCAGCCCAACGACCCGTCGACTCCGACACGCTGACGCACCAACCTTGCGCACCCGGTTACCGCACCCCAGCCCCTGCCACGCCTTAGGGTGCGGTCACGTCCACGCGGGTGGTGTATGAGCCAGGCTTCGCGTGATCCTGTTTCTGCAGGTTAAGCGGTGATCGCTTGGGTGGCCGGGTTCTCGTCCGGCGTTCCGCCGGGCAGGAGTCGCAGGCGGGTTTTGGCGAGGAATTCCAGGCCCATGTAGCGGCGGGCTTCGGTCCATTCGTCGGTCTGTTCCATCAGCACCGCGCCGACCAGCCGGATGATCGCGGCCCGGTCGGGGAAGATCCCGACCACGTCGGTGCGCCGCCGGATCTCTCGTCGCGTCGCGAACGCTGAGCCCAGACTGGATCCGCCCCCCCCGCGGCCGGTGCTCCTCGGCCGGCGCAGCACTGGGCCGGTGACGCCCGGTCGAGGTGACGCAGACCAATCGCAACCGTTAGTAGTCATCTCACTTCTAAGAGTGATATTCATGAGGGGTCGGATACTCCCCGAGACGCCCCGGAAGGGGGCCCGTGATCATGAATGATCTTCAGAACATGGCCGGTACTCGTGCGACCTTCACCATCACCCCGTACCAGAACACGCGGGAGAACGTGGATGGCTGCGCCTGGTACGGAACGGCGCCGTTCTGTGCCGGGTCCTGCCCGACCGGAACGCGCGAGGTCCGCCGGGACCAGTGCGGCGACGGCGCCTGCTGCTTGACGGGATACAAGGTACTCTGCTGCTCGTAACGCAGCAGAACGGGCACGCCAACTCTCACGGGCGGACCGTTGTCGCCCTGCCCATGAGAGTCGGCGTGCCATGCCACACCCACCGCCTGCCGGGTCATCCCCTCTGCCGTCCCTACCTTGATCATGGGTTGCTCGGGCCGTCGTAGGGTTCAGGCTCCCGGGGGTGCCGGGTGTGGCTTTCTGCCGTCTGCCGCTGATGGCTCGGGACGATTGGCCGCCCGGTGCCCCGCGACGACCCGGCCGCTGATTGAGAATTGCGAACCGTCGCTGTGTAGGGATGCGCCGGCGAGGTCGTCTGCGGGAACAGGCCAATGGTCGAGCCAGGGAGACGACATTGCAGCAGGTGTGGGCCGGTGTGGACATCGGCAAGACCCACCACCACGCGGTGGTGATCGACCCGGACGCTCCCGCCCCCAGAGCATGGGGACTACGAGCCCATCCCGGCCCCGCCGCAGCACCACACCATCCTGACTGCAACCGGACCACATCCAAATTGGGTGGCTTCGCGACATCGACGGCGGGAGCATATTAGAGACGAAAGGAAGCTCTTTGACGCCGGACACCCCTCCCTACGACGAGACCCTCCAGCAGTTGGCCGACGAGCGACCGCGTCTGGCCGCCATCCTGCAGACGGCCGAGAACCGACGCGCCCGACAGGCAGCGGCGCTTCGCCGCGGCAAACGCCTCCACGGCGTCGACGAACTGCTGACACGGCTCGACGGTCTGGCCGAAACCTTCCGCTCAGACCCGAACCTGGCGAAGCTCACCTTCCTTATCCGGCGATGCATCGCTGACTTCGAGAGCGCCGCCGAAACGACCCTGTCGGGGTACATCGCGCTCGCCCACGACGCGATGCGCGATGTCATGGAAATCGAATATCTGATCCGTGACTTCGTTCATCACCCGGACAACATCGACGCCTGGCTGACCGCTGACGATCGGACCCTTCGCCGGGAGTTCAGCGCAGTGAGGGTCCGCGAACGCCTTCATGCTGCTCAAGACCCCTCGTTCAAGACGAGCGCCGAGTCGATGGACTATCGAGGCCACAGCCAGTCGCTTCATGTCCGCCCACGCTCGATCTTCCTGCCCCAGAACGGATACCTCGACCCGAAGCACGACCCCGGAGGGTTCGGCAGCGACAGCGGCTACTGGGAGATCTTCGAGCACGCCCGACGCCTTCTCGACGCTCTGTGTAGTCTCACCGGCAAGCTGGCTCCCGGATCCGCTGCTGATCGACTCGCGAACGAGGGCACGCCCGCCGTCAAAGAAGCGTGGCAGCGCACCCAGCAGACGCAGACCGTCTTCATGGCGTTGATCGAGGCCGCAAGCGAGACCCAACGGAACTCCGTGGACGGAGACCAACCCAAGCTCAGCGTGACCTGACCGACCCGGAACGCGCCGCCTCAACCGACCTCGGCGGCGGCTGCGACCCGCGTGGCCTCCCCGCCTGCGACGGCAACCATCCCATCCGGGCCTGGCAGCCACATCCACAGGCGCCGGCCCGGCCGCGCCGCGCCCGGACGCGGCGACCAACGCGCGCCGGCCTCGCAGATGCCCATGCCCGCTCCCGAGCCCGAGCCACCCGGACCGCTCGACACGGAGTCGCAGCTGTGCGCCGTCCCAAGGCCCGTCCACGACGAGTGCGCATCCATTCCGTCGCGCCAGCGTCGTCAACCGTCGGGCCGTTCTCGGGGGCGGCGGCTCCGGCGGCCGCACCAGCACCAGCGCGCACGCGTCCGTCAGCGCGGCGACCACGTCGGCCCACCGCCGGCCGGGGTTATCGACGAGCAGTACCCGCTCCGGATCCAGACCGCCGTCTTGGCCGCCCATCGCCGCGGCGGCGTTCACGTTCGCCTCCGGCACACCGACGAGTCCGCACCACTGCTCGCCAAGACCGGCGGTCAGCGTGAGTGCCAACGTCACCGACTCCTCCACGCACGTGACCGAGCCAGGACGCAGCCCCCTCGCGGGAATCAAATCGTGCAACACCGGCAGCACGGGCACGAGCGCAAGATCCGCCAGGGGAGACATGCCCTTGGTGACGTCCGGCAGCTCCATAACCATGCATCATCGAACAAAAGTTCGATCCGCTGCAAGGTGACGCCTCGCAGCGGATCTCCGAGTCGGTTACGTCGGTGTGGCTGGATCAACCCACCTTCGCTGTCGCGCGACGAGTGAGTTCGACCGCCGTGTCCACGTCCTGCAACGTCTGACGGCGCAGAGCGACATGGAACTCTCCGGCCGGATCATCCACCCGCTTACGCTCGACACGCGGCCCCTGGTCCGCGACGTCCTCATGCTGGAGGCGGAAATCGACGCGCGCTCGATGGATGTAGGCCACCGCGCCCGTCCACCCCTGCCCGGACTTTACGATCGCCAGATACTTGCTACGGCCATCCGGCGTCTGCTTTGAGCGGCGTATATCCGCGCGCACACCGACCTCGACGAGCAAGTGCCGATCCTGCTGAAGCTGTTCCGCCGCCTCGTCGACTACTTCACCCTCGGCGCCGGGAACGCCTCCCTCGATGGGTTCCGCGACTTCCTGGCCAACCGCGGCGACCGCCTCATCATCATCCCGGATACCCATGTCACCGGGTTCGACACCGTGGTGGAGGTAACCGGCGGGCGGACCGTACGGCTCACCCACCCGCCGGAGGACTTGGTCTTCATCGAAGCCTGAACCCAGCGAGCCGGCCCGGCCGGGAGCATGCCAGCGAACCCGCCGAAACACGGCTCGCCGATGGGCGTGCTGTCCCCGGCTGACAGGCGCGCGTCAGGTACCGAAGGCCTGATTGCTCCTTGGCTGCGCGGGCGTGTGATTCTCCGGCAGGTCGGTTGGGGCGGCGATTTCAGCCTGCCGCCCCAACCGCAACATCCGGGCTCTGCATAGGGCCGACGCAGGACGCCGGTCATCTGCGCTCGCGGGAGTCCTCCGTCCCGGTAGCTTTCAACACGTTGCGTTCACGCGCTGATCCGGTGACGTCGTTGACGTTGGCTGCAGCGAGTGCGGCGGCTCGCTGGGCTCGTACGTCCGCGATCCGAATTACGGCCCCGCTGGTGGTCGTGACCTGGAGTTTGACGTGGGCGGCCTGACCGCGTTCAACGCGTTGTTGGATGGCCTGGTAGCTGCAGCCCATGATCCGGCCCATCTCGGCGAGGGAGTAGGGCTGCCAGTCCTTGTTCTTGGCTGTGTAGATGCCGCGGTTGATGTTGTCTGTGACGGCCTGCTGGATGGCCGGTATGTGGGCGAGCATGGCCGGGTCGTCGGCGATCCGGTCGCCGAGGCTTTTCAGAACGCGCAGCACGAACGCGGCGTACTCGCTGGTTTCGGTGGCGCGGACAGTTCGCCGTGGAGTGCGGCGTTCCCTATCGGGGTTCGGGTTTGTCATTATTCTCCAGGTCCTTCTACTGTGACCATGCCCTTGGGGTGGCTAAGGGAGAGGTTGTTTTCGCGTATGCGCGCCTGACCCCCGGCCGATAAAGAAACCGACATTCGATGTAAATCGGGGACTATACGGATGCGGGGTCAGCGGCGCGTCAGCGCTTGCGGAGTCGAGCTGAGACGTCAAGCAGGCGACGGGGCGTCGGTGTTCGTTTCTCAGTCAGGGTTCTTGAACCGTCGCTCGGCTTTCTCTCCGTCGCTGCGCCGCCAGGTGAGGTCAGCGATAAGGGGTTGCAGGTCTCTGATGTGTGCTGGTGTGAGACGTTCCTCCGCATAGCGTGCGGTGGCTCCGGTCAGACGTGCGTGGCCGAGGAGTAGCTTCATCTGATCGGCGGTCGCGCCGCGGTCCTGGACGGCTTGGGAGAACCCGCGGCGGAGCGCGTGCGGGGTGATGTGGACGTTATAGCCATCTTCGGCCAGAGCAAGAGCTCGCGCGTCTTTGAGGCCGTCGTGGATAATGTCGTAGTAGATCCGATGCCTTTCTCGCTGAGGAACAGCCACTCGTCCGGCTTGCGGCCCTCGGTACGGCGGGTCAGCATGGCGATCAGCGGATCTTCTTCGGAGGCGGGCAGGGGAGAGTCGCGGAAGCTGGCGTCGGACTTGCCGCGGTCGACGGCGACCTCAACGCCTGATGTGGCTTCCCGCTCGACCGCCCTGATGGTCAGTTTCCGCAGGAGCAGGCGAACGGAGGAGACCTTCAGACAGGAGCCCTCTTGCCAGCGGTGCCCCGTGCCGTAGAGCAGGACGGCGAAGTCACCGACAAGTTCGGAGACGCCGTAGCAGTGCTCGAGGTACATCGGGGCGTCGGCGAGCTCGAGCGTGGGCTGCATGACGGGCTTTGCATTGATCAGTTTGGCCACGGCCCGGCATGGGTTGGCACGCACCCGCCATTCACGGTCGATGGCGTAGTCGAAGATCGGTGACATCAGCCCGCTGACTAGACGAGCGCGGGTGCTGGGCGCGAGCTTGGACCTGATCGCCACACTCTCGACGTGCTCGACCAGTATCTCCCCGATGTCCATGGCGCCGATGACGGGATAGACGTGGTTCTTCAGCTGGCCGCGAAAGCGCTGCACGTAGCCGGGCGTTGCATCCAGTGCGTCGAGGTAGCGTTCGGCGACCGTGCGGAAGCTGCGATCTTCCTCCGAAGTGGCAGCGGCCTTGCGCTTGGCCTCGCGAGCCTTCTTGCCGTACAGCTTGCTCTGGTCGGGGGGGTCGTTGTAGTCGCCGGCGACCAGGTCCGTCGCGAACCGCAACACCTCGGCCCTGTCAGTGTCGGTGAAGCTCTTGGTGCCGCGGTCCCAGCGCACCTTGTACCGCTGGGGCAGCCGCTTGGTCGCTTTCAGCGTCTCGATCCTGGGAATACCCTTGTGGCGCATGGCGGTCCTCCTCGTCCAGGTTCGCCCAGCCTTAGGCGTACAAAGTGATGTACGCGCGTGTTGTCAGCTGAGCGTTATGCCTGGCTAAGGGCCTAAAGCAGGAGTCTCCCCCCGATCCCCGGCCGCGCGGCCCTGACCGGCGAAAACACCGGCTTCGGTCAATAGGCGGATCCCTGGTTGGCCGAGTCGATCTTGTGAGCCGGTCATCGATGCAGGTCGGAGCACCTGCGTAGGGTGGAGTCCTGGCAGACGACCGGCGCCTGCAGCTCGGCGACCCACTCGTCCGGATTCTTCGAGGAGTTGAGTGTGACCTCCCGCGCGTGCCCGTCGAATCGGTAGCCGTGCGCGTCGATCCAGCGGACCAGTTGCTGGCTGGTGCTCAAGAAGCCATGGATCATGCCGCGGTGCACGATCGTGGCGGCGCGCTCGACGGGGGGCAGCGAGACGACCTGGAAGTCCGGGCCCCCGGTGACTCCTGGGGGAACGGGGAGGCCGGCGTGCACGACGATCCCGTAGTCGCCTTCGCCAGGGGTCTCGAAGTAGGCGGTGCGGGGGCCGGTCGGAGCGATTCCGGCAGAGTCGAGCCGTCGGCACAGCTCGTCGAACAGCCCGCCGATGAGCGGGCCGGTGTCGTCGGGGCTGAAGCTTGCAGCCGTTCCGCTCAGCTCGGCCAGGCGGATGGCGGGCAGTTGCCTGATGACGACGTCTTCCTGCGGCATGGAACTCTCGTTCTCGATCGATCGGAGCCTCGCCTCGACACGTCCGTGCCTGGCGAAGTCTCCGATGGTGAACATGACGCTCTCGAGTGTCGGCCCTCACGCTGTGGCAGGGTCAAGGAGCGGCTTGGGCCGTTGGATGGGTCTCCACCCTGCTCGCGCTCATCGGCACGGTGCTTCCGATCGGCGCGGCCCTGCGAGCCCGTGCCGTGGAGCTGGTCGGCACCCGCGAGTGATGCAGGCAGCCGACCCCGGACGCACGCCCCCGCACGTGCTCACGCGGTCGTGAACCACCTGGTGGACGCCGTACCCTCGGGACGCGGCGTGCTGTGATGTATCCGCCCGGACCCAACAGCGACTCAGGGCGTCGCGCAGTTCGGCGGCGGTTTGGAAGCCGATAGCGGGCGTTCCTGGAGCGCGTGGTCGATGACCTCGGCGATCGCCCGGGGAATGCCGGGATCGTGGCGGCGGATCGGGGTCGCCGGCGTTTCCAGGACGACCCGCCAGGGATCCTCGCCGCGCGGGAACTCCCGAGGCCAGTGCCCGGTTGTGACCTGGTACAGGCACGCGGCGAGCGCCCAGGTGTCCACTGCGGGAGAGGCCGCGCGGAAGTTGATCACCTGCTGACGCGGGACGTACCACGGCTTGCCCGCGACCGTGCCGGTGCGGGTGAGGCCGCTCAACCCCGCCTGGTCGAAAGCCTTCGCGAGACCGAAGTCGTCTCCCCGCTTGCCCAGCAGGACGCCGTAGCGGTTCATCGCGGTCACGTTCCCCGCCTCGGCGGCGGCGCGGAAAAGCCTCTCCGCCTCGGCGACATCGCCCTGCTCGGCGCGCTCGACCCCGGAGCGCACCATCTCGTCAGGTGTCACGATCGTCAATCTAACAGACGAAGATGTCTGTTAGATGATGTCGAGGTGTCCGTACCGTGGGCAGGATCGACCGCGCCGGCCGTGGCCGGCGCGGTCCGGTGTCAGGCGTCGGGCCAGTCGACGGAGAGGTACTGCGTCTCGGTGAACTCCTGCAGGCCGTCGCGGGCGCCCTCGCGGCCGAGGCCGCTCTGTTTGACGCCGCCGAACGGCGCGGACGGGTCGGAGACGAGGCCGCGGTTGACGCCGACCATGCCCGCGTCGAACGCCTCGCCGAGCCGTATGGCGTGCTGCAGGTCGCCGGCGTAGACATAGGCGGCCAGGCCCATCTCGGAATCGTTGACCATCCGCAGCAGTTCCTCCTCATCCTCCCAGGTCACCACGGGTGCGACCGGGCCGAAGATCTCCTGCTGGACGATCTCGGCGTCGGCGGGAACGTCGGCGAGCACCATCGGCGGGAAGAAATGGCCCTTGCCGTCGGCGGGAGGCTCGGCGCGCGCCACGATCCGTGCGCCGGCGGCGAGGGCCGACTCGACGAGCGCCGTGACGCCGTCGACGGCTTTGGCGCTGATCAGCGGGCCGATCTCCGTCCGCGGGTCCGAGGACGGTCCCACCTTCAGCGCCGCGACCCGTTCGCCGAGCCGGGCGAGGAACTCCTCGGCCACGTCGGCATGGACGTAGAACCGGTTGGCCGCGGTGCAGGCCTGCCCGCCGTTGCGGAATTTCGCGATCATCGCGCCGGAGACGGCGGCGTCGAGATCTGCGTTCGCGGTCACCACGAAGGGCGCGTTGCCGCCCAGCTCCATCGAGGCGTTCACCACCCGGTCGGCCGCCTGGCGCAGCAGCACGCGCCCGACCTGCGTCGAGCCCGTGAAGGAGAGCTTGCGCACGCGGGCGTCCTCAAGCCAGGTCGTCACGACCGCGGCCGCGTCGGTGGTGGTCACGATGTTGACCACGCCGTCGGGGACACCGGCCTCGGACAGCAGGCGCCCGATCGCGAGGGCGGTCAGCGGCGTCTCGGCGGCGGGCTTGAGGACGACCGTGCAGCCCGCCGCCAGCGCCGGCCCGATCTTGCGGGTGGCCATGGCCGCGGGGAAGTTCCAGGGGGTCACGAGCGCGGCGACGCCGACCGGGCGCTGCGTCACCACCGTACGGGTGCCGCCCGCCGGGGACGGACCGTAGCCGCCGGCGGGACGCACGGCCTCTTCGGCGTACCACCGGAAGAACTCGGCCGCGTAGGCGACCTCACCTCTGGCGTCGGCCGCCGACTTGCCGTTCTCCGAGACGATGAGCCCGGCCAGTTCCTCCTGGTCGCGCATCATCAGGTCGAACACGCGGTGCAGGATCTCCGAGCGGCGGCGTGCCGGGGTGCGCGCCCACTCCCGGGCCGCCGCGGCGGCGGCGTCGACGGCGGCGGTGGCCTCGGCCGGGCCGCCGTCGGCGACCGTGGCGACGACCCGGCCGGTCGCCGGATCCTCGACGTCGAACTCCTTCATGGTGGACTCCCTCAGCTCTCGGCGAAGGCGCGGGTCAGCACCTCGATCGCGTCTTCGAGCAGCTCATCGCTGATGGACAGGGGCGGCAGGAAGCGCAGCACGTTGCCGTAGGTGCCGCAGGTCAGCACGATCACGCCCTGCCGGTGGGCGGCGGCCGAGACCGCACGGGCGAGCTCGGGGTCGGGTTCGTCCCCACCGGGGCGCACGAGCTCGAACGCGAGCATCGCGCCCCGGCCGCGTACGTCCCCGATGCGGGGATCGTCCTTCCGCAGCCGGAGCAGCCGGTCCTTCATCAGCATCTCGATCTTGCGCGCGCGGTCGACGAGCCCTTCGGATTCGATCGTCTCGATGGCCGCGAGCGCGGCGGCGCAGGCGAGCGGGTTGCCGCCGTAGGTGCCGCCCAGGCCGCCCGCGTGCACGGCGTCCATGATCTCGGCGCGGCCGGTGACGGCAGACAGGGGCAGGCCGCCGGCGATGCCCTTCGCGCTGACGACGAGGTCGGGGACGAGGCCTTCATGTTCGCTCGCGAAGAAGGCGCCGGTGCGGGCGAACCCGCTCTGCACCTCGTCGGCGATGAACACGACGCCGTTCGCGCGGCACCACTCGGCCAGCGCGGGCAGGAACCCCGGGGCTGGGACGATGAACCCGCCCTCGCCCTGGATCGGCTCGATCACGAGGGCGGCGGGCGTGCCGACCTGCTTCTCGATCACGTCGATGGCGCGGCGGGCCGCGGCGGGTCCGTCCAGGCCGTCGCGGTAGGGGTAGGACAACGGCGCGCGGTAGACCTCCGGCGCGAAGGGGCCGAAGCCCTGCTTGTACGGCATGGACTTGGCCGTGAGCGCCATCGTGAGGTTCGTACGGCCGTGATAGGCGTGGTCGAAGGCCACGACGGCCTGGCGTCCCGTCGCGACGCGGGCGATCTTGATCGCGTTCTCGACGGCCTCCGCGCCCGAGTTGAACAGCACCGAGCGTTTCTCATGGGTGCCCGGGGTGAGCCGGTTGAGCCGCTCGGCGACCGCGACATAGCCCTCGTACGGGGTCACCATGAAACAGGTGTGGGTGAACGCCTCGGCCTGCTCGCGCACCGCGTCGACGACGCGGGGGGCGCTCGCGCCGACCGTCGTCACCGCGATGCCGGAGCCGAGGTCGATCAGCACGTTACCGTCGACGTCCTCGACCACACCGCCGCCGGCGCGTACGGCGAACACCGGCATGGTCGTGCCGACTCCGCGCGCGACGGCCTCCTGCTTGCGCGCCATGAGGTCACGGGAGCGCGGTCCCGGAATCTCGGTCTCCAGGTGACGGACCTGGGTCAATGCGGTCGAAAGCGTCATGCGTCCATGGTCGGAGCGCGCACCGTATGCCGTCCAGTGCTTGTTCTCTCATGAACCCATGCCGATGAGGCATACTCACGGGCATGGAGCTGCGGACGCTGCGCTACTTCGTGGCGGTGGCCGAGCGGGGGTCGGTGAGCGCGGCCGCGGACGTCGTACGGGTGACCCAGCCCGCGCTGTCGCGGCAGATCCGGCAGCTCGAGCGCGAGCTGAAGCTCACGTTGTTCGACCGCCGGGGCGGCCCGCTGGGGCTGACCGCCGCCGGCCGCCAGTTCCTGCCGGTCGCGCGCGACGTGCTGCGCCGCGCGGACGACGCGCTGTCGGCGGCGGAGGCGTTCGCCGCCGGGCGGCTCGTGCGCCTGACGATCGCGACCCCGACGACGACGCTGACCGACGTGATCGCCCCGTTCCTGGCGACGTTCGGCCCGCGGGATCCGCTTCCCACGGTCATCGAGACGACCGGGACGACGGCGCTGCACCACGGCGCCGACCTCGCCATCGTGACGAAGGCGCCGCACCCCTCGTGGCGACGGCGGGCGCTGGCGGTCCTGCCGGTCTGGGCCTATGTGCCGACGGACCACCGGTGGGCGGGACGCGCGTCGGTGGGGCTCGACCAACTGCTCGGCGAGCCGCTGGTGGTCCTCGACCGGTCCCTGCGGCCGCGTCAGATCCTGGAGGAGGCGCTGGCGGCCGACGGCCTGCCCGCGCCCGACGTCGTCGAGTGCGGCAACGCCCAGGTCGCGCAGGCGCTGGCGGCGGCGGGCCGCGGGGTCGCCGTGGTCTCCGACGACCCGCGGTTCGGGCTGCACGGCCTGCGCGTCGAGAGCGCGCACGGACCGTTGCGGATCACCCTGCACGCCGCCTGGGATCCGGACCATCACGCGAGCGACGTGCTCGCGCGGATCGCGGACCGGCTCCGGGCCTTCTGCGGGCGGCGCTACGGAGCGGACGTGCTGCCCCCTGAGTAGCCACCCGCCCGGCGCCGTCGGGACGACGTCAGGCGAGGGTGACCTCGACGGGGAGCCGCTTGATGCCGTTGACGAAGTTGGAACGGACCCGGGGCACCTCGCCGGCCAGGCGGACGCCCGCGATGCGAGGGATGAGCTCCTCGAACATGATGCGGATCTCGGTGCGGGCCAGCAGGTTGCCCAGGCAGAGGTGCGGGCTGCCCTTGCCGAAGGTCACGTGGTCGTTGGGGTGGCGGGCGACGTCGAAGTCGTACGGGTCGCCGAAGACCTCCTCGTCGCGGTTGCCGGAGGCGAACCACATGACGACCTTGTCGCCCTCCTTGACCTGCTTGCCGCCGAGCTCGACGTCGCGGGTGGCGGTGCGGCGGAAGTGGTAGACGGGGGAGGCCCAGCGCAGGAACTCCTCGACGGCGGTGGGGATGAGCGAGGGGTCCTCCTGCAGACGGGCGAGCTGCTCGGGGTGCTGGATGAGGGCCAGCATGGAGTGGCTGATGGTGTGCCGGGTCGTCTCGTTGCCGGCGACGACGAGCAGCAGGAAGTAGTTGTCGAAGTCCTGCGGGGACAGCGGCACGCCGTCGCGCGGGGTCTCGTTGACGAGCCGGGAGATCAGGTCCGTGCCGTCCTTGCCGTGGCGCTGCCGGGCCAGCTCACGGCCGTAGGCGAAGACCTCCAGCGACGCGGGGGAGCGGAAGGGCAGGTCGCGGTACTTCTCGCTCTCCTCGCTGCCCAGGAGCACGTCGGCGTAGTCGGGGTCGGTGTTGCCGATGATGCGGTTGCCCCACTCGATGAGCTGCTTGTTGTCCTCCTCCGGGACGTCGAGCAGCCGGGCGAGGACGTTGATGGGGAAGTCCGCGGACACGTCCTTGACGAAGTCGAAGGTCCCCTTGGCCAGCGCGGCGTCCAGGGTCCTGGCGGTCAGGCCGCGCAGGAAGTCGCCGTAGCCGTTGATGGTGCGCGCCCCGAACTGCCGCTGGAGCAGACTGCGCAGGGCGCGGTGGCGGACGCCGTCCAGCTCCAGGATGGAGGCGCGCTTCTTGATCTGGTCGTCGTCGACCTCTTCGAGGTTGACGAACTTCGTGGAGGTGAAGGTCTCCGCGTCCCGGTCGACGCGGGCGATGTCGGCGTGGCGGGTGACGGCCCAGAAACCGTGGTTGGGTTCCGGCTCGGGCTGCCAGTGCACCGGGTCCTGATGGCGCAGCGTGTGGAACATCCGCCAGGGGGTGACGCCGTCGAGGAAGTTGTCCGGATCGGCAAGGTCCACATCGGCGAGCGGCATCGGTTCCCGCACGGCTTCGCCGACGGAGGACAGGATGGGGGAGGTGGTCACGGTGCTCGGTCTCCTTGACGTCACGGGTGGTGGATCACAGGTGGTAGGCGTACTCGGTGAACTCCCAGTCGGTGACGTGCCGGTGGAAGCGCTCGACCTCGTTGCGCTTGTACGTGAGGAAGGCCGTGGTGAAGTCCTTGCCGAGGGCCTCGGTGAGGGCGGTGTCCGCCTCCAGGGCGTCCAGCGCGGTGGAGAGGTCCATGGGCAGGACGGCCGCCTTGGTGGTGTCGTACCCGTAGCCCTCGATCGGGGCCGGCGGTTCCTTGCCGTCCTGGACACCGAGGAGCGCGGCCGCGATGGCGCCGGCGATGAGCAGGTAGGGGTTGGCGCTGGCGTCGCCGAGGCGTAGTTCGAGCCGGGCGCCGGAGCCGCGCTCGGGCGGCACCCGGACCATGGCGCTGCGCTTGTCCAGGCCCCAGTCGATGAGCCAGGGGGCCAGGGTGTCGGGTCCGAAGCGCTTGTAGGAGTTGACGGTGGGGTTGGCCAGCGCCGTCAGCGCGGGGGCGTGGGTGAGGACGCCGGCCAGGGCGTGCCGCGCGGTGGGGGAGAGCCCGTGCGTGCCCGAGGGGTCGTCGAAGGCGTTGCGGCCCTCGGCGTCCTCGAAGGAGAGGTGAAGATGGAAGCCGGAGCCGCCCGCGTCGTTGAAGGGCTTGGCCATGAAGGTGGCCAGCCTGCCCTCCTGCCGGGCGAGTTCCTTGACCGCCGCCTTGAAACGGAAGGCGCGGTCGGCGGCGTCCAGGGCGTCGGAGTGGGTGAGGTTGATCTCGTACTGGCCGCCGTCGAACTCGTGGTTGCCGGTGATGACGCCGATGCCCAGGTCGTGCAGCCGCCGGAGGGTGCGCAGCAGGTGGTTGTTCGGGTCGGCGCGCAGCCCGGCGGTGTAGACGGCGCCCGCGGTCTCCGGGGCGCGGCGCCAGCCGGTCGGGCGGTCGGGGGCCGGTTCGAGGAGGAAGTACTCCAGCTCGGGGCCGACGACGGGGCGTACTCCGGCCTCGGCGGCGCGCGCGAGGACCGTGCGCAGCAGGTCGCGGGGGGACTCTGCGGCGGGGTCTCCGGTCACGGGGTCGGTGGCCTCGCCGAGACACCAGGCGACGCCGGGTTCCCAGGGCAGAGGCGCCAGGGTGGACAGGTCCGGGCGTACGCAGATGTCGGGCAGGCCCGCGTCCAGCCCTCCGGCGACCGGGACGACATCGCCCTGCGGGCTGGTGTGATAGACGGCTCGGCAGAAGGCCAGGCCGTGCTCCTGGGCCGCCGGCAGGCTGTGCAGGAGGACGTCGCGGGCGCGGTCGGTGCCGATCAGGTCCGGATAGGTGACCCGGACGACGTCGATGCCCTCTTCGGCGAGCCGGTTCAGGTGGGGGCGGACGTCTGAGGTGTCAGGTGCGCTCACCGAGGTCTCCTTGGGCGAGTCGGTGGGACGGCGTGCCATGACGGGCCCGTCGCCGGGAGCTTGATGTTTGGCCTCAAACGGTAAGGAGGCGGCCATCGCGGCGCAAGAGGTTCGCCGCACAAAATTATCCATGTGGATAGGTATTGACCGGGTCGAGGTGCCCTCCTATTTTGTTTGAAGCCAAACGGTATGGCGGGAGCGCCGCCTGCCGCTCCGCGCTCCACGCCCTCGTCTCGGAGGAGGACCGGCCATGAAGGTCGTCGTCGACATGAACAAGTGCCAGGACCACGGCCAGTGCGTCTTCGCGGCCCCGGAGGTCTTCCGGTTCGACGACGACGGGCGCCTGGCCTACGTCAGCGAGCCGGACGACGCCCTGCGCGAGGAGGTCGAAGAGGCCGCCGACGTGTGTCCGCTGCAGGCGATCCGGATCGAAGACTGACATGGCCGCTGGACGTGTCGTCGTCGCCGGCGCCTCGCTGGGCGGTCTGCGCGCCGCCGAGCAACTGCGCGCCGCCGGGTGGACCGGGGCGATCACCGTGGTCGGTGACGAGCCGCACATGCCGTACAACCGCCCGCCGCTGTCCAAGGAGGTGCTGGCGGGGAAGGCGCCGTTCGAGTCCCTCGCCTTCACCCCGAAGGCCTCCGCCGCCGACGTGGAGTGGCGGCTCGGCACGCGCGTCGCCTCCGCCCGGCTGGCGGAGCGGGTCGTCGCCCTGGACGACGGCGGGGAACTGCCGTTCGACGGGCTGGTCGTCGCCACCGGGATGCGTCCGAGGCGGCTGCCCTGCCCGGGCCCGCTCGCGGGACGTCACACCGTGCGGACCCTCGCCGACGCGCAGGCCCTCCGCGCGGAGCTGACCCGGCCCGGGGCGCGGCTGGTGGTCGTCGGCGCGGGCTTCATCGGCTGCGAGGTGGCCGCGACGGCCGTCG
Source organism: Actinoallomurus sp. NPDC052308 (assembly GCF_040679195.1). Lineage (NCBI taxonomy): Bacteria > Bacillati > Actinomycetota > Actinomycetes > Streptosporangiales > Thermomonosporaceae > Actinoallomurus > Actinoallomurus sp. NPDC052308. Next base: position 28,604 of record NZ_JBFAUM010000029.1, on the reverse strand, counting down.
GGCTCGGCGTCGCCGAGGTCACCGTCGTCGATCCGCTGCCGCTGCCCATGGTCGGGCCGCTGGGGGAGACCCTGGCCCGCGCGCTGCTCGACCGCCACCGAGCGCGCGGGGTGCGGTTCGCGCTGGGGACCGCCGTCGCGGGCTTCATGGGCGAGGACCGCGTCACCGGCGTCCTCCTCGGTGACGGCTCCGTGCTTCCCGCCGACGTGGTGGTGGAGTCGGTCGGCTCGGTCGCCAACACGGAATGGCTGGACGGCAACGGGCTGGACCTGTCCGACGGCGTGCTCACCGATGACCATCTGCGGGTCGGCGGCCTGCCGTACGTGGTCGCGGTCGGCGACGTGGCCCGCTTCCCCAACGCGCGGTACGACGGCACGCCGCGCCGGGTCGAGCACTGGTCGATCCCCACCGACACGGCCAAGCACGCGGCGAAGACCCTCGTCGCCCACCTCACCGGCGCCGAGCCGGTCCCGGCGCCGTTCGCGCCGCTGCCGACGTTCTGGAGCGACCAGCACGACTTCCGCCTGCAGTCCTTCGGCGTACCCGCGCTGGGCAAGGGCGACGTGCGCGTGCTGGACGGCGACCTCGACGGCGACGTCCTCGTCGGCTACCACCGCGACGGCCTGCTCGTCGGCGTCGTCGCCCTCGGCGGCCATGCCGCCGCCATGAGCGCCGCCCGCCACCGCGCCCGGTTGCTCAAGCAGCCCGCCCTCACCGCGTAAGGAGACTCCCATGGCCGGCGTGCACGGCTACTTCCACCCCAAGACGGCGACGGGGTCGTCATCACTGATCCCCTCGCCTCCATGGCGCTACTCCGGGGACCTGCTCACCGTGGAGTACCGCACCGATCCGGCGCGGGTGCGCGAACTCCTGCCCGAGCCGCTGGAGCCGGCCGACGAGGACCCCGGCGCGGTCGCGCTCATCTGGGCCGACTGGCAGTCCTGCTCCGCCTCGGGCGAGGAACTGCTCGACCCGGTGCGCTCGCAGTACAAGGAGGCGTTCGCCGTCGTCCGGTGCAAGTACCAGGGGCGCACCTACACCCGCTGCGTCTACATCTGGGTCGACAAGGACTTCGCGATCGCCCGCGGGCTGCACCAGGGCTACCCGAAGAAGTTCGGCTCCATCCACATGACGCGTCCGCACCCGTACGGGCCGGCGCCGCGGATCGAGGAGGGCGCCACCTTCGGCGCCACGCTCGCCGCCGCGGACCGGCGCCTGGCCCAGGCCGTGGTCACGCTGCGGGAGCCCTCGGAGACCAACGGCTTCGTCAACGGCCACCCGATGGCGCACCACCGCTGGCTGCCCTCGATCGAGAAGGGCAAGGGCCTGGCCCTGGACGAGCTGATCGAGTCCGGCGCCGCGTCCTTCGAGGGCGGGCGGCCATGGGTCGGCGACGCGGACCTTGAGCTGTTCGAGGCGCCCACCGAGGAACTGGCCCGGCTGGAGATCCGCGAGCCGATCGCCGCCTACTACCGCCAGGTCGGCGTGGTGTGGGACGGCGGACGCCTGCTGGAGTCCGGAACCTCCGGCGCCGAGTGACGACCCGACAGGAGAGACGAACATGACGGACAGGACCATCGTCGCCGGGGTCGCCATCGACACCCGGCACTGGATCGGCGGCCGCCGCGTCGGCTCCGCCGAGACCTTCACCGACCACTCGCCGATCGACGGCGCTGTTCTCGGCGAGATCGCCCGGGGCGGCGCGGCCGAGGCCGACGCGGCCATGGCCGCGGCCAAGGCGGCGTTCCCGGCGTGGGCGGCCACCCCGCGGGCCGAGCGGGCCCGCCTCCTCCACGCGATCGCCGACGGGGTCGAGAAGCGGCTGGAAGAGCTGGCGATCGTGGAGACCAGCGACAACGGCGCGCTGCTGCGCTCGCACCGGCGTGGCGTCATGCCACGCGTCGCCCACAACTTCCGCTTCTTCGCGGACTGGCTGCTGCAACTGGAGCACGAGGACTTCGAGACGCGGGGCCACACCAACCACGTGTCGTGGGACCCGGCCGGTCCCTGCGTGCTCATCACGCCGTGGAACGCGCCGCTGATGCTGTCCACCTGGAAGGTCGCCCCGGCGCTCGCCGCCGGCAACACCGTGGTCCTCAAACCGGCCGAGTGGTCCCCGCTCACGGCCTCGCTGCTGGCGGACATCGCCGCCGAGGCCGGGCTGCCCGCGGGCGTCCTCAACGTCGTCCAGGGCTACGGCGGCGAGGTCGGCAGCGCTCTGGTCTCGCACCCGGACGCACGCCGGATCAGCTTCACCGGCTCCGTCCCCACCGCGAAGGCCATCGCCGCCGCGGCCGCCGCCAACCTCACCCCGCTCAGCCTCGAACTCGGCGGCAAGTCCCCGCTGCTGGTCTTCGCGGACGCCGACCTCGACCTGGCGGTGGACCTGGCGGTCGAGCAGTACGACAACGCCGGGCAGGTCTGCCTCTCCGGCACCCGGCTGCTCGTGGAGTCCTCGGTCGCGGAGGAGTTCACCCGGCGCTTCGTCGCGAAGGCGTCGGCGCTCCAGCAGGGCGACCCGCGCGACGAGGCCACCGACATCGGCCCCAACATCCACCAGCGGCAGCTCGAGAAGATCGACGGCTTCGTCCAGCGAGCGCTGACCGCGGGCGCCCGCGCCGTCATCGGCGGGACGCCCAACGAGGAGCTCGGCGGCCTCTACTACCGGCCGACGCTGCTGACGGACGTCGCGCAGGACAGCGAGATCGTGCAGGAGGAGGTCTTCGGCCCGGTCCTGGTGCTGCAGACCTTCGACACCGAGGACGAGGCCGTCCGGCTGGCCAACGACACCCGTTTCGGGCTCGCCGCGACCGTCGCCACCGGGGACCGGGAGCGGGCCGAGCGGGTCGGCGCGCAGCTGGTCGCGGGCACGGTCTGGGTCAACTGCTTCTTCGTCCGCGACCTGCAGGCGCCGTTCGGCGGCTCCCGCGAGTCGGGCGTCGGCCGCGAGGGCGGCGATTGGAGCTTCGACTTCTACTGCGACGTCAAGAACACCGTCACCGCGCCCAACGGCTGGAGGAACCATGGGTGAGATCGTCGGGGCGGGCCTGCTCGCGCATGTCCCGACCATCGTGCTCCCCGAGGCGGACCGGCTCGAGCTGAACGAGGGCAAGGAGATCACGCTCGTCACCGGCCTGCGGCAACTGCGCCGCGAGGTCTTCGAGCGCGACGACTACGACACCGTCGTCGTCCTGGACTCGCACTGGGCCACCACCGTGGAGTTCGTCGTCACCGCGCAGCAGCGCCGGGCCGGCCTGTTCACCTCCGAGGAACTGCCGCGTGGCATGTGCCGGGTGCCGTACGACTTCCCCGGCGACCCCGAACTCGCCCGCAACGTGGCCTCGTTCGCCGAGAAGCACGGCACCTGGATCACGCCGATCGACGACGAGTACCTGCCGATCTACTACGCCACCATCAACCTCTGGAAGTACCTCGGCGAGGGACTGCCGGACAAGCGGTGGGTGACCATCGGCGTGTGCCAGACCGGCGACATGGAGGACCACCTTCGTCTGGGCCGGGCCCTGGCCGACGGCATCGCCGCCACGCCCGGACGCCGGGTGCTGCTCATCGCCTCCGGGGCCCTCTCGCACACCTTCTGGCCGCTGCGCGAGCTGCGCGACCACGAGGCCGGCGACCCCCGCCACATCTTCACCCCCGAGGCCCGCGCGGCCGACTACGAGCGCATCGCCTGGTTCAAGGACGGCCGCCACGACCGCGTCCTGGACACCATGGACGAGTTCTGGCGGTACAAGCCGGAGGCGAAGTTCTTCCACTACCTGATGATGATCGGCGCGCTCGGCGAGCACGCCTGCGCCGCGACCGCCCGCCAGTACGGCGAGTACGAGAACTCGATCGGCACCGGCCAGGTCCACCTCTGGTTCGACCGCCCCGAGGGCGGCTGGACCGCGCCGCGCGGCGGCCACACGCCACACCACCACACCGACCCGCACCGGGAGCCCGCAGATGCCTGAGTACCGCCGTATCCTCCTGGACGGCGCCGCCGTCCAGGTCGTCCGGGAGGGCGACGAACTCGTCGCCGGGGACGGCCGCCGCGTCAAGACCGAGGAGGCGCGGCACCTGCCTCCCGTGGTGCCGTCCAAGGTCATCGCCGTCCACCTCAACCACCGCAGCCGCGTCGAGGAGTTCCAGACGAGGCTGAGCCCGGCGCCGACGTACTTCCACAAGCCCACCTCGGCGCTCAACTCCCACAAGGGCGCGGTCGTCCGCCCCGAGGGTTGCAAGTGGCTCAACTACGAGGGTGAGGTGGCCATCGTCATCGGCCGTACCTGTCGCAACGTCTCCCCGGCCGAGGCGGGGGAGTACATCGCCGGGTACACCGTGGCCAACGACTACGGCCTGCACGACTTCCGCGACACCGACGCGGGTTCGATGCTGCGCGTGAAGGGCTCCGACACGCTGTGCCCGCTCGGCCCGGGCCTGGTCACCGACTGGGACTTCCACGGCAAGTACCTGCGCACCTACGTCAACGGGGAACTGGCGCAGGACGGTTCGACGGACGAGATGGAGTGGGACATGCACTACCTCGTCGCGGACATCGCCCGCACCATCACGCTCTACCCCGGCGACGTCCTGCTCTCCGGCACCCCGGCCAACTCCCGCCCGGTCCGGCCCGGTGACGTGGTGGAGGTCGAGGTGGAGGGCCTGGGACGGCTCTCGAACCACATCGTCGCCGGCCCGACCCCGATCCGTACCGACGTGGGCGCCCAGCCCACCGAGTCCGAGGAGGTCCTGTCCACCGCCCTGGGCGGCGACTGGGAGTTCCGCGGCATCCGCCCGCCCAAACGGGGGTGAGCGGGCGAGTAGGGTCACGGACATGACCGAATCCGCCGAGGCCCCGAAGAAGCGACGGCCGCGCAAGCGGGTTCAGTACGGAGAAGGACGCGAGGCCCTGCTCAAGGCCGCCGTCCGCGTGGTGGCCCGCGGCGGCCTGCGCAACCTGACGTACCGCGCGGTCGCGGAGGAGGCGGGGGTCACCCACGGCCTGGTCGTGCACCACTTCGGTTCCCGCGAGGCGCTGATCGCCGAGGCCCTGGCCCACACCGTGCGTGCCAGCCTGGCGTCCAGCGTGCTGGAGCCGGGCACCGGCCAGGTGACGGACTTCTCGGCGGGGGTGTCGGAGATGGTGGAGTCCGACCCGGACACCCAGGCGTTCCAGTACGAGCTGTTGCTGGAATCCCGGCGGCGCCCCGACCTGCTGCCGCAGCTCCGTGCCCTGTACGACGAGTACTTCGACGCCACCCAGCGGGAGCTGGCGCGCATGCTGCCCGGCGGCGCCGACCGCCCGCTCGCCCGGCTGGTCTTCGCCGCGCTGGAGGGCCTCGTGCTGCACCAGCTCGTCTTCGGCGAGCCCGAGGTGACCGACGCCGCCCTGGCGGAGCTGCACGCGCTGCTCAAGGCCGTCGGCGCCGACGGTGGCGGTCCCGCCGATCTCGACGCGTGACGCGCTGAGGTCGTTCGGGCCCGTACGAGGGTAAAGATTCAATTACGCAGGCCAGAGGCGTTGACGAAACTGTCCACATGGACAACTCTGTGCGACACCCCCCTTGCCAAACGGATAGTTCTGGTTCAGGATCAGGCAACTCGTTTGGCCTTAAATGACCCCCTATCGCCCAGTAGGTGATCCAGTGGACAGTCGAACGGTCGAAGAACCAGCCCCCGCCCGAGAAGCCCGTCCCACCGGGACGCTCAAGCCCAACGCCCTCGGCGTCATCGGCATCCTCTTCTTCGTACTCTCCGCCCAGGCACCGCTCACCGGGATCGCCGGCGCCCTGCCGATCGCGGTCGGGACGGGCGACGGCGCGGGCGCCCCGGCGGCCTACATCGTGGCCGGCGCGGTCATCCTGCTCTTCTCGGTGGGCTTCGTTGCCATGGGCCGCCACGTGGTGGACGCCGGCGCCTTCTACACGTACATCGGCAAGGGACTCGGCCGGACCACCGGCACCGGGAGCGCCGGCGTCGCGCTCTTCGCCTACTGCACCCTCCAGGCGGCCATGTACGGGCTGTACGGGGCGACCGTGAGCGGCCTGGTCGAGCAGTACACCGGCGCGCACGTCGCCTGGTGGGTGTGGACCGTCGTGACGATGGCCGTCGTCCAGGCCCTCGGCACCGCCGGCATCGAGATGGGAGCCAAGGTCCTGGCGGTGTTCGTCCTGGCGGAGTCCAGCATCCTGTTCGTCTTCGCGCTCGTCACCCTCGTCAAGGGCGGCGGACCCGAGGGCCTCGGCGTCACGCACAGCTTCTCGCCCGGCGCGGCCCTGCACGGGGCGCCCGGCGTGGCGCTGATGTTCGCCATCGCCTCGATGTTCGGCTTCGAGGCCACCGCGATCTACGGAGAGGAGGCCAAGGAGCCGCGCCGGACCGTCCCGCGCGCCACCTATCTCTCCGTCACCGTCATCACCGGCTTCTTCGCCTTCGTCAGCTGGATGCTCATCTCCTCCTACGGGGCTTCCAAGGCGACCGGCGCGGCCGGCAAGGCCCTCTCCGGCGGGGACTCGACCGTCTTCGTCTTCAACCCCGTCTCCCAGGCGCTCGGGAGCTGGGCCGACCACGTCCTGCCGATCCTGCTCGCCACCTCCCTCTTCGCCGGCATCCTCGCCTTCCACAACTCCGCCAACCGCTACCTGTTCTCGCTCGGCCGTGACGGCCTGCTGCCCCGCGGGCTCGCCGCGATCAACAAGCGGCACTCCCCGTGGGTCGCGGGGTGCGTCCAGACGGCGATCGCGCTGGTCCTGGTGCTGCCGTTCGCGGTGTTCGGCAAGGACCCGGTACTGAGCCTCTTCTCCTGGTTCAGCGGCGTGGCCGTGCTCGCGATGATGCTGCTCTACTTCCTGACGTCCATCTCCGTGATCGTCTTCTTCCGGCGCGAGCGGCTCGACCGGCGCCTCTGGAACACCCTGGTCGCCCCCGCCCTGGGCGCGCTGGGGATCGGCGGGTCCATCGCGGTCATCGTCGCCAACTTCACCACGCTCATCGGCGGCAGCGCCACGACGGCGACCTGGCTGGAGCTCACCGTTCCCGTCGTCCTGGGCCTGAGCGCGGTCGCCGCCCGGCTCACCCGCGCTCGCCGCGCCGCGCCGAGCGGCTGACCTCACGCGCCGGCCGGGTGGCGGGTCCGCGTCAGGCGGTCCGGCCACCCGGCCGGCGCACCGAACCCACCACCGTTTCCGCACCGTACGAAGGAGAGGCAGGCGTTGCACGCCACGCACGAGGAACTACTGCGCCGCGCCAAGGAACTCGACCTTCCGGCTCAGCACCACATCGACGGCAGGGACGAGGCGGGCGGAGGTGCCTCTTTCGCGGTGGTCTCGCCCCGCGACGGCCAGGTGCTCGCCGAGGTCGCCGACGCCGGCGTCGCCGAGGTCGACGCGGCGGTGGCCGCGGCCCGGCGTGCCTTCGACTCCGGGCCCTGGCCCCGCCTGGCGCCCGTCGAGCGCGGCCGCGCCCTGCTGCGCCTCGCCGACCTGCTGGAAGAGCACCGCGCCGACCTCGCCCTCACCATCAGCCTGGAGATGGGCAAGCCCATCGGCGAGTCCCACGCCATCGAGCTCCGCGCGGCGATCGGCACCTTCCGCTGGTACGGGCAGCTGGCCGACAAGCTCGCCGACGAGGTCCCGCAGACCGCCGCGGACGCGCTGGCCCTCGTCACCCGCGAGCCGACCGGAGTGGTCGGCGCCGTCGTCCCGTGGAACTTCCCGCTGACGCTGGCCTCCTGGAAGGTCGCCCCGGCGCTCGCCGCCGGCTGCACCGTCGTGCTCAAGCCCTCCGAATGGTCCCCGCTGTCCGCGCTCATGGTCGGCCGCCTGGCCACCGAGGCAGGCCTGCCGCCCGGCGTGCTCAACGTCGTCGCCGGCGACGGCCCGACCGCCGGGCGGGCGCTCGGCCTCCACCCCGGCGTGGACGTCCTCGCCTTCACCGGCTCCACCGCCGTGGGCCGTCACTTCCTGCGGTACGCGGCCGACTCCAACCTCAAGCGCGTCTGGCTGGAACTGGGCGGCAAGTCGCCCAACATCATCCTGCCGGACGCCCCGGACCTGGAGCAGGCCGCCGCCACCGCCGCGTGGGGCATCTTCTTCAACCAGGGCGAGATGTGCACCGCCCCCTCCCGCCTGCTGGTCCACTGCTCCGTCGCCGAACGGGTCGTGGAGGCCGTGGTGGAGCGCGCCCGCGCGCTGCGCGTGGGCGATCCGCTGGATCCCGGCACCGAGATGGGCGCCCTGGCCCGGCAGAGCCACCTGGAGCGGGTCATGGGTCACGTCCGTACCGGACTCGACGAGGGCGCGCGACTGCGCGCCGGCGGCGAGCCCATCCTGGCCGAGAGCGGCGGCAGCTACCTGCGCCCCACGGTCTTCGACCAGGTCGCCCCGGGCTCACGGCTGGCCCGCGAGGAGATCTTCGGGCCCGTGCTGTCCGTGCTGACCTTCGACGACCTCGACGAGGCCGTCGCGCTGGCCAACGACACCGAGTACGGCCTGGCCGCCGGCCTGTGGACGTCCGACCTGTCCACCGCCCACAAGGTCGCCCGCGCCCTGCGTGCCGGGACGGTCTGGGTGAACTGCTACGAGGAGGGCGACCTCACCGTCCCGTTCGGCGGCGTGAAGCAGTCCGGCAACGGCCGGGACAAGTCCGTGCACGCCCTGGAGAAGTACACCGAACTCAAGACGACCTGGATCCAGCTGTGACCCGTCCGCTGATCGCCATCCCCGCCCGTTTCTCCGCCACGACCTCCGCCCTGCGCTTCGCCGCCGAGGTCAACGCCCGCAAACTGATCGAGGCGGTGTGGCGGGCCGGGGGAGAACCCGCGTCCGTCCACCCGCACGCCCCCGGTGGTGTCGCCGACCCGGCCGAGGTCGCCGACCGCCTGACGCGCTTCGACGCCGTCCTGCTCCCCGGCGGCGGCGACCTGGCCCCCCACCGCTACGGCGACCGGGAGACGCACGTCAGCGTCTACGACGTGGACGACGAGCAGGACGGCTTCGACCTGGAGGTCGCCCGCCAGGCCCTGGAGGCCGGGCTGCCCCTGCTGGCGATCTGCCGCGGGCTGCAGGTCGTCAACACCGCGCTCGGCGGCACCCTCGAGCAGGACATGGGCGGGCCCGAGCGCGAGCACCGCTCCGTCATCCATCCCGTCGCGCTGGAGCCGGCGTCGCTCGTCGCGCGGGCGACGGGCGCGGAGAAGGTCGAGGCGTCGTGCTTCCACCACCAGCGCGTCGACCGCCTCGGCCGGGGCCTGGTCGTCACCGCGCGGGCCGGGGACGGGACCGTCGAGGCCGTCGAACGGCCCGGCTCCCGTTCCTGGTTCACGGCCGTGCAGTGGCACCCGGAGGACACCGCCGCGGAGGACTCCGTACAGCAGGCGCTGTTCGACGCCTTCGTCCGCGCGGCCCGCGGCCGACGATCGTAGAATCCGGTTTCGAACAACCGAGGCGGCGCCGACCCCGATCGGTCGCGGGCCGCAGTCGAAGGAGCGCGACGTGCCCGGCCACCGATCCATCACCGAAGCGGAGAAGCTGGCCGAGGCCAGGCTCGGTGACGTCCGTATCCACCGCGAGCAGATGGCGGCGGTGGCCAACATCTACCGGGCCGCGGCCGCCGTCCGGCAGCACCTGGAGAACTCCGTCCTCCGCGAGTCCGGCCTGACCTGGACGGCGTTCGTCGTGCTGTGGGTGGTCTGGATCTGGGGGGAGCCGGAGACCCGGCACGTGGCGGAGGAGGCGGGCATCTCCAAGGGGACGCTGACCGGCGTGGCACGGACCCTGGAGTCGCGCGGCCTGCTCCGGCGCGCCGATCACCCGACCGACGGACGCCTCGTCCTGCTCATGCTCACGCCACAGGGCGAGGAGCTGATGGAGCGCGTGTTCCCCCGGTTCAACGAGGAGGAGGCGTTCGTCACCTCGCGGCTGAGCGCCGCCGAGTGCCGGGCCCTCGCCGAGGGGCTGCGCCGGGTCGTACTCCAGGTGGAGGAGGAGGGGGAGGAGCGTCGCCTCTCACTGCTGGACGGCGCCCCGCCCCCTCCCCGCCGCAGCGGCCGCCGCTCGCACGGTTGAGCGGCGAGGTCCCGGTCCTCTCCGGTGTCGCGCGAAGTGCTCACCATCGGTCGTGGTGGATCACGGTCTCCAGGGGGCGTCGGCGGCGCCAGCCGTGCCGTTCGAGGTCCGGCACGGTCTCCAGATGAGTGACCGGTCCCAGGCACAGCCAGGCGACCGGCCGGATCCCGGCCGGGATGCCGAGCAGCCGACGCACGTACGGCTCCCGGTAGAAGGACACCCAGCCGACGCCGAGGTCCTCGGCGGTGGCGGCCAGCCACAGGTTCTGGATGGCCAGGCAGACCGAGTACAGCCCCGCGTCGGCGATGGCGTGCCGGCCCAGCACCGCCGGACCGCCTCGTTCGGGACAGTAGGTGACCACGATCGACAGGCTGCTCTCCAGTACACCGTCGATCTTTATCCGCGCGAACCGGTCGGCGTCGGCCCCGCTGAGGGTGGCCGCGAACTCGGCGCGTTCGTGCTGGACGTGGTCGTGGAAGGCGCGCCGGACGGCCGGATCCCTGACGAGGACGAAGTCCCAGGGCTGGGACAGGCCGACGCTGGGCGCCGCGTGCGCGGCGGTCAGGACCCGGTGGAGGACCTCATCTGGTATCGGCGTGCCCGTGAACTGGGCGCGCACGTCGCGGCGGCGGTGGATCAGGTCGTAGATGCCGGCGTTCATGGGCAGGCTCCCGCTGCGTCGGGCCACCTCGGCGGTGGCCGGTGGAGCGAGGCCGGTCTTCGGACTCCCGGATCGATGCCTGACCATCCGCCTTCCCGGCCTGGCGGCCAGTGGCTGCGCGTACGCGCGTGGACGGCGGCTCCCCGGTCACCGCGGCGGGCCCGTGCCGGAATCTCACCGGCTTCCCGATTCTCCCCTGAGCAGGGGCACCTCGCGTCGGTTCATGCCGGTCGCGAGCGTATCCGACCGCCCCGGACTCCGGCCGCGAACGCGGCGGCGCCCGGTTCAGGTCACGGTGCTCTCGCGGGTGACCAGTCGGTGCGGCGCCCACAGCTCCGCGGGCTTCTCCTCCGACCGGTCGCCGAGCCGTGCGATCAGCCGGTCCACGGCGAGCCGGGCGATCAGGTCCTTGTCCGGTGAGACGGTGGTGAGCGAGGGCGTGCTGTAGCGGCCTTCCTCGATGTCGTCGAAGCCGACGACGGCCACGTCCTCCGGGACGCGCAACCCGCGGGCGAGGAGAGTCCGTATGGCGCCGATGGCCAGCAGGTCGTTGTAGCAGAAGACGGCGTCGGGAGGTCCGTCGGCGCGATCGAGCAGGGTCGCCATGGCCCGCGCCCCCTCGGATCGGTGGAACCGGCGCGTACTGATGACCAGCGATTCGTCCAGAGCACGGCCTCGGGCCGCATGAGCCTCGCGATAGCCGCGCGTGCGCAGTTGGGCCGTCTCGCCGGTCTCATAGGGCTGGTCGCCCATCGCGGCGATCCGGGTGCGGCCGATATCGATCAGGTGCTCGGTGGCCGTACGCGCGGCGGCGACGTTGTCGATGGCGACATGGTCGTACGGGCTCTCCACGATCCGTTCGCCGAGCAGCACCAGCGGACTCGTGGTGTCACGCATGGCGAGATCCGCCTGGGACAGCGCGAGCGGGCTGAGGATGACACCGTCGAACAGCGCGGCGCTCGCCCCCATGATGAGTTCGCGTTCGCGGTCCGGCTCGCCATCGGTCTGATCGATCACCACCGTGTACCCATGCCGGCGTGCCTCGGTGACGACCGCTCTGGCCAGTTCCGCGAAATAGGGCACGTCCAGTTCGGGAACGACCAGCGCCAGCATCCCGGTACGGCCCCGCTTGAGATTGCGCGCGAGGAGATTCGGCCGGTATCCCAGTTCGGCCACCGCCGCCTCGACCCGTAGCCGCGTCTCATCCGAGACCGGCGCATATCCGTTGACGACGTTGGATACCGTACGAATCGAGACTCCCGCGCGGGCGGCTACGTCTCGAAGGCGAGCTTTGGTCATGGCACTCTCTTCGAGAATTGTGCACCTGAGAACATCGGATACCAGCGTATTGCAACGATGCATAGACCGCTGTCCATCGACCCGGATTCTGCGGTTCGTGGCCACATGTGGGCCGTCCGCCGGGGCCCGACGGCCGGCGGACGGCCCTGATCTCCGTTAAGGCGGAACCCGGCCGGACAACGGTTCTCGGATCAGGTGGCGACCCGGGCCGAGGAGTCCAGATAAGCGTCGATACCGACATCGACGTAGGAGCGCCCGATGACCTCGCCCGCTGACACGATCAGGAGGTGCAGTCGAGCCGCCGGTACGTCGTCGGGCAATCGGTCGATGACCCGGAAAGGCGCGCTGAGCAGGAAAGGCTGCACTTTGACCGGATCGGCGACGGAAATCGCGTCGGTGGCGCGCGACACGGCCGCGGCGTCGCAGTCGCCGAGCACCGAGCCCCAAACGGGTACGACCACCGCCTCGATCGCCGAAATCCCGTGGTGGGAGATCCGGACGTTGACATCGACCGTCCGGTCGCCGCCGACCACGAGGTCCCGCCCCGGAGCGCGCGGGTCGACGTCGACCAGGAGTACGGTGTCGGCGTTGACGAGGTCCGGGGCGTTCCCGCCGCCGTCCTTCCGGCTTCGGTCGAAGGCGTAGACGCCCGCCATCTCGTGCTCGACGTCGTACAGTTCGGTCCACACGTAGCCGGACAGGTCGTCGTGCCGGCGCAGTTCCAGGGTCTGCCAGCGCAGGTTCCAGCCGCGATCGACGCTGGTCCACCCACCGCCGAACTCACTGTTGAGATTGGGCCGCCCGGAGGACGGGCCGCCATCGGCCATCAGCAGTTTCTCCACGATCATCTCCGGACCGAGGCCGACCGGGAAGCCGGGCTTGCGGTCCGTCAGCAGCGCGTGGACCTTGGCCGCCCAACCGGCCGGCGTCTCGTCGTAGATGTGCCAGTCCACGATGTCGGTGGCCACATGCGACCAGCCGGAGTTGTCCACCACGGGGCGGGAGGCGTCCAGGTTCTTCAGCGACTCGTACGCGCGGCGGACCGCCACCTGCTTCTCCGGGTCGCCGGGAACGTCCCAGTCCAGGCCCCATTCCTCGTTGTACAGGCCCCAGATGATGACGCTGGGGTGGTTCCCATCACGGTGGACCATCGGCTCGATCTGGGCCTCGAACCTGGCGACGGACGCGGGGGTGAAGACACCGGTGCTCGCCGGCTCGGCCCACACCAGCATGCCGAGGCGGTCGGCGTGATACAGGAAGCGCGGGTCCTCCAGCTTCAGGTGCTTGCGGACCAGGTTGAACCCGGCCTCTCGGGCGAGCGCGAGGTCGGTGACGAACGCCTGGTCGTCCGGGGCCGTCAGACCGGTACGAGGCCAGTAGCCCTGGTCGAGGACGCCTCGCACGTACAGGCGCTCGCCGTTGAGCAGGATGTGCTCGCCGTCGACCGTCACCCGCCGAAGGCCGGTCTGCGACTCGACGCGATCGGTGCCGTCCGCCGATTCGAGTGTCACGGTGACCGTGTAGAGATGGGGATCGGCCGGCCTCCACAGGCGCGGATTCTGGATCGGCAGGTGCACCCGCGCCGTCGGCGACCCGTCGTCGAGTTCGGTCGTCACCGGCCGTCCCCCGTCGACGGACACGGTGAGCCGAGCGCCGCTCAGCGACGGGCCTGCGGCCGTGACGCCCGCCACGATCCCATCGAGGGTGTCCGACGGGGTGAGCGCGAGCGCCGAGACGTACGTCGCCGGGCGCGCCTCCAGCCACACCGACTGCCAGATTCCGCTGCTCGGCGTGAAGGCGCAGCTGTCGTAGTCGTCACGCGGGATACTGCGCTGTTTTCCGTGGACGATCTCTCGCTTGTCCACCGGCGCCCACACCCGCACCAGAACGGTGGCGGACAGACCGTCCAGGGTGTCGGTGACATCGAACTCGAAAGGCGTGTAGCCGCCCTCGTGCTCGCCGACCAGCGTGCCGTTCACCCAGACGACGGCCGAGTGGTGGACGGCGCCGAAATGCAGGACGACCCGCCGGCCGCTCCACTCCTCCGGGACCGTGATCGTCCTCCGGTACCACCCGTACTCCAGCCAGTGGACGCCGAGGCCCGACGCCTCGGTCTCCCAGGCGAACGGCACGGTGATCCGCGCGGACCACGCGCGGTCCTCATGCGACAACTCCTCGGGAGTGGCCGTCCCCGCCGGGTCGGTGGTGAAGTGCCACGATCCGTTCAGACTCAGCCATGTATGGGAGCGGTCGAAATGCGGACGGGGATATTCTGGGCGGACCAACGACATTTCTTCTCCAAGATCTACGTCGTGTGGAGGCGTTCAATCGGATATTCGCCGCCGGGGCGTGGCGGGACTCAGCCGGTCATGCTCCCCTGCAGCGCGCCACCGCGGAAATACCTCTCCAGCAGCAGGAACAGCACGATGAGCGGCAGGATCGTGACCAGTCCGCCGGTGATGAGCACCGGAACCATGTTGGCCTTCGTTCCTGTTTCGGCCCCCTGGGACAGGGCCGACAGGCCGACGGTCAGCGGATATAGGCTGTTCCGGCTGAATATGACCAGTGGCAGGAAGTAGTTGTTCCAAACGGTCACGACCGTCAGCAACAGGACGGTCACCAGACCGGGAACCGTCAGCGGAAGGGCGATGCGCACGAAGACGCGTATTTCACCGGCGCCGTCGAGGCGAGCGGCCTCGAGCAGGTCGCGCGGCACCGACGCGTCGATGTAGGTCCGCATCAAATAGATGCCCACCGGTGAGACCATGCTGGGCAGGATCATGCCCCAGATCGAATTCACCAGGCCGACCTTGGCGTACACCAGGAACAATGGCAGGGAGATCGCGCTGACCGGCACCAGAAGGGTCGACATCACCAAGTAGAAGATACTGTTGGCGCCGCGGAACCGGAAACGCGAGAAACCGTAGCCGGCCATCGCCGACATAATCGTCGAGCCGAGACCGGCGACTCCGGCGTAAAGCAGGGTGTTACCCAGCCATCGCAGGTAGACCCCGGCTCCGCTGACGTTCCTGCCCAGGTCGGCCAGGTTCTGGAACAGCCGGAACGGCCGGGCGAACCAGAATCCCGGCGTCACGTACACGTTCGCCTGCGTCTTGGTGGAGTTGATCAACAACCAGACCAGTGGCGCCAGGATGAACAGCGCGAACGCCGCGCTGACGAGCGTCAGAAGTGTGGTGGTCCCTCGCGGCAGGCCGTACAGGCGGGGTGCGATTCCGTCGGGGCGCCGACGCGCTTTGCGCTTGGAGGTGGCCACTTCAGTCTCCGTGATCCGTCGCGAACTCACCGGAACTCCCCATTGCGGCGGCGCACCGCGAAGGCGGCGAGTGAGAGGGCCCCGATGATCAGCGCGAGGATGACCGCCGCCGCCGCGCCGAGGTTGTAGTCCCCACTGCCCACCGCCGTGTTGTACACGAAGAGGGTCGGGGTGAAGCCGAAGGAGACCGCCTGCGGCTGGAATGCGGCCAGGATGGACGGCTCAGTGAACAGCTGAAGCGCCCCGACCGTGTTCAGGAACAGCAGCATGATGATCGCAGGGCGCACCATCGGCAATTTCAGGCGCAGGATGATGGTCGAAAGCCGCGCTCCGTCCGTGATGGCCGCTTCTGTGATCTCCCGGGGGATCGCCTTGAACGCCGTGTAGAGGATGGTCATGTTGTAGCCCGTCCACTCCCAGATCACGATGAGAATGATCGTCGGCGTGATCAGTTTGGACGAGAAGAAGTCGACGTCCCCCAGCCCGACGGCCTTCAAGATTTGAGGATACGGGCCGAAATGGGGCAGCAGCAGGAAGGACCACATCATCGCCGCGACGACCCCTGGCACCGCGAACGGCATGAAGAACACGGTGCGGAAGAATCTGTCGAACTTGACGATGCCGGCCTCGAAGATCGCGGCGAAGAAGAACGCGATGGCGATCGTCACCGGAACCTGGATCACTCCGAACAGCAGTACTCGCTGCACGCCGTCCCAGAACTGCGAGGAGCTGAGCACGGTGCGGTAGTTGGCGAGCCCGGAGTATTTGGTGCCGCCGATCAGCCGGGTTCGGTAGAGACTGTCGTAGACGGCGTAGACCGTCGGAACGACCATGAACAGGGCGAGCGCCAGCATGTGCGGTGTGATGAACACGGCACCGGGCCACCGGCTCCGTCGTGATCTGCGGACCGGCTGAGTCCTGCGCGGGGAAACCACCGGATTCGCCGGTTCATGCGGAGCGGGTGCGCGATAGGCGGTCTTCTGGTTCACATCCTCGTCCTGTCCGTCCGGAGCCGACCCGGCCACGGGATCCCGCGGGTGCCGTCGTGGACGGCACCCGCAGGACTCGGCCGCTTCTCCTCACCTGGCGATTCCTCAGCCTTCGGTGACCGTGAATCCCTGGTCCTTCGCGTACTTGACCAGCTGCTGCTGATAGGTCTTGAAAGCCTGCGGCAGGGTCTCGGTGCCCTTGCTGACGCCGGCGAAGGTGGAGGTCCACTGGGTCAGCGCCGCCGTCATGATCGGGGGCCACTGCGGGTTCACCATGTTCTGCGCGGCCTTGGCGAAGACCGCGTTCGGCTTGGAATCGCCGGAGATCTCCAGCGTGGAGCTCTGGAACGTCGTGGAGTTCAGCAGCGGAAGGTAACCGGGGAACGCGCCGGCGACCTTGCCGCTGAGGATCTTCCACGAGTCCTGCGAGGCGCCGAACCACTGCACGAACTGCGCCGCCTCCCTGGCGTGCTTGGTCCCGGCGATCACGGCCAGCGCCGAGCCTCCCCAGTTCCCGGACATGGTCTGGCCGGCCGTGACCTGTGGCAGCGGAGCCGCGCGCCAATCCCCGATGGTCTTCTTGACGTTCAGCTGCATTCCCACCGGCCCCCAGGCCGGGCTGAGACGGGCCGCGTTCACGCCGCCGTCGAGGTTGGACCACTGCGTCGGCGAGAAGTCGGCGGCAGTGGTGACCTCCTTCTTGTCGATCAGTTTCTGCCAGTACTCGGCGAAGGCCGTCTGCGCCGGTCCGGTGAAGTTGATGCCCAGCTTCTGCCCACCGCCGTAGGTGAACGGGAAGGCGTTGTACTGCTGCATCAGCGCGAGCACGTCCTGGGTGCTCTCCGGATCGAAGTTGGTGATCGCCGCCTTCGGGTCCGCGGCGTGCAGCTTGTCGGCCGCGACGGCGAAGTCGGCCCATGTCGTCGGCACCGAGACGCCGTGGCGGCTGAACACCTTGGAGTTGTAGTAGAGGGCCATCGGGCCCAGGTCGACCGGCATCGCGTACTGCGCCGAGCCTCGGGTGACCTGTGACCAGGCCACCGGTGCCACGTCGCTCTTGGTCGCGCTGACGCCGTACTTCGACAGATCGACGAGACTGTTCGTGATCTCGAAGGACGGGACCTCGAAGTACTCGATCGTGGCCACGTCGGGTGTGCCGCTCTTCGCCTTCAGGGCATCGCTGAGCTTGACGTACTCGGCGGTCGTGGCGCCGGCGTTCTCCAGCTTCACGCAGATGCCCGGATGCGTCGCGTTGAATTCTTTGACCGCGAGGTCGTAGCCGGCCGGCCACCCCCAGAAGGTCAGCGGCACGGCACCCGCGGCGCAGCCGGCGCCTGATGCCTGACCGGCGGACGATCCCGGTATCGGGGTGTTCGACCCGCTGCCGCACGCGGTCAGCAGAACCGCCGCCACGGCGGTGGCCGCCAGGCCGATCAGCCGTCGTGGACGCCTACCGCCGCTACGGAACCCGCCGCCCGTGTAACCCTGCGTCATTCCCATGTCACCTCAGGACTTCGTCGAGCTTGGTGGAGTGTGTGGGGGCTTGTGATACGGCTGCCTGAGAACGCAGCGGCCTTTCGCCGACCCGTGCTGCCGGGCCGGGAGGGGACGTCCGCCGCTCCGGCGTAGCAGACCTTGGTTTCAACGCCTGGTCGACCGCGTTACTGCAACGTTGCAAGACAGTAGCCTGGCGCCCTGCATCGTTGCAATACATCTCAGATCACGGTTCGGTCGTCGTCGACGGCGCGGATTCCACAGTGGAGGAGACCCGACCTCTGGTTCGCGGCTCGGCCGGAGAGCGCCGTCGAGGCGGCGGGACGCCGGTGTCCGCGCGTATCGGCCGGGCGGACTGTCCTCCCGTTCTGGTAGACGTGTCTCGTCGTCCACGAAGAAGGGTCTCCGGCTGTGTCCGTACACGAGCATGTCTCGGAATTCGACGGCCTTCCGGTCGTCGATTTCCCGCCGATCGACGAAGAGGGCGAGCCGCTCCCGTCGGCGGCCTCCGCTGCCTGGCGGGTCTCCACCGGGTTCGAGGGAGACGCCTTCGACGGGGTGTTCGAGCGCTTCCTGCAGGAGGTCGACGCCTCCCAGGTGACCGCCCTGGTGATCGGCTACTGGGGCGCCTCGTACGACTCGGGCGAGGTCGACCCGGTGGACCTGCTGGTCAAGGCGGCCGGCCGGCTGCCGAAGCTGCGCGCGCTGTTCCTCGGGGACATCGTGATGGAGGAGGCGGAGATCTCCTGGATCGAGCACTCCGACATCACGCCGCTGTTCACGGCGTTCCCCGGCCTGAAGCGTTTTGAGGTACGCGGCTCCACCGGGCTCACCCTGGACCCGATCCGGAGCGAGGCGCTGACCGTGCTGCGGATGGAGTCGGGCGGCCTGCCCGCGGCCGTGGTGCGGGCGGTGACCGCCAGCGACCTGCCGAACCTCGAACACCTCGATCTCTGGCTCGGTGTCGAGAACTACGGCGGCGACGCCACCGTGGCCGACCTCGCTCCCATCCTGAGTGGAGAGCGGCTGCCGGCGCTGCGGCATCTCGGGCTGGAGGACAGCGAGCTCCAGGACGAGATCGCGGCGGCGGTCGCGGGCGCGCCGGTCGTGGCCCGGCTGGAGTCGCTGAGCC
This sequence comes from Actinoallomurus sp. NPDC052308, assembly GCF_040679195.1. Classification (NCBI taxonomy): domain Bacteria; kingdom Bacillati; phylum Actinomycetota; class Actinomycetes; order Streptosporangiales; family Thermomonosporaceae; genus Actinoallomurus; species Actinoallomurus sp. NPDC052308. The sequence continues at coordinate 9,691 of NZ_JBFAUM010000029.1, read as the reverse complement.
TGGCGATGGGCATGTTGACGGACGAGGGCGCGGAGGCGTTGCTGTCCGGTCAGCCGCTCACCCACCTGAAGCGGCTCGACCTGCACCACCATTTCCTCAGCGACCGGATGGTCGAGCGAATCCGGGCGGCGCTGCCCGGCGTCAAGGTCGACCTGAGCGAGCAGGAGAAGCCCCAGGACGACTGGCGCTACGTGGCGGTCGACGAGTGACACGGGAGGCGGCCTTCACCGTGGTCGCCGTTCCGGGCGGCAGGCGGGCGGCGCTGTTCGCCGCCGCCTGCCGTGGCCAGGGCCTGTGCGAGCCGCGCGTCATCGACTGGCGCGACGTGCTGCGCGGGAACCGGATCCACGTCGAGCCCGGGACGTTCCTGCGCGTCGACTCCCCCGGGGAGGACCCGGAGACGGCCGCGCTGCTGCGCGGGCCGGGAGATCCGGAGCGTGTCACCGGGTACGCGCGGTGGTACACCGCCTTCACCGCCGGACTCCGGCGGATCACGGCCGCCGCCGGCCAGGCGCGAATGCTCAGCGACGCCGGCGAGATCGCGGTGATGTTCGACAAGCGCCGCTGCCACGCGCGGCTCGCCGCGGCGGGCGTGCCGGTGCCGCCGGCGCTGCCGGCCGTACGCGGCTACGACGAGCTGCGCGTTCGCATGGCGGAGGCCGGCCGGGGCCGGGTGTTCGTCAAGCCGGCGCACGGGTCGTCCGCTTCCGGGATCGTCGCCCTGCAGGTGGCCCCCGGGCGGATCAAGGCGGTCACCTCCGCGGCCCGCGATGCCCGCGGCGTGCTGTACAACTCGCTGAGCGTCCGCTCCTACGAGAGCGAGCGCGAGGTCGCGGCGCTCGTCGACGCGCTGGCGCCGGACGGGCTGCACGTCGAGGCCTGGCTGCCGAAGGCGTCGATCGGCGGCCGCGTGTTCGACCTGCGCGTGGTGGTGGTCGCGGGGCGCCCGACGCACGCGGTCGTGCGCACCAGCCGCCACCCGATGACGAACCTGCACCTCGGCGGGGCGCGCGGGGATCTGGGCGCGGTACGGGAGCGGCTCGGCGAGTCCGGCTGGCGGCGGGCGATGGAGATCTGCGCGCAGGCGGCGGCGTGCTTCCCCGGCAGCCTCATGGTCGGTGTGGACCTGCTCATCGGTGCCCGCCGGTGGCGTCCGGCGGTGGTGGAGGTGAACGCCTTCGGCGATCTGCTGCCGGGGCTGACCGGCCTGCCGGGCGGCGCCGCCGAGGGCCTGGACACCTACGCCGCTCAGGTCGCCGCCGCCCTGACCATGAGGGTTCCGGCATGCGCGACATGAACGCCATCGTGGGCAGCCACGATCTGCTGCTGGTCACCCTCGATACGTTGCGGTACGACGTCGCGGCGGAGTCGCTGGCGACCGGACGCACGCCCACCTTGGCGGCGGTGCTGCCGGACGGCGGGTGGGAGCGGCGGCACACGCCGGGCAGCTTCACCTACGCGGCGCACGCGGCCTTCCTCGCGGGGTTCCTGCCGACACCCGCCCGGCCCGGCCCGCACCCACGGCCCTTCGCGGCTCGGTTCGCCGGCAGCGAGACGACGGCGTCCGGTACGTGGGTGTTCGACGCCGCGGATCTGCCGGCCGGGCTGGCCCAGGCCGGCTACCACACGGTGTGCATCGGCGGCGTGGGCTTCTTCAACAAGCGGGGTCCGCTCGGCTCGGCCCTGCCCGGGTTGTTCGCCGAGAGCCACTGGGAGCCGGAGTTCGGCGTGACCGACCCGAGATCGCTGGAGCATCAGATCGACTGCGCCGAACGCGTGCTCGCGGGCCTCCCGGCCGACCGGAGGCTGTTCATGCTGGTCAACGTGTCCGCGCTGCATCAGCCGAACTGGTTCCATCGGGCCGGCGCGGCACGCGGGGAGGATTCGCGTGCCAGCCACGCCGCGGCGCTCGAGTACGTCGACCGGCACATCGGGGGCCTGTTCGACCTGATGCGCCGGCCCTGCTTCGTCATCATCTGCTCCGACCACGGGACCGCGTACGGCGAGGACGGCCATACGGGTCACCGGTTCGGTCATGAGATCGTGTGGACCGTGCCATACGCGGAGTTCCTGCTGTCATGACCTCGCCGAGCACGTCCGCGGACCCGGACCTGACCCGCCCGTACCAGGGATACGTCTACGCGTACCCGCACAAGACGAGCTACCGGCCGCTCACGCCGCGCCCGCGGCTGTCCGACGTCTGGGCGGCCGAGCGGCGCGACGCGCTGTTCCTCTACCTGCACGTGCCGTTCTGCGAGATGCGCTGCGGCTTCTGCAACCTGTTCACGCGTACGGGCGCGCCGGAAGAGCTGACGACCGCCTACCTGGACGCGCTGGAACGGCAGGCGGACGCCGTACGCGACGCGCTGGGGGAGGCGTCCTTCGCCACCGCCGCGTTCGGCGGCGGCACGCCCACCTATCTGACGGCGGCGGAGCTGGAACGCCTCTGCGATCTCGCCGGGCGTTTCGCGGATCTCGGGCAGATCCCGCTGAGCGTCGAGACGTCACCGGCGACCGCCACCACCGACCGGCTGACGGTGCTCGCCGAACGCGGGGCCACCCGCGTCTCGATCGGGGTGCAGAGCTTCGTCGACGCCGAGGCGCGCGCTGCGGTACGCCCGCAGAAGCGCGCCGAGGTCGAGTCGGCGCTGGACCGCATCCGCGCCGTCGGCTTCGACACGCTCAACATCGACCTGATCTACGGCATCGACGGCCAGACCCCCGAATCCTGGCGCCACTCGCTCGACGCGGCGATGTCCTGGGAACCGGAGGAGCTCTACCTCTACCCGCTGTACGTCCGGCCGCTCACCGGGCTCGGCCGCCAGGGCCGGAGCTGGGACGACCAGCGGCTGGAGCTGTACCGGATCGGCCGCGGCCACCTGCTCGGGCTCGGCTACGAACAGGTGTCGATGCGCATGTTCCGGCGGCCGGTCGCGGGAACGAGCGACGGCGGCACCACGTACTGCTGCCAGACCGACGGCATGGTCGGTCTGGGGTGCGGCGCCCGGTCCTACACCGGGGGACTGCACTACTCCTTCGAGTACGCCGTCGGGGCGAGCGCCGTACGCGGCATCATCGACGAGTACGTGCGGACCCGCGACTTCGCGGACGCGCGCGTCGGCTTCGCGCTGGACGACGACGAGCGGCGTCGCCGTCATCTCCTCCAGTCGCTGTTGCAGGCGTCCGGTCTGCGGCGGGCGGACTACCGCCGCCGGTTCGGCACGGACCCGGCCGCCGACTTCGCCACCGAACTGGCGGCCCTGGCGGACCGGGGCCGGCTCGACGATCGGACCGACGTCATCCGGCTCACCCCGGACGGCCTGGCCTACTCCGACGCGATCGGCCCGGCGCTGTTCTCGCCGCGAGCGCGGACGCTCATGGACACCTACGAGGCGCGCTGATGGAGCACCTGACGATCCTGTATCGCGGCCCCCTCGCGAGCTGCGACTACGACTGCCCGTACTGCCCGTTCGCCAAGCGGCGCGACACCACGGAACAACTGCGCGCGGACCGTGCCGCCCTCGAACGCTTCACCGCCTGGGTGGCGGCGCAGTCCCACGGTGTCTCGGTCCTGTTCACGCCCTGGGGCGAGGGACTCGTCCGGTCCTGGTACCGCCGGGCCCTGACCGAGCTCAGCCACCTGCCGCAGGTGGAGCGCGTCGCGATCCAGACCAATCTCAGCGCCCGCCTGGACTGGACCGTCGACGCGGACCCGTCCAAGCTCGCGCTGTGGGCGACGTACCATCCCGGTCAGGTGCGGTACGAGCGCTTCCTCGGTCGATGCCGGGAGCTCGCCGAACGAAAGGTGCGGCACAGCGTCGGCATCGTCGGGCTCCCCGAACACCTGCCGGACGCCCGCCGGCTGCGGGCCGACCTGCCACCGGAGACCTACCTGTGGGTCAACGCCGCCGAAGGGCACGCCTACTCCGATGCCGAGGCCGCCGAGTGGACCGGCATCGACCCGCTGTTCGGCTACAGCCGGCACCCGCACGCCAGCCGGGGGCTGCCCTGCCGGACGGGAGACAGCGTGATCTCCGTCGACGGTGACGGGACCGTACGACGCTGCCACTTCGTGCCGGAGGTCCTCGGCAACCTCTACGACGGCTCGTTCCGCGGCGCGTTGCGTCCCCGGCCCTGCCCGCTCGCGGTCTGCGACTGCCACATCGGCTACGTTCACCTCGAGCCGCTCGGCCTGTACGACGTCTTCGCCGGCGGTGTCCTCGAGCGGGTACCGGCCGGCCCGTGGTGGGCGCCGCACCGCGCGGGTGCGGCACCGCTCACGTCTGCCTGACCGGCTGGTAGTCGTCCTCGGCGAGGCCGAACGTCCAGGCCACGCCCTCCCGCGCGGTGCGCGTGCCCGGCGGGACCCGCAGGTGGTACGTACGGCGTGTGCCGTCCGGCTCCGGGGTCGAGTTGACGACCTCCACCATGACGACCGGCTCGTCGCCGGGCAGGTCGATCCGCCAGAGCACGCCCGTCTCATCGCGGTGGAGCGGCCGTGCGCCGGTCTCCGCGAGGTAGCGGTCGTACCCGAAGTTCTCCAGCATCACTCGGCGCAGCTCGGCGTTGTCCTCCGCGGCGATCCGCTCGGTCGTGAGCCCGTTCAGGGTGCCGGTGAAGTCCGCGGGCATCGGCATGCCGCGCCAGGCGTGCAGCGCGAACCCGTCCGGATAGCTCAGCGCGGGGCCGTCGCCGCGATGCAGCCGGCCCGGCTCGTCGCGATGGAGCTCCGACGGACGGTCGCAGACGATCACGAGCCCTTCGTACGGCCACCACCAGCCGGCCGCGCGCGCCGTCTCGGCCAGGCCCGCCAGACCCTCCAGCCCGCCGACCGCGTCGAACAGCGCCAGCCACGGCGCGTCATGCTGCCCGAGCACGGCGTCGAGGGTCGCCTGCCGCAGCAGCGCCTCGGCCTCGCCGGTCGCCAGCTCACCGAGTCCCCGGCGGATCCGGACGACCAGCCCGTCGACCTGCCGCCAGAGGTCGCCACCGGTGCGCGTCCACGCCGCCGACCACTCCGGCGCGCTGAGCCCGGCCCGGGCCGTGGTCCGCGCCGCCTCCCACGGCCGGGTGCGCACGGCGTCGCGCACCGAACGCCCGGCATCGGCCGGGTCCAGCGCGGCACCGACCCGATCCACCAGGTCACCCAGCCCGCCCTGCCGCAACGTCTCCGCGTGCCGCGGATCATCCAGCAGGACGGCCGCGACCGCGCCGAACGCGGGCGACGGCGCCCACACGAAGCGCCGCGGGCCGGTCAGCCCGGCTTCGGCGTACGCCGCGCGGATCCCCGCCTCGGCGCGTTCCCGATCGGCCGGACCGGTGGCGAAGGCCACCGACCGCCAGTCCTGTGTCACCAGTGTGTTCATGAGACCTTCCGGATGTGCTCAGTCGGAGACGGGACGCACCGCACCGGGTACGTACTCGCGCTGGCGGACGACACGGAACCAGCCCTTGGGCAGCGAGATCGCCGCATGCTCCTCGTGCACGAGCCTTCCTCCGGACGGCAGGTGCAGATAGTCGGGGCGCATCGGGTCGGGGTCGCGCAGCAGCGCGCCGGGCGCGACGATCGCGTGCGCGTGCCCCGTCACCTCGCCGAGCGCGAGCACCAGACGCCCGCGGCCGTCGCGCGCCGCGTGCGGCAGCGCGTGCGCCTCGGCGGGAACGGCCTCGTCGGGGACGGGCACGATGAGAAGGTCTCCCTGTCGGAACATGCCGCGAACGTACCGACCGCCACCGACATTCCGCCTCGACCTGCTCGGGACGCCGGATACAAGCTCAGCGTAACCATACTAAACGGCATTTCGGGTAGGCCCGGAATAACAATCGGGTTCAGTTGTTCGACCGGTAATCAAATAGATACGCCGTAGGGCTACCGGTCACAGAGTGAGGCTGGGAGCATGACTGTTCGAACAGGGAATGCTGTCGCGTAGGGCGAGTAACGGGGCATGGACAGCCATGAGCACGAGTGACAAAAGGCCGGAGAAGAGCGCCTTAGAACGCTTCTTCGAGCTGGGTCCGGCATGGATATCCGCTATCGGTGCCGCTTTGGTGGCGCTGACCGGCGCGGGCTTCTTCGCCGGTCATGCCACGGCGGACAAATCCAAGCCGCAGCCGACCGTCACGGTGACCGAGACGGAAGCGGCCGGCCGAGTGGGGGCGCCTCAGCACCCCGATGGCAGCGACGCCCCCTCGATGGCGAACGGTGCTCAGCTGGGTACGTACGATTTCACCATGCCGGCAGGGGTCGGCGCCCCTTTGGGCCCCAAGGCGCCGGGTCAGGATCAGCTCGTACAAGGCGGGACCGGGGACTTCTACGAAGGTGGCGAGGGTCAGGGGTTCGGAGCCAGTAGCGGTAACAGGCTCTTCCAGCTCGCTGATGGCAGCACTCCTACGTACCAGGCATGTAGGGCTACGAACAGGCTCGCCGGTCAAGTGAAAAGTACGCCCGGAACCGCCTTCTGTATCAGCGCGACAGGGAGAATGATCGGCCTCAGAGTTCTGGAAGCGAGTTCAACGCAACCGTTCTGGGTCAAGCTTCACGTAACAGTGTGGCAGAACACTTCATGATCCCTTCAAGCGGAGGGGGTAACGTGGGCATTCGGCCGTCGGCAGTGGCGGTTCTTATCATGAGCGTTATGGCGGCACTATCCGGGTGCGGGGGATCAGCGGGAAAAACCACCTCGCCGACCCACGCCGACGCGTCGACCAGCACCCCAACGGCGGCCGCCGCCTCGACGGCAAGCCCGACGGCGTCCACCTCCTCCGCGACCCCAGGCGCCGGCGGTTCGTCCGTAGCGGCGTTCTGTGCCGACGCCGCGAAGTCCATGGCCGTGGATTCCAACGACAACAACCCCTTGTCGCCTTCCCAGCAGTTGGCGATTTGGAAGAGGATGAGCCGCGAGGCCCCGGCCGAGATCAGCTCGGACGTCGCCACCGTGGCCACCGGCCTGGAGAAGAGCTACCGGGAGCACAGCCCCTTCAATATCACCGGCTACGGCACCAGTTATGTGACGATCCTGCAGTGGGTGGGCCGGAACTGCCGCTCCTGACGATCACGCGCTGAGGAGATCCCGGCTCGGCGGCATCACGATCGGTGTGGATCGGGCTGGAGCGGTCAGGATCGATGGCCGCTTGAGAGCACCGTGCCGATCTGGGGGAGTTTTCGGAAAGTGAGCGTACCGCGCTTCCACGGTCCGTCGGTGCTCATGTCGGTAAAGACTGGCCTTTCCGGATCGTCACTATCGATTCGCGCGATATTGCCTACGCTGGAGCAGGACGAGGCGGTCGGCTGATCGAGATGTGCGACGAGGTCGAGGAGTTCCGGATGGACTTCGACCTGCTAGGGCAGAAGGCGGCGTCCGACGACGCCTCGCGCGTCCTGATCGAACGGCGATTGGAGGCCCTCGAGTGACGGTGCAGTGGCGCAAGAGCTCAGTCAGCGGCGCGGTCAACGATGAGGCGTGTGTCGAGGTGGCGCCGCTGACCCTGCGGGAGGCCTCCGCCCTGATGGCGCGGCTCCGCTGAGCGACACGGACGCGGCTCGTACGAGCGTGGCCGGCGCCGGGTGATCAGGGGCTGGGCGCGTAGCCGGTGGCTTGGAGGGTGAAGAGGCGGGCGTATTCGCCGTTCAGGGCCATCAGGGCGTCGTGGGAGCCGCGTTCGGTGATCTTGCCTTCGGTCAGGACGACGATGAGGTCGGCGTCGCGGACGGAGCCGAGGCGGTGGGAGATGAGGACGCTGGTCCGGCCTTGGCGGTGGCGGCGGAGGGACGTGTGGACGGCGTGTTCGGCGTCCGCGTCCAGGCCCGAACTCGGCTCGTCCAGCAGGAGCAGGTCGCGGCTCTGGCGCAGGAACGCGCGGGCCAGCGCCAGGCGCTGCCACTGGCCGCCCGACAGGGCGACGCCGGCGCCCTCGTCATGGCCGGCGAAGATCTTGCTGAGCATCGTGTCGTAGCCGCACGGCAGTGCCTCCACCGCCTCGTGGACACCGGCCCGCTCCGCCGCCTCCCGGATCCGCTGCGTGTCGCCCTCGCTGTTCAGGTCGCCCAGCATGATGTTCTCGGACGCCGTCAGGTCGTACTCCATGAAGTCCTGGAAGACGGCGCCGATGTGCTCGCGGAGTTCGGCGGGGGCCATGTCGCGGAGGTCCACGCCGTCCCAGTGGATCGAGCCCTTGTCCGGGTCGTACAGGCGGCACAGGAGTTTGACCAGCGTGCTCTTGCCCGCGCCGTTCACTCCCACCAGGGCGACGCTCTGACCGTGCGGGATGTGCAGGTCGACGCCGCGCAGGATCCACGGGTGTTCCTCGCTGTAGCGGAACCACACGTCGCGCAGCTCGATGCCGTGCCGCAGCGGCGGGACGGGACGCAGGCCGGGACGCGGGGGCATGTCCGGTTCGGCTTCCACGATCGCGACGAAGTGGCCGAAGAGCAGCAGGGCGTTGTGCGCGTCCGCCCACCGGTCGATGACGGACGTCAGCGATGCCTGGACACCGGCGACCGCGGCGATGAACACCGTCACGTCGCCGGCGGTGATGTCCCCCGACGCGGCGGCCAGCACCGCCCACACCAGACCTCCGCCCGCGACGGCGCTGCCGATCAGGGCCAGTAGTCCCTGGCTGCGCAGGGTCTTGAGGTCGAGCCGCCGTTCGGTCTCGTTGGCCGAGCGGATCTCGTCGAGCATCCGGGCGCGAAAGAAGCCGCCCAGCCCGAACAGCCGCGCCTCCTTGGCCGCCTCCGGCCTGGTCAGCAGCTCTCCGTAGAAGATCTCGCGCCGCAGGGCGGGGCTGACCTTCCACATCGTGCGGGCCCGTTCCCGGCTCAGCCCGAGCTGGATCCAGAGCGCGGGCAGCGCCGCCAGGAAGATCACCAGGACCAGCGCCGGGTTGATCACCAGCAGGGTGGCGACGAAACCCGACATCGTGATGATCGCCTGTGCGATGGACAGGCTGCCGAGGATCAGCCGGTCCGGCGCGTGCTGGCTGGACTCGTGCGCCAACCGCAGCGTGTCCTGGAAGGCGGGATCCTCCAGCCGGCGCAGCCCCGCGTGCGAGTCGAGGGCGGCGAACAGGCGGTCGACGACCCGGGCGCGCACCGCCCGGCGCAGCTGGGCCTGCGCGTAGGTGGCGGCGTGCGGCAGCACGATGACGCACAGCCCGCTCGCGGCGAGCCCGGTGGCGAGCGCCGGCAGGAGGTGCCGGTTCCCGCCGCCGGCGAGCGCGTCCAGGACGAGTTTCGTGAGCCAGGCCGTCGCGACCGGCGCGAGCCCGGTGAGCACGGCGAGTAGCGTCGACGCGGCCGTCGCGCCGCGGTGCGCCTGCCACGCCAGCGCGGCGACGACGAGAGGGCGCCGCCCGGCCGTGCGGGGCGGCTTGGTCATGGACCCTCCTTCGTCGGGCCCATGACCAAGGTGCTGTGCCTGCCGATTCCCTCGCTTCGCTCGGTCATGGGCAACGAAGGTTCCTTGTGGCCTGGGCGGACCGCTTCATCGCAGGGCGTGCGCGGACGGCGCGATCAGCGGGTCGGCCGGTTCGGTGAAGAAGATGAGCACCAGGGTGACGACGGGGACCCGACGGCGAACGCGAGCAGGACGGCGCCGACCGGCACCGCGAGCATGGTCGGCGACGCGCTGATGGTGCTGGTGTACGCCATCTGGGTCAAGAGCCTCACCGGCTCGAACGGGGCGGCCGGACT
>NZ_JBFAUM010000028.1:95806-104634 GCF_040679195.1 Actinoallomurus sp. NPDC052308 | reverse complement strand
GCCTGCGACGGACGCCGCACGCCTGCGGCCGCGCGAGCCCGGGGCGTCGTTCCCTCCGGCCGCAGCGCGTCCGGGGCCGTGAAGGGCTCGGGGAGGCCGACGTCGAAACGCTGGGGCAGCACCACGTCGTTCGGGCGCTCCGCACCGTCGACGAACACCCGTATCCCCAGACCCGACCGGAAACGGGTGTTCGCCGCCACGAACACTTTGCGACCCGCGATCACCTGCCGGTCATGGCCCTCCTCCTTCTTCACGGACGCGTCCGCGGTCACCGCCGGCAGCCCGGGAATCACGGCCGACGCGACCCGCGAACCGATGCCGAGGAACGACAGGAGGAGCGCGTCGAAGCCGCGCGTGACCGATCCGCCCGACTTGCCGCCCGAGGACATCGAGGCGAAGGAGACCCCGTAACTGCGGACGCCGCCGGTCGGCTGCTCGCCCGGGCTCGCGTCCCGCAGAACCGGGCGGATCCACACGAGCTGGCCGTCGGCCACGAGGAACCGGCCGTTCTGCAGGAGCGTCTCCCACTCCTCGATGCTCTTCTCGGCGCTCTTCCCGGTGTCGTCGGTGCCGAGGACCTCACGCAGCCCGTTCTGGATCCCCGCGCTCAGCTCCGGACCGTCGTCCGCGCGCCGGACCCTGCTGCCGACCTCATGGGCCCAGCGCTGGGCGTCCTCGGTCGACCATGGGTCGACGCCGGTGATCGCCGCCTCGCCCAGGGCGTCCTTGTCGAGATACCACGGAGCCCGCGGCCGGGCCGGCCGTTCCGCCGCCGACGGCGTCCGGCCGTCCGCGGCCGCAGGTGCCGACGCGGACGACGGCGCCCCGGCCGGACCGGCGGCGGACGAAGCGGGCACGACCGACAACGCCGGAGCGAGCTCCGCAGGGGCCTGCAACGCCGTGATCGCGGCCTGGCCGACGGAACGCGTCGCGACATGCGCCGGGACGACTTTGACCTGGACACACGCCTTCGTGCCGTTCTCATCGGGCGCACTCCGCCTGCTGCTCCGCCACCCGGAGGCGTCCGCCGGATATTCCGCCACGGCCACACGCGGGGAAGAGGTCATTCTGGCGCGCACTGATCCCACCCGTTCTACGAATACCGCCGCACGTCATGCCAGATTCACCTTCTTTCTCCCGAACCACACCAAAACGGCCGCGGCCTCAACATCAGGTAACGGCACCCTCAACGCCAGACGGCGACTTCGACGCAATCCCCCTCGCTACGGCTGGACTTCCACCACTCGACGTCGTCGTCGAGCTCGACCGACCCAGGCCCTCCGGCCGCGGGCGGGGCGGGATGCCGTGGGCCCTCGTCCGGCCGGTTCACCACCTGGCGGGCGACGGGCCCCTCCGTGTCGGCAGAGGGCTGTCCGCGCAGGAGGACGGCGGCGATCTGGTGGAGGGAGTAGCCGCCGTTGAAGATCGCGTGGAGGTCGTCGCTGATCAGGGGATGGAAGCCGTGGCTCAGGAGCAGATGCGGCAACAGCACATGGAGGTTGAGCCGGAGGTTCCCGTCGGCGTACGGGTGCAGGACGTGCAGAGCACGGATCGTGCGGCTGATCGCGATCAGGCGATCGAGGTCCGTGGTCGCCGAAGAAACTTCGGCGCGGAATCGATCGAAGACCTCATCGACCAAGGCCGGTGTCTCGGCGGAGTCATAAAGCGTGTAGACGTACGACGGGCCGAGAACGTGGCGCTGGTAGACGGTCAGGGTGCCGGCATCCTCACCCGCATCGATCCTCGTACGAGCCTGGTCGTAGGAGGAGATGAGACGCCGGCCGCCGATGACCTCCTCCAGGATGTCCGGCGCGGGCTCGGCGGCGCGCAAGGGGAAGCGCCCCATGCTGGCACCGACGCCGTTACGCTGAAAGTCCCCGTTCACGCCCCTCACGACCTGGTCGTGAAGGTGGTCGTAGGTGTTCCAATCGAGGTGCAGCGGGTCTTCGCGGTCGAAGACCTCGTTGAACGTACGCAGCATCGCCGCCCGGTAGCCGGGCGACTTGTCATTGTCGTAGTAACCGCCGGGGTCTGACGGCAGTTCGGCGAGCGCCGCGGCGTGATGCCGCGCCTCGATGACGTACTTCCACACCTCATCCGCCGCCACCACATCGGAGAAGCGCAGCGGCAGACGCGGCGGCGTGGGCACAATCGCGGACGGATACGACTCCGCCAGTTCATCCCGGGGGTCGGGCTGTGTTCCGCCCACGGCCGTGCCGGTGATCCGGCCGGCCGGCGTGCCGTGCTCGCCGTGCTCGCCTTCGTCGTCCGGGGGCACGATGACGATGCCCGGCACCTCGACGGCCGGACGCGTGGCGGTCGCCGGCGCCGGGGCTTTGCCATTCGGTGACGCCGTGGCCGGCTCTCCCAGAGCGACGGAGATCGGGCCGGGCGGCGGGGCTTCCGTGGTCGCCCCTCGCTCCAGGCCGAGGTACCGCCGGACGTCCACGGCGAGAGCCGCTGGAGCCCGCTGCCCGGCGACGGCATCGTTCACCGCCTCGGCCAGCGACCTGCCGGTCTGCGCGTGGAAGGCGGCGTCCAGCGTCTCCGCCGTACGGCCGTCGGCCAGCGAAGCGCGGAACCGCAACTGCCGCAGCACTTCGGCGTGGTCCACCGGACCCGCCGCCAGCAGTACGGCGAGCCGACCGGCGTACTCCTCCTCGGGAGGGGTCTTCGTGGCGTCATGGCCCGTGCCCGCCTCGTCCAGCGGGCTGTTCAAGGTGCCCGCTTCCGCCGACGCGTCCACGACCATCCCGGCCACGGCGGCGGAAGACGCCGGGTCGACGCGCAGCGGCCGGATGAAGACCCACTGGTCCATCAGCCGCCGCGTGTCCTCGCCGGGCGCGGCGAACACACCGATCCAGTGGTCTCGCTCGTGCGGCGGCTTCACCAGGCCCGAGGCGTTCGGGAACACCCACTGGCTACGGCCCGTGGTTTCCAGCAACCACCCGGACAGCCTTTCCAGGCGCGGTCGGTCCGCCGCGACCCCGGACGACATGGTGACCACGTCTCGCCGGGCCAGCTCGCGCGTCAGCAGCAGCGGGTCGCGCGAGACCAGCTCGGCGAACTCGGCGTACGGCACCTGCCTCCGGGTGCCACCGATGGTCAGCGCCACCTGGGTGCCGCCGATCCGCCCCGTGTACAGCAGGAGCGCGGAATCGCCACCACTGCCGCTCCACGGCGCCGGCTCCCGCCGCGTCGTCCCCCGCCGACCGGACCCCGCCTCCTGGAGGATCATCAGCTCCGACGTCTGCACCTTGACGCCGCTCGTGGGGTCCGACGACCAGTTACGGCCCCACGGCTCGCCGGATTCGTCGAGAAGCTCTCTGTCCGACGCGAACGCGCCGAGCATCTCCAGGTGGAACGCGCCCAGCTGGACGGTGTTGTCCGGGTCGCGTCCCGCCGCCATCGCGGAGACCACCAGATCGGCGAGCTCGGCGCGCCGACCCGGTTCCGGCCGTTTCAGGTGAAGGACCTGCGCGGCGAGCGCGTCCGGGTCGGACAGCTCCGACAGCCACTGGCCGGCCTCGGCCATCGACCAGAACAGCCGCGACCACTCGGCTTCGCCGAACGGCTCCGACGCGTCCAACCGCAACAGCCGGCGCCCGGTCGCCTCGACGGTGGACGCCTCCCGGCTCAGCAGGTCCTGTGCCACATTCCGCAGTCGGGCCAACCGCCCGCCCAGAGCCTCGGTGAGCCGCGCGCCCGGCCGCGTGGCGGCAACCGCACCGCTCCACGACAGCATCTGCCGCACCAGGTCGTCGGCGTCGCTGTACGCGACCCCGGGAAGGTCCCCGTACGCCCGCGCCGCCCAGTCGAGCAGGTGCACGGTGAACCCGCCGAACGGGCTCAGGACCGGGTCGGCCTCCCGCATCCGCTCGAGACCGCCGATTCCCGACACCAGTTCACCGAACCGCGGGTCCCGGTCCACATGCGGACCGAACTGCCATCGCAACGCGCGCACCAGCACCAGGGTCCGCTCGCGCACGTCGTCCGGAACCGGCGCCCACGCATCGGCCAGCCCCGCCGCCCGAGCCAGGGCGTCCAGATCCTCGCCCTTCGGATCCGGCCGGGCCACCTCCCAGGCCCCCAGGTTTCCGGCCAGGTCGGCGATCTGAGCGTAGGCAAGCTTGCCCCCCAGGCGGCCCATCCCGCTCGGCCGCGCCGGTCCCACCACCATGTTCCCGGTCGCGTTCGCGGCCTCGTGGATCCCGGAGGGCGTCCGCAGGGGGTCGAAGACGAACGGCGCCGAAGCACCCGGATGGCGGCCCAGCGGCCGCGGTTCCGCGGTGGGCGCCGCGGCCCAGCACGGTGCCAGGAGAATGTACTGGCCGTCATCCCGTGCGGTCACCTTCCGCAGGTTCCGCACGCTCGGACGCCTGCTCAGACCATGCCGTGCGAACACTCGGTAGGTCACCGCGCGGACGGTGCCGTCCTTCAGCGGCAGATGGATCCGTCCCGGGATGCCGTGCGCGAAGTAGGCGTAGCTCCAGTCCACCGGCGGCCCAGCGACGCGCAGGGTGGCATTATTGACCGGATCGGCGTGCACGTAAGTGTCCAGCCGGTCGATCTCGCGGAAGTTGTCCTCCCGCGTTTCGGCGTACTCCGCGTCGCGGTAGGCCGCCCGGATCAGCCTCCCGCCGACCTGCACGGTGTGGCTGACCACGTGCCGCGTCCAGTCCGGCGCGTCCCGATCCGCGGGCCCGACCTCATCCGGTCTGCTGAGCAGCCAGCTGCCCTGCGGCCTCCCCGGCCGCACCACCATGGTCAGCACGTTGGAGCGAAGATCCAACTCGCCGCTGGTGGACCAGAAGTTCCTTCCGGTCCGGTAGGCGATCCGCCGCGGGAACTCCAGCCCCGACCGACCGGCTCTGGAGACCGCCAAGAGTCCCGGCACCTCGAGCGGAAGGCCGCCGTCCTCCGCGGCCAGCAGCGGATCGAGTGCCAGCACCTCTGCCACCACATCGGCGGGTACGCTCCGTCGCTCCTCCCCGACCGGCATGACCAGATGCTCGGGGCCGCCCTCGGCGAGGACCGCGTACGGCAGCGCGCCGTCCGGCGACCACGGCGCCGCCGTCGCCGGCCTACGCCGCCGCCTTCCGTCGCCATCGCGGACGACCGCGTCCACGGTCAGCACGTCCAGGTCCGGGTGCGCGCGGTACGGCAGCCAGTTCACCCCATACGCGTCGCCGTCCGGAAGGCGCAGCCGGTGGCCGGAGAGCACTCCCTGCTCCACCAGATAGTGCGCTGCCACCTCGGCCAGGCTGTCCACCTGACCGCCCACGCCGGCCGCCAGTCGAACGACCTGCCGACGCTGCCACTCAGTCACTGCCACGTCGGCGTCCAGCACCTGTACCCGACGCACCACCGCGTCGAGGTCGAACGCTCCACCGCCGATCAGCGGGTCGGACCGGCGCAAGTCGTCCAGCCGCCGCACCGCTTGGTGCAGCGCCATGTACGAGGACTCATCCCGCAGCAGCCGGGTCCCGAAGACGCCTATCAGTAGGACGTAGTAGTCATCACCAGGACCGGCCACGGCCTCGTGCCGAGGCAGAGCGGGGACGGCGGCCCTCGAGGACGGACCCGTCCGCTGGAAGGAACCGGCCCTGGAATCCCGCACGTTTCCCCCGCCGCGCCCACGGGGCAGCGGCTGGCCCACCATCAGGGCGGCGGTCGCCTCCGCCCGATCCTTCACCTGGTACGCCCCCGGCAGGCGCCAGTGCCTTGGCAGCCGACCGTGCCAGTACGCCACCTCCGCCTCGGACACGTCGCCACGGGTCCACTGCGGTGTCTTGGTCAGGACCTTGTTCACCTCACGCACCAGGTCCGGATCCCGGCTCAGCCCCTCATCCGGCACGGCCTCGACCTGATCGGAGGCCGCGTCGACGACCTCGATGACATCTCCGACCGTGCCCGGTCGGGTGGTGCCAGGCTGCAGCGGCGTGGCGGTCGCCGGCGCCGGGGCTTCGCCGGGGCCGGCGACCGACGCGGGCACGTCCGCCACGGGCTTCGACTGTGGCTCAGGCGCCGTGTCGGTGAGCGGGGCCGCTACGCCGTCGGCTTCGACGTGCGGTGCGGGGCCGGCGACGGTCGGAAGGGGACCTAGTTTCCCGGGGATCAGGCGATTGGTCAGCGCGCCGGCCGACCGAGGGCCACGTAGGTACTCCGCGGCGACCAGGACGACGACATCATCGGGGCGTGACACGGCACCCCGCGGGTTCTCCCCCGGCCGCACCTGCTGGATGCGCTCCTCGATCAGCTTGACCGCCTGGCTCAGCGCCTCCTGCCGGCGCTCCGGGCTGATCGCCGGATCAAGGAGCCGATTCCACGCGTGATCCGGATCCAGGCGTCGGGTTCCGGGGAGTTCGCCTGGCCGGTGTGTGGTCCAGCCGTTCCCGATCGACAGGCCGCTGGAACGAGGGACCACGACCGTGCCGCCGAGATGGGTGGCAACGAGATCCGCGAAGGAAGACCCGCCCTCCGGCCCCGGCATCGCCACTCCGGGGATGTTGAGAATGACCGGACGACCTGGCCCGTACGTCGTGTTGCCCTCGATCCACCGCGCCGTCTGCTCCGGGTCCAGGTCTTGGTCGCTACCCGGGATGCGCACGGTGAAGGACTCGGGGTGGTATTCACCCTCCACGACCGGGCCCTTCGGCAGGCGGGCGCCGCCGACCCGGGAAGCGGCCTGTTTCTCCGTGGACGGCTCCGCCGCCGAATTCCGCGTCGGCGGGTTGTCCGCGACCAGGCTGTGCGCGAGGTTCTCCCCGGCCTGCTCTCCGGAACGGGCGATCTCGGCGGCCACCAGGAACCGCCACTCACGCGGCGCCCGGGGGCGCGGTTGCCCGGTACGCGGCCGGGTGATCGCCTCGCGGATGATCGTGTCCGTCAGGTTCAGCAGCCCTTCCCGCTGAGCGGGTGGCAGCAGGCCCAGCGTCGCGCGGGCACGGTCGACGGGGGTTCCGGCCTCCGGCTGGTCCGCCGATGGCAGGGAGACGGTCTCGGCGTGGCCGCCTTCCGGGCCCGGTTCCGAAGGGTGATCGCCTGCGAGGGCGGCCCCGTGCGACGTCTCCTCGCCACCAGGAGTGGGCGCCGGGCTCTCGGCCGCCTTCTGCGGAGCCGTCGTCGATCGCCAGATGCCGACCGGCCGACCAGTCACACGCTCGGCGGTCGCCTGATCGCGCAGGAAGGCCCCGGAGTCGGGCAGGGTGCGGACCCGACTGACGAGGTCACCGTCCGGTCCAAAGGTGTACCAGCCGTCGTGCGGCGCATCGCCGATCCGCAGTTCGTCGTCCGGATCCCGCAGCAGCGTCCCGGCCGCCAGATCACCGGTCGGAATCGGGGAGAAATCACCCCAGGGCCCGGTCACCGGCGCGTCGAGAAGCGGCGCGACAGCGAACGCGAACACGGACGCATCACCGGCCAACAGGACGACCGGAACTCCCGGCTCGTACTCCGGCCGCTCCTGGAGCCACGCGACGAATTCGTCGGGAGTCATCGGGGCGGACTCACCGTCGACGACGATGTGGTCCTCATAGTCGCTCGACTCGATATGACCGGCCACGACGATCCGATCGCCGCCCGACGCCGAGCGGCTCGCCGGACCCGCCGGACCCGCCGGACTCATCGGGGTTACCGGACTCAATCGGCTCAGGGGAGTTCGCGAGGTCCGCGGGCTCAAAGGACTCACCGGGCTCAGCGAAGGAGTTCCATCGGCGGGAGTCGGTCCGTCCTCCGGTCGGCCGACCGCCTGATGGGATTCCGGCGAAGGACCGGAGTACGAACCCGCTTGGGAGTCGTTCTGGACGGTTCCCGGGGTATCGGCCGCGGGGGTCGCCACGGTCGCCGGAGGCAGGGCACCCGGTCGGTGCGTGGTCCAGCCGCCGCCGGAGCGAGGCGTCAGGACGTCCCCGCCGAGATGGGTGGCGACGAGGTCCGCGCCATCGGGCCTTTCCCTATCCGCAGTGCTGCCGGGGTTCACCTCCTCCCCGACACCGGATTTCTCCTCCTGACCGCCCGTCACCGGCTCGGCCCCGCCACCAGGCCGTACGTCGCGCCGCGGAGTCATCTCATCGACCCGCTGACCAAGGAACTGATCGATCCGCTTGTTCAGATCCCCGTGCAGCTCCGTCACGGCCGCATGACCACCGGACTCATGCGCCTGCGCGAAGCTCCTCCCCCACTCCGCCGCCTCATCCACCGGCAGACCCGCATCCAACGCCCGCTTCTCAGCCGCCGCACCGACCTCAGCTGGCGACCTGTCGATCGCCGACATATCAACACCGGTGGAAGCCTTCGCACCCACCGAGGTCGAGGTCTTGGTCGCCGGGCCGGAAGATGTCAGGCCCTCACCCGCGCCATGGGAGGTATCGGCCGGTCCATCCGTCTTGAACGCCTCATCGATGATCCGCTGAGCCTTGCCGTTCCCAGCGTCCGACGTCGTCGGCTTGTCCATCACGGCCGTGGGAGGACCACCCTTGACCGGCCCCGCCTCACCCGCCGCCGACGGCTTACCCGACGCACCACCACCAGCAGCAGGACCCGACGAGGAGCCACCGTCCGACACCGCACCGGACGAATGACCCGGCTGCCCCGACGAACCGCCCGACTCGCCCTTCGCCCCCTCAACCGACGACGGATCCACCGGCCGAGAACCAGACCTCCTCACAACATCGTGGAAAGAGGACCACCGCTCATTAGGCGCCAGCGCACCGAACTCATCCTGCAGATTCGCGATCAGATTCCGATCACCGGACAAATGAGCCTCATAAAACTTATTACCCCAACGCGCCGCCTCATCAGGCGACAACCCCCACGCCTCACCGAGC
>NZ_JBFAUM010000028.1:31789-95708 GCF_040679195.1 Actinoallomurus sp. NPDC052308 | reverse complement strand
ATGCGCCCGCGCGAAGCTCCTCCCCCACTCCGCCGCCTCATCCACCGGCAGACCCGCATCCAACGCCCGCTTCTCAGCCGCCGCACCAACCTCAGCACCCGAACGACCGCCACCAGACTTCTCCGCACCGTCAGCTCCTCGGGAACCGAAGCCACCGGACGACGTCGACGACTCCGGCTTCGAACCCCCAGGGCCGGATTCGGTGTCGTGCCCACTTCCAGGCTTCGGTGCACCGCCGGCCGGCCCCGGTTTGGCCGCCGCGCCATTCCATATGGCGGCTCCGGAGTAATTCCCCTGGTCGATGAGATCCTCGAGATGAGCGTTCAACTGCTCATGGACCTCTGCCACAGCCGCAGGACCGCCTGATTCATGCGCCTGCGCGGCCTTCCTGCCCCAGTCCGCTGCCTCCTCCGGGCTCAGACCGAATCGCGATGCCTGTGTCTCAAGGTGCCTGTAGTCCTCAGCGGCCGACCGGCCGGTATCGGCCTTCTGTCCGCCCTCGGGAGCCTTCACCCCCGTCGAGCCGACCTCGTTGCCCGGCATCGGCGGCTCGGCCTTCGGGCCACCGGTGCCGGGCTCGGCCCCCTGCCCGGTCTCGGATTTCGGTGCCTGACCGCTCGGAGACGGAGCCGCCGACCCGGAGGACGTCTGCTCGTGCCCCTGCGACTCCGGCTCTTTCGGCGTCGACGGCGCCGACGTCGAACCGCCCTGATGCCCGGATTCACCATCGGACGGTCGGCCACCACCCGAGGTAGGCGCTTTGGTCGAGCCCGACGGCGGCGCGGTCCCTTCCCCTCCGCCGACGGTGCTCTTGCCCTGCTGACCGCCGAGGCTCGAGGACGGCTGGTCCTGACCACCCGTGGGGGTACCCTCGTGCGCCGCATCCGCAGTCGCCGAAAGTTCGTTCTGCGCGTTCTCCGCGCTCTGCGCGGTCTGCAGCCGGCTCTCGCCCTCCGAGATGGTGCCGTCGACACGCCCGGCCCCGGCCTTGTTGTCGGACCGGGTGGGCACCGCGACGCCCCGTCGGGCGGTGACCGGGGCGGACGTCGGGCTGTGGTCCATGCGGTTCCCGAGCGCCGCAGGCTTCTGGTCGCGCGCGACGGCACCCGACGTCAGAGACTGAGACTCGGTGTCCACCGTGCCGTCCGGCCTGCTCGTCGTCGGCCGGCCCGGCTGACCAGGCCGGCCCGACGAAGGCTCGCGGTTCTGCGGAAGGACGGTGCCCTGGCCGTGGTCGAGCCCGCCACGGGACGGCACCACCGCCTCCGACACCGCCGCCGGGTGAGAAGGCCCGTTCGTCGTGCTGCCGGGCACACCGGTTCCGGCCTCATCCTCACGCGGTGCGGTGGTCCGCGGCGCGGTGCCGGAGGGGTCCGTGACGCTCCTGGCAGCCGCCGAGACGTCGCCGCCGCGTTCGGCGGTCACCGTGTCGTGTGCCGTGGGATCACTCGTCCCCGTCCGCGGCCGCACCCCCCCATTCACCGTCCGCCCCGGGTCGGTGGGCGGGGTGATCCTTCCCGGCTCGGGCACCGCCGTCTGCGGCGTACGCCCAGGCACGTCCTCCTGCGGCACCGACGTCGGTGCCACGGTCTCGCGCTGGGTGACACTCGACGAAGAGCCCTCCCGCGTGGTTCCGCCGGACGGGACGCGCTCATGTGGCGCACCATCCGACGGGACGTTCAGACGCGGAGCTCCTCCTGTCGGTGCGCTCCGGTGCTCGGTGCCACGCGACGGGCTGCCGGGTTGTGGTGCCCACGCCGATGGAGCGTCCTCCCGCGGCCCAGGGTTCGAGCGTGGGCCGGTGTCGCCGGTCTCCCGGGACGGGACGATGGGACGCGGCGTCGTCGGCTCGTGCGTTGTCTTCGGCGCTTCGGTGCCGGGCTGTGGTCCGTCGCCCTGCGGACGGGTGACCGTTGGCCGAGGGGTACCGGGGACCTCGGACGACCGTGACGACGGGGCGCCGACATCGGACACCGTCGGGGAGTGCGAGGGATCCGGGTTGCTTGATATCCGGGTCACCGGCCGGCCGAGGGGGTCGACCGGCTTGGGCATCGCCTCCGTTGCACCGTCGGGGCGGGCGCCTGCCGGCCGGCTCTCCGCGCCGCGCCCGGCCGCGTCGGGCGCGTCATGGGAGTTGGTGGGCCCGCCGAACCTGGAGTTGACGCCCGACGAGGGACCGACGATGCCGGAGGGGTTGGCGATCTTGCCGGAGAGGCTGGGGGGATCACTTTTCAGACCCGGGCCGACCGCACCGGTATCTTTCCCTCCCGTGCCGAACAACGGAGTGAACCCGGACTTGCCGTTGGTGTCGCCGACGTTGGGAATGCTGACGCCAGTAGGTTTGAACCCCCCCTTGGCAGTGTCGCCAAGGTACGTCAGACCGGCACGGCCGCCCATCATGATAGGGCCGCCGAAGGCCAGGCCGGTGAGGCCGCCGGCGAAGAAGAGCCCCCAGCCCTCGGCATCGGTCGGAATAGGTTTCCAGTTCTTCCAGTCCGTGTTCACTCCCGCGGCCGCATCACCTGCCGCAGTGGCCGCGGCGCCCACCCCTACGAAGTCACCGCCGTAGACGATCGTCCTTGCCGGAAGCGCGAACCACGGATTCTTGAGCGCGCTTGCGCCGGCACTCCCCACCGCCCCGGCGCCGTCACCAAGGTAGGTCCCGATCTTGGGGACGATGCTGGCGAGTCCGGGCATGATGTCACCGATGCCCGAGGTGATCGAGGCGATCGCCGCGGTAGCCTCGCCGATCATGTCACCCAGTGCTGAGATGACATTGCGGAGATTGGCGATGGCAGCCCCGATCCTGCTCGCCACCGACGCGAGAAGGGAAAGGGCACCCGCCGCCAAGGCGGAGAGGCCTTCGAGCAAGGGCGCGGTGACAAGTCCGATGACGGCACCGATGATCATCGCGATGATCGAGGCGATGTTCGCCTTGTTCTCCGCCGCTATCTCTTCGCTTCGCAGCATGGCGAAGTAGTTGAGCGACTCGCCCATATCCCAGCACGAGACGACGACCTTCTCAACTAGTGGCCGGAGCCCTCCTCTGGAGTCGTACTGTTGGCCTGGGCCCGTAGATCCGGCAGGGGCGTCCGCCGGAGCGGGCGCCCCTCGTGAGGAGTTCTCGAAGGCGAACGACATGGAGTTCGCCGCCTCGCCTCGCCATCCCCCATTGATCAGGTCGAATTGAGCACCGGACATGTCCGCGATCTTCTCGTCCAGCAGATCGCCGAAAGTGATCCAGGCATTGCCGAGCGTGACGACTTTATCGGGATCGAACTCGTTATCGACGTAGCCATCGTTCGGATCGTGCGTGGACATGGCCTGTTACGGATCCTAAAGAAGTGGCGGACGGGGCGGGGCGTCAGAAGGTCTGGTCGACTGCGGTGGTGTGCACGTAAGGGTCAGGGGAGTCGAGTCCCGGCGCAACGGCGGGGTACGCTTCAGGCCCGTCGATGACCGTGTTCTCCGCTGGGGGCTGATCGGTGTAATCATCCGTGTTCGAATCCGCCGCAGGCACGTCCTGGTCCCACAGCCAGGTCTCGAGGTCGGTGTCGTCCGGGAGGTTGGTCACATCAACCCCCTCCAGCGCCGCCTGGAAGGCGGCGAAGGTATTTGACACCGTGCGCTCGCCGTGACTGTAGGCGACTGCGGCCGTGGCGAGTCCGTTGGTGATCTTGTTGAGGACACCGAGTTCCGGAGCGGCCTCCGTGCCGTAAAGCTTCTGCGCTACGTCGTTCCAGTCGTTATTGAACTTGTCCGCTTCATCAGAAGAATCCCCTACCCAGGACAACCGCAGCTCGTTCAGCGCGTTGTTGATGGCCGTCATGTGCTCGCTGATGCTCTTGACGGCGTCGTTCACGGTAGATGACGCCGAATTGATAACCCAGGGGTCCACGTCAATGCTGGACGAGTTGTAGTTGGGCAGGGTAGGCGGCAGGATGCCGGTGGGTTCACCAGGCGGCGGGATGAGGAGGGGTTCAACAGACGGCGGGATGGGTTCAAAAGACATCGGATGCTCCAGTGTCGCCAAGAGGGGTTAGAGCTTCTCGTGGGCGGGGCCCTCTCCGGAATGCCGGTACGAGCCGCGGGCGACCTCTTCGGTCTGCCGATAGTTGTCGTATGACTGCCGTATGCGATCAACCACGTTCGTAGGCAGGGACCCCTCGTTCGTAGGCAGGGCCCCCTCCGGAATGCCGGTACGAGAGGTTGCCGCGGACGACCTCTTCGGCCTGCCGGTAGTTGTCGTATGACTGCTGCATGCGATCAACCACGTTCGCGAGCAGTTCGTCGAGATTGGTCAATGCGCGTTCGACCTGAACGGATATGTCGGAGAAGGTATCACCCGACGGAGAGGTCCAAGCGAACTGAACATTACGGAACTGCTGCTTTATTGTGTCATGATAACCCGATATTGCCTCGGCCTTGCCCTGAAGCACCCTCAGAGTTTCGGCCATCTGCGCGAGGTCGACCTTCCAAGATCCGGGGGTCATCACTACCCCAGCGTCACCGTCCAGCACGAAAGCACCGTCCGAGGGCCTGAACGTCCCGTGGGTGACGCCGTCATCGCCGACGAAGTAGGTGTCGCCCGAGTCGGTGGTGAACAATCCGGTGCCGTCGTCATAGGTGCCATGGAGTACGGTGCCGTCGCCGAGCACGATCGTCGTGCGATCGATCGAGAAGAAATCACCGCCGATCATCTGACCGTACGCCGTCGAACCATCCGGCATCACATGACTCGCCCCGACAACAAGCCCGGACTCCGTGGCCAGATAAACAGCACCCGAATCGGTTACGAAAACCCCATCCTGCGGACTGCCGCCATGAAGAACATCACCATTCGCCAACGCAACCGTCGCGCCATCAGCCGAATAGAAATCACCGCCGATCATCCGACCGTACGCCGTCGAACCATCCGGCATCACATGACTCGCCCCGACAACAAGCCCGGACTCCGTGGCCAGATAAACAGCACCCGAATCGGTTACGAAAACCCCATCCTGCGGACTGCCGCCATGAAGAACATCACCATTCGCCAACGCAACCGTCGCACCATCAGCCGAATAGAAATCACCGCCGATCATCCGACCGTACGCCGTCGAACCATCCGGCATCACATGACTCGCCCCGACAACAAGCCCGGACTCCGTGGCCAGATAAACAGCACCCGAATCGGTTACGAAAACCCCATCCTGCGGACTGCCGCCATGAAGAACATCACCATTCGCCAACGCAACCGTCGCACCATCAGCCGAATAAAAATCACCGCCGATCATCCGACCGTACGCCGTCGAACCATCCGGCATCACATGGGCCACCACGGAAACAACACCATCCGCGGTGACTAGATAAGCGTTACCAGAGTCAGTGGTGAAGACTCCCGTATTCTCGTCCAAGTTTCCGTGAAGCACCGAGCCGTCATCGAGCGCGATCGCCTCGTGGTCAACCGACAAGAAGTCGTTGCCGGCCATCATGCCGTAGGCGATCGTGCCGTCCGGCATGACGTGGGTCGTGCCGCCCGGAATGAAGTGGCCGTCCGGGGTGGAGATTCCGTGTTCCGGTTGTCCTCCTGCAGGGACGTAGACCGTACCGTCGTCGGAGAGGAACGACCCGTCGGACTCGAGTGTCCCCGGGTGGCCATCGACGGTGCGCTGCGCTCCGGCAGGCTCGACCGCCGGCTGGGCTTGAGAGGCTCCCGATGTCGGTGTCGTCACAACACAAGCTCCACTCTTACTCTGCACCCATAGTGGCGGCTCCCACCGTACGGAGTCCGCTCCATCACGGACAGGTCCACGTCGAAGCTCGGACGGTGTCCAGAAAAAGGGACGTCGATGTCCTCGCCACGTCAAGGGGAGGATGAGAGAAAATACGCGCGCGGACCGTGCAGAGGTTTCCGTGGCCGCGAAGATTCTGGAGCCGAGACGGCCGCACAGAGAGTTGGTGTTGTCGATGTCCGATCAATTGGGCTCGGTGAAGCCGATCACGCCTAAGTACCAGACACCTGGGAAGCCGTGGGAACCGGCGATCGACGACTCCGACGACGTGCAGAAGGCCGCCGCCGACGACTACACCAGCTATTACGGCGGAACGCCGATCTCGAGTGGGTCGGACGACGGCGACCCGGCACCGCCAGAGAAAAGCGGCAATGAGCCGATTCTCGGGATGGCCTACACCACGGCACCCGATATCCACCCGCTGCGGGATGACGGCTCGTCCGACGGCGCCTCGCCCGCGATGGAGAGCGGCCGGTTCTACATCAACCTGTCCACCCTCCGGTCGTCCGAGCAGCGCTGTCTCGATGCCACCTCGCAGGCCGTCGATGGATACGAGACATTGAAGGACGAGGTCAACAAGGCGGCCGGCGACGGTAACTTCTTCGGCCAGGATGTCGGCTTCACCCAGGGTACGGTGCAGACAGGCACGATTACCTTCCAAGGGGGCTGGGTTCCGGACCCGGGCGACGACGCTGCCCAGCAGTTCGCGGACGCGACCATCCCCCAGATGAAGAACCTGCTGAACGCCATCGGGAACGCGATCGAGGCGATGGGCGGATTCACCGCGCTGATCACCGATGCGGGTCAGTCCTACGCCACGATGGACAACAAGGCCGTCTTCCCCCCCGCCTGACCGTTCGGTTCCTGGGCCCCTTTCCCAGGCACCGGCTCGACTTCTTCAACCCGGCAGGTCCTCCGGAAGCAGAGTCACAAGGTCCTCGGTCGTCGGGGCTTCGAGTTCCACGACTCGTTTGGCGTGGTTCTCCGTCATGCGCTGGAAGATCTGCCGGGCGGTGCGGCCGTTGCCGAAGCGGTCGTCGCGCACCATCGAGCCGAAGTAGGCCAGCAGCGACTCGCGGGTCCGCTCGGGCAGCTCGTACTGGTGCTCGCGCGCGTTGAAGTCGACGATCCGCACGAGTTCCTCGGGGCCGTAGTCCTCGAAGAGGAGGGTGCGGGTGAACCGGGATGCCAGGCCGGGGTTCACGTCGATGAAGCGTTCCATCTCGTCCGGATAGCCGGCGACGATGACGACCACGTTGTCGCGGTGGTCCTCCATCAGCTTCACCAGGGTGGCGACCGCCTCCCGGCCGTAATCCGTGCCCTGGCCTTCCGGGGTCAGCGCGTACGCCTCGTCGATGAACAGCACGCCGCCGAGCGCACGCCGGAAGATCGCGGTGGTCTTCGGGGCGGTGTGGCCGACGTACTCACCGACCAGCGAGCCGCGGTCGGCCTCCACCAGGTGCCCGCGGGAGAGCAGGCCGACCGCGGCGAGGATGCGGCCATAGAGCCGGGCCACCGTGGTCTTACCGGTGCCGCTGTTGCCGGCGAAGACCAGGTGTCGGCTGAGCGGTGGTGAGGCGAGGCCGGCCTCGGTACGCTGCCGGACCATCTGCATCACCTTGACCATGGTGCTGACGTCCTGCTTGACCCCGTCCAGACCGACCAGCCCCTCCAGTTCGGCCAGTACCTCGGCCAGGCTCTCGGCCTTCCTGCCGTCCGGCTCCGTCGTGCCGTCAGGCCCGGTGGGCGCGCCGGCCGGTTCCGGCGCGCCGACGTCGGTGGACGGAACCGGGACCCCGGCGCGTACTCCGGCGGGATCGCCGTCCGGGTCCTGCGGCAACTCCCCCGCCTTCACGTTCTCGGCCCGGCACGAGTCGAACACCGCATCCGCGTCCTCGGCGCACTTGACGGCCTCGTCGGTGTCGTGGATCAGGCAGCCGCGCAGCAGCGGGGTGGCTCCGCTGCCGACGTAGACCGCGGGGAAGCCGGTGACACTGATGTCACAGTTCTCGTACCGCCCCGCCGCTTTGTCGGCGACGAACAGACCGTTCTTCCCGGTACGGGCGATGGACACCCCACGGAGCCGGGGGGTGGCGTGTTCCTGCACCACCAGGCCGGTGCCCTTGGTGTCGGCGATGGTGCAGTCGGTCAGCCACACCGCGGCGCGTTCCCGGACGAAGACGCCTGCCGCGCCGGTCTCGGTGACGTGGCAGTCGACGACCAGCGCGGCGGTGCCGGCGGCCACGTCGAGGCCGGGCCCGGAACAACCCTTCACCTCGCAGCGGTCGATCAGCGGCCGGTGCTCGGTTTTGAGGCTGATCCCGGTGCCCACCTTGCCGATCCGGCAGCGGAGGGCCGACAGATCGCAGCCGTCGACGGCGAGCCCGGACAAGCCGGCATCCTCGATCGTGGTGTTCTCGACGGTGATCAGGGCGTCATCGGTGCCCCGCAGCCCGTGTTCCGGGGTGCCGCGCAGTTCGCAGGCGCGGACCGCGAGGCGGCTGGTGCCGCCGGCGTGAACCGCGGTGTACGCGGCGTCGCTGACCACGGTCGCGCTGAGGACCAGCCGCGCCGACTCACCCGCGTACACCCCGTTGGCCGCCACCCGCTGGATGGTGCTGCGGCTGACCTCGACCCGAGCCGTGCCCCCCACCGCGAGGCCGGTGTCGCCCGTGTCGGTGATCGTCGTCCCATCCAGCCGCAGCCGGCCGTCGCCGCCGACCACGACCCCGGTCGCCCGCACCTCGCTGATCCGGCACTCCGTCAGGGAGGCAGCGGCCTGCCCGGTCACGTGCACGCCGTCCTTCGCGGTACGGACGATCTCGCAGCCGTGTAGCGCCACCCCGAAGGCACCCCCGGCCGAGGCGTCCTCTTCCTCGCCTTGGTCGCCGTCCTGGTCCGGTACGGCGCCGGGGGCGGCGCCGGCGTGGCCGGTGACGATCAAGCCTGCGGCGGCGCTGTCACCGATGCGGCAGTCCCGTAGAAGGGGCGCGGCGGTGGCGTCGATCGCGACCGCCGCCGCTCCGGTGTGGGTGACCTGGCAGTCCTCGGCGGTGCCCCGGGCCGACCCACTGAACCGCAGGCCGTGCCCGCCGGTCCTGGTGACCGTCAGCTTCCGCAGGACCGGGGCGGCCCCATGGTCCACGAAGACGCCGACAGCGTCGACATCGGCGACCTCGGTGTCCTCGACCTCGGCCGCGCTGTCACCGCCGAGGTACAGGCCGACCTCTCCGGTGTGGTGCAGCCGGCACCCGCGCAGCACCGGGGTGGCGGTCCCGGTGGCCTGCACCGGCCCTCCGGTGATCTCGCAGCCCTCGATCAGCACCGTGCCACCGCTGATCAGGACGGCCGGCTCGCCGTGGGGGCTTTCGAGCACCAGGTCCCGTACGGTGCCGCCCTGCCCGTGCACGACGAGCGCCGGACCACGCCCACCGACCACCCGCACCGAGCCGGGGCCCTTCTCGGCGACGAGGGTGACGTCGCGGTCCAGCGCGACGCTCTCGACGTAGGTGCCGGGCTGGATGGAGATCAGAGCGCCGGGCTCAGCGGCGCGCACGGCGGCCATGATCGTCCGGTGCGCGCCCCAGCTGCGGTGGCCGACCCGCAGTGCGCTCCTCAACGCCCCGCCGCCGGTCCGGTGATAGAGCGTACGGCCGTGAGGTCAGCGCTCATACGGCATTACAGGTGATCCGCACCTGCGCGGCGGCGACGTGGGCGTCCTTCGCGGCGCCGCCGTCCCTGGCCCCGGCGTCGACCAGCTTCACCGTGACGAGCCCGGTCCTGACCTTGAACGGCTTACCGGTGACCCAGTGACCATGATTGGAGACCTGGGAGACCAGGTAGCCGCCGATCGAGGAGTCGGCGGAGCCGTAGCCGTAGTCGGTCTGGAAGTAGTAGTAATACGCCGGGTCGCCCCCGACGAGCCGACGGTCGGAACTGTTCGGGACGTAGGTGGCCAGCGTGCAGGAGGCGCTGGTGTACGTCTTGCTGAGGTCGAACCGCCACAGCGCGAACCGGGTGTCGTCGTAGGAGGCGGGCTGTCCCGACACCGGTATGGACAGGTACTCGCCGGTGCAACTGTCGCCGCTGTAGCCGCCGCCGGTCGTGGTGGACCAGCCGGTGGTCTGGTCGCTGTTGGTCCCGGTGTAGTAACCGTACGCGGCGAAACTGCTGGTGGCGGTGGAGGCACAGCCCGGCCCGGCCACGGCGGTCCAGGAGTTGCCCGTCCGCATCGTGCCCCCGCCGCCGGTGCTCGGTGGCGAGGCCATGGGCTTGAGGTCACTCGGCTTGGCGATCGCCCGGCCGCCGCCGAGGGCGCCGGTCAGGAGGGCGCCGAGCGCCACGGCGACCACCCCCGCGAAGCCGGTCGCGAGGACCCGTACCCCGGAGTGGCCCGGTCGCCGGTCCGGGCGTACGGTCCGGTTGAAGGCGGCGGCGAATCCGCGCCAGTCCTCGTCCTCGTGGTTCATGCTCGGGCAGTGCTCCTCGTCACGTGCCGTATCCGCCGACAGCGGCCGGCCTTACGCTGACGGCCTCGTGCCCACCACACTGAGCACGAGGCCGGGTGGAAGCGGTCAGTGCTTCCAGGTGGAGACGTTGGACCACTCCGCCTCGGAGTAGTTGTTCCAGTTGACGTTCATGGCGTGGGCGATCCGCCCGAGCACGCCGTCGGGGCCGAACAGACCATTGGCGGCGATGTCCCACTCGTTCTGCATGTCCTGGTAGAAGGTGGACGCCTGGCTCTGTTGCCAATCCTCCTGGAGCGGGACGAGCTTGCTCTTGAGCCGGGCGAGCTCGTCCGCGATTGCGGCGGCCTTTGCGTTGATGGTGGCGCCGGCATTGCTCAGCATGTCACTGACGCGGATCTGGGTACCGTCGATGCTATGGGACATCGGGGCACCGTTGCCGGAATCCGCTGTGTTATAGGTTTCCCAATACTGGGTGCCGGTGGCCATCGAATTGAGCCCGGGAGGCACGGGATTCGTAACATGGTACGTTTCGGTCATCTGCGTGCTCCGTCAGTTGAAGTTGGTGCCGACAGGCGGGGCGGGGAGCTCCTCACCCAGGGCTCTGAGGTTGTTAATGTTCTGCTCTTCGGAGTTCACGTAGTTGACGTAGTTGCCCTGGAGGCCGCCAGCGATGTCTGTCAGTGCGTCGTGCAGCATGGTGGCGTAGGTGTTGTAATCCTGCATGAGGATGTTGAACTGGTCGGCGGCGATGCCGCCCCAGGCGGCCTCCACACTCTGGACGTACTTCTGCAGGTCGCTGAGTTGGTCGGCGATCTCATTGGCCGTGGAATTCGTGTCCGCCACGGCCTGGGCCAGGTACTCGGGGGTGACGTGGTAATGCACCCCACCGACGGTGACGTCGCCCGTGTAGTCGGAGGGAACCGTCATATCGCACTCCAAGGATTCTTGATGAGTTGTCCGTCGGTACGCCGCCTGACTCGTAGAGCCCGCCGTCCGCCTTCTTCCGGCCACTCCGACCGACTGCCGCGAATAGCGGAAGGCAGAGGACAGTTTGTCGAACACGAAGCGGGAAGGGAAGCATTGATCACCATTTTGGGGATAGGGCGGGACACCTTTTAGGGGACATGCCCATGTCGGCTGGACATATCTCTGTATGCTCCGCGCAGTGCCCGAATGAGCTTGGCAACGGTCCGCGAAGGCCCGCCGGCACCCCGCTGAGGACAATCCTTCCCCTGACCGGCACCGTAACTCCATAGCGAGCTGTGCGGTACCGC
The DNA here is from genome assembly GCF_040679195.1 of Actinoallomurus sp. NPDC052308. NCBI lineage: Bacteria > Bacillati > Actinomycetota > Actinomycetes > Streptosporangiales > Thermomonosporaceae > Actinoallomurus > Actinoallomurus sp. NPDC052308. The sequence goes on along the minus strand of NZ_JBFAUM010000028.1, from coordinate 84,191 downwards.
TGCCATGGCCAGGGAAAACCTCGGCCGACTGCGTGAGGAGACATACGAATGGAAGGAACGACGCCGGATCGACCGACCGGAGAAATTCCTGAGGACCCGGTGCTGCACGATCCTGTCCTGCCCGCTCCGGGGCCTGCCTCCGGTGAGTCCGAGCAAGCGAAGAAGCCCGGTTCGGACGGGCCGTCCGGCCCGGGCGGCTCCGCCCGCGGCTCGCTGCGGCGTGGGCAGTGGACGGCTCCACCGGCCGCCGACCGCCCGGACGGGGAGGCCGGCGAGGATGGAGACGTCACCAGGCCGACCGCCCGCGCGCCGCGCCGGGCCCCCATGGCGGCGGTGGGCCTGGCGACGGCGGTGCTGCTGGTCGCGCTGGGCGGAGTGTTCGCCGTGGAGGTGCACGGGCACCGGAACGTCACGTCCGACGGGGCCTCGCAGAACATGGCCGCGAACAGCAAGGCCGCACCGGGCCATTCGGTGCAACAGCAACTGCCCTCGGCCACCCCCAGCCGGTCCGAGGCCCCGAAGCAGCAGCAGCAACAGCAACAACAGCACCAGAAACAACAGCAGCAGCAATCCCCGACGCCCGCCAAGCTGCGCACGACATCGAACCAGACCGGACCGGCCCCGGTCGCCTTCTGGAGGATCGGCTCGGGGTCCGGCGCTCTCGGCACGGACGAGACCAATGCCTTTCCCGCCGCCGTCTACGACGTCGCCCGCGGGTCGGGACACGGCGGCTGCGGGATCTTCAACGGCAAGGACAGCCAGCTGACCACGGCCGGCCCGGTGCTCGGCACCGGAGCGGGTCAGAGCTTCACCGTGTCGGCGTGGGTGTACCTGACCAGCACCGCCCACTTCGCCACCGCGGTCAGCCAGGACGGCAGTACGTGGAGCACCTTCTACCTTCAGTACGTGAAGGCCGGCAACCGGTGGGCGTTCTCCCGCAACACCCGGTCACTGTCGTCGGCCGCTCCAAAACTGCGGACCTGGACCCATCTGGTCGGGGTGTACGACGCCGGCGGCGGGCAGGTGACGCTTTACGTCAACGGGGTGCGGCAGAGCACCACACGTGACACCTCCCCGGTCTCCTCCACCGGCGACCTGGCGATCGGCCGGGCCAAGGCCAACGGCAAGAACACCGACTGGTTCCCGGGACGGATCAACGACGTCAAGGTCTTCAGCACGGCACTCACCGCAGCCCAGATCCGCGAGATCTGACGGTCGTCTGACCGACCAGGATCGTGCCCGCCTCCTCCAGCCGCCGGACAAGGTCGGCGACGGTGGTGGGCACCTGGTCGGCGAAGTCCCGGGGCCCATGGTCACAGGCCGGTTGACTCCGACCGTGCGGTCGCTCCTGCGATGATTCCCAGGCGGCGCGCCGACCTTCCCGGCCCGATCGTGGACGGCCTGGCCGGAGGGCACGTGTCCTACTGGAGATCCGAGGGAGCGCCGGCGTCCCTCGGGAAGAGGGCGCGCACGGCGTCGGGGATGCCCCTGACCGCATCGCCGCCGCGGATCGTCGCCTGCAGGAGATAGCCGGGAAGCACGCAGAGCAGTACGCTCGCCAGGTCGTCCGGGGAGGACTCCGCCCCGGCCGCCGAACCGGCTCGGGCGATCTCTGCGAGGGCGTGACCGGCCGCGTCGAACGAATCCCGTAGCCGCGCCGCCAGCGCGGGGTTGCGCAGCGCCTCGGACCACACGTGCAGCGCGATCGCGCCGAACCCGTCGGCCGCCTGACGGGCGCCCACGAACTCCAGCGCGGCCGCCAGCACCGCGCCGACGCCGTGCCGGCCGTGCTCGGCCGACTCCCGCACGATCGCGACGATCTCGTCGAGGTTCTCCTCGGCGATGGCGGCCATTACCGCGTCCTTGCTGTCGAAGTAGCGGTAGACCGCGCCGGATGACATCCCGGCCTCGGCTACCAGGTCCCGCATGGACGTCTCGTGGAAACCGTCGCGGAGGAAGCAGCGCCTGGCGGCGGCCAGGATGTGGGCGCGACGCTCGTCGCGGTACTCGGGTGAGACCTTCGGCACCGCATCACGATAGCAAAAAAGCACGGACGTTCGCTCTTGACGGGACGACGCCTCGAGGAGCATGGTGGAAAAACAAAAACGAACGATCGTGCGCGGTTGCACCTGAGCGCGAAGCCGGGGGCTCCCAGACGTCCGGGATCGCGCGCGGGTGGGGCCGCGTCGTGGTCATCCGTATCAGGGACCGGCCACCGCTCGCCTGCGAGCCACAGGTCCGTGGCGCTCCACGGTGACGAGCAGGGCGACGCATCGAGGAAGGAAGGACGACGACATGTACGACCCACACGACTTCGGCACGTTCGGCCGCTTCCAGGAGACCCCGGTCGACCGCATGTCCCCGGACATGAAAGCGGCGTACGAGTTCACGCTCGAACTCCGTGGGCTGATGCCCGGCCCGCACAAGATCTGGCTGGCCAACCCCAGGCTGTCGCGGACGATCGTGCCCACCGGCGCCTATTTCCAGACCGAGTCGACGCTGACGAAGGCCGAGATCGAGATCGCCACGAACCTCATCTGCGGCCGCTGGACGGCGGCGTACGCCAATTACGAGCACGAGAAGATCGGCGAGCAGGCCGGCGGGCTGCGGCCCGAGGCGGTGCAGGCGCTCATCGCCGGCTTGCCGACGTCGTTCGAGGACCCCCGTGAGCAGGTCGTTTACGAGCTGACCTGTGCGCTCATCGCCCGGCGAGTCGTCCCGCTCGGCCTGTTCCGGCGTGCGCAGGAACTGCTGGGCGACGCCGGGATCGTCGACCTCACGGTGCTGCTCGGGTGGTTCACCGCCGTGTCCTTGACCCTGGCCGCCTTCGATGTGCCGTCCAGCGCGGTCGGGCTGGACCAGTAGAGGCGTCGGCAGAAAAGGAAAGGAGGCCTCGAATGACCATCTCCAGCCACGAACTCGGCGGGCGTCTGCCACTGGCGGACCGTTCATCACTCTCGGAGAGCCAGCAGCACCTGTTCGATCGCATGACGGAATCGGTCGTCCCCTGGGCCGAACACAACGGATTCACCAGCCGCACACGAGAGGGCCGCTTCATCGGCCCGTTCAACGGCGCGCTGCTCAGCCCCGTCATCTCCGGTGGTTTCCTGGACTTCCAGGCCGCGGAGGAGACCCACACCTCCTTGACCGAGCGGGTGCGGCAGGTCGTGATTCTGGCCGTGGGCGCCGTCTGGGGTTCCGCCTATGAGCTGTACGCACACTCGGCGGCGGCCCGTACGACCGGCCTGCCCGAGGAGACCGTCGACGCGCTCGCCGCCGGCCGGATGCCCGGCGAGCTGTCAGCCGCCGAGCGGACCGCGTGGCGGTTCGCGCACCGGCTGACGGCGCGGCGCCGGATCGAACAGCCGCTCTATGACGAGGCCCGGGCAGCCTTCAGGCCGAAGGGCGTCACCGACATGGTCCTGCTGATCGGCGCCTACCAGACCGTCTGCGGCCTGCTCAACACCTTCGAGGTCCCAGCACCGGAGGCCTGCCATGGCAATTGATCACGCGGCGACGGTGCAGACCGTGGTGGATTTCCCCGAACACTACTTCCTGGAGAACCTCGCCGTCCGCTCCGACAACTCCGTACTCGTCACCGTCCTCAACCACCGACAGCTGTGGTGGGTCCCGCCCTTCACCGGAGCCGAGCCGGTGCGGCCGGTGCTCGTTCACACCTTCGAGCGCCTGGTGACCGGCATCGTCGAGACCGAACCCGACGTCTTCCACGTCAGCGCCACGGACGGCTACACCACCCACGAGTCCTCCCTGCACCGCGTCGATCTACGCGGCTGGAGCCCGGGTGAACCCGTCCGGCCCGAGACCGTCCTCACCTTCGACGAGCGTGTGCGCGCGCTGAACGGCAGTTGCCTGATCGCCGAGCGGACGATCGTGCTCGCCGACTCGTTCGCCGGCCTGATCTGGCGGGTGGACCTGCCTGAGGACGGGGGTCCCGCCCAGGCCCGCGTCTGGCTGAGGCACCCGAGCCTCGACCACGACCCCGACAACCCCCTGACGCCCCCCCAGCCCGGCGTCAACGGCGTGCGTTTCGCCCCGCGGACAAAATTCCTCTACTACACCTCCACCGCGCAACGCCTGTTCATGCGCGTTCGCGTCGACCCGGTCACGCACGATCCGGCCGGTGAGCCCGAGTTCGTGTCGGGCGGGACGATGGCCGACGACTTCTGCCTGGACGAAGACGCCGGCGTCGCGTACGTCACCACCCACCGGCAGAACACCATCGACCGCGTCCCGCTCGATCCACGCCCCGACGGCACGCGGGAGATCGCGGTCGGCGATCCCTTCGACGAGCGCGTCATCGGACCCTCCAGCGCGGCCTGGGGCCGCGGCCCCGGCGAGTACGGCCGGGTCGCCTACGTCACCACCGACGGCGGCACGACGTCACCGCCGCCCGACGGCAGGATCCGCCCGGCGCGACTCCTGCGGATCACGTTCTCCTGAGGCTGGAAAGCGAGGAACGTTGTGACGGAAGCAGGAAGCGGCACAGCGGTGGACGGACGCCGCCCGGCTGATGCGCCGCGGGTCGCGTACGCGGTCGCCCGCGCGCTGAAGGAGGACGGGATCGACCGCGTCTTCCTGGTCACGGGCGGCGATCTGTGGCTGTGGCGGGCGCTACGCGATCAGGGTATCCAGCTGCATCTCGCCCGCAGCGAAGCCGCGTCCGTCGTCATGGCCGACGCTTACGCTCGCGTCACCGGCAAACCCGCGGTCGTGTACGGGCAGTGGGGGCCGGGGGCGGCGAACGTCGCGGGGGCGCTTGCGGACGCCTGGTGGGCACGCAGCCCGCTCGTCGCGCTCACGAGCACCGTCTCGACACAGGTCGAGTACAAGTTCGAGTATCAAGAGCTCGACCAGCCGCCCATGTTCCAATCGGTCACGAAGTGGCAGGCTCGCGTCACCCGCGCGGATCGCGCCGGAGAACTCGTCGCCATGGCCGTACGTATCGCAGCCGCGGGATGCCCGGGGCCGGTGCACATCGACATCCCGAGCGACATACTCGCCCAGGACGCGCAACCGGCGGCCCACTACGCGCCCGCCTGTGCCCCGGCACCGCCGGCCCCCTCGGCGAGTGCGGTGGACGACATCGTCGGCAGGCTTGCTCGCAGCCGGCGACCGGTGATCCTGGCCGGCAACGGCGTGCTGCTCGCCGATGCCGCGGCGGATCTCACCGAGTTCGCGGAGATCGCGACCGTTCCCGTCCTGACGACCCTCGGTGGGAAGGGAGCGATCCCCGAGAACCATCCGCTGTCGGCCGGCGTCGCGGGACGGTACTCGAGCAAGGTCGCGAACGAGATCGCGAGAGACGCGGACTTCATCCTGGCGATCGGCACGGATCTGGGCGCCCTGGCGACCGACACCTACACGCTGCCCTCTCCCGATGCCGAGGTCGTACAGGTCGACCTGGCAGCCGAACGCATCGGCCGGACACGCGCCGTCGAGGCGGGCGTGGTCGCCGATGCCGGTGAGGCGTGCCGGGCGCTCACCGCGGCGTTGACACTCGCCACGGCATCGACCGCGAGACCGGACAACGACGCTCACCACACGTGGTGCGCGTCGGTCCGGAGAAGACGTGATGCCTGGCAAGAGGCATTCGAGGCCGTCGCACGCCGGCCCGCCGTGGGGCATGTGCGGCCCGAGGCCATCGTCGCGATCCTGCGGGAACTCGCCGGCGATCGCGACATACTCGTCGCTGACACCGGTTTCATGGGGGCCTGGGGAGGCGCGCTGTTCCCCGTCCACGCGGCAGGCCGGACCTTCCTGCGCGCCGCCGGCACGCTCGGCTGGGCCTTTCCCGCCGTACTCGGCGCCCAGCTCGCGGCGACGTCGGGACAACGCGCGTTCGCCCTCGTCGGCGACGGTGGCTTCGGCTACAACGTCGGAGACCTCGAAACCGCGATGCGGCTGAACGTCCCCGCAGTGGTCATCGTCCTGAACAACGCGAGTCTCGCGTACGAGCATGTCGGCTTCGAACACGCTCTCGGAGGCGACGTCGTCGTCAGCAAGGAACGGGTCGCTCCGGTCACCACCTTCGACGCCCGGCTCGAACGCGATATCTGAGCCGGCCCAGGAGACGCCGTCACGGCTTTCGCGGGGCTCGTGGGCAACTGGCCGGGTCGAGAACGCCGGTGGGGCATGGAGGACAGACCCCTGCGGAAGCTCAAGGGGACACCGGAACGGGGTACTGGAGGCCGCAGGCTCCCGCCGGAAGAATGGCCTGGTCCGATCGAGAACCTCAAGGGACACGTCTTTCGTGGATGAGCACTGCCGGATCACCGTTGTGGGTGAGCGACGCCAGGTCGACCTCGCGGTACCCGCCGACGCGCCGATCACCAGCTACGTGAACGCTCTGGCCGAGTTGTGCGCCCAGCCGGAGACCGACGTCATGCCGGCCGCCTGGTCGCTGGCCCTGCCCACCGGCGAGCCGTACGCGCCCGAGCGCTCGCTGAACCAACTGGGCATCGTCGACGGCCAGGTGCTCTACCTGCGCGACGTGACGGCGCACGAGTTCGAAGAACCGGTGGTGTACGACGTCGCCGAGCGGGTCGCCGAGGTGTCCGAGGGACTGCTGGACCACCGCTGGAACGCCCGCGCCCGGCTGGTGACCGCGACGGGGATCAGCCTGTGCTGGCTGGTCGCCGCGCTGGTCGTCCTCCAGGCGCGCGGCCGGTTCGCCGTCGGCGTCCTGGCCGACCTGGCGGCGACCGCCGGCATGATGCTGCCCGCGCTGGCCTGGGTGGCCGGCGAACGGCGGTGGCAGGTACCACGGCGGCTGCGCGAGGCGCTCGCCCTAGCCTCGGTACCACTGTTGGCGCTGGCCGCCAGGGCGCTGGCCGTATCAGAATGGCCCCCCGGTTCGGAGGGGCCCGGCGGGTCGCTGACCCGGGGTGGCTTCTTCCTGGGTGCCCTAGCCGTCGGCGCCCTGGTCGGTGCTCTGCTGGCGTACGTGGCGGCGCTCGGGGTGCTCACCTGCGCCGTGCTGGCCGCGAGCGCGGCCACCGCGGTCATGGCCGGCGGACTGGCTCTCCTGGGGGCGAACGGCACCCAGACGGCCGCGGTCGCGGCCGTGATCGCGTTCGTCCTGCTGACGTTCTCCGCGCAGACGACCAGCGGCCTGGTCGCCTACGCCTACCGGCGGGTCGGCGAGCGGCGGCTGCCCGGCGAAGGCGACCGCGACGAGGACCGGGTCGCGCAGGCCGTAAGCAGCGCGACCCTGCTGCTGGTGATGTGGACCTGCGGCCTGGCCGCCGTGCTGGCCACCTCGCTGGTGGCTCTGGCCGCCTCCGGGTCCTCATACGGTGCCTGGCTGGACGTCTGTCTCGGGGCGGCACTGCTGCTGCGCATCGGTGAGGCGCGGCTGGTCGCCGAGGCGGTGCCGATCGCCGTTGCCGCGGCCGCCGCGCTGTGCATGCTGCTCGTTCTCGGAGCCGGCGCGCTCGGCTGGTCGGGATGGACCGCGCCGGCCTGCGCCGGCCTGGTCGCCGTCGCGCTGCTGGGTTACGGCCTCCGGAATTTGGTGCGCCATCCGGAACCGCCATCCCGGGCGCGCCCCGGGTGGCTGACGAGCACCGCGTCGGTGCTCGGCGGGGCCGGCATCGGCTTCGCGGTGGCAGCCTTCGGGGTGTTCGACTGGTTCCTCACCTTTGGCCGGGGCCTGTGACGCGGACCGGTCCCCACCGAACAGAGATGGGCACCGGATTCACCTGGCGGAGGGCGTCACTCAGGCCGTCAGGGACCGGGAGGGTCCCAGGCCGCACGGGTTTCTCCGTCTTCCAGGAACAGTCCGAGTTCGAACGCCTTTCGCGTCAGGTCGGCCTTGTTGCCCACCCCGAGCTTGCTCCTGATCCGCTTGACGTAGGTGCTGACGGTGGCCTCGGTCAGCGCCATCCGCCGGGCGATCTGCCGGTGGGTCAGACCGGCGGCCAGCCAGCGCAACGTCTCCATCTCACGACGGGCGAGCGCGGGCGGTTCGGCGGCCGGGGACAGCCGCAGTTCGGTGTGGAGCCGCCCGGCGAGCTCCGGGGCGATGTGGACCCCGCCCTGGGCAACGGTGGCGATCGCACCGAGCAATTCCTCATCGCCGGTCTCCCGGGTGACGCAGCCGTGGGCGCCGGCCCTCAGCGCGGCGGTCACCGATTGTCGCCGTCCGAACTCGGCGACGACCAGAACCCTGCCGAGCGTGGCGAGTTTACCGATCACCTCGTCCAGGGTCCCCTCGGTCTCCGGAGAGGGGCCCAAGAGGATGACGTCCGGGCGCGGGCCCGCAGGGTCCAGTTCGGCGGGTTCGGCCACGACCACGACCGGGCGGACGGACGGACTGCCGGCCAGCAGGCTCTCCAGCCCCCGGCGGACCAAGCCATGATGCTCGACAACCGCAATTCTCGGCAGATAAGTCATCGGACCACCGCGACTCTTGGACCCCTGCACAGAATCACTCGATGAAATGAAAGATATTGAACCGACATCATCGATCACCGTTTTTTGCTTTTCTTATTTGATCGAGCCGCCAACGCGACCGATCAGCCTGATGAAGCGGATCAGCTTGGACCGGCTGTGGGCCCGCGACCGCCGGTACGGGTGGCGCGCGTCGTTGGGGCCATCGGAGTCGATGCGACTCAAAGTGATTGCACTCAGTGGCATCACCGTACAATATTGATGCCACTGAGTGCAATCGGGATAGGCTCGGGCCGTGGCCAGATGGGAACCCGACGCGTATGGACGCCTCCGCAACGCGGCGTTGGCGCTGTTCGCCGAACAGGGCTTCGAGAAGACGACGGTCGCCCAGATCGCCGAGCGAGCCGGCCTGAACAGGCGGACCTTCTTCCATCACTTCGCCGACAAACGCGAGGTGGTCTTCGCGGGACAAGGAGACTCCGGAGAGGTCATAGCCGCCGAGATCCGTGCCCAGCCGGAGGACGTCGATCCCCTGCGCGCCGCCACGGCCGGGCTCAGACTCGCCGCCGACACGATCTACGAGCAGTACCGCAAGGACGCGATCAAGCTGGACCACATCGTCGCTGCAAGTCCCGAGCTCCAAGAGCGCGAACTGGTCAAACGGGCCGCCCTCGCAGACAAGATCGCAACCGCACTCCGCGACCGCGGAACAGCCGAGCCGGCCGCCACCATCGCGGCCTGGACGGCGGTCGCGGTGTTCTTCGCCGCACGGCACCGCTGGAGCCAGGGCTCAGATCGACGCTCGCTGGCCGAACTCATCGAGGTGACTCTCGAGGAGTTCATCAGCGCAACAGCCGACCCGCCGCCGTCCATGTAAGCGCCACCCCCGCCGGACAGGATGGCCACCCAGCGGATGACCGAGGCGGGCGATCACCACATCGCAATGGCCGACATCAACCAGATGATCAAGCAATTCACTCACCCAGGTATTTCGCAACCGCAACCGAATCGAGCAAACGATGCGGAACGGATTCAGCCATACATAAAGTCTCACCCTTTAACGCCTCGCCCACGAGCGGCATAATTGCCAATTCCAGCTACGATCTTGCCAGTAGTCCCACGAGTTGAACGGCGGCTGCTCTGGCTCCATCTCTGCAACTCCGCCTACTTCATCCGCACCGACGACCTCGGCTGGTCACTCGATGAGTCCGAGATCTGGCTCAGAGAGGCGCTGTCCGTCGCCCTGCTCGACCATCCTCGGCAAAGCGACCGAGGCTCCGCCGACTGACGACCTATCAGCCCGTAGGTCACCGTCTGACACACGGCGCCGGCGGCCTCGCGCGGGAGGGGTTCATCGAGCTCCACTGCCATGTGCTGCCTCTCACGTCAGGGGTCTGCGGGAGTCATTCGTGGGATCGGAGGGGCCACGGGCTCCGGGTACGGCTGCTGTGTCTGTGCCGTCCGGACGGCTCAATGGACTTGGCCGCCGGTAGCCCGTGGCGACTGCGACGTCCCTGATCATCAATCGGCCGGTCGCGCCTCGGAAGGCCATTCACTGCCCATTCACTGCCCATCCGCTGCCCGGTGTGGCGGACGGATCGGCCGGAGGGCTCTCCGGCCGTTGGTGATCCTGGGCTAGCGTTGATCCGTGGCGATGCCGGGTGAGCGGTTGCGAGAGCTGCGCAGGCGTTCGTTCGTCGGCCAGGACAGTGAGGTGTCGCTGTTTCGGGCGGCGCCGGCCGAACCGGGCCTGATCTTCGTGCACGGACCGGGTGGTGTCGGCAAGAGCGCGCTGCTGGTGGTCGGCCCGGACTGCAAGAGCGATCTGGCACGACTGAAACGCCCCGCACGGCGGGCGTCATGGTCGCGGTTCAAGGAGCAGCGCCGGCACCTGGAATGGGCCGATGGCTTGGGGCCGGCCCGATGAGGGTGCGGCGCGTGCGGTCGCCGCGGTCGAGAAGGCGAGCGGGTTCGCCGCCCAGGTCGCCGACATCGAGGAGGTTCCGGCCTTCCACGGTGGGGGATGCGAGGGCCCGGGGGTGGCGTGGAGACCGCGGTCAACCCCCGGCGCCGCCACGGCCGGGCTCAGACTCGCCGCCGACACGATCTACGAGCAGTGCAAGTCCCGAGCTCCAAGAGCGTGAACTGGTCAACGGCCATCTCCCCCTGACAACAGGACAGCCACTCGGTCGAGGTGCTGATGTAAGCACAGAAGGACTGCGCGCTCTTTGAACCCCAGCCCGCGAAAACCAGAGACTGCTTGTACACCGAGTGGCGGGGCGCCACGCAGTATGTGTGGATGCTGAAATTCGGCTAGTGATCACGGTCGGTGTCGATCAGCGGACTACTCACGGTCCTTTTCCCGCACCCACCCTGTCTGCGTATCACCAGGATGTGCGCGACCGGAGGGTCGGTGCGCAATAAGAACCTGTTCGGCGCCCGATTGTGGTCATTATCGGTAGCCGCACTCCCGCGAAGTAGCGACGCGATGACGGACGGTTGCATCCCGGCGGATACGCCTTATCTACTGGGACGGTCGGGCGGCACACCGGGCAGCTTGGGTTGCACCCAAGAGAAAGGCGCTGAACCTGATGCATGCACGGTGTTTCCTTCTTGTTAATACTGCATTTCGCCATTGCCTCTCGGAAGTCAAGTGTTGTAACTTCACTTCGAGAAAGTATGGCGAATCGACCCGCGACGGTGAATCTCTGTGAAATCCAGCCTGCCTGTATCAACCAAGGAACTCCTGCCATGTGGTGCCACGACGAAGTGTGTCCGTGGCGGGTCCGGTGACGGGGCCGCGAGCCTGTCAGGTGCCGGTCCGCAGGCGAACGCCCGACAGATGGGGTGGCGCACATCACGGCACAGCATGGCCCGGTACGCGGTGACGGGGCATGAGACAGCGTGTGTACAGGCCGGTCTGGCGCGGCTCCATGACAATGGGCTGATCACACTCGAGGCCCCTGGCGTGTCCGACGTATCGGTGGTCCTGCGGCCCGCCACGGGTTCGGCCCCGGATCAGGCCGCCGTTGGGGCGATGTCGGTCTTGAGGGTGGGCGCCTGGCGGGGTGAAGCAGGCCGGCCGGAGCGATCTCCCGAAGCGGGCCGTCCGGCACGACTCCGTGCTGCCACCCACACGGGTGTCGTGCCGGCCGCCACTGGTGGTGCGTCGTCGGCGGGTGATGTGTTCGCTGCCCTATCCGGTGGCGCCATATCGGTGGAGCAGATCAAAGACGATGCCACCGCGGCGGCCGAATGGGCCGAGGAAGCTGATCGCGCTCGGCTTGACGGTCGGGGTCCAGTGCCCACAAAGGCGTGGGGTAGCCAGTTCTGCTGGTCATTCCTCGGAGAGTTGACGCGCCGCTGGTCCCCGACACGACCGTTGCCGAGTATGCGATCGGCTCTGCGGTGGCCATCTTTCGACGCGTGGACGGATGTGATCGGTCCGCTGGCAGAGGCCAAAACCGGTACGCGCGTCATTGTCCGGTTGGGGAGCCTCTACGGGCCCGGTCACGCCTTGCTTGTGTACAACGCCGGTATACAAGGACTAGTGCTGATCTATCCCGATCAGCACGCGAAAAAGCCCGACGGCTTCATCATCAAGGTCGGCACCAAGCAGGAGATCATCGACTGGCTCTCCGGCAAGGCCGGCAGACCGCATCGCGTTCTCGGTACACGGGACCGCGTCCTTGGCTCAGCAGCGGGTCTCCCACTGATCAATCCCCGCGCGCACTTTCAAGCAGCGAATGGCCAAGAAATCCACCTGCTCAAGAAACAGCCCAGGCCGGCATCGAGGTCGACCGCCCAGGCCGTGACCGACGCCACCCACACCGGTACCGGCATGACCCCGTTCAAGCCGGAAAGACGCCCCCACGAGGAGGCCGTCGAGTCCCTGGCCGCGTCGCTGACCGCGCTCGTGCCCGAGTTGGAGGCCCTGACCCGCTTTGCTACCCACCAGGCCTCCCCCATTCCGGACGACGCCCTGCGGAAGAACCCGCTGCTGCGGGCACTGGAGAAGAACAGCATCGCTCTGGTCGACGAGGCGGCGACGGCGCGCTCGTTCATCGATGAGGCGAGGACCGTCCTCGCCGGCACGGTCGCGGCGGACGCCGGGCGGCTTGCCAGGATGCGAGGGTTGAGCCAACGGCTCCGTGATGAGATCGATGCGTTCGGCCGCACGCTGGACGAGCGTGGGCGGATCCTGCGGCTGCAGGAAACCGCGGTGGAGCTGCGCCGGCTTCTGAGTGGCACAGTGGCCTCGGGCCGGGTGCGCCGATGGGTGGGCCGTGAGGTGCGGCGCTTGGAGGCCGAGGCTGCGCGGGAGTTCGAGGGCACGCCGGGCGATGGCGCCGTCCTCACGCCGGAGCAGCGGGCGGCTTGGATCCGGACCCGGATCGAGCATGCGGTCGTACGTCATCAGGCCAGGCTCGCCTTCCGGATGGAGAGCCGGGCGGCGGCTCGGCGGATAGCGGGCGCTCTGACCTCGGCACGAGAGCCCACTCCGGAACAGGTGGCCCGCTCACTCGAAGAAGTGATCGCTCAGCCACCGGACCGGGGAACGATCAGCCCGAGGATCGATGGTGAGTGGGCGCAGCGGTTGGCGTACTTTTGGCTGCTCCACGAGCGGGCACAGCTCGATGTCGCGCTGCTCGGTACGGACCCGCCCACGCGACGCGCGAAGCGGGCCGAGTTGCGGATCCTCTACCTTGCCCTGCGGCAGCGGCTGTCCGAACTGTTGGGTGCCGAGGCGGCTACGGACGCGATCCTCGAGGCCGAGCTGGCCGAGCTGAGCGACGCTCTGCTGTCAGCGATCAGGCCGATCGAAGCGGCGCGGCGGGAGGAGGAGGCCCGTACCGGTGTGCAGCCGTCGGAGGTCGTCCCGTCCGAGCCGGAGGCCCGGTACCTCCTGCCTGCGTATCTTCGCGGTTCGCTCGGTCCGGAGCTGGTCCAGGAGGTCACGCCGGAGCTGGCGACGGCGTTCGCCGACGAGGTCGTGGCATTGTTGCCGCAGTGGCTGCGGGCGCACTACGCGGACCGCGTCCGCGAGCAGATCACGGAGGATTGGCTCTTCGACAACTGGGGAGACATCGCGGGTGGCGCGGCGCCATTCCGCCTCGGATCGTTCCACGTGACGTTGTGGGCGCAGATGAGCGGCGGATCCCAGCTCGGTGAAGAGATCCATGTGCGGCCCAAGCACACGACCGCTCTCACCACGGGCTCTCGCGCGGGTCGCGTCCATTTCTACATGTCCGACGGGACACTCAACGTGGCGTGGGCGATGGACGCGTTCGGGGGTAAGCACATCGGTGCCCTCGACCTGCACGGTCACGACGCCTTCGGGGGCGTGGCCACCTATGGCTGGGCCGACCACTACGAGAAGCCGCAGTCCGGGTACGGCGCGCGGATCGACCAGACGGTCAAGGGCAGCACCTACCGTGCGGTGCCGTTCGGGATGAGCGTCCAGGCCTTCGCGAAGGTCGAGGTCGTCGGGCTGCCGGGATTCTCCTGGTCGCGGGACAACACCGAAGCGGCTCCGATCCTCGGCAACGGTGTGAAGCTGGCCGTCTCACGGGAAGTGCTCTACCCGTTGAACGAGGCGGCCCGCGCGGTCTCACGTTCGGTCTTCCCCAGCCTGCGCGACGGCCGCTGGGAGATCATCCCGGCGAGCCGGGTGACGCGCGGTGAGCCGATTCGCCTGCCGCGCTGGTCGTGGGTTCAGGCGTTCGACGGTGCCCGTGCGCTGGCCGCGGCGGTCGCCACGGCGGTCGGCGCCAAGCCAGGGTCGGAGCGGGAACGCCGGGTCCAGGCGGCGATCACCCCGGAGACGGTCATCGCGGCGTTCCCGCTGGCGCGGAGCAGGCGCGGCTGGGAGATCACGCTCGGCGCACCGGGTGATGGGCCGGATTCCGTCACGGTGCGGTTCGAGTTCGTGAACCCGGGCCTGGTGCTGCGGGGTGACAGCGGCACCTGGGCCGACTACGCGCAGACGCTGGTCACCTACCAGGACGTCGTGACGGCGCACGCGGATATGATCGACATTCCGCCGACGCTGATGTTCGCGGCGTTGCAGCTCTACCACGACAAGGCGATCGGCGACGTTCACCCGGACTTTCATCTGCTGACGTACTTCATGCCGTGGTTCTGGCGTGAGGCGGCGCGAATAACGTCCGGGCTGAGCGGCGACGCCAACGAGATGTCCAGCGTCCGACTGGTCGGGGAGCCCACCGCGCTCATCGCGGTCAAGACCAGGGCGGTCATCGAGGTCGGGCATGGGGGCGGCTCCCCGGCAGTCGTCGATCTGCCCGGCGATGGCACTACGCTGCGGGTGCTGGACCGGGACCTGCCGCGGTGGTTCGGCGACGAGCTGCCACCGCTGCTCAACGGGCCGGGCATCGAGACGCCGGAGCAGCGGCTGATGGCGCCGAAGACGCTGGAGCGATGGTGGCCGGCGTGGATGTGGATCGCCGACCTCGGCGAGAGTCTGGAGAACCTCTACCAGCCGCTGGTCGACCAGATCAACCAGCGGTATCCGGGCGCTCTGCCGTACCGGGCACCGGGCCACGCCCGTAAGTGGGTGACCAGCCCGATCGCCGAGGCGAACCTGCGAGCGTTGAAGCAGGCCCTGTCGAAGGAGCAGTTGGCCACGAGCCTGCCGCGCATGCGCACGACCGGCGTACCGATCACGTTGCAGTGGAAGCAGTACGCCGGCCTGACCCGCCAGGTGTACGTGTGGCTGCGGGCGCGACCGGTGGACGAACCACGGTTTCAGTACCGGATGCCGGACGGCGAGCAGGACCTCTCCACCATCAACACGCATGACCTGACCGGCTCGAGCGAGCAGATGTGGGGAGGCTGGTGGGGTGCGCAGTTCGTCTTCAGCCTCGCCGCCCTTGGGCTGAACGCGCTGGAGGCGACGGAGTTCCGGCCGATTCTCGCGGCTCGCCTGGCCAAGACCTTCGGGATCACCTCAGGGCACTTGATGTGGTCGATGTTCGGAGCCGCGATCGACGATCTGGCGGTCTACGACCAACACGTCCAGATCGAGGCGAGTATCAGCGCCGATCCCGTCCCGCGTGACCCGACCGTCGATATGCCCGGTGCCTACCCTCCGGATGACGGGGACGAGGGAGTCATCCCCGGCCAGCACGTCGTCGACATCACCGAGGAACCGCAGGACGGGCACGACCACATCGTCGTGACGATAGAGCGCGAGGACCCGAACGTCCAGGTGACCGACGACGGGCGGGTCATCGCCACCGATGACATCACGTTCACCATGCCGGTGCAGCTCACCATGAAGCCGGTCCCTGGCGAGGACGGGCAGATCACCTGGGTGCCGTTCTATGACATGGCGGGTGACCACCCGGTATGGGCCGCGGAGGAGGGCCGGGAATGGCCGGACCAGTCGGTGCTCCTGCCCTACCTCGGTGGCGTACGGGAGGAGATCGAGCGGGCGTTCGCCGAACGCTTCGGTGTCGAGTTGCCGGCTTGGGAGCAGGTACGGCTGACCGATTCGATCCATCTGGTGGCCGCCCGCATCCAGGATCTCCAGCACCCGGCGGCCGGGGACGAGCAGGGCTGGCCGATCTGGGAGGGTAAGGTCGGCTTCCTCGAGCGGGACGTCCTCCATGGGCAGTGGGGTGAGGCCGACGCGAGTGTGCGCATGAGCGCCCGGGTGGTACGCGCGGAATCCGTCACGCTCGCCGATGGCGCCGGCACCTACAACGAGTACGGGAGCCTCGACCTTCACGGCCTCTACGAGGAGTCCGGCAAGGGCGGGCAGCTTGGCCTGCGGGTGCGGTTTCCGATCAGCCTGAGCGAGGACACGACGTTCACTCCCCAGCCCCAACTCCTCCGGCGGGTCGAGAACAACCGCGGCAGGAACTCCGAGCTGTCCGGCTCACGCAGCCGGATGACGCTGGACATATCGGCGGGAACCAGCTTCGTGGTACTCGGCAGCGCCCAGATCGAGTTCGACGTCACCCTCGCGGTGAGCGGCGTCACCGCGGATCCGAGTCTCACCATCGGACGCGACGGATGGTTCGTGCACAGCGCCGAGCAGGCCGACGAACTCGGCCTGGTGCCGGCGCACCGGAAGACCGGCCAGGCCCCACCGGACACCGCCCCACCCGAGACGGCCACCGGGACGACGGCCGTACAGAAATGGCCCGGCCCCCGGGTCAAGGACAAGGAATTGTACGTGCCGAGCTGGCTGCTCGACGGCGAGCACGGCATCGGCAACGCCGGCGTTCACCGATCGCCCCGGACGCGGGAGTTCGCAAAGAAGATCTACCGGAAGGTCAAGGAGGCCTGGGGGCACCACGTCGCGGCTGAGCTGGACAAGGAGATGATCAAAGCGCTGTCCTCGGCGGGCTCGGTCGTGGTGATCGACGGCGGCCTGGCGTTCGACGTACCGCTCGGCGACCACTTCCCGATGCTGCGGACCGGAAGCCTGCGGGTAGTGCTCAAGGGCCGCCTGAAGGACCCCGGCTACCAAGGCATCAGCATCGACCGCTTCCACTCCGGTTTCCAGGTGAGCGGGGACCGCACCCGGGAGAAGACCAAGGACCGGCGCGTCCGCTGGGCCGCAGACGCGCGGGGCTGGATCATTCACGACCTGCACCCCGCCAGCGGCGGAGACCCGAACTCCTTCTGGTACAACCACACCTACAGCTATGGCACACAGAACGAGCGGAGCCGCAACGAGTCCAGCAGCGCCGAGTCCAAGGTCTCCCACACCGGCACCGGCAACTTGGCCCTGTCGTGGTTCGGCGTCGACTTCACCGCCGACCTCGAGCTGAGCGAAGCGCCAGTCCTGCTCTTCGACCTCGCCACACTCGGCCTCCTGCACACCTCACGGTCCCTGCACGTCGAGCACGCCCAAAACGGCATGGCCGTCCAGCTTCATCTCGACCCTCACCTGATGACCGCGGAACCACCCCCGGTTCCCCCCATGACCGTGCTCCCCAGCCCGGCCAAGCTGCCCACCGTTCTGGACCGCAGGGCCCCGCGCGAGCTGTCCGACGCTCAGCGGCGGGAGCTCGGCGCGACGCCCCCGCGACGCCTCCGCCCCGGCACGACAGCCGACGCCCTGCGACACGCTTTTCGGATCCCGGCCGAGGCGTTCCAGGACGCCCAACTGATCGGCCTTCCCGGATTGGACGTCCTGCAGGGACTGGCCAGCGACCTGATGGGCGCGCCAGGCGGCGAATCGTGGTTCTACGCCTGGGGCGACATCTTCCGGCAGCTCACCTCCACGATCACGCAGACGCAGTTGTCCGGCCGGCCGGCGGAGCTGTTCGGCTCGGGGGGACTCACGCTTCCGATCCGTGAGCCGGGCCGGTTCGGCGGCTACCTCGGCACACTCACCCTCGCAGTGCATTCCCTGGAGTTCACGTTCGAGACCACCACCCCCGAGGTGATGATCCGCAACGCGAAGAACCGCGCGTTGGTCGTCCGGACCAGCGGCGGCCGCAGCAAGGTGACCTTCCACTCGCCGTGGGCGCTCCTGGACTTCCAGATGGGCGGCCGCCCAGCCGACGGAAACAACGCCGCCGGGCCGTTCTTCGGCGTGGACTACCTGGGCGTCGACACCACCGTCATGGCCGACCGCGGCGCCAAGACGGCGTTCGAACGCGGCCCGAAGACCACCGGCCGCAACGTGACCCTCGTCGGAGTCAAACCGACCTATCTGCTGATCTGGCAAGCGAAGTACCGCGACCCGTGGTTCGTGGAATACACCCCGGACGTCAGCGAAGAGAACGGCGCCCTGCTCCGCGTACCGACAGAGAATCTGAAGCACTGGCAGAAGGCCCCGTGGCACGACCGCGACCTGGAGGCCGTCGTATCGACGACCGGTTGGATAACCACCGGCGATGCCGTGACGCGCCTGCAGGGGACCTCCCCACCCGCCGTGGCCCCGACCCCGGATATGCCCGGGGCCTACCCTCCGGACACCGAGGACGAGGAAGACGCAGTGGAGGTGATCGCGGCCAACGCCGCCTCCGGCCACGGCGAGGTCCTGGTGGGCGGCGGCCAGGAAATCGCCGATCCGGCGATGCGCCGGCCGCCGCCCGGTCTGTCCAGCGGCAATCCCCTGCAACGTAGTCGAGGATTCCGACGCATCGCCGCACACCCTCCACTTGACAGTGCGACGGTGAGGGATGAGAACAAAGTGGTCGATTCCAACGGCGTGATATGGCAAACACCTTCTGCCAGCGGCGACGGCGAGTTCTGCGTCAATGTCGCCGTGGCCTGGCTGAAATAGGCCCCATCCTCCTGCGCGGGGACACAGGCCGGCCGCCCCGGCTTGCACGCCGGGGCGGTTCGCGTCTCTAGGCAAGGTCCGAGATCTACCGCGGGGCGTTCCCGGGGGCGGGGCAGGCAGCGGAGCGCGCGTCGAGCAGGCGGCGGCGCAGCGCGGTCTGCTGGATGGCGGGTGGGTCGTAGGCCATGTCGAGCGTCCCGATGTCGGTACCGGGCGGCACGACCGCGTCGATCTGGTCGAGGATCTCATCGGTCAGGGCGGTCTCGGCCCCTGCGAGCAGGTCGTGAAGGTGGTCCATGGTGCGCGGTCCGATGATCGCGGAGGTGACGCCGGGGTGGGTGATCGCGAAGGCGACTGCAAGGTGCGTCATCTTGATTCCGGCTTCCTCGGCGAGCAGGATGAGCTGTTCAACGGCGTCGAGTCGGCGCTCATCACTCAGGTGCTTGAAGCCCGCCGTGGCGCGGCGGGTGTCGGCAACTCGCCCCTTGCGGTAGCGGCCGGTGAGTAGTCCCTGCGCCATGGGACTCCATACGAGCGTGCCCATGCCGTACTGCTCGCAGACGGGCAGCACGTCACGCTCGATTCCGCGGTTGAGAATGGAGTAGGGCGGCTGCTCGGTGCGAAAGCGCTGCAAACCGCGCCGCTCGGCCACCCACTGCGCCTGCACTATCTCGTGAGCCGGCGTGCTGGAGGAGCCGATGGCTCGGATCTTGCCCGCGCGCATCAGGTCGGTGAGTACCGACAAGGTCTCCTCGACATCGGTGCTCGGGTCGGGGCGGTGCATCTAGTACACGTCGATGTAGTCGGTTCCCAGGCGGCGCAGGGAGTCTTCAATCGCACGGGTGATCCAGCGGCGGGAGTTTCCCTGCATGTTCGGGTCGTCACCCATGGGAATGTGAGCCTTGGTGGCAACCACGATGTCGTCGCGGCGGCCCTTGAGCGCTTTGCCGACGATCTCCTCGGACTCTCCGCGAGCGTATGCGTCTGCGGTGTCAATGACGTTGATGCCCGCGTCCAGCGCCGCGTGAATTAGGGATGGTTTCCCCTAGGACCGCAACGGAACGCCGTTCATGTAAAACGACATGAAGCAGCGTTCCGTTGCGCGAAGGGGGTGAGTTGCGTGGAAACTGGCCAGTCAGGAGCACAGAGCGCCACGTGCGGCGCGATGTGCAGCGTAATGGCGAGCCACAGATCTAGAAGACCGCAAGTGGATTGACCGGGAGTCCCGTGGCGCCGCGCACGGGAATCGTGCCGAGCGCGAACAGGAAGCTGTAGCGCTCGATTTCGGCGCACACCCGCGCCAGCTCGGCCACGTTGACGCAGTCGATCAACGGCATCCCCAGCTGGGCGAGCGCGATGCTGTGCAGCACAGGCAATCCGGCTGACGGTCCAGGGAGTTTGTCGCCGATGTCGCCGGCGTACAAGCACACTTCACGCTCCGCCATCCATTCGACGGCGCTCAGCGACGTGGTCGGCAGGGGGCCGAAAGGGTCGTCGGCGGCGACCCATCCCCCGCGCACTACCAGCGCGTCACCGGACTCGACTCGCACTCCCTGGCGCTTCTCGGCCGCCGCCAGGTCGTCTGCGGTCACGGCATGGTTTTCGGCAAGCCGCCCTCCCGGCGCCAGGTCGAGCAATACCCCCCGGGTCACGATCCCATCGACGAACGCCGACGACGAACTCCGGCTGACCGTCGCCCCGGCGGTCGCCTCGGCGAGTGGGACTCCGGGGTAGACAGTGTTGTCGGTCGGTATGTGCGCCAAGGCGTCGATGTGCGTCGAACGCGCGTGGTGGACGTTGATCAGCAGAACATCGGTCAACGCCTGGGTGGGCGAACCGGTGAACGTCATCATTTGCAGTACTGCGGAAGGCATGCCGTGCTCGCCGAAAGCGACCGGCGCGGCCATGGGCACCGGTGTGATCGGGTGAGCCAAGGAGACAACACGGCCCGTCCTGGCTTCGGCCACGCCGCGGGCACGCGCTGCGTCCGTGATGAAATTCAGGGTGCCTCGATCATCGTCAGCCCCCCATCGGCCCCGATTGGTGAGCGGCTTCTCTCCTCGCGGCCGAGCGATTTCGTTCGTGTCCATCTTTCCTCGCAGGTTCGTGGTCGATTTGATAGAAGTGTCGGCTCAGCGCGGCTCGGCCGGCGTCGTGAACGTCGAGGACATCAGCCGGGCCGTTGAGGGCAGTGGTCTGTCTTCCTACTTCAGGCGGGCAGTCCTGGGCTCGCCTCGACGAGTTCGGCCGCGGGTTCGGTCGTTGCGGACGTTGGCCGATGCGGTGTCGCTCATGAGAATGATTGCTCTTCGGGATGGGCGCGCAGGCTGGTTCTGTGCGACGATCCGCCAGGGGAAAATCCGGAACACCGCTCCAGAACAAGATACGGAGCTTTGCTCCGCATTGCAACCGGAGGTGGAAAGCCCCGTCCGCGGCCGAGTGTCGTCGCACATCGTGCACGCGCCGGATCGGGGAGCATGCCGGACGAGGCGTGGCTGATGCTGGGCACCGTTTCGTGGTCACTGGTCGGCTGCCGGCGTGACGGGCGAACCCAGCGTGACGGGCGTACACCGGTTTCGCGGAGGAAGACCGCGGACAGGTGCGCCGTACTGAGGAACCCGCACCGCTGCGCCGCCTGCGTGACCGTGACACGACGCCCGCCGACTGTTATCCCGGGGTGCCGTCTTCGGTCATGGCCTGGGTGCCGATGACGTTGAGGAGCCTGAGCCGGTCGGCGGCGTCGCTGCCACGAGCGGCGGTATAGGCGACGATGCGCACATCGCTGCCGGGAGCTATGAGCACGTCACAGTCGAAGGTGAATGTGCCAAGATCGGGATGGTAGACGGTCTTGGTGTCCGACTCATGAACGCCCACGACGCCCGTGTCCCACAGGCGCGCGAAGTCGGTGCTGACACCCCGCAGGTCCTTGATCAGGGAGCGCAGGCCGGCATCGGCGGGGTAGCGGGCGGTCGCCGCCCTGAGATCGGCGACCATGGCCGCCTCGAACCGGGCCTCCTGCTCAGGGGTGTGGCTGACCCGGCTGGGCAGACCGGCGAAGTGCCGCCAGACGGTGTTGCGCTCGCGTCCGCGCAGCGCGGACAAGTCTCCGAACAGGGCAGCCCACAACGGGTTCCACAGAATCAGGTTCCAGGCGGCGTCATGCACGCTCAGCGGTGAGCCATCCAGCTGGTCAAGCAGCCTTCGGACCCCCGGCGGGATGTGCGCCGACAGCTGCCCGGGGCCCGGCGCCGGCTGGCCCGCGAGGAGATACAGGTATTCGCGCTCGGCTGCCGATAGCCGCAGGGCGCGGGCCAGCGCGGACAGGACTTGTGCCGACGGGGAGGTGGCCCGGCCCTGTTCCAGGCGTGTGATGTAGTCCACCGACAGGCCGGCGAGCTGCGCCAGTTCCTCGCGGCGCAGTCCGGCGGCCCGCCGTACCCCGCCTGCGGGCAGTCCGACCGTGGCGGGGGCGATCCGGTCCCGCCAGCCATGCAGTGCTCTGCCCAGTTCCCTAGATTCGCTCACCATCCCAGTATCCGGCCGCCGCGCCCGGGACAGCCTGGTACTGCTGGTCCGCTGGCTGAGGCGGGCACTGCCTGTTCGTCTGTGGTGCGACGACAGTGGAGACATCACCGACCCACCAATCACGGAGTGAAGACTTGACCACCACATTGATCACTGGAGCGAACAAGGGCCTCGGCTTCGAGACGGCTCGTCGCCTGATCGAGACAGGGCACACCGTCTACGTCGGGGCACGCGATGCCCACCGCGGCCGAGCGGAGGCCGAGAGGCTCGGCGCCCGCTTCGTTCAGCTCGACGTCACCGACGAGGATTCCGTCAAGGCTGCCGCCGAATTCGTCCGCGCGGACGCCGGCCGCCTCGACGTCCTGGTCAACAACGCCGGGATCGTGGGCGCGCGCAAGCCGGTCGGCGAGGTCACCGGGTCCGACATGCTGACCACGTACGACACGAACGTCTTCGGCGTCGTGCGCGTCACGCACGCCTTCCTGCCGCTGTTGGAAGCAAGCGACGCCCCGGTCGTCGTCAACGTCAGCAGCGGTCTGGGCTCGCTGGCGGCGACCGCCGACCCCAGCCGGGTGGAGTTCCGGGTGACGTTGCTGGACTACAACTCCTCCAAGACCGCGCTGGTCATGGTCACCTCGCAGTACGCCAAGGCTTTCCCCGCCATCCGGTTCAACGCCGTCGACCCCGGCTACACCGCCACCGACCTCAACGGCCACCAGGGCACCCAAACCGTCGAGGAGGGCGCGGAGATCATCGTCCGCATGGCCTCGATCGGCGCCGACGGCCCGACCGGCGGCTTCTTCGACAAGACCGGCCCGGTCGTCTGGTGACGATGCCGGTCGCTGATGCGTAGGCGGTGGCAGCCGCGGCGACGCCTGGCGAACCATCCGAGAGGTCGCACGGAAAGGGACCCTGGGCGGCGGGCGCCTCGCCGCGCGGCAGAGCCCAGCCGAATAGCCTCCCGCAGGAATCCGATCGGGCCCCGATGCGGGCCGGGATGGCCGGCGACAAGGCGGCTCAGTTGCTGCGCGACGTGGAAGACAGGGCTGCGGTTCCGCAGCCGCGAAGTCGCTCAGGCCCCTGTACGCGTCCTGGGCTCGTCACCATCGGTTGACCCAGGGGCGCCGTGCGCGAGGCCGGCGAGGAGTACGTCGACCATGTGGCGGGCGCGGTAGCCGGGGAAGGTCCCGGCGCCGATGCACAGGTTGCCGATGGCGATCATCAGGTCCAGCGGGCGTACGTCCGCACGGATCTGACCGGCGTCGACGGCCGCCCGCAGCAGCTGATCGAGCACCGGGACCAGGCGGTCGACGAACTCAGCGTGCAGGCTCTCGTAGCCCGCCTGGTCCGAGTGCAGCGCCTCGGCCAGGCCGTGCTTGGTCACCAGGAAGTCCGTGAACCGGGCCACCCATGACCGCAGGACGGCGTAAGGGGTCTCGAGGTCTTCGCCGGAGGCGCTGGTCGGAGTGGCGGCGAGCGCGTCGACCTGGTGGCGGAAGACCGCGACCACCAGGTCGGGCCGGGTGGGGAAGTGCCGGTAGACGGTGCCCATTCCGACGCCCGCCTCGGCGGCGATCTCCCGCACCGGAGCGTCGACCCCAGCGCGGGCGAAGACGGCCGCGGCCGCGTCGAGCAGGGTCTGCGCGTTCCGGCGCGCGTCGGACCGCTTGCGCCGATCGCTCCCGGTCTGCGGCGTGTCAGTCGATGACATTACGGGCACCTCCAGGCTTGCCAAGCGGAGCAAAGCTCCATATATTCCAATCGGAGCGACGCTCCGGAACTGAACGCGCCAGCTGGCCGCAATTATCCCTCCCGCTAGCGAGGACCCCCATGAGTGACATCACATCACCCCCTGCCGCCGATCCGACCGCGCCGGTCGTCTCGGTCGCGCCGATCAGGCTCGCGGCCCCCGACCGCGGCCAGGACCTGCTTGTACGGGTCTCGGCGCCGACGAGCGGTCGCGACCTGCCGGTCGTCGTCTTCTCCCACGGCATGACCTTGACCATGGACGACTATGCGCCGCTGGCCGGCTTCTGGGCCTCCCGCGGGTTCGTCGTCATCCAGCCCACCCACCTCGACTCCCTCGGTCTTCCCCCCGACGACCGGCTCACCCCGCACCTCTGGCGCATACGAACCGACGACCTCACCGGCGTCCTCGACCAGCTCGACGCCGTGGAAGCCGCCGTGCCCGGCCTGGCCGGACGCGTCGACCGTGACCGCATCGCGGTCGCCGGGCACTCCTGGGGCGCGCAGACCGCCAGCACACTCGTGGGCGCCCGGGTGGTGGACGCCGACGGCACACCCGGCGAGAGCATGGCCGACCCGCGCGTCATGGCTGCGGTGCTGCTCTGCCTGCCCGGGACCGGTGGCGAGGACCTGAGCCCGATGGCCGCCCAGTACTTCCCGTTCATGAGCCCCGATTTCACCGAGCTGAAGACGCCGAGCCTGATCGTCGCCGGGGACCACGACGACTCCCCGCTGACGGT
The DNA here is from genome assembly GCF_040679195.1 of Actinoallomurus sp. NPDC052308. Taxonomy (NCBI): domain Bacteria; kingdom Bacillati; phylum Actinomycetota; class Actinomycetes; order Streptosporangiales; family Thermomonosporaceae; genus Actinoallomurus; species Actinoallomurus sp. NPDC052308. The sequence goes on along the minus strand of NZ_JBFAUM010000028.1, from coordinate 59,501 downwards.
CCGGGGCGCGGACTGGTTCACCGACGGCTACCGCCTCAGCCCCGGCGCCACCGACCTGCTGACCCTCTTCGGCGCGGAGCACGGGCTCGGCGGCATCCAGGGCCAGTACGACACGCGGACCACCGACGAAAGCCCCGAGCGCGTCGCTGTGGTCCAGCAGGTCACGCTGGCATACCTGCGCACCGCGCTCGGCCTCGACGACAACGCGTGGGCCGCCGTCCGCGACTCCCTGACCACGACCAGCAACCCGCTGGGAAGAATCGACTCGAAGTGACCGTCCCCGTCACGTCGACCCGCGGCCCCAGCTTCGGGATCATGACCGCCCCATCCCAGGTCACCTACCAGGACGTTCTGCGGGTCTGGCGTGAGGCCGACCGGATTCCGCAGATCGAGCACGTCTGGCTGTTCGACCACCTCATGCCGCTCAGCGGCGACCCGAACGGGCCTACCTTCGAGGGCTGGACACTGCTGCCCGCTCTCGCAGCCCAAACCGAGCGACTGCGTCTGGGGGTGATGGTCACGAGCAACAGGTTCCGCCCGCCGGCCATCCTGGCCAAAATCGCCGCCACCGTCGATGTCGTCTCCGGCGGCCGGCTCGAGTTCGGCATCGGCGCAGGTTCTCGGCCCGACGTGCCGCTGGCCCAGCGCGAGTACGAAGCGCACGGGCTCCCCTTTCACGATGCCGCCCATGCGGTCGAGAGCCTCGCCGAGGCATGCACGATCATCCGCAGACTGTGGACCGAAACCGAACCGTTCGACTTCAAGGGCGGCTATCACCGGCTGACGGGTGCGTTCTGCAGTCCCAAGCCCGTGCAGCGGCCCCACCCGCCGATCGTGATCGGCGGCCAGTCCACCCCGACGCTACGCGTGGTCGCCGAGCACGCGGACCGATGGAACATGCCCGGCGGCAGCATCGACGTTGCGATCGCGCGCAATACCAAGCTGGACCAGTTGTGCGCCGAGATCGGCCGGGACCCGGCCGAGATCACCCGATCCATCGTCCTGCCGGCCTCCTATGACCGGCCTGACGATACCCGCCACGCGATCCGTGCGGCCGTCGACAGCGGGTTCAGCCACATCGTGCTCGGACTGGCCGCGCCTTACCCGACCGGGGTCGCACGCTGGGTCACCGACACCTTCATCGGCCCTCTCTCCGGCGAGAGCTGAACCGACAGGCCACCGCCTACAGCCACACGGCGGCGGCATCACCGCCCCCTGAACCGAGGAACCACCGATGACCAGGACACACCCACCGCTCGACCCGGAGCTCGCCGCAGTGCTGACGGTCGTACACGAACATCTTTCACCGACCATCACCGCCGGAGACATCAAGGAACTACGAGCCAACCCCATGTTCGCGGTCGCGGACGAGGACCTGACGCGCGACGGGACCGTCGAACTGCAGGAGATCTCCATACCGGGTCCGCCGGGCGCCCCCGAGGTCTCGCTGCTCGTTCTCAGGCCCGTGGGCCTGGCGGCAGGAGCGCCTGTCTTCTACTACATGCACGGCGGCGGCATGATCATTGGGAACAATCGCACCGGAGTCGGCGGCGCGCTCGACTGGGCTGTCGACAACGGCGCCGTCGTGGTGTCGGTGGAGTACCGCTTGGCGCCCGAACATCCCGACCCGGCTCCGATCAAGGACTGCTACGCGGGCCTGGTGTGGACCCACGAACACGCCGCGGAGATCGGCGGCGACCCGAACCGAATCGTCGTCGCCGGGGCGAGTGCAGGCGGAGGGCTCGCGGCCGGCGTGGCACTGCTCGCCCGCGATCGCGGCGGTCCGCGGCTGTTCGGTCAAGTCCTCATGTGCCCGATGCTCGACGATCGTTTCGTCACGCCGAGCAGCCGGGAACTCATTGGAGAGGGCATCTGGGACGCCACCAGCAATACGACCGGGTGGAACGCGTTGCTCGGCGAACGCAGAGGTGGCAGCGACGTCAGCATCTACGCGGCGCCGGCGAGAGCGACCGACCTGGTCGGCTTGCCCACCTCATTCGTCGATGTCGGCTCTGTCGAAACCTTCCGCGACGAGGCCATCGACTACGCCACTCGGCTGCTGCAGGCCGGCGTTCAGTCCGAGCTACATGTCTGGCCAGGCGGCTTCCATGGATTCGACGGCATGGTCCCACAAGCTTCGCTGTCACAGACCGCGTCCGCGACTCGAGCCGCCTGGATCCGACGGCTCCTGGCCGCGGGCTGACATCAGGGTCGTTGCAACCCTGTTGACCAGATTGCTGTAACGAGACGCTCGGCCGGGGCCATCCCGGTCGAGCGTCTCGCGCGGGCGGCTGACGGCGCAGGACATGCGGGGTGATGCATCGTCTTGCCCCTGCTCTTCGAGTGACGTTGCCCGAGGCCACCGTCCTGGCCGACCACGCCTCTCAAAGCCGATCGCAGGAGGCCCTACCGCTCCGCCGAACGGGCGATGTCATTGAGTGAAGGTGCGCCGGTAGGCGGTGGGGGTGGTGCCCAGTGCGCGCCGGAAGTGCAGCCGTAGGTTGGCGGCCGTGCCCAGCCCGCACTCCTGCGCCACCCGGTCCACCGAGTAGTCCGTGGTCTCCAGCAGTTCCCGCGCCCTGCCCAGACGGGCGCCCAGCAGCCACTGCAATGGGGTCGTGCCCGTCTCTTCGGTGAACCGGCGCATGAACGTACGCTGCGAGAGGCCCGCGTGCCCGGCGAGCACGCGCAGTGTGAGCGGCTCGCCGAGCCGGTGCAGGGCCCATTCGCGGGTCTCGGAGAGCGACGCTTCACCGGCCTCCGCGACGGGAGCGGGCACGTACTGGGCCTGCCCCCCGTCGCGGTGCGGGGCGGCCACCAGACCGCGAGCGATCTGGTTGGCCACCACCGCTCCCAGGTCACGGCGCACGATGTGCAGGCAAAGGTCGATGCCGCAGCACACTCCGGCCGAGGTGAGCACGTCTCCTTCGTCGACGTAGAGCACGTCTCGGTCGACCTTGACGGCGGGGAAGTCCCGCTCGAGGTCCTCGACGTGTTTCCAGTGGGTTGTGGCGTGCAGCCCGTCCAGCACGCCCGCGGCGGCCAGCGCGAACGCGCCCGTGCAGATCGACGTCACTCGCCGACCACGGTCACGGGCCTCGGCCAGTACGCCGAGCACGGCCTCCGGCGGCCGGAGGAGCGGCTCGAATCCCGGCACGATCACGGTGTCGGCGGCGCGCACCTGCTCCAGTCCCCCACCGGCGACCAGAGTGAAACCCGCGGTGGTGGTCACCTTCGAGTCGAGTGCGCACACGGTCATCTCATAGGGCGTCTCCGGCCGGGCGTTGAAGATCTGCGCCGGGATGGCCAGGTCGAGCGGGGTGACCCCGTCCAGCGCCAGCACAGCGACTCGATGTACCGCCATGGCAATATCCTAACGAAAGTCGGCAAAGTTGCCACTCGCCGGGTCAGGGCGGTGACGGCCAACCTGGAGAACATGACCGGACCGATCCCCACCGATCAGGCCGGCGCGGCGACCGCCGACCTGATCGCGCTGCCCGGCACGCCGCTCGCCGAGGCCATCGTGGATCTCATCCGACCTGTGGAACCACAGTCGGTGTTCAACCACAGCATCCGCAGCTATCTGTTCGCCCGGCTGGTGGCCGCTCGCCTCGCGCTGGTCGCCGACCGCGACTACAACGACGACCTGCTGTTCGCGGCGTGCGCGATGCACGACCTCGGCGTGGCGTCGGACGGCCCGCACCGTCAGCGGTTCGAGGTCGAAGGCGCCGACCGGGCCGCCGAATTCCTCATCGAACGTGGAACGCCCGCAGCCGACGCCGATGAGGTCTGGCAGGCCATCGCCTTGCACACCTCTCCCGGCATCGCGGAACGCCGCGGCACCCTGTGCGTGCTCGTCCGCGAAGGCGTCGCCCTCGACTTCGGCGGCCCGCTCGGCGGCGACCATTTCGAAGCCCTTGCCGACGAGCAGGCCGACGCCGTCCACGCCGCCTATCCACGGCTGGAAATGATCCGCTCGCTCACCGACGCGATCGTCGCGCAAGCCGCGAAGAACCCGAAGAACGCACCTCGCTACGCGATCCCCGGTGAATTCCTCCGCGAACGGGAGGCCTTCGGCCAGACCCGACTGGAGCATGCCTGCCGTACGTCCCGATGGGGCAGCTGACTCCCGAACTCCACTACCACCGCTCAGTCACCAAAGAGAGGGAATCACCGCAATGACCACCTACACCGTCGAGATCCCCGAGGACTCCGCAGTCTTCGGAAAGACCACCAGCGCCTTCTCGAGCTTCGGCTATTCCGCCGCGGTCCGCTCACATGGCCAGCTCTTCATTGCCGGAACGATCGGCCGCCGCGCCGACGGAACCATCGCGGAAACCGTCGAAGAACAGACCGAAATCGCCATCCGGCGCATCGAGGAGATCCTTCGACTGGAGAACCTCGACCTCACCGCCCTCATCGACGTCACCAGCTACCACGTCGATATCCGCGAGAACATGTCCGGCTTCCTCGAGGCCAAACAGCGCCTCATCAAAGCCCCCTACCCGGCCTGGACGATCATCGGTGTCAGCGGCCTCGCCAGCCCGGGCCTCCTCGTCGAGATCCGTGCGATCGCCACCTATCCCGACACCGCATCCCGATAGACCGCTGCTCCTGGGCTCGGGGCCGACCCCGAGCCCAGGAGCCCGTCACCATTGCATTGAGATCCGTCATGAAAACTTCGGCTCAGCGGGACGACGACGTCTCCGCGACCGCCCGGCGTCCCGGCCTCGTCGGCCTTACGCTGCTGGCCTCGATGGTCGTCTCATTCCTGGCCTCCTCGAGTGCCCCCACGCCGATCTACGCCATCTACGCGGGCCGATGGCATCTCTCCCCGATGACCACCACCATCGTCTTCGGCAGCTACGCCCTCACCGTCCTGGCCGCGCTGCTCATGCTCGGCCGGACGTCCGAGCACCTCGGTCGCAAGCCCGTGCTCCTGGCCGCGCTGGCGTTGCAGATCGCCGCCATGGTCGTGTTCATCACGGCCGGCGGCATCGGCGCCCTGCTCGCCGCGCGGATCCTGCAGGGCGCCGCCACCGGCGGCGCGCTGGGCACACTCGGCGCCGCGATGCTGGACATCGACCGCGAACACGGCACACGCGCCAACACCATTGCCCCGGGACTGGGGTCCGGGGCCGGCGCACTGCTGTCCGGCCTGGTCGTCCAGTACCTGCCGGCGCCCACGCGACTCATCTACGTCATGCTCATCGGGATCTTCGTCATCCAGGCCGCCGGAGTGGCGCTGCTCCCGGAGACCGCCGGCCGCAGGCCCGGGCTGCGCTCCGCCCTCGTACCGGAACTCGCGGTGCCACGACACCTGCGCGGTCCCCTGCTCGCGGTGGCGCCGGTGCTGTTCGCCGTGTGGTCGCTCGGCGGCTTCTACGGCTCACTCGCCCCCGCGCTCGCCCGCCGGCTCTCGGGCTCGACGTCCATGGTGATCGGCGGCCTCGGCCTGTTCGTACTCACCGTGGTCTCGACCATCACCACCGTCGCGCTCGATCGCACACCGCCCCGGACCGTGATGTTCCTCGGCATCGCGCTGCTCGTGGGGGGCTCGCTCGGGACCCTCGTGGCCGTCGAGTCCTCGTCGGTCGCGGGCTTCTTCGCCTGCACCTGCGTGGCCGGGGTCGGTTTCGGCGCCGGGTTCCAGGGCGGGATGCGCACCGTCGTGCCACTGGTCGCCGAACACGAGCGCTCGGGCGTCCTGTCGATGGTCTACGTGATCTGCTACCTGGGCATGGGCCTGCCGGCCATCATCGCCGGCATCCTCGTCGTGCACGGCGGTGGCCTGGCCGCCGCCACACGGGACTACTCGCTGTTCGTGGTGGCGTTCGCCGTCGCGACACTGATCGCACTCCTGCGTACTGGCCGTACGGCACGGCCGACGCGCCAGACGCACGTGACGTGCGAATCCGAAGCCTAATCGCGACTGGACGAAATCTCGATGTTCGTGGCGCCTGGACCCGGCGACCGGATGGCGGCCTCACCACCACGGGCGGCGCTGTGGATGCGGATTCGAAGGCCCCCATGCCGATGGGACGTGGTCCTCTGCCCGTGTCAAGCCGTCGTCGGTCTCGATGGTGGAAGTGAGAGTGGGTGATTTTTTGGATCCCGTTGAGCATCATCAAGGCCGACACCAGCGGGTTGGTCGGTCATTCGGCTGTTCATCCGGACATGGTGGCCGCAGCCCCTCCGTCAGCACCAGGACGAAGCTGATCGAAGTGACCTACAAGCAGCGACGGCTGGGAGGCCCCGACCCGGACGAGCATCCGGGATCTGATTGTCCGGATGGCCGCCGAAAACCCCACGTGGGGCTACAGGCGCATCGCCGGTGAACTGGCCAAGCTCGGCCGCTTCATCGCCCCGGCGACGGTGTGGCCGGCCTAAAGACGGCCGGCTTCGACCCCGCACCGCGCCGTAGCGGGCCGACCTGAGGTGAGTTCCTGCGGTCGCAGGCCGAAGGGATTCGGGCGTGCGTCCACGTCCTGGGCGTCACGGCGCACCCGACCGGGCCGTGGGTCACGCAGCAAGCCCGCAACCTCGTGCTCGGGTTCGGTGAACGCGTCGGCGAGTTCAAGTTGTTGATCAGGGACCGCGACCGACGGTGGGTCGGCAGCGTATGCCGCGAGGTACTCGACCGGACGCTTATCCTCAACGCCCGCCACCTGCGCAAGGTCCTGGCGGAGCACGAAACGCACTCCAATGGGCATCGCCCGCACCGCGCCCTGAACCAGGGGCTGCTGGTCGTTCACCCGCGTCGACGACATGCTCGACTTCTTCCGCCCCAGCCCGAACAGTCCGCGAATCGAGCCGGTGTACTGGTCGGAGAAGCTGGTCCCGGGCTCCGGCAGCGAGGTCAAGGAGTACGACGCCGAGCGCGCCCTGGCCTACGTGCGGCAGGCTGTGGCCGACGCGGTCGAGGCACACGGCCCATGCGGAGCGAAGCCGTCCGTGGCGCCGATACGGGCGCTTCGAGGGGGACGAGGGTTGTCGCGCTCCTCGAAGCGCCTGGAGTATGGCCTTTCGCGACTGTCAGATGGTGGGGTGCTGGTCACGGACGGGGCTGAGCGACTCCAGCAGCGACGCGATGTGCAGGATCGTCGACTCGGAGTACCAGTTGGCTGCCAGCTGCACACCGATCGGCATGCCGTCGCTGCTCGTGCCGAACCGCATGGACAGGGCCGGGAGTCCGGTCAGGTTGAACGGGATGGTCGCCGTCTGTATGTGGGCGGCGTCCACCGTCTGACCGTTGATGGTGAACTGGGTGAGTCCGTGTTCGTGGGCAGGGATGGGCAGGACCGGAAGCAGGAGGACGTCGTACTGCTGGAAGTACTCGGTGAATGCGTCCCGGAGACGTTCGATGCCCTGTTCGGCCAGGACATAGTCCTCCACGGATGTGTCGGGGCCGGCGAGCATGGACTTGGAGACCTGGGCCATCTGGTCCTCGTGACCGGCGGTGACGTCCTGGAAGGTCGGCTTCACCTCCATGACGTGCTGCCGGTAGAAGAGGTCGAGAGGATTGTCCCGCTCGAGCGCCGGGATGCTCACAGCCTCGACCTGAACCCCGGCGCCCTGCAGGGCTTCGGCGGCCTTCTGCACGGTGGCGGCGACCTCCGAGTCGATCGGGCCGAGTCCGGAGTCGGTCAGCCAGCCGACGCGGACGGGCCGGTCCGGCGACGCGCCCAAGCCGGCGTCGAACTCGCGCGGAACGGTGGCGAAGCCGTCGGCGCCGTCCGGGCCGGATAGCACCGAGTACGCCAGTGCGAGGTCGCGGATGGTACGGGCCATCGGGCCGACGTGCCAGTCACGGCGCGGCACCCGTGGCCAGACCCCCGTCATCGGGATGCGCCCGTGCGTTGCCTTGAGGGCGACGATGCCGGTGTGAGCAGCCGGCCCCCGCACCGAGATGGCCAGGTCGCTTCCGAGCCCGAGCGGCGACATACCGGCCGCGATCGCCGCCGATTCCCCGCCACTGGAACCGCCGGGCGTACGGTCGAGGTTCCAGGGGTTGTTCGTCCTGCCCGTGAGGAGGTTGTCGGACTCGGTCGAGTACGAGAACTCCGGGAGGTTGGTCTTCGCGAGGAGGATCGCACCGGCGCGCTTCATGCGCGCCACGCTGGTGGCGTCCGTGTCCGGGATGCGGCCCTCGAAGATCGGGGAACCACGCTGGGTCAGCACACCGGCGGTGTCGAACGAGTCCTTGACCGTGAACGGCACGCCGTGCAGCGGCCCGACCTCCACGCCCGCCGCGAGCGCTTCGTCCGCGGCCTTCGCAGCCTCCAGAGCACCGTCGGCGAGCGTAACGATGGCGTTGACCTTCGGATCGGTCGCCTTGATGCGATCGAGGTGCGCCTGCACCACCTCGACGGATGACACCTTCCTGTTGCGGATCAGTTCCGCGAGTTCGCTCGCGTCGGAGTAGATGAGGTCGGTGGTCATGCTGATGTCCTTATTAGACCGGTCTACTTCGATAGACCAGTCTACTACTGGCTGCCGCCGAGGCCGGTGTGCCGCAGGCGGCGGGGGCTTGTCAGACGTGGAGGACCTGGCGCGTGACAGTCATGGCGCGGTCGAGATGCTCCGGGCTGCGATGGATCTTCGCCATCATGCTCGCTCCGAGCCACAGACTGTACAGAGCCTCGGCCGTCGTACGGGGGCTGTCATCGACGGACACGGACCCATCCGCGACACCGTCGGTGATCATCTGCTCCACGCGGTCGACGATCGCCGTGGTCCCCGTTTTCGTCGCCACTCTCATCACCTCGGAGAGATCGGCGATCTCCGCACCGAGCTTGACGACCAGACACCCGCCCTGACAGTTGTCCACGACCTGCGTGTCGTAGAAGTTCTGCCAGTACCTCATCAGGCGCTCCGCGGACCTCTTGTCCTTATCCGCAACGATGCCGTCCATGGTCGCGAGGTAGTCGTCGAAGTAGCTCTTCATCATCGCCTCGCCGAAGGCGTCCTTGGAACTGAAGTAGTGGTAAAAGGACCCCTTCGGGACGCCGGCCGCGGCGAGGATCTCATTGATGCCGACCGCGGCGTAGCCCTTCGCGGCCACGATCCGCCGTGCGGCATCCAGAAGGCTCTGGCGTGTTTCCATCTTGGTGGCCGGCATGACTGAACCGTAGCATCGGATTAGACCAGTCGTCTAGAGCGGGATTTAGACCAATCGTCTCGACGGTGGAGTGGGAGCTGGGCCAACTACATGCCGGCCGGATCGGACTGGCAGCGGGATGCTGGGCCGGTTGCCGGCCAGCACGCAGAGCCGATCTGACGGCCCTACGCAACGTCGATCGGCGCCTGATCGCGGGAAACCGTCAACTGCTCAAGGCCGCGGCCCGGCGCGCCACCGCTGGGTAGCGCCATGCGCCGCCATCGTCGACCGGCTCACCTCAACGGCGCCATCATCGAAACCGGCACCGCCTCCTACCGTCTCGCACACACCCGTGCCCAGCAGTCCGCCAGTGCTGCCTGAGCACCCTTCTCAGTCACACCTGCTCTGGCGAAGCGGTGGAGCGTCTCATCCACGTCCCGGCTGGGCTCGTGTTCGTATTCGAACCACCGGACGAGCCGGACGCGGCCTCGGCGGGGGGCTGTTGTTCGGGGCGCCGACCAGCTCCTCGGCGGGTACGCCGCTGAGGACAGCGGGCCGTGAGCGTCAGGCCTCCGCCTCGGCCAGCCACTTGTCGCGAGCACTAAGCAGCAGCGCGCCGAAGCTGTCGTGGGGCAACAGGTCGCCACCGTCACCCGGCCACCACTCGTAGGCCCGCCACTCGCCGTCCGCGCCGATGTGGTCTGCGCTGAGCACCCAGACGTCGCCCTGGTTGGTGTCGGTGGAGATCAGTACGCACCGTCTGAGCTCGGACTCCAATTCGGGGAAGTCCATGTCCCCGAACCACGCTGTCCACATCTCGGGGTCCGCCTCCGGGTACCAGCCAATCGCCTCGACCCTTCGCAACGTGCCCGCGTTGGTCGGCATCTTGGCCCAGCCGTCGCTGACCAGCAGGAAGTTCCGGTAGCTGGGCGGCAGCGAGACGCCGAGCCGCTGCTCGGCGGCGCGGACCGCGTCCTCGCCTGCAGGCTGCGTACCGGGCCATCGAGTGCCGGGACCGGTCAAGAACTCACGCCAATCGAGGACGGTCACCGGTGGGGACATGCGCGTACTCCATTCGTGATGGCGGTGCACGCCGATCCTAAGGGGATTTCGTCCTGACGACGTCAGATTACGTGAGACAAATCGGTAAATGCCTCATAACCAACGAGACTGCCTCGGGTTCGACCAGACGGGACAGAACGCGCTCAAGGCCCCGGCATATCGAGAAGCGAGGTGGAGCCAAAATCCATCCCTGACCGGGGCCACTTATCGTGCCTGAAACCAATCACACTGTCCCGTCCTCTGCGGTGGCATGCGTGAAGGGCTTGTTCAGGATGCGTCCAACAAGGGTGCGGTACCACCGGGCCACGTCGGCGTACGCGCCCACCAGCGTCCATGCCGAGTTGTCGCCGTGGATCAGGATGTCAAGGGTCTGGCAGGCCGCGAACAGGGTCACCGACGGCGAGGAGAACTGACTGGGATGTGGTGTTACCGGCCTCCAAGGCCCTGAGGCTAGTGCCGTGCACGCCGAGACCGGGTGCCGTCACTGCGACAGCATGCGTCAGCGCGTCGATCTGAGCGGGACCCATGTCGTCGCCGTCCTTGGGCGGGTAGGCGAGCAGCACAGCGCTCCTGCCGCCCGACCCCACGAGCGTCTGGCTTCCTGTCGATGCATAGGACACGACGCGCAGCGTCGGCGCCGACCTCGCGATCGCCGCGTCCACCGCCCTCAACTGCGCTCGGACACCCGGCGCGCGGACGGTCTCCCCGGCGGGCGCGTCGAGGACCACCACCGCCGGATCGGACGTCACCCCACCGTAGTGCCGGGCGATCTGCGTGTTCGCCGTGAATGCCGGTCCGTTGACATGGTTGCCGCCGACCAACCGGCTCGACACGCTCGGTGCGGCCAGCACCCCGACCATAGTGATCACCAACCACGACAACCCCACGATCAACCGATGGCGGATCACCCATTCGCTGAGCGCTTCCATAAGAACTCCCTTATCCGGCTCTCTCACGGCTGCGGCGACGTTAGGAGGCGACGGCTTTCAGAACCCTTTCGGCCACCTGGTTGCTAGACGGCCGGCGAGGCGAAGGTCGCCTGTGCGGGGCGCTACACACTGCTGGTGGCCTCATCTGTCCGTAATGCTGAGACCACCATGTTGTGAAGTCGGCGTTCCAGGTCGAGATCTTGATGCGGGCCTCGGCGCGGGTGGTGAAGTGGTGGCGGTGCACGAACTCGACCTTGAGCGTGCTGTTGAACGCCTCGGCGGCGGCGTTGTCGACCCGACCCGGCCCATCGACTGGGTGATGCCGTGCCGGCGACACGCGGCCGCGGTGTACTCCCAGTGGTGTTCCTGCGGCTGGCTCAGCCCACGATCTTGCTGCTGGGTGTCGAAGGAGTCCGCCGTGGCCGCGCCCGGCGGACAACGACTCTTAATCCGCGGGTTCGCGGTTCAAGTCCCTGGCGGCACACCGGCAAGGAGCTGGGCGCTCTCGGTAGCACCGAGAGCGCCCAGTTTCCGTTACAGGGCGGTTTGGCGGCGGTGGTCGCTCCGGGTGGTCGACATCGCCGAGTTGTTCGATGAGATCGAGTACAACGACGTGTGGCCGCCGGCTCGGATCAAGCGACTTGGAAGGACCGCTTGGACAGTCCGAACCGGTAGCCCTCGATCGTCGTCCGTACGGGTGCTTCGGCGTCGGCAGCGACCCCGAGGGTGACGAACATCGGTGTGTAATGCTCGACGGTGGGGTGCGCATAGTGCACTGCGGGGGCGAGGCTGCGGTAGTCGGCCAAGGTGTCGACGTCACCACGGGCGAGGGCGTCGGCCGCCCAGGCGTCGAAGTCGGCGGACCAGGACGGCACGACGTTGTGCACGAACTGGTCCCGGGTGAGGAAGGGAACCCCGTGCGTCATGTAACCCGACCCGATCACGAGCACGCCTTCCTCGCGCAGGGGCCGCAGCCGACGGCCGATGTTCATCAGCCGGGCGGGGGCGTGGGTGGGCAAGGACATCTGCAGGACTGGTACGTCGCCGTAGGGGTACATGGTCTTCAGCGGGACCCACGCGCCGTGGTCCAGGCCGCGGCCAGCGTGTTGGTGGACCGGTTCGCTGTCCGGCATTGAGGCCATTACGCGGGCGGCCAGTGCGCCGGCGTCCGGCGTTTCATAGGTCATCCGGAAGTAGCGCTGGGCGAAGCCCCCGAAGTCGTAGACCAACGGCGTGCTCGGACCCGACGCCGACAGGCTGAGCGGCGCCGATTCCCAGTGCGCGCTGACGATCAGGATCGCTGTCGGCTTGGGTAGCGCCTGGGACCAGCCGAACAACTCGCTCATCCACAACGCGTCCTCGAACAGCGCTGGAGAGCCATGGCTGAGGTAGAGCGCGGGCATTGGGCCATCGGCCGGCGTCCAGCGACGCTGACCGCGACTAGCGGGAGCCTGCTCTCTCATGAACCGGTCGTAGACGGCCGCGGGATCGGCAGCAGCATTCATACTTGCCTTCTTCATCGCAGGTGCTCGCCTCTCTCCGTCTGCGTGTGCCGACTCTGAACCGTTCACCGCGTCGCAGTGAGCGCGGCGCCTTCGGCAGTGGGGCGCAGGACGAAGTCGTAGGTGAGGGTGCGGTAGGACCGGTCGAGGCCGCGAGCGAGATGGTCGTCGTGACGGGTGGTCACCTTGACCGCATCGGCGGGGACGGGGCCTTCGATGGTGCTGTCGACCAGTGGGTCGCCGTCGAAATAGATCTGGGTGGTCAGTGGCAGGCACCCGTCTGCGGAGACGATGGAGTGGATGTGCAGCGGGCGCAGGCCTTGAAGCTGCAACGCCTGGGTCAGCGCGGCCAGCGGGCTGTCCATGGCCAGACCGAAGGTTTCGATGCCGGGCATCACCGTGCGGAACTCGTAGCGGCCGTCGGCGTCGGCGATGATCCTGGCGCGGAGGTTGCTGACCGGGATGCCGGTGGAGTCGTTGGGGATGTTCAGCGGCTCGAAGTCGCTGCTGTCCATGCCGGAATAGACGTTGTTGGCGTCGATCTGCCAGATCTCGAGGGCCGCTCCGGGCAGCGGGTCGCCGGTGGTGGTGCGCACAGTCCCGGACACGATGAGGGGTTCGCCGGGTTCGTCGGAGCGCATGGGCAGCACAGCGGGGCTGTGCAGGACAGGAGCGCCGGGGCGGTGGGCGGGGCCCTCCATCTCCCAGTGGCTCGCGCCGTCCTTCTCCGGGTGGGCGTAGGTCGCGCCCGCGGTGGCTTTCAGGACGGTCTTGTAGAAGAAGATGCTCGCGGACGGCAGTTCGCCGGCGTCGGCGACCTGCTGCAGCCATTCGATGGCGGCGAGCAGTTCCTCGAGGCTTACCTGGTGCTTCAAAATGACGTCGTCTATGGCGCGGCGCAGATCGGCGAACACGACCTGCAGCCGGGTTTGGGCCTGGCTCATGTGCCTTGGCTCCTTTTCGGTGCGAAGAGAGCGCGGCTTGGACGGACGCGGTGACGCGTCAGGGCATGAATTCGACGTGCCCTTTCGGCTCGATCGGTCAGCGTCGGATACCGGCGACGAGCTCTTCCCAGTTCCGGTAGGCGATGCGCTCGCGGTCGGCCTCGCCGATCGGCGCCGTGTCCAGGAAGCGCTTCGCGGATCCGGCATGCTCTCTGTTGAACGGGGAGTCGGAGGCGTACATGATCCGCTCGATCCCCACCGTCTCCAGGCTCCACCGCAGATACTTGTGGCTAGAGATGCCGCCCGGGGTGATGAAGATGTTCGAGCGGAAATACTCCGCGATCGGGCGCCGCAGGTCGGTGAGCTTGTCCATGGCCGCGATGCGGTCCAGATAGAACAGCACGACTTCGCCCCAGTGCCCCAGGATGACCTGCAGTTCGGGGAACCGGTCGAAGACGCCGGCGATGATCATCCGGAGCACGGTCAGCCCGGCGTCGTAGTGCCAGCCGAACGCACCGGTGGCCAGCATGCTGTCCACCGGTGCGCCGAAGCCGCGATAGTAGGCCTCGGTGACGGCCGGGAACGGAACGCTCGGGTGCAGGTAGACGGGCGCGCGCAGGTCCTCGGCAGCCTCGTAGACGTCCCAGAATTCAGGAGCGTCCAGGGCCCGGCCACCGGAGTTGGCGTTGACGAGCGTGCCGTTGAGCCCCAGCTCGGTGACCGCGCGCCGCAGTTCGGCGGCTGCGGCCGATGGAGCGGAGGTAGCGAGCGCCGCGAACCCCTGGAAGCGCCCGGGGTGGCGGCGCACGGCGGCGGCGATCGCGTCGTTCGTGGGTCCTTGCAGGGCGACCGCCTCCGCCGTGTCGAGGTTCTGCAGCCCCGGCGTCGTCAGGGACAGCACCGACACGTCGATCCCGGCGTCGTCCATCGCGGCGATGCGTCCGCCGTCGAGATCCAGCAGCGCCGGCGTGATGTCACTGGCGACGGCCCACTTCATCATCGGTTCAGCGAGCTGGGGGTCGCGCCGCTTCCACGCCTCGACCACATCGGCGGTGACGAAGTGCTCTTCGAGCCCGTAGAGCTTCATCTCAGCTGCGAACGGTCTTGAGCGCGCCGGCCCAGGACTCGAGCTGGTCGAACAGGACGGAAGCAGCGTGGTCGTGCATCGGGGAAGGCTCGAACACCGAAAAGTTCTCGAAGTCGGTGAGCAACGAGAAGGAGAGTTGCTGGCGCACGTGGGCCAGTTGCAGCTCGCTCGAGATCGCCCGCAGGTGCTCGATCGCCCGCGTACCGCCGAGCGAGCCGTACGACACGAAGGCGGCGGCCTTGTTGTTCCACTCCGTGTAGAGGTAGTCGATGGCGTTCTTCAGCACCCCCGAGGTCGAGTGGTTGTACTCCGGGGTGACGAAGACGTACCCGTCGAACTCGTTGATCTTGGCGGACCAGGCCTTCGTGTGCTCGCCGGCGTACACGCCCCGGCTCGCAGGCACGGCCTCGTCCAGATGCGGCAGCGGGTAGTCGAGCAGGTCGATCAGCTCGTAGTCGGCGTTGGCACGCTCCTTGGCCTTGGTCAGCACCCAGTTCGCCACCGCTTCGCCGTTACGGCCGGGGCGGGTGCTGCCGAGGATGATGGCTATCTTCAGGTTGCTCATGGACGGTCCTTCCGATCCGAGCGGCAACTTCACTTGAATGTTCAAGTGACAACGTAGAGCACCCTCACTTGAATCGTCAAGTGAGACCTCGGTTGCGCGGTAGACTGCGCACGTGTCTGTCCAAGAGGAGTCCGAGGTCTCCGAGCCACGCTGGCTCACCACCGACCAGCTGGCGGCGTGGCGCGGGTTCATGAGGCTCCTCCAGCGACTGCCGGCGGCGCTGGAGTCGCAGCTCCAGCAGGACTCGAAGCTCAGCTTCTTCGAGTACTACGCGCTGGCACACCTGTCCGATCAGCCCGAGCTCCGCATGAGAATGAGCGAGCTCGCGCTCCTGGCCAACACGGAGCTGTCCCGCCTGTCCCACATGATGGGCCGGCTGGAGAAACGCGGGTTCGTGCGCCGCGAGCCCGACCCGCGCAACGGGCGGTACACGCAAGCGATCCTGACCGAAGCCGGCTACGCCCACCTGGCGGACGCGGCACCCGGACACGTGGCCCGGGTGCTGGACCTGTTCGTCGACGTCCTGACCCCGGACGACCTGCGGACGCTGCAACGGATCTCCGACAAGGTGCTCGCCCGCATCGAGCACTCACAGGGGCGAACGACGAGCGACCACCCGGCGGATCGGGCCCCGAAGGGTGCGGCTCGGTTCAAAGGACGGTGACTGCAAGGGGTGCCGCCCGCCCGCTTCCGCTCCCGCCCAGGTGGACGACGTGCGCAGAGAAGGCATCAATTACCGGCCGACAGCGTTGCACGGCGACGCACCATCGATCGGCTTACCGAGCACACCGAGCCGTAACCCCGCCAGCGCCATTCCCTCGCCTCCGCCCGGCCGTCGGGTCAGGCCGGAGAGGATGTCAGACGTTGGGAACGGCGCCCCAGATGGCGTGCGCGGTGGCGAAGTCCTGCCAGGCCAGATATCCACCGCTGTTGCTGTAACCGGAGATGGTGCCCTTCGCGATGATTCCGTTCGTCGTGGGGAGCATGACCGGTCCGCCGCTGTCACCGGACCAGGCGGCAACCCCTGTGTCCTCGTTCTGGGACAGGACCAGGCCGCTGTAGCACTCCCAGTCACCCCACGGGTCGTAGTCGCAGTACGACGTGTTACCGGCGTCGATCACGACGTGCCCGCACAGCCAGGTCGTGGCCTCGCCCGACGAACAGAGCTCCTCGCCGGTGTAGACCGGGGCCCAATCGATCACATGACCCGTGCTCGTCGACGAGCCGAAGCCGGTGAAGACGTACTTGCCGGCGGCCGCCGAGATCAGCAGCAGGTCGTTGGACATGTCCTCCCGCGTCGCGTTGCCGATCGGCAGGTTGTCGCCGGTGTTCCAGTGCTGATTGGGATACCCGCAGTGGCCGGCGGTGAGGAGATACCGCTGCCCGTCCACCCAGACGCCGAACCCGGCGGTACACCGGACCCCCTCGTCGCTGATGATCTCACCGCCCCCGTAGTAGGGGGAGACGTCGTCCCACCGCCCGGCCGCGTGCAGCCGGGGCTGCACCTCGACCCGCACCGGAACGCCCACGTTGGGCAGGGCGGCCGTGACTCTGGCGGTCGTGTCGACGTCCACGCCGACCACCAGGCCGCTGCCGTTCACGGGCGCCGAGACCCGGTGCGCCGGACCGCCCGGGTGCGCGCGCAGGTACGCCGTCATCCGCGCGGACGCCGTCCCCAGCTCGGCCAGTGAGTGCCCGGCGCGCATCACCTCGACCGGAGCGGTACCGCGGGCCTCGGTGACGGCCGCGTTCACCGCGGCCGGTGGCGTGCCCTTGTACCAGAGCCGTACGGAGCCGCCGTGCAGCTCGATACCGGAGAACCCGCCCGCGTCGCGTGCCGCGGCCCGGCGGATCCGCTCGGCGGCGGACCGTGCCTTGGCCTGGGCCTGGATACGGGCGCGCTGCGCGGCCGGTACGCGTGCGAGGGGGTCGCCCGCGGTGCCACTCGGCTTCGGCGGGTCCGCGCTCGCCGCGGCGGTACCGGTCAGCATGACGCCGGCACTCAGCAGTGCGAGCACGGCGCACTTCCACTTCCGCATGATGTTCCCTCCCGGCGGGGCTGGGTGAAGACCAGGGGAAACGTAAATCGTGGGCACCGTGCTCTACGTCGGGTGTTTCCCTACGTTCCGGGCTCTTCCGCTCGGCGCTCGGCCACCATCCAGGCGCCGAGCTCGGCGCGGGAGGCGATGCCGAGCTTCCGGTAGACGCGCGCCAGGTTGGCCTCCACCGTCTTCGGGCTGATGTACAGCGCGGAGGCGATCTGGTTGTTGGTCGCGCCCGCGGCGGCGTTCTCGGCCACCTGCCGCTCACGCGGGGTGAGTTCCGGTCCGCCCGAGCGGCGCAGTCCGAGACGCGCCAGCTCCGCGGCCGCGCGCCGGGACCACTGCGCCGCGCCCACCTCGTCGAAGACGGCGCGGGCCCGCTCCAGGGTCTCCTTCGCGCGGCGCCGCTGGTTGGTGCGGCGCTGGAGCTGACCGAGCACGAACAGGGTACGAGCCCGTTCGACCGGATGCTCCAGGCGCTCGTGGTGCTTCAGCGCCTCGGTCAGCGACTCCAGGGCACCGCGAGGGTCACCCCGCGCGGCGCGTAACAGCGCCCGGCAGCGGAGCCCGGTCGCCAGGGCCCAGGGCCGGTCGAGATCCCTACCGCGCTTCTCGAACCAGGCGAGTACCGGCTCCGCGGTGTCGGGCTCACCGATCGCGATCAGCGCCTGGACGGCCTCGGGCACGAACGGGATCGCGGCGGGCTCCTGCACTCCGGCCAGCGGCAGAAGCTCGAGCACCGGCCGGAGCGCCTCCACCGCGGCGGGCGCGTCGTCCAGTGACAGGTACGCGAAGCCGAGGACGGCCAGCGGCCACGACACCCAGCCGCGGCAGCCGGCCTGGGTGAACAGCGAGGCCGCCCGCCCGGCCCGGTCGAGCGCGGACCGGGTACGCCCGGTGTAGGCATCCGCGAACGCCATGGCCGTGAGCGCGTGCGCCATGAGGACGTCGGTGCCGACTCGCGCCGCGGCCTCCAGGCCCTCCTCGCCGTGGCGTACGGCCGCCGCGAGGTCGCCGCGGCTGCAGGCCGCGGGGGCCAGGAGGAACGCGAGGAACGGCAGCGCGGCCTCGTCGCCGAGCTCCAGCAGCCGGGATCGGACGCCTTCCAGCGACTCCCGCGCCGCCTCCGGCCGGCCGATCCAGCTCATCAGCGCGCCGTGGATCGCGCTGGGCCGCATGGGGGCCGGCGTCCGGCGCGTGATGTCCTCGATCGCGAGCGCACGGTCGAGGCGCCGCTCGTCCAGCCCGTGCCCGAGCAGGAACTCCACCATCGTCGCGGACGCCAGCACCTCGGCCAGCAGCCCTGGACGGCCGTACTCCTCGGCGGCGGCGACCGCCGCCCGCACGTACTCGGCCGCCATCGGCATCCGCTCGACCGCGTGCGCCACGTAGGCCAGGCCCGTGTTGACCGCGGCGCGCTCCGCGGCGTCCGCGCCGGCCTCGGCCAGCGCCAGGCGGAGAAGGCGTCCCGCCTCGGGGAAGCTGTCGTCGTGGTACCGCACCTCGCCCAAGAGCCGCAGGACGCGGGCGCGCTCCCGGCCGGGCGGACAGCCGGACAGCACCCGTTCCAGCAGTTCCCCGGCCCGGCGCCGGTCTCCGCCCACGAAGTGCTGCTCCGCGGCGTCGGCCTGCCGGCGCCGCCACGCCGCGCGTTGGTCCGGCGGAGTCGCCTCGGCGGCCAGCTCGTACAGCTCGGCCGCGGCGTCGGGGGCTCCGCGGGTACGGGCGGTGCGCGCGGCGGCGTCGAGCGCGTCCGCCACCTCGCGGCTCGGTCCCTCCGCGGCGAGGGCGAGATGCCGTGCGCGTTCCTCGGGTTCGGGCACCACCCGCGCCAGCCGCCGGTGTAATCGGCGGCGCTCCTCCGGCCCGGCCTCGGCGTACACGGCCGCGGCGATCAGCGGATGAGAGAAGCGCACCCTGTCACCCTCGAGTACGACGAGCTCCGCGTTCTCCGCCGCGCCGAGCACCTCGGCGGGGAACCGGCGGCGGTCCACCGCCCGCAGCAGGCGTGTGGTGGGCCGCGTCAGCGCCGCGGCGGCGAGCAACGCGTCGCGGGTGGCCGCCGGAAGCCGTGCCACGCGCCGTACGACCAGCTCGTTGAGCGTCGCGGGGACCGGCAGCGCCTCTCCGGGCGGCAACGACCCAGCGCGCGAGGCGAGCGCCCGCACGATCTCCAGGGCGAACACCATGTTCCCGGCCGCCGCGGACTGGATCTTCATCAGCGTGCGCCTCGGCAGTGCCAGCCCCGCCCGGGTCAACGCGAGCCGGTGCAGCGCGGCCAGGCCGAGAGGCCGGAGTTCGAGCCGCGTGAGCCGTCCCTCACCGAGATCGCGCTCCAGACCGGCCGCCACGCCCGCTCCGGCCCCGGCCCGGATCGTGGCGAGGAGCCTCACCGGCTCCTCGTCCAGCCTCCGCAGCACGAACCCGAGCATGCGCGCCGACGGGGTGTCGAGCCACTGCCAGTCATCGACCGCGATCAGAACGGGACCGGAGCGCGCCACGGCCCGCATCACCGACAACAGTCCGAACGCGACGGCCCGCTCGTCGGCCGGCTCTTCGGACTCGGCCCGCAGCAGCGCGAGCTCCAGCGCCCGGCGCTGAGGGCCGGGTAGCCCAGGAAGGGCGTCGCCCAGCACGGGATCGACCAGGTCGGCGATCGCGGTGAAGGACAGCTGTGCCTCCGCCTCCGCGGGCCGGCACCCCAGGACCCGGTGGCCCCGCTCCCGGGCGGCCGCGACTCCGGCCTGCCAGAGTGTGCTCTTGCCAATGCCCGCGGCGCCCTCGATCAGCAGGCCTGCGGCTCCCGCGGGCTCCGCGCGGAACAACTCGGCGACCACGGCCAGCTCGGCTCGCCGGCCCACGACGACGACGTCCTGCCCCCAACGCACCACGAGCACTCCCGCCGTCAGGCCATCCGGCCGTCAGGGCCGACCGGCCGGCCGGCCGCCTCCCAGTATCGGCCGCCGCCGGCCGCTCGTGTACCGCACGCCGCCCGCGGATCCGGGCGTACGGGCGGGAGGACGTCATCGCGCGTGGGAGCGGCGCAGCTCCTGCTCGATGTGCTCGAGTGAGCGGCCGCGGGTCTGCGGCAGGCGGCGAAGCACGAACAACCAGCAGGCGCCGCACCGGGTGGCCACGTAGTGCTCGACGTAGGCGGCGTGCGCCTGCTCGGGCACGTGCGGCACGACGAGCGAGTCCAGCAGGGCACCGGAGCCGCGGTCATACACCGCGATCTCCTCCACCAGGCCGTCACCGTCCCGGTCCCGCCGTACCGCGGCGATCGCCGGGCAGCGCAGCGCGAACTCGCTCCAGTCCGCCGGCGGAGTCGCCCCACCGAACGGCGGTGGCGCGGTCCGGGCCGGCCCGCTCTCGATGGCGCGCAGCGCCTCGGTGTAGGACTCACCGGTTTCCGCCATGCGGCCACGGGCGGCGTCGGTGAAGGCCCCGTAGTCCGCGCGGGCCTCGTCTGGAGCAGACCGGAACCGAGAAGCGGTCAGCCGTCCCGACCTGCTCCAGATCGCCCTCCCGCTGCGGGAAACGGCCAGTCGCGGCCCCCTCCACTGGCCGTTCGGTTCGCCCTCAAGGGCCGGAACCTCCTACGGACAATTCCCTCCCCGGGACCGCGAGACAGGCTCGTAGCTGCCCCTGCTCGCTGGCGTGGGCACGGCTCTACGGCTCTTACCTACGATCAACATCCGGTTACGGAGCCGGTCCGCCCGCTTGCCGATTGTTGAGACGTATCAGAGGATTCCGCCAACAAGTCAGGCCGAGCGCGCCGCATTCCGAACTTCGGGGGTCACGGAACAAACATGACGATTCGCAGCAAATCA
Source organism: Actinoallomurus sp. NPDC052308 (assembly GCF_040679195.1). Taxonomy (NCBI): domain Bacteria; kingdom Bacillati; phylum Actinomycetota; class Actinomycetes; order Streptosporangiales; family Thermomonosporaceae; genus Actinoallomurus; species Actinoallomurus sp. NPDC052308. Next base: position 38,440 of record NZ_JBFAUM010000028.1, on the reverse strand, counting down.
GGCCTGCCATCCCCCGCCGGCGAAACTGAGCGAGCGTGACGAGCGAACGTACCGCCGCGCATGGCTCCGAGGTGACCGTCACTCCTCCCGCAGATGGATTGGCGTCCCTACTGAGCTTGACCGCATGGCCAGGCGACGCCGGTTGTGCCTACATGATCGGCGGACTCACCGCCGGCGCCGCAGAGCTTGAGGCCGCCGCTCAGATGATCGCCGAGGACGCCATGCGAATCCGCTGCGGCGAATCCCCGGTGATGGACAAGTGGTGCGCCAGACGCGACGGCGGACAAGACTACAGCGAGTCGGACAAGCGCGCGGTAGAGGTCTTCGTACAGCCGGTCTTCGGGCTGCCTACCTACGACACGACGGCGATGGAAAAGATCCGGAACCACCTGGAGGGATTCGTCGCAGAACTGTTGTGGAACCGCCTCATCCGCGATCGCACCGTGACCGCCGATGGCCGGACCTTGGTCCACGCCGAGGAGGTCAAGGCCGATCCGACCGGGACCGGCGCCGACGGCCTGGTGGTCTATGAGGTCACCGACGGCACATTGGTCTTCCAGCTATGGGAGATCAAGAAACACGCTGCCACGACCCACATCTCGGCCACTATCAAACGCGCCGCCGATCAACTCGCCGAGCACGGACCGCGTTACCTGGCGATGCTGACCGCCCCGGGCACCAAGCACCCCGGCCCTCTCGGACGGCTCTACGCCGACCTGGTCCCCTTGTGGCTCGAGAACTCCCCACGCGCCGGCATCGGCATATCGGTCGCCACCTCCACGACGCACCTACCTCCGCGGTCCACCGTGTTCACCAACGTCGCTCCAGTCTTTCCCAACTTGGACGCCCCTGGGCAACGTGAAGGTCTTCTGGTGGCCGTCACCGACTTCCCCGTCTTCGCCGACCGGGTCAAGGAGATCGTGTGGACCGGGCTTTGAATCTCGACGCCCTGGCCACCGCGCTCGGCGACCAGGAAGGACTCCCCACCCCCCAAGAGCTCCAGGAGATGCTGGCCGACGCCGAGGTCCACCTGTTCCGCAGCCGCGGTGAAGGCGGCGAGATAACCGAGAAGCTGCTGAACACCGCCTGGTACCTGCACGCCATCGCATCCGTCGACGCCGCCCAGCGACGCTATACCCCAGCCCGCCAACGCCAGGCCTTCGCCGTCAGCGCGCACGTGTTCGACCTCGCCTTGGCCGAGTCACGATGGCAGCGAGCCGACCGCCTGCAACTCGCCTTCGCCGCCGCGATCGGATACCGCCGCGGAGACCGCGACCCGAACGCCACCGCGATTCTTCGCCGCTTCCGCGCCGACATCACCGCCGGTGAACCGCTCTTGGACCACATCGGCACGCTGGCCCTTGAGGCCGGCCTCGCCCTGCTCGGGTTCGAGACCAGGACCTTGTTCGCCTGGTTCCGCGCCTGGCAACGGCAACTGCGTGACCTGGCCGCACTCGCTGAGCTGAGTGACTTGTCCACTACCGCCTACGGCACCACCGACGCTGTCGTCCGCGGCGCCGCCGACCTGCTGTACTACCTCGCTCGCGGCGACCAGCGACGACTCACCCGCGCGAATGAGACCCTGATATCCGCCGCACTCGGCCGCGTCGGGCCCGCCGAACCGCTCGCCCGATGGGTGGCCGCCCACCTTCTGTCCCTTGCCGGGGAAGCCTCCACCGGCTCCGTGTGGAGCCCCGACCTGCTTCCCCCCGACCTGCCCGACGCGGTCCGGCACGCTTTCACCCTCGCCAACCCGCCGGTGCTGACCCTTTGGAATCCCCAGCGTGAACTGCTGACCAGCAGCCCCTCCCCGTTCGATCCCGACGTGCGCCGGATGGTCCACTCGGTACCGACCAGCGGAGGCAAGACCCTCATCGCACAACTCCTCGCCCTATCCCACTTGGCACGTAACTCCACCAGCGTCTGCTACGTCGCGCCCACCCGAAGCCTGTGCCGCGAGGTACGGCGTGCCTTCGCCGCCCGGCTCCACGTGCTCGCTAAAGAGACCGGACCCGACCAACCGGACTTCCCCTCATCCGGCCAACTCCCCGAGGGCGAGCACCTGTGGAACGTTCTGCTCGCCGAACTGACCGCCCCGCAGGACCCCCCCGATGTGGAGGTCTTCACACCCGAACGACTCATGCACCTGCTGCGACACGACGCCAAGGCGGTGCTGGATCGCTTCGGGATGTTCATCTTCGACGAGGCGCAGCTGATCAAGGAGAACTCCCGAGGCTTCACGCTCGAAGCGCTGATCACGTTCCTGCACCATCGCACCCGGCAGAGCCGCCACCGGATCATTCTGCTGTCAGCAGCCCTCGGGAACGCCACCCAGATCCTGCGGTGGATCGATCCCGACGGAACCGCCGAACCGTTCGAATCTCAATGGCGCGGCCCTCGCCGCCTCCACGCCGCGATCTCCACCCAGGTCAACTGGAACGGCAAGACGATCACAGCCAGCAGAGGCTCCTATCCCTACCGGCAGCACTACCCGCTAGCCGGACTCATCCGCCTGCGCCCGTCCGACGGGCGGGAAGTCACACTTATCACCAGGGAACCCGTCGGCACTCTCGTGCTAAAGGCCTACGATCCCGATCAGCGGGGAGGCCCAAGAGATACCAACAAGTCCGACCGTAACTACCTCATCGCGGCGAAGATGATCGCCCTCATCGGACACGCGGGCACCGCCCTGACGGTCTGCCCGACCCGAGCCACGGCACAACGCATCGCCCTCAGCTTGGCCGACACGCTCCCCGACCACCCTCCCGCGCACAGCCTCGCCGACTTCGTCCGCACCCAACTCGGAGACGAACACCCCCTCACCCGCACCCTCGCCCACGGCGTCGGATTCCACCACGCCGGACTCCCGATCGAAGTCCTCGAAGCACTCGAAGATGCACTGCGCGCCGAAGCACTGCCGCACCTGACCTGCACCTCCACCCTCACCGACGGCGTCAACCTGCCCGTCCACACCGTCGTCATCTACGACGAGACCTACGACGGCATGCCTGAGGACGCCCGGCTGCAAGGCCCGCGCATGGTCAACGCCGTCGGCCGCGCCGGCCGGGCCGGCAAAGAGACTGAAGGATGGATCGTGCTCGTCCGGGCAGCCGACCCTTCCGACGCCGACTTCGCTGATCTGGCCCCAACGGCCGAGGAACTCACTATTTCCTCCTCCATCGCCGCCACCAGTGCCCTGCAGGCCATCGCTGACCTGGAGCACATCGCCAGGGAAGCCGATGACGCTGTCCTACGCCGAGCCGGCGGTGCGGCCGCCGACTTCGTCGCATTCCTATGGTTCTACCTCGCCGACGAGGAAGCCCGCGGTATCGATCCTGATCAGGTGGACCTCGACGCATTCATCGATGAACTGCTCGCCGCGGCGCAGATACCTGAGCACGTGCCAACGTTCTCGGCGGTCGCCCACACCGTGCAACGCCAGTACATGCGTACCGAATCGACCGCCCGGCGCCGCTGGCCTCGCACCGGCACCAGCATCGGGTCAGCACAGGTCATCGACGCCCGCGCCCGGCAGCTCGCCAAGCTGATCAGTCAACAAGACACCCCAGAAGTCGACACCCTCAACCGAGCCGGCCCCGCGCTCGAGCTCCTCGCCAGGACCGGCACGATCAGTGCCCTGCTCGCGCTGCCCGAAAACACTGCCGCATGGGACTTCCGGACGACGCCCAGGGGAGCAAGCTTCGACGTCTCCGTATCCGCCGTCCTCGCCGACTGGCTAAACGGCCGCTCCTACGCACAGCTCGCCCAGACCCACCTCGCCCAGATGACCGACGCCGCCCGACGCATCGAGGCAATGGTGGACGCTGTCACCCGCCGCTTCGAGCACTTCCTGGCCTGGACCGTAGGCGCACTGGTCGAACTCGTGAACCTCTACCTCGCCGACGCCGAAAGCGACCGCCGGCTCTGCCCCGAGCTGGGCCCCTACATCCGCTACGGCGTCAGTGCCCCCCGCGCCCTGTCACTGATGATGCAGGGCCTGCGATCCCGGCGCCTCGCCCACGAGATCGCCCAGCAGATCCCCGAAGACGGTCAGCCAGGCGGCACCGACCCCCGTGAGTGGCTGACGACGATGACCATCTCCGAATGGCGACAGCGCTTCACCGCCTCAACCTCAGAAATACTCGATCTGCTCGACCTCACCCGTACACGCCACCGCAGCCTCCTACGCACTCTCCTCGAGAACGCCACCGCCCGCATCGACATCAACCTTGAGAACAGCGTCCCAGACACTAACGCCGATCAACTTTTCCTTGCACCCGTCCCCGACTCCCCCAAACCCGCGCCCATCGGTGTTTTCTCTGGAGAACGACTCATCGGCACGGTTCGCTCGGCCGACCACGCGGACGTCTCAACGATCCTGGACACCGGCCTGGAACTCAACTTTGAGCTTCTTGGCACGTCGCTCGACATCTCGACGCCGAATCAATGATCTGCCGCCCGGTCTTGAGACAGTCCCACGTCAGAGCAACGCTTATAGCTGGAACCTAATCCACCACACGCGCCGAAGATACGAGTACTGCAACGTAGGGCCCCTGAGATGGAAACCAACCTAGATATCAATACAGACAGAGACGCTCAATGACGACCGGATCGACGATCTGCAGTTACGCGGTCGTCCTCATTTCACACCGACGTACCAGCCCCGGCCGGTGCGGCAAGACATTCGCACGCAGCCACGGATGCGCTGCAGCCGCGTCAATCCCACCGTTGTCGAAAATCGAATAATACTCACGATCATCAGCCGCAACCAAACCAACGCCGATCGAGCGAATACTGCGGCCATCCTCGACGAACTCTCAGCCATGCCAGACTCTCACGCATATCCTCCTAGTATTTACGTTCCCCGCGAGGATCATTCAGCCGCATTATTGAGAAAGACTGCTTCGATACGATCCAGATCCTTGATTCGATATACGATGCGATTAGAGATCCGCATGAATGGGATTCGCCTCTGACGGCGAAGTTCGTACAATAGGTCACGATTGCATCCAAGTCGCCGAGCGAGTCGACTTTCAGTAATATAGACTTCCGGATCTGGCTCAGAAGGTCGCCGTGGATACTTTGACACCATGACACGCACCTCTTCGGTACACTTATTCGACGCCCAATTCGTCGACCATGAGGCCACCACATAATTATCTTAGTAAGAAAAGATCAGCAAACGCTAAGGGCCGCGCCAGTGGCACATCACATAGGACGATGCAAGTCCCCTCAAACGTGCATTCGCGCCGCGTCGCCCTTCTCCATGTTCCCGTCAGCTGAACCCAGAATCGCCGCAACTACAACTGACCGCAATCAACTTTGAGTCTGCGGATAGAGGCGTCGAGGTACCTGATCGCGCAGGCAGGGGGTTCGGCAGCGTTGCCAGCCTCCCGGGCAGTGTCGAGCCGTAGGCCTTCCTGCCGTGGGCATCGGAGATAACCAATTGGACGCCGGATACGCAACGGGCGACAAGCCGCGCAGGTCGGTGCCCTTGGGGAAGTACTGGCGCAGCAGCCCGGTGGTGTTCTCGTCGGTGCCGGGCCAGCAGGCCGTACTGTGCCATCTCCGAGCCCTGGTCCCAGGTCAGGCTCAGTCGGCCGACTCGGGCAAGGTAGCCAGCACCGGGACGACGGCGTCGACGAAGGCCTCGGCGGAATGGCCGGTCGGCAGGTGGACCAGGCGCACGAGGCGGCTGGTGAGGTCGACCAGCATGCCTCGGCCGTCCCGACGCCGGCAAGGATCAGTCTCCAGTACTCATCCTCAAGCTGCCGCTTGCGTCCCCGCCGCTCTAACTCCACGACCCTTCACATACCAGGAGTGTTGCGACGAATACTGGAACCCGCCCGTCCGCTTGGGGTCAGTTTCACGTGTCGTCGACAGGAACACCGAAGACATGTGGGCCAGATGCGCCTGCAGTCAGCCCCCGCCGTAAATACCCGGTCCTTTCTCCGCCTCCAAGACGAGTGCAGTGCGTTTTCCAGCAGCGCCCAGAACACGCGCCCACCACGGGGAGACCGTCAGGCGCAGCCATTGCCGCGGGCAGGTGGTCACGATCAGCCGTCCGATCCGGCTGTCAGCCGCCACCTTGATGCGCATGATGTGCCCTCTAGTTACAGAGCGGGCTCGGTGAGAACCGAACAGGTAACCAAGCGTTGGTCCCAACCGCCGGACAGCGAGCAACGTCGAACGGGCCCTACCTCCAATCCCGTTCGGCGCACTGCTTGCAGGCGCGCGGGATGCCGAACTGCCGGCCGTAAACAGCAAGGCTGAATACAGGTGGGCCCAGAACACGGAGCGCAGGCACCCCAGCGTTCGTCCCCGCCCTATGCTTCCCCGCGAGCGTTGGCGGCATCTTCCCTCCCTGATCGCCGGTTGGCCCTGTAGCCGACCGTATCGGCACCTGCCAGGTCACCGGCCGATGATGTACGCGTACGCGTTAGACCCCGAACGAGACCGAACAAACCCCACTGATCCCGAACTACCCTTACCCACACGAGGGTTCTGACCAGCAGTGATATGGTTTGACCAGGTTGAGGGCCGCGCGGCCGGGGATCGGGGGGATCGTCGGGGTCCGGGCCAGGTCGGCGAAGGTCACCGCGCGCAGGATGCCCTCCGGCTCGACGGTCACGTCGTCGTCGAGGAGCAGCA
>NZ_JBFAUM010000028.1:0-31779 GCF_040679195.1 Actinoallomurus sp. NPDC052308 | reverse complement strand
ACCCCTACCCCACCCTTGTGTTTCTACCCGTTTTTTTTTTGTTTCGTCCTGGGGTGGGGGGGGGGGGGGGGGGGGGGGGGGGCCCACCCCGGCCGCGCGGCGGTCCGTGGGGCGCTGCTCAGCGCCGGTCGGTGACCTTCATGATCTGCCACAGCTCTTCTTGCAGTCGGTCACGACAGACACGGTACTGCGCCCAGTCGCCACCGAATGCCGCCATTACTACATATTCCTCATCGTCGGTGCTCTTTCGCACCGGCCGGGAATCGTGTACGGCGTCGTGCATCTCCCGCCAGAGGCGGTCCCGCCAGGCGCGGTAGAGCTCCTGGTCGCCACCGAATCTGCTGTCGACCAGCAGTTTCTCGTCGCGGATCACCCAGCCCGCGAGGTCGGACTCGTGACGACGCGACGCGCGCTGGGTGAGCGGACCGGCGACCGGGCGATGGGTCTTGCCCGGAGGCCATACCTTCATCACGTCTCTCCTTGTCGTCACCACATGAAGAAGGACGCGCCGCACCGCCGGGCGGATGACACGATTTCCGCCGCGTCGCCGGGCGGATGACACGGATGTTCCCGCGCCGCCGTCTCTCTGGGAATCTGGGAGCATGCAGCAACGTCGCCGACTCCGCGAAGACCTGCTCGACGCCGCCGCCGACCTGATCATCGAGCGCGGGTTCCGCCGGGTGCGGATGCAGGACGTCGCCGACGCGGTCGGGGTCAGCAGGCAGACGGTCTACAACGAGTTCGGGGACAAGTGGGGCCTGGCGCAGGCGCTGAACCTCCGGGAGAACGAGCGCTATCTCGACGGCGTGGACGCGGCGCTGTCCGACCACGCCGACCTGTACTCCGCGGTCGCGGCCGCCGTGGCGTACACGCTGCGGACCGCCGCCGACGACCCGTTGAAGAAGGCCACGCTGACCGGTGAGGGCAGCGAGGACCTGCTGCCCCTGATGACCACTCATGCCGAACCGGTGCTGTTCGCCGCGCGCGAGCGCATCGTCAGCCATGCCGTACGCCAGTGGCCTGGGCTCGACGCCGCCGAGGTGGCCGAGCTCGCCGACGCGGTCATCCGCCTGACGATGAGTCACGTGATGCTGCCGACGGATCCGGCCGACGTCATCGCCGAGCGCCTGGCGCGGCTGGTCGCGCGCTATCTGCGGCTGCCCGACACCGACGCGGCCGCCGGCCCGCCGGCGGCCGGCTCGGCGGCGTCGTAGCTCAGAAGCGGGGCGGCCGCTTCTCCCGGAGGGCCTGGACGCCCTCCCGCAGGTCAGGGCCGGCGAAGCCGTAGAACTCCAGGGCCAGGGACGCGTCGAAGGTGGGGCCGACCATCCGCAGCCAGTTGTTGAGGGCGTACTTGGTGAACCCGATGGCCTGGGCGGCGCCGTCCGCGAGCCGTCCGGCGATCTCGAGGGCCTTGTCGTGCACGGCGTCGTCGTCGACGCAGACGCTGACCAGGCCGATGCGCTCGGCCTCCTCGCCGGTGAGCGGCTCGCAGAGCAGGAGGTGGTACTTCGCCTTGGCCATGCCGCACAGCAGCGGCCAGATGACGGCGGCGTGGTCGCCGGCGGCGACACCGAGCCGCGTGTGGCCGTCGATGATCTTGGCGGTCCGGCCCGCGACCGAGATGTCCGCGAGCAGGGCGACCGCCAGGCCCGCGCCGACGGCCGGTCCCTGGATGGCGCTCACGACCGGTTTGCCGCAGTTGATGACGTTGTAGACGATGTCGCGGGCCTCGCGCAGGACGCGGGAGCGTACGTCGTAGTCCGCCATCATGTCCTCGATCATGGCCAGGTCGCCGCCGGCGGAGAACGCGGTTCCCGCCCCGCGTACGATCACGGCGCGCACCTCGTCGTCGGCGTCGGCGTCCCGCCAGATCTGCGCCAGCTCCCGGTGGCCGGTCGCGTCGACGGCGTTGAGGCGTTCGGGGGCGCTGATCGTGATGCGGAGGACGCCGTCGCGCGCCCAGTCGATCCGCAGCCGCTCGTACGATTCGTAGTTCATCGATCCGACCTCCGCGTCCGGCTGGCCCGAGCCTACGCCAGAAGATCATCGCCCGCTCGCGCCCGGGTCGCGTGCGGCGTCGGGCCACCCGCCGGCCCCGGCATCGGCGGGAACCGCGCAGCGACGGTCCGGCGGCTTCGGCCCGGCGGCTTCGGCCCGGCGGAAGGCCGCTCAGTGGCGGTCCGGCGGCCCCGGCCCGGCGGAAGGCCGCTCAGTGGCGGTCGTCGGATGCCGCGCGGACCAGCGCCTCGAACAGGCGCGGGTCGTCGCCCTCCTCGGGGTGCCACTGCACGCCGACGCCGAACCGGTGTCCCTGCAGCTCGACCGCCTCGACGACCTGGTCCTCGGACCAGCCGACCGCGGCGAGTCCCCTGCCCAGGCGCTTGACGGCCTGATGGTGGCGGGTCGGCACCTCCGCCTGCTCGCCGAGGATCCGGCCCAGCGTGCTGGACGGGCTGAACTGAACCCGGTGCCTGCCGGTCCACCCGGAGGCCGGGGCGTGGGCGTCCCCGCCGACGGCGTCGGGCAGGTGCTGGATCAGGCTGCCCTCCCGGACGAGGTTGAGCGCCTGCATGCCGCGCCCGATGGCGAGGAACGGCAGGTCGGCGTCGATCGCCGCGCGCAGCAGCGTCAGTTCGAAACCGTCCCGATAGGGCTGCGGCGGGCCGGTCCGTTCGTGCGGCTGCTCGCCGTACAGGCCGGGGTCGAGGTCGGCGCCGCCCGCGATGACCAATCCGTCGAGGCGTTCGACGTGCACGGGGACGGCGGCGCGGATCGAGGGCGGGACGAGTACGGGCACGGCACGGGCGCGCTCGATCGCGCGGAGGTAGGACACGGGCAGCAGGGCCGCCTCCCGCACCCAGTCGCTCCAGCGCGCGGGCTCCAGCTCGGTGGTGATTCCGATCAGGGCGGGCCCCGTGCCGTACGTCGACCCTGCCATTCAGAGCCTCCTCCCGAACTCCTGCGGTGGTCTCTCGCCGACCCGGGTCATGATGTCGCATGCGGGACCCGGCGACGCGCGCGTGTCGCGCCGGGCGTCCAGTCCGCCCGGCCCGTGAGGCTCTCGCCCTATACGCGGATGACCCAGAGTCGCGGGTACATCCTTGCGTACGCAGGGGTGATCCGAAGTAGAGGTTCCTTCAAACCCGTAGATATTTCTTCTATCGTTCCCAGTATGCAGCCAGGCGCACGCCGGAGCCAATTGCATACCGATCAGTATCCGAGAATCATCATTATTTACCCTGCGATCCCGCGAAATCCGCAGTCGATTACGCTTCGTACATCTCGGAATTCAATCCCCTCAACCGGTTGATGTTCTCCCTGGTGAGATGCGAAACTCGCGATACGGGGCAGCGCGGGAACGAGCGACGGGAACGGGCGATGGAATCAGTGGAATCACTGAAACCTCGGATGATCAAGGAAATCTACGCACTCATCGAACCGAACGCGGAAAAAAGCATCGCCTATTTCTACGGGCGCCTCTTCGCGGAGAATCCACGACTCCGCGCACTTTTTCCCTCCAGCATGGCCGCGCAACGCCATCGGATGTTCGACGCACTCTCTCAAATCACCGCAAGTCTGGACAACCCACAGACCTTCTCCGGCTTCCTCACCCGGCTCGGCCGGGAGCATCGCAAGTTCGGGATCGCCCCCGCCCATTACGACGCGATGGGCCGGGCGCTCCTGGCGACGCTCCGCGCGTACGCCGGCGATTCCTGGACCGCGGAGATGGAGACGGCCTGGACGGCGATGTTCGACACCGCCGCCGCAATCATGATTCAGGCCGCCGAAGAGGACGCGGCGCAGGCACCGCCCTGGTGGATCGGGGAGGTCGTCCAGCACGATCGCCGGACCGCCGACATCGCGGTGCTGACCGTACGGCCGAGTGAACCCCTGCCCTACCGCGCCGGGCAGTACCTCTCCGTCCAGACCGCCCGCTGGCCTCGGGTCTGGCGGACGTACTCGATCGCGAACGCACCTGGGAACGACGGACTGCTGCGCCTCCACGTACGGGCGCTGCCCGCCGGATGGGTCAGCGGGGCGCTCGTCCGCCACACCCGGGTCGGCGACGCACTCCTGCTGGGGCGGGCCTCCGGCGGCATGGTCCTGGACGCGGAATCGGACCGCGACGTCCTGTGCGTGGCGGGCGGCACCGGGCTCGGTCCCCTCAAGGCGCTGGCGGAGGAGGCCCTCCGGAGCCGGGAGGGCCATGACGTCCACCTGCTGTTCGGGGCGCGCACGGCCGCGGACCTGTACGACCTGCCGGCCCTGCGGGCGCTCGCGGACGAGCGGCCGAGGCTCCACCTGGTGCCGGTCCTCTCGGAGGAGCCGGGCCACGGCGACGCGCGGGGGCCGGTGTCCGACGTCCTCGACCGGTTCCAGGACTGGTCCGGTCATGACGTGTACGTCGCGGGACCGACCGGGATGGTCTCCCGGACCGTCACGAACCTCCAGCGACTCGGCGTCCCGGCCGAGCGGATCCACTACGACGCGCCGGACCGCTGAGGTCGCGAGACGCGACCTCTATTCGCCCGACTCCGCGCGCCGGCGCAGCACGGCGGCGGTCTCGTCGTCCGCGGGGAAGAACGCCTCGACGGCCAGTTCGGCGAGGGTGACGTCCGCGGCCGCGCCGAAGGTCGTCACCGTGCTGAAGAAGCTCAGCTCCTGGTCGCCGTACCGCAGGATCGTCGGCAGCGCGATGTCGTGCGCCGGCTGATGAACCGCGTCCTCCTCGACGTCGGGACCGTACGCCTTGGTCTCCTCGTGCAGCGCGGCCAGCTCCGGGTCGCCGGTGAGTGACACCTGACGCTCCATCCGGGCGACGAGATGCGCGCGCACCTCCGGCAGGTTCACGACGCGGGACGCCAGACCCTTGGGATGCAGGGCGAGCCGGTGGACGTTGACCGGCGGCCGGACCAGGTCGTCGGACACGTCCTCCAGGAACAGCATGGCGGCGTTGTTGGCCATCACCAGGTTCCAGAACCGGTCCACCACCAGCGCGGGGTACGGCTCGTGGCCGTCCAGGACCCTGACCAGGGCCTGCCGGGCCGGGCCCATCTCCGGGGCGTCGATCGAACGCTGCGAGTACAGCGGCGCGTACCCGGCCGCGATCAGCAGGTCGTTCCGCTCGCGCAGGGGAACGTCCAGTCGCTCGGCGAGCCGCAGGATCATCTCGCGGCTCGGCTGGGAGCGGCCGGTCTCGACGAAGCTGAGGTGACGGGTGGAGACATCGGCCTCGAGGGCCAGCTCCAGCTGGCTGAGTCGGCGGCGGCGACGCCAGTCGCGCAGCAGGTCGCCGACGGGGCGTGTGAGCGTAATGGTGGCCATGACGTCCAGACGGTATCGGGCCCACCCGCCCTCGGCCATTACCCCCCGGGTAGTCGACGCCATGACGCGGCGCCACGCCTCGGCCGACGTCATGACGCGGCGCGGCGCCGCGCCGCCGGACGGCGCGGCAGGGCGGTGCCTCGGCCGGCGGCACGATGCGTCGCCCCTCTACCGGACGGCGCGGCGGCGCGGCGCGTCGTGGGAAAATTCCTCTCGGTGGCGCGTCCCGCCCGTGGTGTCCCCGGGCTCCCGCCGCGCGCCGCCGAGGAGAGGGGGTCGACGGCATGCCGAATGTCAGCGCGCCCTCGGCCGGTCACCTCCTGCAGTTCATCCGGGCCGGCGCGGCCCGCACCCGCCGCGACCTCATGGAGCTCACCGGGCTGGCCCGGTCCACGGTCGCGCAGCGCGTCGACCAGTTGGTCAACGCCGGTTATGTCCGCGAAGGAGGCGTCGACGCCTCCACCGGTGGTCGACGGCCCAGCCTCCTGGAGATCGACGAAGGATCGGCCGTCGTGCTCGCCGCCGACCTCGGGGCGACGCACGGCCGGGTGGCGGTGACGGATCTCGCCGGCCGGGCGCTCGGCGAGACGACCGGCCGGACACTCAGCTCCGAAGGACCGGAGAAGGCCATCGCCTGGGTGACGTCGCGGTTCCGCGACCTCCTCGCCGACTGCGGCCGGTCGGTCGCCGAGGTCTGCGGCGTCGGAGTCGGCCTGCCGTGCCCGGTGGACGTCCGTACGGGCCGTACGGTCCAGACGCCGATCGCCCCTGGATGGGAGCGGTACGACATCCCCGCCGCGCTGGCCGCGGAGTTCCCCGGCCCGGTCCTGCTGGACAACGACGCGAACGTCATGGCCCTCGGCGAGTACACCGCCGCCGGCCCGGACGCGCCGCCCGTCCTGCTCGTCAAGGTCGCGACCGGCATCGGCGCCGGCATCGTCGAGGACGGCCGGGTGCTGCGCGGCGTCGGCGGAGCGGCGGGCGAGATCGGCCACGTCCGGGTTCCCGGCCGGGAGGACGTGGCCTGCTCGTGCGGTTCGCGCGGCTGCCTCGCCGCCGTGGCGAGCGGCGCCGCGCTCGCCCGCGAGCTCGCCGCCCACGACCCATCGGTCCGCGACGCGTCCGACGTCGCCCGTCTCGCGCTGGCCGGCCATCCTGAGGCGGTCCGCCTCACGAGGGAGGCCGGGCGCACGCTCGGCCAGGTCCTGGCGGTGGTCGTGAGCGTCGTGAACCCCGGCTCCCTCATCGTCGCGGGTTCGCTGGCGGGGGCGGGCGAGCATCTCGTCGGTGAGATCCGCGAGGTCGTCTTCCGCGGCGTGCAGTACCGCTCGACGCGCGGCCTGCACATCGGCGAGGGACACCTGGGCGGACGCGCGGGGGTGGTCGGCGCGGCCTCGATGGTCATCGACCACGTCTTCTCGCCCAAGGCGGTCGACGCCCGGATCGCCGCGGCCGAGCCGCTGCGCTCCGAATGCTGAGCCCCGTTTCCGCGCCGTTACGGAAGTTACACAGCGGTTACACGCACGCCACTTGTCATGTCCGGAACAGGAGCGGAGGATCGTCCTTAGCAACTATGTCCGTGATCGCGGACGAAGTTGCCATCATGATGGACTAAGTTCCCGATGCGGCGGAGAAACGAGATGGCCGACAGCGACAGACCGAGACCCGAACGCCATCGACTTTGGGTGGTCAGGCGACTGAGCCGCGCGGAGGTCGCCGAGCAGGCCGCGGAGGTCCTGCGCGGCAACGACCGCGGCTCCCTCACGGTGGCCGCTCCCCGGCTCTACCCGCACATGTGGAGCTGGGACGCGGCGTTCATCGCGGTCGGGCTGGCGCGGATGTCGGCGAGCCGGGCGCTGACCGAGCTCGAGACGCTGTTCGCCGCGCAGTGGGGCAACGGCATGGTCCCGCACATCGTCTTCTCCGCCAACGCTCCGCTGTACGAGCCCGGCCCGGACCGCTGGGCGGCGCAGGAGACCTCGCCGTACGCCCCGGACCACGCCGCGACCAGCGGGTTGATCCAGCCGCCGGTGCACGCGCTCGCCCTGCTCCGGATCCTGCAGGCCGCGCGCGGCGCCGGGGCCGCCGAACGACGCGACGTCGCCGCCCGGGCCCGCGCGCTGTGGCCGCGGCTGCTCTCCTGGCACCGCTACCTCGCGGAACAGCGGGACGCCGACGGCCGTGGGCTGCTGATGATCTACCACGGCTGGGAGAGCGGGATGGACAACTCCCCTCGCTGGGACGAACCGTACGCCGACGTGGTCCCCGACCCCGGCTTCCGGCCGTTCCGCCGGTCCGACCTCGAGGCGCTGGGCGAGCAGTCGCAGCGTCCGACCGACGCGGACTACGTCAAGTACCAGTGGCTGATCGAGGAGCTGCGGCAGGCGCGCTACGACGACGAGCTGGCGCGCAAGTCGCTCAGCTTCCGGGTGGCCGACGTCTTCGCCAGCGCGATCTTCGCGGCCGCGAACGAGGATCTCGCCCGGGTCGGCGACGAGCTCGGGCTGGGCGCCGGCGACGAACTGCTCGGCTACGCCGCGCGCTTCCGCCGCGGCGTGCTCGGCACGACCGACGAGAACGGATTCGCGGCCGACGTGGACCTGCGTTCGGACCGGACGCTGCGCACGAAGACGCTCGCGGGGTTCGCGCCGCTCCTGTCCGGCGGCCTGGACGCGGACCGCCGTCGCCGCCTCGTCGACCTGCTGCACTCCCCCGCCTGGTGCGGCAACCCGGACCTCGCCTATCCCCTGCCGCCCAGCACCAGCCCGGAGGCGCCCGAGTTCGACGTCGCCAGGTACTGGCGGGGCCCGCAGTGGCCGCCGATGAACCTGCTGCTCATCTGGGGCCTGGAGCGCTCCGGAGAGCACGACGCCGCGGACCGGCTGCGCGAGGCCGCGCTCTATCAACTCACCGACGGGGTCTTCGCGGAGTACTACCAGCCCTTCACCGCGCACCCGCTCGGCAGCAGACCCCAGTCCTGGACCGCCGCGGTCGCCCTCGACCTCGCCGCCGGCTGAGGGGCGGGCACCACCGCCGAACAGCCTCAGACGAGCATTCCGCCGCCATCCGGCAGCGCCGTCCCCGCGCCGAGGCTCCATTACCCGGCGGGTAATGGACGGCGGCACCGGCGGCGGCAGACTGTCGGCATGATCTCCCCTGACGAGCTCCTGTCCGCCATGCCGTTCGCCGGGGCCACCGGCCTGGTGATCGAGTCGGCGTCCGCCGAGGAGGTCACCGGCCGGCTCCCCTGGGCGCCGGAGCGCTGTACTGCCGGCGGCGTCATGCACGGCGGCGCGCTCATCACGCTCGCCGACAGCGTCGGCGCCGCCTGCGCCTTCCTCAACCTGCCGCCGGGCGCGAAAACCACCACGGTCGAGACGAGCACGCGATTCTTCCGCGGCGTGCGGGACGGCGACGTACGCGCGGTGGCCCGCCCCCTGCACACGGGCCGGACCACCATCGTCGTGCAGACCGACCTGTACGACGACGACGGCCGCAGAGTCGCCCAGACCACCCAGACCCAGGCCGTCCTCCTCAAGCCCTAGGCCGGCCGGAACACGAGAAACGATCGAGGCGACGCCTGTGGACCTCGGCCTGTCGGGAAAGACGGCATTCATCACCGGTGGCTCGGCGGGCATCGGGTACGGCATCGCGCGCTCGCTCATCGCCGAGGGCGCGTCGGTGGCCGTCTGCGCCCGGGATCCCGAACGCCTGGCGAAGGCGGCGACGGACCTCGGCGCGTACGGCGCGGTCGCCGACGTCACCGATCCCGAGCAGTTGCGCCGGGCGATCGACGACGCGGCCGAGCGGCTGGGCGGTCTCGACCTCCTGGTGGCCAACGCCGGCGGCGCGCGGGGCGGGGACCTCCTGGAGTCGACGCCCGAGGACTGGACGGCGACCTACGCGCTGAACGTCCTGCACGCCGCGCACGCCGTGCGCTGCGCCGTGCCGCACTTCGAGCGGCGCGGCGGCGGCCGGGAGGACTTCCCCGCCGGGCGGCTGGTCACGCTCGACGAGGTGGCCGACGCGGCCTGCTTCCTGCTGTCCCCACGGGGGAGCGGCATCAACGGCGTCAACGTCCCCGTCGACGGTGCCCAGGACCACCCCGGCGCCCGCCGTTTCTTCTGAGCGGCCTCGACGGCCAGTTTGTGCTGTTCGGGGCGCCCTCGACGAAGTCGTACCTCCCCGGCTTGCCGACCTGGACGAGCCTGCGCTCCGGCGCCGGTCCGGCGGCCGCGTACTGTAATCGGCGTCAGGGGGTAACGGTGATGACAGGTATAACTGAAGCAGCACCTGTCTCAGGAGGAGCGGTGACCCAGACCACGATGACCAGGACCAGCGCCCACCGACCCCGGCCCATCAGCTTCCTCGAACTGCACGAGTCGAATGGCTGGCGGCTGAAGTTCTACGGCATCGCCGCGACCGGCGAGCGTCCCCGGCCCGAGCTGGTGAAGACCGCCGAGCTGCTGGTCCCGACCGCGCTGCCGTACCCGGCGGCGCACAAGGGCGGTGAGGACCCGTACGACATCGACCGGTACGGTGTCGGCTTCGTCATCGTCCACGACGCCGCCGACTACGCCTTCGCGCTCTATGACTGGTGGGCCGGGGAGAACGAGATCCACCAGCGGATATTCTCGTCCCTGCCGAACCGGCTCGGCGCCATGCGGCCACACCCGACGCCCGCCATCGGCAGCGCGACGGAGCTGGCCGTCACCGACTTCGAGCGGCGCGCCTGGCTGCGGCACGTCCTCGCCCGCGAGGACGGCGCCGACATGGAGGCCTACCTGGCCGAGCACTTCGAGGGAGAGGTTTGACCAAGGTCTGGGGAGCCTGCCCACTGGACTGCCCGGACGGGTGCTCCTGGGTGGTCGACGTCGAGAACGGTGAAGCCGTGAGCATGCGCGGCAACCCGGCCCACCCGGTGACCCGCGGCGCGCTGTGCGTCAAGGTGAACCGCTACCTGGAGCAGACTCGGGCCACGGACCGGATCCTGCATCCGATGCGCCGCGTGGGCCGCAAGGGCGAGGGCCGGTTCGAGCGGATCAGCTGGGACGAGGCCCTCGACGAGATCGCCACGCGGCTGGACGAGGTCCGCCGGACGTACGGCGGGCAGGCGATCTGGCCGTTCCAGGGCACCGGATCCCTCGGTTACATCCAGGGTCTCGAGGGCTTCGCGGGCCGCCGGTTCTTCAACGTGCTCGGCGCGTCGATCCACGACCCGACGATCTGCTCCATCGCCGGCAGCAGGGGCCTGAAGTACACGCTGGGCACGGCCGGTGGCATGGACCCGGAGGACTTCGCCCGCTCGAAGCTGATCGTGCTGTGGGGCACCAACCCGCTGACCAGCGGCCACCACGTGTGGAAGTTCATCCAGGACGCCCGGCGCGACGGCGCGTACATCGTCGCGATCGACCCGGTGCGCACCCGCACGGCCGCGCAGGCCGACGAGCACCTGGCCCCGCTGCCCGGCACGGACGCGGCGCTGGCCCTCGGACTGATGCACGTGATCGTCCGGCTCGGCGCGCACGACCAGGAGTTCATCGACCGGTACACCTTGGGGTGGGAGGAGTTCCAGGCGCGGATCGAGGAGTTCCCGCCCGACCGCGTGGCGCGGATCACCGGCCTGCCGGAGGAGCGGATCGTCGCGCTCGCCGAGCGCATCGCCCGGACCCGGCCGACCGCGATCCGCGCGACGCAGGGCATGCAGCGGCACGCGGGCGGCGGCATGGCCCTGCGCACGCTCGCCTGCCTGCCGGGCGTGACCGGCGACTGGGCGCTACCCGGCGGCGGCCTGTGCTACTCGACCAGCGGGCATTTCAAGCTGAACCTGCCGGGCCTGGTCCGCATCGACCTGCTGCCGCACCCGGTGCGCACCCTGTCGATGACCCGGCTCGGCGAGGGCCTGCTCGACGTGACCGACCCGCCGGTCAAGGCGCTGTTCGTCTTCGGCGCGAACCCCGTGGGCAGCAACCCGCACCAGACCAAGGTGCGCCGAGGCCTGGCGCGCGAGGACCTGTTCACCGTCGTGCTCGAGCACTTCCCGACCGACACGACCGACTACGCCGACATCGTGCTGCCCGCGACGATGCAGACCGAGCACCTGGACGTCATCGCCGGGTACGGCCACCTGTACCTCGGATGGAACGAACCGGCGGTCGCGCCGCCCGGCGAGTGCCTGTCGACCTCGGAGACGTTCCGCCGCCTGGCGCGCCGGATGGGCCTGACCGAGCCGAGCCTGTACGACTCCGACGAGGAGCTGGCGCGGCAGCTCCTCGACTTCCCGCACCCGTCGCTCGCCGGGATCACGGTCGAGACGCTGCGGAAGACGGGGTTCGCCCGGCTGAACGTCGCGCGGCCGTTCCTGCCGTTCGCCGACGGGTTCCCCACGACGTCGGGGAAGCTGGAGTTCTACTCGGTGCGGGCGACCCGGGTGGGGCTCGACCCGCTGCCCGGATACACGCCGCACGCCGACCCCGGCGACGGGCTGGTCCTCATCTCGGCGGCGCAGCACAACTTCCTCAACACGACGTTCGGCAACAATCCGGAGCTGCGCCGGCGGGCCGGCGCGCCGACCGTCACCGTGCACCCGGACGACGCGGCGGCGCGCGGCATCGCCGACGGAACACCCATCCGGGTGTCGAACGCCCGAGGCTCGTTCGAGGCCGTCGCTCAGGTCTCGGACCGCGTACGGCCCGGGGTGGCGGCGACGTCGAAGGGGCACTGGGCGAAGTTCAACGGCGGCGCGACCGTCAACGCCACCGTCGACGAACGCGACTCCGACATGGGCGGCGGCGCCGTCTTCCACGACAACCGCGTCGAGATCGAGCCGCGTCAGCCCTGAGGCAGGGAGTACAGGCGGCAGGCGTTGTCGGCGCCGATCAGGCGCGCGATGCGTACGACGTCGGTCGGCGACCACTCGCCCGAGCGCTCGGTGAGCACCGCGCCCAGGCTCTGCCGGAAGAAGTGGGCGCCGAGGTGGCACAGTTCCGCGAGCCCGTAGCAGTCGGTGCTGAAGAGGATCTTGTGGAACGGCGCCAGTTCGAGGACCTCGGCGATCGCCCGTGCCGACGACGCGGCGGTGTAGGTGACCGTCAGCCCGATGTCGGCGTGCACGTGCGGGAAGACCGCGGCCAGGTAGGCGGCCTCCCGGAGGTAGGGGTAGCAGTGCAGGAGGACGATCGGCGCGGGCACGATCCGGATGAAGTCGGTGAGCAGCGCGGGATTCACCCGGTGCAGGGTCAGGTCGGTGTCGCCGAACCCGGTGTGGATCTGCAGCGGCAGCCCGCGGTCGCCGGCGATCTCGGCGCCGGTCCACAGGGCGTGCCGCAGCAGCACCGGGTCGGTGAGCCTCGCCGGCCCGGCGAGCCAGCGTGCGGCCGCCTCCGTGACATCGCGGGCGACGGGCGGACGCGGGTCGAACTCCAAGCCGATCCGGTAGGCGATGACCGACTTCAGGCCGACGGCCCGGTCCGCGCGGCGCATGAGCTCCTCGGTGAACTCGGCGGCGTACGCCGTCGCCGGCGGGCAGCGGCCGGCCACGTCCTCGGCCACCGACTCGATCCGTACGACCTCGTGCGCCCGCGCGCCGCCGAGCCGCCCCATCTCCTCCGGCGTCAGCAGGTCGTCGGCGGCCACGCCGGTGTCGACGCAGAAGTCGGCGATGCCGGCGGCGCGCAGCAGCAGCCGGTTCGCCTCTTCGGCCCCGAGCCGCCGTCGCCGGTCGAGGTAGGCCTCGGGCGCGGCGTACGGCTCGAGGCCGAGGACGGGCGCGCACCAACGCCGGACCGCCAGCCCGACCGGGCTGTCGAAGTGCGTGGTGCCGGCCGGCGACGGCCCGCCTTCGGTGATGAGCCGTTCGAACGCGGACCGGTCGAGGTCGTCACGGCGTACCCCATGGCAGTGCTGGTCGACGAGCGGCATCGCCAGTGCCTCGTCGAGCGCGTCGGCTGCCGTCACGCCTGATCAATGCCCCGCCCGACCGCCGCTCAAGCCCTGCCGTGGGGTCGCTCACCGTCCTTACCCGCCTCGTGGCCGGGCTGGTACCTCACCCGGCCACGACGCTCGCCGCGTCAGGTCGGCTTCGCGCCGAAGGGTCAGCGGGCCAGGCGCAGCAGGTTGGTGATGATCCGGTGTCCGGTCTCCCCGGTGGCGGTGAGGATGGACTCCGGGTGGAACTGCACCGCCCAGCGCCGGTTGGCCGGGTCCTCGATGGCCATGACGACGTCGCCGAGCATCGCGGTGGCCGCGAACCCACCGCGGACCTGATCGGCCTTCGCGTGCAGCGAGTGATACCGCGCGGCGGTGAACTCGGCCGGCAGCCCGGCGAACAGGTCGCCGCCGCCGACCGCGACCCGGCCCGGCTTGCCGTGCGCCGGCTCGGGCAGCAGGGCGAGCTCGCCGCCCGCGTGCTCGACCATGGCCTGCAGGCCGAGACAGACGCCGAACACCGGAATCTCCCGGACGTACACGGCGTCGAGCAGCTCGGCGGTGTCGAAGTCAGTCGGCCGCCCGGGGCCGGGCGACAGGACGACGAGGTCGGGCCGGATCTCGTCGAGCATCTTGTCGGGGAATCCGAACCGCAGCGTGGTGACGTTCGCGCCCTGCTGGCGGAAGTAGTCGGCGAGGGTGTTGACGAAGGAGTCCTGGTGGTCGACGAGCAGGACGGTCATCCCCTCGCCCACGCGAGCGCGCTCCGGAGTGCCGGCGGTGGTCTCGTCCTCGCCGGACGGGGACAGCGCCTCGAGCAGCGCCCGTGCCTTCAGGTACGTCTCGCGCTCCTCGGCGTCGGGGTCCGAGTCGTACAGGAGCGTCGCCCCGGCGCGTACGGCGGCGATCCCGTCGCGGATCTGCGCGGTGCGCAGCGTCAGGCCGGTGTTCATGGAGCCGTCGAAGCCGATGCAGCCGACCGCGCCGCCGTACCAGCGGCGAGGCGTCTCCTCGTGGTCCTCGATGAACTGCATCGCCCACGTCTTCGGCGCGCCGGTCACGGTGACCGCCCACATGTGGGTGAGGAACGCGTCGAGGGCGTCGTAGCCCGGGCGCAGCCGGCCCTCGATGTGGTCGACGGTGTGGATCAGCCGGGAGTACATCTCGATCTGCCGCCGGCCGATCACCTTCACGCTGCCGGGGACGCAGACGCGCGACTTGTCGTTGCGGTCGACGTCGGTGCACATGGTGAGCTCGGACTCGTCCTTGGCCGAGTTGAGCAGCTCACGGATGTTGTCGGCGTCCTCGAGGGGGTCGCCGCCGCGCCGGATCGTCCCGGAGATCGGGCAGGTCTCGACCCGGTCGCCCGTGACGCGCACGAACATCTCCGGGGAGGCGCCGACGAGGTACTCGCCCTCCCCCAGGTTGAAGAAGAACTCGTACGGGGCCGGGTTCGTGACCCGGAGCCGCTCGAAGAACGCCGCCGGGGAGTCGCACGGCCCGTACATCACGTGGCCGGGCACGACCTCGAACAGGTCGCCGCGGACGAACTTCTCCTTGGCCTCGCGCACCACCTCGGCGTAGGCGCCCGGCGTCGGCTGCGGCGGGAGTTCGGCGGCGCGGGGCACGGGAGTGGGTTCCGTCCCTCTCGGCAGGCCACGGGTGCTGACGCCGCTGATCTCGAACTCGTACGACATGCGGGCCGAGGTCTCGCGCTTGCGGTCCACCACGATCATCTCGTCGGCGAGGTGCAGGACGAGGTCACGCTGGTCGGCCGGGCGGTCGATGTTCAGCCGGATGGGCTCGAACTGGAAGGCGAGGTCGTAGCCGAAGGCGCCGTACAGGCCGAGATGCGGGTCCTCGCCGCGGAACAGGTCGGTGACGGCGCGCAGCGCGGTGAAGACGGTGGGCCGGCGGCTGCGCTCCTCCTCGGTGAAGACCTCGTCGGTGGACGGGACGAAGACCTCGACGCCGTCGGGGATGTCCACGGGCTCGCCGGTGGCGGCCACCGCCGCGGAGACGGCGGGCAGGAGTACGCGACCGCGGTCGTTCAGCGCGCGGATCGCGAGCCGGCGGCCGCGCGCGACGATCTCCAGGCACGGGTCGACGTAGGCCATGTGCCACCGGCTGTACCGGCCGGGGTACTCCATGCCCGAGCTCAGCACGCCGCCGCGGCGCTCCGCCACGGCCTGGACGAGCGCGTCGAGCGCGTCGCTCTTGCGCGCCGGGTCCACCGGCGTGTCGGTGCGTGTGACGTGTACGCCGCCGGCCGTCACATACTCCGTCGTCGTCTCCACGATCGGCCCCTCGATGTCGGGCCTCCTCCGGCGGAGAGCTGAGCACGACCGCCGGACGAAGGCGGTCGCTGCGGAATCAGAGAATGCGTAACCCGCGCCGCCTAGCGGCGCCACCACCACTGGGTCGGCTGGGTTCGCATAGGTCGAAGGCTACCCGGTCCAGGTCCGGGCGCGCCACCGGGGCGCGCGATCCGGGGACGCCACCGCCCACGATACGGGACGCCATCGCCCACGATCCGGGACACCCCTGAGACCTAACCGAGATCCGGCGCTGGTGAACTTTGTGTTACGAAATCCGATTACGGCTGCCCGGAATGTCCCCCGGACGGCCTTGTCACGTAATTAACGCACCAAGGAGGCCCCCCCTTGGCCGAGACCACCCCCAGGCCTCGCCGCGGCGATCGCAGCCCCTGGAACTGGCTGCTCGTCCTTCCGGTCGTCGTGCCGCTCCTGACCTTCATCTTCAACAAGGACAAGCCGCGCCTCGCCGGGTTCCCGTTCTTCTACTGGGCCCAGTTCGCGTTCATCGTCCTCGGCGTCGCGACGACGACCGTCGTGTACCTGATGACGCGGCGTCCGTCCGGGTCGAAGGAGGGCTGAGGCATGTCGAGCCGGCACCTCACCGAAGTCATCGTCTTCGGCATCCTGTTCGTCCTGGTCAGCGCGGTGGGCTTCGTCGCGGCCCGGTGGCGCCGCCCGGACACCATGCACACCCTCGACGAGTGGGGCCTGGGCGGCCGCAGCTTCGGCTCGTGGGTCACCTGGTTCCTCATCGGCGGTGACCTCTACACCGCCTACACCTTCGTCGCGGTGCCCGCGCTGGTCTTCGGCGCCGGCGCGGCCGGCTTCTACGCCGTGCCGTACACGGTGGTCGTCTACCCTCTGGTCTTCCTCGTGCTGATCCGCCTGTGGTCGGTGTCCCACGTGCACGGGTTCGTCACCCCCGCCGACTTCGTCCGTGCCCGTTTCGGCTCGCCGCTGCTCGCGCTGCTGATCGCCATCACCGGCATCGTCGCGACGATGCCGTACATCGCGCTGCAGCTCGTCGGCATCCAGGCGACCCTGAAGGCGATGGGCGTGACCGGCCACTGGCCGATCGTCATCGCGTTCGCGATCCTGGCGGCCTACACCTACCAGTCGGGGCTGCGGGCGCCCGCGCTGATCGCGTTCGTCAAGGACGCGCTGATCTACATCGTGATCATCGTGGCCGTGCTGTACATCCCGCACAAGCTCGGCGGCTGGGGCCACGTCTTCAACGCGGCGCAGGCGAAGTTCGACAAGACGCCCGCCCCGGCGGACGGCACCCTGCTGAACGCGAACAACCAGCTCAACTACGCGATGCTCGCGCTCGGTTCGGCGCTCGCGCTGTTCCTGTACCCGCACAGCGTCACCGGCGTGCTGGCCAGCAAGAACCGCAACGTCATCAAGCGGAACATGGCCGCGCTCCCGGCGTACAGCTTCGTGCTGGGCCTGATCGCGCTGCTCGGCTTCATGGCCATCGCGGCCGGCGTCAAGCCGCTCACCACCAACGGCAAGCCGGACAGCAACACGGTCGTCCCGCTGCTGTTCGACCACATGTTCCCGAGCTGGTTCGCCGGCGTGGCGTACGCGGCCGTCGGCATCGGCGCGCTCGTCCCCGCCGCGATCATGTCGATCGCGGCCGCCAACCTGTTCACCCGCAACATCTACCGGGAGTACTTCCGCCGGGACGCGAGCGAGGCCGAGGAGGCGAAGGTCAGCAAGCTGGTCTCGCTGGTGGTCAAGGTCGGCGCGGTCGCGTGCATCCTGCTGCTCGACCCGCAGTTCTCCATCGACCTGCAGCTGATCGGCGGCGTCATCATCCTGCAGACCCTCCCGGCGGTCGGCCTCGGCCTGATCACCCGGTGGTTCCACCGGGGCGGCCTCATGGCCGGCTGGGTCGCGGGCCTCGCGGCGGGCCTGTGGATGCTCTACCGCATCCCGAACCCGGCCACCCACAAGGTGCACTTCGGCGGCTCGGCGTACCCGCTGAGCGACCTCGGGTTCGACACCAAGGTGACGGTCTACGTCGGCATGCTGGCGCTGCTCGTCAACCTGGTCGTCGCCGTCGTCGCGACGCTCGTGCTCAAGGCGGTCAAGGCCGCGGACGGCGTCGACGCCACCCGTACCGACGACTACTACGCCGACGAGGGCGACCCCAAGGTCGCCTCGGGCACCCGCGAGATCGAAGCGGAACTCGCCTGACCTCTCCCGCACCGGCGCAGCGGCGGCCGTTCCCGACCAGGGGACGGCCGCCGCTCGCGTGAAGGGCCCGCCTCCGGCCCGGCGCCATGCCGGGCGCGGGCGTCTCGGAGAACGCTGCCACAGCGGCCCGCAACGCCCCGATCGCCCCCGTCAAGGGGGGGTGGGTACGTCCGGCGTTCACCGAGCCTCGTGCGCATCCCCTGCCGACCGGAGCCGATCCGCGCCGTCCGGTCGGGTGGGATCGAATCCCAGCGCCACCGTCGCCTTCTCACACAACTCCGTGAACATCGCGCGCTCGGCCGGCGTGAGCGCGGCCGCCACGGCCCGGGCGTTGTCCCGGCGGCCGTGCGCGATGCGAGCGAGGAACGTGCGTCCCTCGGCGGTGAGGAAGGTCGTCAGCTCGCGCCGGTCCGCACCGGCCGTCTCCTGGCCGACGAGTCCCAGGTCCTTGAGTATCCGGAGGGCCTTCGAGATCGTCTGCCGGGAGACGCCGAGGGCCGTGCTGAGGGCCGAGGGCATCATCGGGCCGCGGATGCGCAGCAGTTCGAGCACGTCGTACTGCTGCCAGGTGACCCCTTCCGGATTGGCCAGCGCCCGCCGGGCCACCAGGACGCACTGGAGGTGGGACAGGGCGTTCTCCAGCTCGTCGGGCTCACTGGAAGGCATCTCCGGTGGGACGCCGGACGCCGTCATGGAAACCCCCGGTTCTGATGACGAGAACGCCGGATCCGCGGCGCGGGTCAATCCTAAGACGCGCGGACCGGCGCTCACCCGCCCGGACCGGCGCTCGCTCTCGCGAACCGGCGCTCGCTCTCGCGGACGGGGCCGGCTCGCGGGCTGGGCCGGTCTCGTCGAATATAATTTCCGTTCGGAAACTATTATGGTGTCGGACCGACCGTACGGTCCCCTCCGGACCGCCGACTCTCGGGAGGAATCCATGACGGCCGGCCAGAGCGCTCATCCCGGTGACCTCATCGTTCTCGGCGGCGCGCGCCAGAACAACCTCAAAGGCGTGGACCTGCGCATCCCGAAGCACAAGCTGACCGTGTTCACCGGCGTCTCCGGTTCGGGGAAGTCGTCGGTCGTGTTCGGCACGATCGCCGTCGAGTCGCAGCGGCAGTTGAACGAGACGTTCCCCTGGTTCATCCGCAACCGGCTGCCGAGGTACGAGCGGCCGGAGGCCGAGGCCATCGAGAACCTGTCCGCGGCGGTCGTCATCGACCAGCGGCCCGTCGGCGGCAACGCGCGGTCGACGGTCGGCACGATGACCGAGATCAGCCCCATCCTCCGGGTGCTGTTCTCCCGCCACGGCCGCCCCAGCGCCGGGCACTCGCACGCGTACTCCTT
Organism: Actinoallomurus sp. NPDC052308; assembly: GCF_040679195.1. Lineage (NCBI taxonomy): Bacteria > Bacillati > Actinomycetota > Actinomycetes > Streptosporangiales > Thermomonosporaceae > Actinoallomurus > Actinoallomurus sp. NPDC052308. Next base: position 12,658 of record NZ_JBFAUM010000028.1, on the reverse strand, counting down.
CAACGATCCGCGCGGGATGTGCGAGGAGTGCGAGGGCCTGGGCACGACGGTGCGCCTGGACCTGAGCCGGCTGCTCGACGAGGACAAGAGCCTGAACGAGGGCGCGATCGGATTTCCGGCGTTCGCGCCCGGCACCTTCCTGTGGCAGCTGTACGCCGAGTCGGGCCTGTTCGACCCGGACCTGCCGATCCGGGAGTTCGGCGACGCCGACCGGGAGTTGCTGCTGTACGGCAGTGGGTTCACGGTGGACCGTTCGGGCCGCAACGGCGTCTACAAGAACGCGTACGAGGGAATCGCCCTCCGGTTCGACCGCCGCTATCTGAAGAACGGCCTGGACGGCCTCAAGGACAAAGAGCGGGCGGCGGTCGAACAGGTCGTCGTCAAGGGCCCGTGCCCGGTCTGCGGCGGAGCCCGGCTGAACCAGGCGGCGCTGGACTCCCGCATCGACGGGGACAACATCGCCGACTACGCCGCCCGGGAGATCAGCGAGCTGATCCCCCGGCTCACCCGGATCGAGGCGCCCACGGTCAAGTCCGTCGCCGAGGCCGCGGTGGCGGCGCTGCGCGGCATCGAGGCGGTCGGCCTGGGCTATCTGAGCCTGGCGCGGGAGACCTCGACCCTGTCCGGCGGCGAGGCACAGCGGCTCAAGGTGGTACGGCACCTGCGCAGCAGCCTGACCGACGTCACCTACATCTTCGACGAGCCGAGCGTCGGCCTGCACCCGCGCGACGTGCGCCGGATGACCGGCCTGCTGCGCGCGCTCCGCGACAAGGGGAACACCGTCCTGGTCGTCGAGCACGACCGGGCCGTGATCGAGAACGCCGACCACGTGATCGACATGGGTCCCGGAGCGGGCGGTGACGGAGGAGAGGTGATCTACGAGGGCGGCGTCGAGGGGCTGCGCCGGTCCGGGACCCCGACCGGCCGGAGCCTGCTGACGGTGCCCGGGCTGAAGGGGACGTACCGGACTCCGACCGGCACCCTGCCGATCCGGGACGCCGACCTGCACAACCTGCGGAACATCACGGTCGGCATTCCCACCGGGGTGCTGACCTGCGTGACCGGAGTGGCCGGCTCGGGGAAGAGCACGCTGATCTCGCGGGTCTTCACGGCGCAGCACCCGGAGGCCGTCGTGGTCGACCAGTCCGCCATCGGCGTCTCGACGCGCTCCACCCCCGCCACGTACCTCGACGTCATGGACGTCATCCGCCGGTCGTTCGCCCGGGCGTCGAAGACCGAACCCGGACTGTTCAGCTTCAACTCCACCGGCGCGTGCCCCGAGTGCCAGGGGCGGGGACAGATCGAGACGGACCTGGCCTTCCTGGATCCCGTGACGACCGTGTGCGAACGCTGCGCGGGCCGCAGGTTCAACGACGAGGCGCTGCGCCACACGTTCCACGGCAAGACGATCGCCGACGTCCTCGCGCTGACCGCCGACGAGGCGCACGCCTTCTTCGACGACGCGCGCATTCGCACACGGCTCTCCCTGCTCGGCGAGGTCGGACTGGGCTATCTCACTCTGGGACAGCCGCTGTCCACGCTGTCCGGCGGCGAACGGCAACGGCTCAAGCTCGCCCACCGGCTGCGGAACAGCGGTGTGATCTACGTCTTCGACGAACCCACCACCGGACTGCACATGGCGGACACCCGCCGGCTGCTCGAGCTGTTCGACCGCCTGGTGGACGGCGGCAACACCGTCATCGTGATCGAGCACGACCTGGACGTCGTGAAGTACGCCGACTGGGTCATCGACCTCGGCCCGGAGGCGGGCCGCCACGGCGGTCGCGTCGTCTACGAGGGCACGCCGGACGGCCTGCTCACCGTCGAGGAGTCGCACACGGGCCGGTGCCTCGCCGAGGACCTCCGTCAGGCCGGGTACTCGGCGTCCGGATGACGGTCGGCTCCGTACGGTGCCGACCTGCGGGTACCCCGGTGAGCCGAGGCGGCCGACAGCAGCCTTGGGAGCCCCGCAGCGGGGTCAGCGGCCGGTTCGGATGCGGACGACGGCCGGCAGGTCCGGGGTCTCCATGGCCTGGCGGAGCCGCCGAAGCGCCGGATGGATGAGGTCCTTGGCGCCGGCCGGATCGGCGTCCGGTTCCAGGGTCATGGTAAGGGAGAGGCGCGGGCGGGCCGGGGTCCCGGCGAGCGTCACGGCCGCGCTCCGCACGTCGGGGCTGTCGAGAAGGTCGCTCGTGAACGCGTCGCCGACCACACGGGCGGGCAGGGTCGTGACCCCCTCCCGGCGGTCGCTCTCGAGCCGGACCGTCCGCAGGGCGCCGGTGGGAGCCTGGGTGATGAGCCAGTACAGCGCGGCCACTCCGATCACGACGGCGACGGCGGCGAGCGCGGCCCAGAACCAGACATGGCCGTCGACGAAGGAGCGGGTGGCCCGGTCGGTGATCGGGGTGCGCTCGGCTCCGAGCACACCGGGGTAGAGGCCGAGGCCGCGCAGGAAAGCCGTGGTGCCGCCCAGAAGCAGGATGAGCCCGATGACCGCCAGGCCGATCCGGTTCCGGCGTGCGGTGCGGTGCGGCATGGGTCAGTCCTCTCGGTGCCGGACGGTGACACGCACGCGCGGCTGATGCAGCGGTGCGAGGTCCCGGAGCCGTCCGGTGACGGCGTGCTCCACCTGCTCGGTCAGTCCGCGAGGATCGCGGAGCGGGCTGGTCGCGTGGATCCGGACCCGGTGGCCCCGGACCGTGACGCGGGCGCGGGTGACGCCGTCGACGCTCCGGGCGACCTGTGCGAGCTGCCGCCGGAGCCCCGCCACCGTGATCCCCAGGACCACGGCCGGGTCGTCGAAGGCCAACGCGATGCTCCGCGGGCGTCCGGGCCACAGCGCGAGCAGGAACAGCAGGAGGCCGAGCGCCGCGAGCACGGCCGCCACGGCCAGTGTGAGGGGATCGGCCCAGCGTGTGTCGCGGCCGAGCCGCGCCAGGTACGACACCGGCAGCACGTTGCCCGCGCGGTGCGACAGCAGGGCCGTGATCACCTCCATCGCGATGAGGATGGCGGCGGCGGCCAGCGCGGCGGCCGTCACGATGGCCGGGATGGCACGGCGAGGCCGGAACGCGCGCCGGCGCTCGCGGCGAGACATCGTCGCGGGCGGCCGGCCCTGCTCCGAGGCGGTCACAGCGGCCGCCCGCCGGCTCGCTCGGGCGGCGTCAGCCCGGCGATGTCGATGTCGACCTGGCGTACCCGTAGGCCGGTCAGCTCGCCGACGCGGGCCATGACATGGGCACGCAGACTCCGTGTGACCTGCCGCAGCGGCGCCGGGTAGACGACGAAGATCCGCATCCGCAGCATCGCCAGCCCCCCGTCGACGCGGGCCCTCACTCGCGGCCCGGCGGTCGCCGGACCGCCGCCGAACGGCAGGCCCCGAGGCCGTCCGGCGGGCCTGTGGACGCCATCGACCTCGGTCAGCGCGCGGGTCGCTATCTTCTCCACCACCCGGGCGGCGATCGTGGTACGGCCGCGGGTCTCCCCCGCCGCTTCGCGCTCTTCGGGCACCGCCGCCGGCGCGGAGCTCATGGGTGCCTCCGGCCACCGAGCAGTTCACGCAGGTTCAGATCGCCGACGAGCGCTCGTCCGGCCAGCAGCCCGACCACTCCGAGCACCAGCACGATCAAGAACGCACTGACGCCGCCGAAGGCGCCGGCGAATCCCAACGCGGTTCCGAACCCGAGACCTACCACCGGCCACCAGCGCAGTTCGTCCATATCGTGCACCCCCCGTATTCCTCACGCCAGGTGCCGTTTCGCCCGGCGCCGGCGCCTCGGCCAGCAGACGAGCAGCCGCAGCCCGCGCCGGGAGCGGAACACCGTCACGTTCCCCGCTTCTCCGGAACGTGCGCGCCAGCGTTCGATGCCGGCGGCGAACTGCTCCGGATCGCCGCCCACATCCGGGTGATGCGCCCGCACCCAGACGCTGAAGTCGTGCCGGTCCGCTCTCACTTTCGCCGCCCGGGAATCTCGATGTCCTCGATGGCCACATCGACCCGCCACTCCGGTACCACGCTCCGCGCGGCTCGGCGGACCTCGGCGGCGACCTCGGCCAGCGGCCGGCCGTAGACCGCCACGACCGCGACGCGCACCTCCCCCTCTCCGACGGCCACGCCCTGGACGGAGCGACCGGGCAGGTAGGTGGCGACCGGGCCCTCGGCGAGACGCGCGACCGACGCACAGGCCGTCACGGTCTCCCTGATCCGGTCGGCCAGCCTCCCGGCCTCGACGGCGTCGCCGGAGATCGTCACTGGACCCGTGGCTCGGCCGGCTCGGCTTCTTCGTCCGGGAGATGAACGTCGCCGACGGTGATGTTGACCTCGGTGACCTCCAGCCCGCACATCTTCTCGACGGCGTTGATGACGTTACGCCGCACCCCGTTGGCGAGGTCGGGGATGGAGACCCCGTACTCAACGATCATCCCCAGGTCGATCGCCGTCTGCCGTTCGCCCACCTCGACCACGACGCCCTGGGTGACGCTCGGGCCGCCGGCCCTGGGGAGGCGTTCACGGACGGCTCCGACCGCGCGGGACAGCCCCGAGCCCATCGCGTACACCCCGGGCACCTCACGGGTCGCCATGCCGGCGACCTTGGCGACGACCGCGTCCGCGATCGACGTCTTGCCGTGCTCGCCGACCAGTTCACCGCTCGTACGGGCGGTGACCGCGCCACCTCGTGACTCGGAGACCGTCGAGGTCGTCTTCGCACTCTCGGCTGCGCTCATGTTGGCCCCCTTCGCCGCGAGACGCGTTCACCGGCCACACCTGTCTCCGCGGTATCCCCTGAGAGGCTCGAGGCGGTCAGGCCGTTCCGCGGCTCTGTCCCGCACCGGGTCGTCGTCCGCGCCTCAGGCGGGCGGCGACGCTCGCCCCGTTCGCCAGGACCCGACGTTCGCGCGGCCGTCCACTCCGTGGAACACCGCCGTGCGGGTTCGCGCCGCGAGTCGCGGCATCGCCGACGGATCCGTCGCTCTTCGTGATGCCCCTGTCAGGGCTCGCCCTACCCGGGCCGATGGTGGACAAACCGCCCGGGCCGCCATGCCCCCAGAGCCGGTCAGCGGCGGGTGGCCTCGGGGAGGCCGTCGAGGAGGAGGTCGACGATGCCGTCGGTCACCGTCTCGCGTGGCACGTCGGGGTGGTCCAGCCACCACTCCCCCGCCGCCTGGACCATGCCGACGGTGGCATGGCTCCAGATGTGCACGCGGACCGGGTCAGGCAGCAGACCCTCCCGGAGGAGGATGTCGGCGATCTCGCCGCCGAGACCGCGGATGACCGTGCCCATCGCGCTGTGCGTGGCGGTGTCCTCGGCGCTGGCCCGGTGTACGAGGAAGCGGTACAGGTGCCGGTTGGCGGCGATGGCCGCGAGGTAGGTGTCGATCGCCGCCCGCGACCGGGTACGGATGTCGCCGGGGCGCAGGAAGGCCGCCCGGACGTTGTCCATGAGCGCCCGCGTGTGCCGTTCGGCGAGGGCCTGGTAGAGACCGGACTTGTCGCCGAAGTGCCGGTAGAGAATGGGCTTGCTGATGCCCGCCTCGGACGCGATCGCTGCCATGGACGCCTCCGGGCCCTCCCGGAGGATGATCCGGTCGGCGGCCTCGAGCAGGGCCCGGCGGCGGCGCGGATCCCGGCCCGCCCGCCCGACCGAGGCGCCGTCCGGCCGCCGACTCGAAACCGCGTCCGCTCGCCCGTTCGACGCCGTATCCACTCGCCCGCTCGACGCCGCGCCCGGCCGTGCGTTCGGTGCCGCGTACGGACGGCGCGGGGACGCGTTTCCCGTCGCCGGCGTGGCCTCCTCGGGTGGGTCGTCGTCGCCGCGTGAAGCGGTCTCCTCGTCTCGTCCGCCGTCGATCACAGCCCGAGCCTAGTCCCGGGCCCGCTGACCGACTTTGGTCAGAGGTTCTGACCCCGATCTTCATGGCCGAAGGAGGACCGACTCGTTGCGCCAGGAAAAATAAACAGGTTAGTTTCCTGTTCGTGTTAGTTCCCTGGCCGCGTGACGGTCCGTGACCACTCCTTTCGCCCCGCTGCGCCTCTTCCATGCCCAGCCATCGGGCGACGATGGCCCCACCGACCTCCCAGGAGAGCGGCACCTTTCACCATGAGCACTCCGATCAGATCGACAGCGCTCCGCCTGTTGGCGGCGACGGCGCTGACCTCGTCCTTCGTCCTGACCACGGCTCCCGCGCACGCGGTGACCAGCGCCTGTCACCCGCACGGGCGGGACCTGTCCGTCACCTTCCAGCCGATCGACCACACGGTCACCGACGCGCAGTACTACCTCGCCCGTCTCACACTGGCCAACGGGGGCGGCCGGTGTTCCCTCGACGGCGACTGGGCGCTGTACTTCAACTCCGTACGCCAGCCGGCCGCCGTCCTGTCCGGCGCGGCCGGCGACACCGGGCGGGCGCAACTGGCCGCCCAAGGGCTGACCGTCGCCCGGGCCGACAAGGCGCAGAGCGGCGACCTGTACGTCCTGAAGCCCACGAGCGGGTTCGCCCCGCTCAATCCGGGCGAGCGCCGCCAGATCGACATGAACTTCGAGCTCTGGGCGATCCAGAAGACCGACGCGCCCGCGGCCTGGAGCATCTCCTTCGACGGCGGTCCCGCCGAGTGGGTGCCCGCCAAGGCGCTGCTCGATCCGGCGGATCCGAAGCAGACCAAGGCGTTCTCCGGCGACAACCGGCCCGTCGAGACCGCGGCGACGCGGTTCGCCGACAACACCGCGCAGCGGGCGAACCTCACCCTGCAGCAGCGGCTCGTCCCGCAGCCCCTGTCGGCCACCGCCGGCCAGGGCACGGTGACGATCGACGGACGGACCGCGATCCGCCACCCGGCCGGGCTGTCCGGCGAGGCGGGTTACCTGCGGTCGGCGCTCGGCGACGTCGTCCAGGGCGGCGGCGGCAAGGGCGGGACCGTCATCCGGCTGTCGGTGGACCCGAAGCTGGACGTCGACCACGACGGCAAGGCGGACGCCGAGGGCTACACCCTGCGTTCGACCGCCCGCGGTGTGGACATCGTCGGCAAGGACGCGGCCGGCGTGCTGTACGGCGTGCAGACGCTGCGTCAGCTCATCCCCGTATCGGCGTACGAGGCGGCGGCCCGCGGCGCCCGGCAGTCGAAGATCGCCGTACCGCAGGCGACGATCGCCGACGCTCCGCTGTTCGGGTACCGCGGGATGGGCATCGACGTCGCGCGGCACTTCGAGACCAAGCAGACGATCGAGAAGTTCCTCGATCTGATGTCGTACCTGAAGTTGAACCGGCTGCACTTCCACCTCACCGACGACGAGGGCTGGCGGCTGCAGATCCCCGGACTCCCCGAGCTGACCGACTTCGGCGCGCACCGCGGCCTGGACCTCGCGCAGAACAAGCAACTGCACCAGGCCATGGGGTCGGGCAACGACCTCGGCGGCGGCGACGGCGTCACGGACAAGGCCCGCGACGCGACCGAGGCCAACCTGGGACGCAAGCCCGCCTACCAGGGGTTCGAGCAGGACACCGTGAACTTCGTCGGTAAGGGCAGCGGCTACTACACGACCGCGGACTTCACCGAGATCCTGAAGTACGCGAGCCGGCGGCACATCCAGGTCGTCCCGGAGTTCGACTTCCCGGCGCACGCGCGAGCCGCGGTGCAGTCGATGGAGCACCGCTACCAGCAGACCGGCGACGCGACGTACCGGCTGCTGGACCCGAAGGACACCTCGCACCACGTCAGCGTCCAGGGGTACACCGACAACCTCGCCAACCCGTGCCTGCCGAGCACCTACGCGTTCCTCGGCAAGGTCGTGACCGAGGTCAAGAAGCTGTACGCCGAAGCCGGGGCGCCGCTGAACACCCTGAACCTGGGGGGTGACGAGCCGCCGGGACCAGACCGCTGGCAGGGCTCACCCGCGTGCAAGAGCAACCCGGAGACCGCCGGCAAGGACGACGCCGCGCTGATGAACTACTTCTTCACGAAGTGGAACCAGATCGCGCTGACGGCCGCGCCGACGACCGCCGGGTGGGAGGACGTCATCCGCGACGATCCGCGGACGCTGAACCTCGATCACTTCATCGCGCTGCCCTGGCAGAACGTCTGGGGCTGGGGCCGGGAGGACTGGGCGTACCACTTCGCCAACACCGGCCGGCAGGTGATCCTGGCGCACGCCACCAACCTGTACATGGACCTGGCCTACAACAAGGACCCGGACGAGCCCGGCTACTACTGGGCCAACTACGTGGACGAGAAGAGCACGTTCACGTACCAGCCGTACGACGTGTACGCGAGCGCGACCCAGGACCGGTGGGGCAACCCGATCACGGCGAACCCGAGCTGGGAGAAGCTCACGCCCGAGGGCCGCAAGAACATCCTCGGGATGGAGGCCCAGCTCTTCGCCGAGAACGGCAAGGCGGAGGGGATCCGGGAGTACCAGGCGTTCCCCAAGCTCCTCGGCGTGGCCGAGCGGGCCTGGAACCGCAACACGCCGAACACCGCTCAGATGCCGGCAGCGTGGAACGTCTTCTCGAACACGCTCGGGCAGGTCACCTTCCCGCTGCTGTCCTTCTACAAGCCGGTCGGGCTGCCCGGCGTCGGTGTGAACTACCGCGTCCCACTGCCGGGCGGGCAGGTGCGGAACGGGACGCTCACCGCCAACGTCCGTGACCCGGGAATGGCGCTGGAGTACTCCGCCGACGGCGTCTCCTGGAAGCCGTACGCCGGCCCGGTGAAGGCCGGACCGACCGTGCTGCTGCGCACCCGCGCCGTCGACGGGCGTACGAGCCGGATCTCGCCGGTCGGCCTGACGGTGTGGAAGACCGGCACCGCCTACCCGGCGGGCGCGCTGGTGGACCACCAGGGTGAGATCTACCGGGCGAAGCGCCGCAACACGTCGGCCGCCCCGGACACGTCCCCCGCCTCCTGGGCGCTGGTCCAGTAAGGCGGTTCGACGAGATCGGCGGGCGGCCGGGCGAACCAACGTCCCCGGCCGCCCGTCTCACTCTCCGGCGGCCCGACCACGGCATTGTCAGGATCGACGTGGCCTATGCTGTGGCGCGGTGCCGCGTGGGGGCTCTCTCCCGAAGTCGGCCGGCGGGTTGCGCACCCGGCTCCGTCCGGGTCCGGTCCCCGCCCACGCCGTGCCGCTTTCCCCTGGAGGGTTCCCCGGATGACCACACCTCGACTGCCGCGTACCCGTGCTCTCAAAAGGTGCCTGGCGGCCGTCGCGGCCGTGGTCGCGATCTGGGTGACGACCCTCGGCGCGGGACGCGTCAACATGTACGCCAAGCCGGGAGCGCTGCCGGCCCTGTCGGTGTCGACCCTCGCCGTCCGCTACAAGGCGAACCGTCGCGCGATGGGGGCCGCGCTGCAGACGGCGCGGCGGATCCAGGACTTCGCGATGGTCCGGTCGCTGAGCCGCCTCATGGTGCCCGGCCGGCGGTTCCTGTTCTTCGACGCGCGCGGCACCGGCCGTGCCGTCGAGGTCCTGGGCGACCTCGCCCACGCCCGGCGGGTGGCGATCCTGGTGCCGGGCGCCGACACGACCGTGACGACGTTCGACGACCGCGGGCACCGGCCGTTCGCCACGCCCGGCGGCGGGGCGCGGGCGCTGCTGGACGAGGCCCGCGGAATCGAGCCGGGTACGGACCTGGCGGTGGTCGCCTGGCTGGGCTACAGCCCGCCCAAGGTGACGAGTCCTGGGGTGATCACCGACTTCCGCGCCGACACCGGGGCGGCCCGGCTGCGCCGGTTCGTGACCGACGTCCACCGCCTGAACCCCTCGGCCGACACCACCCTGCTCTGCCACAGCTACGGATCGGTCGTGTGCGGGGAGGCGGTCCGGGGACTGCCCGTGAGCGACGTGGCGGCGTTCGGGAGCCCGGGGATGTCGGCGTCCAGCGCGGCCGGCCTGGGCACGCGGGCGCGCGTGTGGGCGGCGCGCGGCACCGCCGACTGGATCGGGCTCGTGCCGCACGTGCGGATGTTCGGCCTGGGCTTCGGCACCGACCCGGTGTCGCCGACGTTCGGCGCGCGGGTCTTCGCCGCCGGGTCCGCGGGCCACGGCGACTACCTGAAGCCGGGCTCCGTGTCACTGCGCAATCTCGCGCTGATCGCGCTGGGCCGCGCCCCTCAGGTCACCTTCGCCGGGTGAAACAGCAGGTCGCCCGACATGCCACCTGTCGGCCCTGACCGTACCGGTTTCTGGAAATAGTTAACAAATCTGACAGTCGTTTCGTCAGGTGTCAACGACTTAATCGGTCACGAAAACTGGCCGATTTCGGCTCCTCCTCAAACGGGGATTCCGGTGCTTGAGTTAGTCGAGCCTCCGTCCCCCCTTTCAGGAGAGTCGATGAAACTCCCCCGCCTCGTCGTCTCCGCAACATGCGCGGTCACCCTCTCGGCCGCCACTGTGGTCGCCGCCGCCGCCTCCGCCTCGGCCGCGACGGTCAACTACGTGGCGCTCGGCGACTCGTACTCGTCGGGCACCGGCACGGGCTCGTACGACCTGGACAGCGCCTGCCAGCGCAGCAGCAGGGCCTACCCCGCCAAGTGGGCCGCCGCGCACTCCCCCGCCTCGTTCACGTTCGCGGCCTGCTCCGGCGCCAAGACCGGCGACGTGCTCAACAACCAGCTCAGTGCGCTCAGCTCGAGCACCTCGCTGGTGAGCATCACGATCGGCGGTAACGACGCCGGATTCAGCAGCGTGATGCAGACCTGCGTCCTGAGCTCCGACTCGTCCTGCGTGAGCGCGGTGAACACCGCGAAGAACTTCGCCGACACGCAGCTGCCGGGCCTGCTCGGCAACGTCTACTCCGCGATCAAGTCGAAGGCGCCGAACGCGCGCGTCGTCGTGCTCGACTACCCGCACCTGTACATCACCAACGACTCCGGGTGCATCGGGATGAGCCACACCAAGCACGTCGCCCTGAACAGCGCCGCCGACGAACTCGACACGGTGACCAGCCAGGCCGCCACCAAGGCCGGGTTCACCTTCGCCGACGTACGCGGTCAGTTCTCCGGGCACGAGCTCTGCTCGGGCGACGGCTGGCTCAACTCGGTCACCATCCCGATCGGCAGCTCGTACCACCCGACGGCGACCGGACACGCGAGCGGCTACCTGCCGGTCTTCAGCGGCAAGACCGCGCTCGCCGCGGCTTCGAAGAGCTGAGGTCCACCGACGTAGCCTGAGCGGCCGGGCCGCCCGCACGCCGGGCGCCCGGCCGCACTACGATCTCCGCAGCGCCGGGATCCGCTCGGTGCCGGAGCGACTGCGATGGATTATCACGAACGGCTGCCGCCAGAAGTGGCTGAACTCTTCCCCGACGGCGCCGCCGGACGGACACTCTCCGTGACGATTCCGTCCGGATACGTGGTCTGGCCCGATCCGGGCTACCCCCAGCATCAGCCGCCTAAGCGGCCCGCCTTCTGGATCAGCGACGACCCGGCCCCGTGCGCGCTGTGGCCCCGGCTCCGGGCCGAACACCACGCGTCCGGCCTGTGGCCGGTGATGCTCGAGGACACCACCCAGCCGTGGTCCACCGGTCAGATCGCCCCCGAGCCGGTCGACGAGATCGACAACTATGACGCGGCCGCCTTCATGGCCGAGGTGTGGGCCGAGTGGGAGGAACCCGCCGCGGACATCGCCCCCTTCGGCCGCTACTCGCCCGGCCTCGCTCCGCCGGGTGAGCGTCGCGAGGATCCCGACGCCCTCGCCGGCCGGTGCGTGGAGGTCCTCTCCGGGCGTCCCCTGGGGCTGGTGCCCGTGGCCCGCGGCGCCGACGCGCTCACCGTGATGGGCTGGCAGGGCGCCCGTCACCACAACCCCTGGACCGCGCCGCTGTCCGCGGTGGTGCGCAGCTGGGAGGACCGGTTCGGGGCGCGTGTCATCGGGATCGGGTTCAACACGCTGGAGCTGAGCGTCGCCGCGCCACCGACCACCTTCCGGCACGCGCTGCACGTCGCCGCCGAGCACTGGACGTTCTGCCCGGAGATCATCCTGCAGGGACCGGGAACCCTGGAGGGTCACGCGGAGCAGATCTGCGACAGCACGATCTGGTCCTTCTGGTGGGAGTGACACGCGCGCCGGTCTGCGTGGTTGTCACTTCGTTGAAGGTGCAACAACATGGTGGGCAGTGTTCCGGATGACCGGAAGGGCGATCCGGAGCGCGGCCTTCATCATGCCCTTCGACGACAGGCTGGAGACCCATGTCCGGACTGAGTGACGACGCCAAGGAACTGCTGCGCCGGCCGTACCACGCGTGGGTGACGGCCGTCCGCCCCGACGGCTCCCTGCACGGAACCGTCGTCTGGGTCGACGTGGACGGGGACGACGTCATCTTCAACACCGCGGTCGGACGGGCGAAGGAGCGCTACCTCCGCCAGGACCCCCGTGTCTCGATCAGCGTGCTCGACCCGAACGACGCCTTCCACGCCGTCAGCGTCTCCGGGACGGCGCGGTTCGAGGAGGACGGCGCGGACGAGGTCATCGACCGTCTCGCCAAGAAGTACCTCGGCGTCGACAGCTATCCCTACCGCCAGGCCGGCGAGCAGCGGATCACCGTCCGAATCCCCGCCGAGCACGTCATCTACTCCGCCGGAGGCTGACCGCGCGGACCATTTCGTGGAATGGCGGGGGGGGGCCCCCGAAGGGGCGCGGCCCCCGGCCCTACCACCGAGGGCGGG
>NZ_JBFAUM010000027.1:8096-105562 GCF_040679195.1 Actinoallomurus sp. NPDC052308 | reverse complement strand
TGACGACCAGGACCGCCGCCACACCGGGGACGCGGAGCGCGCCGAGGATCGGAGTCCGCTCGTGCTGCCGCATGCGTTAGGACTCGGCGCGAGGACGCCCGGGCCGGCTCAGGCCGGAACGAACGCCTGGAGGAGCAGCCAGACGACGGGCACGGTCGCGAGCAGGGAGTCGAGGCGGTCCATGACGCCGCCGTGCTCGGGCAGCAGGGTTCCCATGTCCTTGATGCCGAGATCCCGCTTGATCATCGACTCGATGAGGTCGCCGAGCGTGGCGGAGCAGACGGCGGCGGCACCGACGAGGATCCCCTGCCACCAGGCGCCGTCCAGCAGCCAGGGCAGCAGCAGGGCGCCGACCACCATGCACGTCAGCGACGAGCCGGCGAACCCCTCCCAGGTCTTCTTCGGGCTGATCGCCGGGGCCATCTTGTGCGCGCCCAGGAACGAGCCCGCGAAGAAGCCGCCGATGTCGCTGGCGATCGTCACCGCGATGAAGACGATGATGCGGTCGGGGCCGTCGTCCGCGGCGAGCATGAGGACCACGAACCCGGCGAGGAACGGGACGTACGCGGCGGCGAACACGCTCGCCGTCGCGTCCCGGACGTACCCCTCCTGGCCTCCCGGCAGCCGCCACAACAGGATCGCCAGCACCGTCAGGGCGAACGTCGCCACCAGGGCGGTCGTCCCCCAGAAGTAGGTGCAGGCCAGCATCGCCAGGCCGCCCGCCATGAGCGGGACCTGTGCGATCCGGATGTCCCGCGTCGCGAACGCCCGGATGAGCTCCCACACGGCGACGCCGAGGAAGACCACGACGACGCCGAGGAAGATCTCCTTGACGGTGTAGAGGGACACCAGCACCACGGCGCCCAGCGCCAGACCGACCCCGACCGCGATGGGGAGGTTCCGGCCTGGTCTACGCTTCTTGCCCGTTTCCGCCTGTACCTCCGGGATCTCCGGGGCGGGCGGGTGGGCCTGCTCGAGTCCCACTAGACCTCGAGCAGCTCGGCTTTCTTGTGCTCGAGCAGCTCGTCGATCTTGGCGACGTGCCTGTGCGTGAAGTCGTCCAGCTCCTTCTCCGCGCGGCGCACGTCGTCCTCGCCCGCGTCGCCACCCTTGGCGAGCTTGTCGAGGGCGTCCTTGGCGTGGCGGCGGATGTTGCGGATCGAGACCCGCGCGTCCTCCGCCTTGTGCCCGGCCACCTTGATGAACTCCTTGCGGCGCTCCTCGGACAGCTCCGGGAACACCACCCGGATGATCTTCCCGTCGTTGCCCGGGTTGACACCGAGGTCGCTCTCGCGGATGGCCTTCTCGATCGCGGCCAGCGACGACGCGTCGTACGGCTGGACGATCACCATGCGCGCCTCGGGCAGCGTGAACGACGCCAGCTGGTTGATCGGCGTCGGCGTCCCGTAGTAGTCCGCCGTGATCTTGTTGAACATCGCAGGCGTCACGCGGCCGGTACGGATGCCGTTGAAGTCATCCTTGGCGACCGTGACGGCCTTCTCCATCTTGTCCTCGGCCTCGAGGAGGATCTCGTCGATCACCTTCGGCTCCTGTTTCAGCTCTCCGCCGGACTTACCAATGTGCCGATCTTCTCACCGCGGACGGCCCGCACGATATTGCCCTGACCCATCAGGTCGAAGACCACGATGGGCAGGCCGTTGTCCATGCAGAGACTGATCGCGGTGGCGTCCATGACCTTCAGGCCGCGCTTCAGAACCTCGCCGTACTCGAGCCGGTCGAACCGGAAGGCGTCCGGGTTCTTCTTCGGGTCGGCGTCGTACACGCCGTCGACCTGGGTGCCCTTCAGCACGGCGTCAGCGTTGATCTCGAGCGCCCGCTGCGCCGCCGCCGTGTCGGTGGAGAAGAACGGCTGGCCGAGGCCGGCGCCGAAGATCACCACACGGCCCTTCTCGAGGTGGCGGATGGCCCGGCGCGGGATGTACGGCTCCGCGACCTGCCCCATCGTGATCGCCGTCTGCACCCGCGTGTCCAAGCCGAGCTTGTTCTCGAGGAAGTCCTGGAGCGCGAGACAGTTGATCACGGTGCCGAGCATGCCCATGTAGTCGCTGCGGCTGCGGTCCATGCCCTGCGCCGACATCTGCGCGCCACGGAACATGTTGCCACCGCCGCAGACCACCGCGACCTGCACGCCCTCCCGTACGACCTCGGCGATCGCCTCGGCGATGTGCCGTACGACCGCCGGATCGATGCCGAGCGCCTCGCCACCGGCGAACGCCTCGCCGGAGAGCTTCAGCAGCACCCGCTTCCAGCCATGATGAGACGACGGAGCCGCCGTCGTGTCGGTGGTCTTACTGTCCTGCACGGCGGCGGCTCCTTCGTTGTCTCTCAGCGGCTGGGCGTCCTCGGGACGGATCTTAGAGCTGACCGACCCGGAACCGGGCGAAGCGCTGAACGTTCACCCCGGCGTCCTGCAGGACCTTACCGACCGACTTCTTCGGGTCCTTCACGAACGGCTGCTCGACGAGGACGAAGTCCTTGAAGTAGGCCTTCACCCGGCCCTCGACGATCTTCGGGATCGCCTGCTCGGGCTTGCCCTCGTCGCGGGTGATCTGCTCGGCGAGCGCCCGCTCCTTGGCCACGACGTCGGCCGGGACGTCGTCGTTGGTGAGGTACTTCGGAGACATCGCCGCGATCTGCTGCGCGATCTCCTTGGCCACCTCGGGGGCCTCGGTGTCGAGCTCGACGAGCACGCCGGTCGCCGGCGGCAGCGACGGGTCGGACTTGTGCAGGTAGCTCGCGACGTACGCGCCCTTGAAGTGGGCGAAACGGCCCAGCTCGAGCTTCTCACCGATCTTGGCGCTGTTCTCGTCGATCAGCTGCTGAACGGTCTTGCCCGGCTCGATCTCGGCGGCCAGCAGGGCGTCGCGGTCGGCCACGTCGCTGTTCGCGGCGAACTCGACGATCTTGTCGGCCAGGGCGATGAAGCCCTCGTTCTTGGCGACGAAGTCGGTCTCGCAGTTGAGCTCGAGGATCGCGCCGTCACCGGAACCGTTGAAGTGCTCGGCGACCAGGCCGTTCGCGGCGGTACGCTCGGCGCGCTTGCCGACGTCCTTGGCGCCCTTGAGACGCAGCAGCTCGACCGCCTTGTCGAAGTCGCCCTCGGCCTCTTCGAGCGCCTTCTTACAGGCCATCATCCCGGAACCGGTCGTGTCCCGGAGCTTCTTGACGTCGGCGGCGGTGAAGTTCGCCATTGTGGTCTTGTCTCTCTCGTCGTCAGTCGTGGGCCGTCAGGATTCCGAGCCGGCCTGCGGCTGCTCGGCCGGCGCGGCCTCCGGAGCCTCGGCCTGGGCAGCCTCGGCCTGCGGAGCCTCGGCCTGCGGAGCCTCGGCCTGCGGAGCCTCGGCCTGCGGAGCCTCGGCCTGCGGAGCCTCGGCCTGCGCCTGCGGAGCGGCCTCGGCCGCCTCGCCGGACTCGCCCTTGCTCTCCAGCAGCTCGCGCTCCCACTCGGGCAGCGGCTCCTCCGCGCCCACGGCGGCGGGCTTCTCGTCGCCCGACGGCGCGGCACCGGCGCGGGCCATCAGGCCGTCGGCGACGGCGTCCGCGACCACGCGGGTCAGCAGGCTGACGCTGCGGATGGCGTCGTCGTTGCCCGGGATCGGGTAGTCGACCTCGTCCGGGTCGCAGTTGGTGTCGAGGATCGCCACCACCGGGATGCCCAGCTTGCGGGCCTCGTTGACGGCGATGTGCTCCTTCTTGGTGTCGCAGACCCACACCGCGCTCGGCACGCGGGCCATGTCGCGGATACCACCGAGGGTGCGCTCGAGCTTGTCCTTCTCACGCTTGCGCATGAGAAGCTCCTTCTTCGTCATACCCGAGCCGGCGACGTCGTCGTAGTCGAGCTCCTCGAGCTCCTTCAGACGCGTCAGGCGCTTGTGCACGGTGGAGAAGTTGGTGAGCATGCCACCCAGCCAGCGCTGGTTGACGAACGGCATGCCGACGCGCTGCGCCTGCTCCGCGATCGACTCCTGCGCCTGCTTCTTCGTGCCGACGAACAGGATCGTGCCGCCGTGGGCGACCGTCTCCTTGATGAAGTCGAAGGCGCGGTCGATGTAGGACAGCGACTGCTGCAGGTCGATGATGTAGATGCCGTTGCGCTCGGTGAAGATGAAACGCTTCATCTTCGGGTTCCAGCGGCGGGTCTGGTGCCCGAAGTGGACGCCGCTCTCGAGCAGCTGCTTCATGGTGACGACGGGTGTCATGCCCGTGGTCCTCCTGTCCGGCCCAGTCGTTCTCTGGGCCACGTTCCGGTTGTTCTGCGTCCGTGCGCACCCCTGCCATGACGCCTGTCATGGACCGTGAGGGCCGCCCCACCAAATGATCGGTGGCCGGCGGACGCGTGAATTCGGTCATGCGACCGTTGAGGCAAGTGTACCGGCGGCTCACCCCGCCGTGGACTCCGCGCCTCCAACCCGAGGTTTTCCACAGCTTGCGCCCGGGCCCTGCCCTGGGCGGGATGGAGACGAGCATGCTGTGCCCCATGGTCTTGCCCGCAACGCTCCTGGTCATCGCGGTGTCCCCCGCCCGGATCACCGCGCCCGGCGCCGGACCGCCGGGGTGGCAGTGGCCGTTACGCCCGCCCCCGCGGGTGGTGCGCGGCTTCGATCCGCCCGCTCATCCCTGGGAGTCCGGGCACCGGGGAGTCGATCTCGCCACGCCTCCGGGCCGCCCTGTCTTCGCCGCCGGCCCGGGCCGGGTCGCCTTCGCCCGCGACCTGGCGGGCCGCGGCGTGGTCACCATCGTCCACGGCGCCCTTCGCACCACCTATCTCCCCGTACGCCCGACCGTCCGTGCGGGGCAGGTCGTGCCGGCGGGCGCCCGGATCGGCGTGGTCGAGGCGATCCTCGGACACTGCGGGCAGGACGGCTGCCTGCACTGGGGTCTGCTGCGCGGCGACTCCTATCTCGACCCGCTGTCGGTCCTCGGCCTGGGCCCCGTACGCCTTCTCCCGTGGTGGCGCTCTGGGGCGAGTGCCACGATGACCGGCGACGGAGGGCGAGGACCGTACCCGCCGACCGTCCCCGCCCAGCCGGCCGAAGATTCTCCGGCTCGCCGACGGACCGCCCTGCCGCCCACCGCACAGCCGAACGACCCGCCCCCGGCGACGGCTCTGAACGACCCATTCATGGGAGCGGCTCCGGACGGCCCGTCGACGGGAACGACCCCGGACAGCCCGTTCACGGGTGCCGCTCCAGACGACCCGTTCATGGGGGCGGCTCCGGACGACCCCTTGACGGGGACGACACCGGACCACCCCTTGGCGGGGGCGGCTCCGGACGGCACGGCACCGGCGACGCGACCGGTCGGCGCGACGACCGGCATCGGTGCGGCCGTCGACCCCGTCGCCATCACCGCGGCCGCGGGCCTCGCCCTCTTCGGCCTCCGCGCCCGCCGTCGGAGGGAACGGATCCCCGCTCGCGCTCGCCGCCACGACCGTCGGGTCCCCACCCACATCACAGCGCGCTCAAGGGCCTCGACGTGACGCGAACGGAGGGATCACAGCCGCCGGGCTCAGGTGTCCTCGGGTGGCGCCGATCCTCGAGGGCCTCCGAGACCGCGCCGCCGGCTTCGGCGCGCGCCGAAGGCTCGGTGATCACGGCCGCGAATCGGTCGAAGAGTCACAGGTCGCCGCCTGATCGAGACGTTCACCGAGCGATCCGTACGGCCACCGCTCGGGAAGGGCGGTGCCGATCACGCGCGACTGCTCACCGACGGAGCCGCGTCACACTCGCGGCAAGACGGTGCCGACCACTCCCGGCCACTCACCGGCACAGGCGCGTCACGCTCCTGGGGTAGGCCGTGGAGCGATGACGTGCGGTTGTTCGCCGGCGGAGGCGCGCGTCACGCTCTCGGATGGGCCTGCCGGTAGGCGGCCCTCAGCCGCTCCGCCGAGACGTGGGTGTACACCTGCGTGGTCGCCAAGGAGGAGTGTCCGAGGATCTCCTGGACGCTGCGCAGATCCGCGCCGCCTTCCAGGAGATGGGTGGCCGCGCTGTGTCGAAGGCCGTGCGGGCCCATGTCCGGCAGGCCCAGTTCCGCGAGCCGGTCATGCAGGGCACGACGGACGACGGTGGGGTGCACCCGGCCCCCGCGGGTACCGAGGAACAGCGCCGGGCCGCTGTGTCCGCGTACGAGGCCAGGACGGCCCTGCGCCAGCCATGCCTCCACCGCTCGGGCAGCGGGCGCGCTCATCGGCACCGTCCGCTCCTTGTCGCCTTTACCGATCACCCGGATCGTACGGCGGGCGCTGTCGACGTCATCGACGTCCAAGCCGCACAACTCCCCGATCCGGATGCCCGAGCCGTACAGCAGTTCGAACACCGCCTGATCGCGGATGGCGAGGGCGTCTGCGGGACCGTCCGCGCCCGCTCCAGGAGCGTCATCGATGGCACCGTCCCGGTCCGCTCCGGGATCGTTCCCCTCGTCCTCGCCCGTTCTGTGGGCCGGTCTCCGGTCGAGCAGGGCGGTGGCCTCATCCTGGCGCAGCACTCGTGGCAGGCTCCTCCCCTGCTTCGGCGTGCCGAGCAACGGGCCGGGATCGGTCGGCAGCAGGCCCCGGCGGTGGACGTAGGCCGTGAACACCCGCGCCGAGGCCGTCCGGCGGGCGAGCGTCGCCCGTGACCTGCCGAGCGCATGCTGCGCGGCCAGCCAGGCCCGCAACATCCGGACGTCGAGGCCGGCCAGGTCCCCGAGCCCCATCCGCCGGGCGTGCGAGAGAAGATCGGCGATGTCGCCCAGGTAGGCGCGCACGGTGTGGCCGGACAGACCGCGTTCGGCCACCAGGTGCCGCTCGAACTCGGCGAGCACCGCGCCGAACACTTCGCTGCCCTCCGTGCCGAGTATCTGCCGGTCCTCCGCACCGATCTCTTCAACGACCTCCACAGCCGACTCCACGGCGGTCTGTTGAGCAACCTCCACAGCCGCTTCCCCGATCGGCTCCACGGCGGTCTGTTGAGCGACCTCCGCAGCGGCGTCGCCGGCAGGGCCCGCGCCGATGTCTTCCGTGACCTCCGCGGTGGCGTCCCCGGCAGGATCCGCGCCGCTCCGCTCACCGGACGTCCTGGCGCACTCCGCTCCGGCCTCATCGCCGCACGTCGTAGGGATCTTCGCGGCGGGCCTCTCGCTCGCCCCCGTTCCGGGCCCCTCGGGTACGGGCTCGTCGTCGAGCCGCACGCTGGTCTCCCGGTCCGTTTCCATGGCGCTCCCTCGGCGACTCGTCGCTGCCGGAACCGCGATCCCGCCGGGCGCGGACGCCGACGGTACGGCCCACCGTACGGAGGACACCCTGCGCGACTCGGAACGGTGAGGCAAGCGCCCGCACCGCCCGGCGGCTTATCCACAGAACGGAGTTCGGTCGACACGAACGGTGAGCGTTCCGGCACCGTCGACATCGGAGGTGAGCACATGCTCGCGAAGGACACGCTCGGGCGGCAGGGTGAGCAGGCCGCAGCCGATCATCTGACCCGGCTCGGCTGGCAGATCCTCGACCGCAACTGGCGTTGCGGCGAAGGCGAGTTGGACATCGTGGCCCGCGACGGCGCCGAGTTGGTGGTGTGCGAGGTCAAGACCCGCTCCAGCGTCGCGTTCGGCACGCCTGCCGAGGCGGTGACTCCGGCCAAGGCCGCGCGATTACGGCGCCTCGCGAGCCGCTGGCTGGCCGCGCACGGCGTCGGCCACGCCACCGCCCGCATCGACGTCATCGGCCTGCTCGCCGACGGGCCCGGCCGCTTCACCGTCGACCATCTGAAGGGAGTGTGCTGACGATGGCACTGGCCCGAACTCGCGCAGTCGCGCTGCTGGGCGTCGACGGGGCACTCGTCGACGTCGAGGCGGCCATCACCAGCGGCGTTCCGGGGCTACACCTCGTGGGCCTGCCCGACGCCGCGCTGAACGAGGCGCGCAGCCGCGCCCGGGCGGCGATCCTCAACAGCGGTGAGCAGTGGCCCAACCGGCACGTCACGGTCAGCCTGTTCCCCGCGAGCATGCCGAAGCGGGGCAGCGGTTTCGACGTCGCCATCGCCGTGGCGCTGCTCGGCGCGGAGGACGCGTTCCCCGCCAGGGCGTGCGCGGACATGGTGATGATCGGCGAACTGGGGCTCGACGGCCGGGTCCGTCCCGTGGCGGGGGTGCTGCCCGCCGTCCTCGCCGCCGCTGAGGCGGGCGCCGACACGGTCGTGGTGCCGAGGGCGAACCTCGCCGAGGCGTCACTCGTTCCGGGCGTCCGGGTCATCGGGGTGCGTTCGCTCCGGGCGCTGGTGTGCCGCCTCCGTGACCAGCCGCCGCCGGAGGAGGAGGCGGACGACCCGGCCGAGGAGGAGGCGGCGCCGTCGCGGCTGAACGGCCTGGCGGCGCGTTCGCGGGCGCGGCGCGGTGATCTGGACCTGGCCGACGTGCGCGGCCAGGCCGACGCGCGCAAGGTGCTGGAGGTCAGCGCCGCCGGTGGCCATCATCTCCTGCTCACCGGTCCGCCGGGATGCGGGAAGACCATGCTGGCCGAGCGTCTGCCCACCCTGCTGCCGGAGCTCGACCACGACGCCGCCCTGGAGGTAACGGCCATCCATTCGGTCGCGGGCGGTCTCCCGGCCGGGCAGCCGCTGATCACCCATCCTCCCTTCTGCGCTCCGCACCACACCGCGTCCCGGGCCGCCCTGGTCGGCGGAGGCAGTAACCGGCTGATCCAGCCGGGGGCGGTGTCGCTGGCGCACCGGGGCGTTCTCTTCCTCGATGAGAGCCCCGAATTCGCCGGTGGGGTGCTGGACGCCTTACGCCAGCCGCTGGAGGAGGGAGAAGTGGTCATCGCCCGGTCCGGGGCGACGGCCCGATTTCCGGCGCGGTTCACGCTGTTGCTGGCGGCGAATCGCTGCCCGTGCGCGGCGGCCAAGTCTCGCGACTGCAAGTGCCCGCCGACGATGCGGGAGCGGTATCTCGCCCGCCTGTCGGGGCCGTTGCTCGACCGGATCGATCTCAAGGCCGATTTGAAAGAGGTGAGCCGTGCGGAGCTGCGATACGACCTGCAGCTGGCCGAGTCCAGCGCGACGGTCGCCGAGCGGGTCCTGGTCGCTCGCGATCGGGCCCGCCGGCGGCTGGCCGACCTCCCCTGGCGCACCAACGCCGACGTTCCCGGCCGGGAGCTTCGGCGCCGGTTCGCGCCACCGGATCGGGTGCTCGCGGCGCTCGACGGGCCGTTGGCCGACGGACGGCTCAGCGCACGCGGCCTCGACCGCGTCGTGCGTGTCGCGTGGACCCTCGCCGACCTGGCCGGAAAGGACGCTCCGACCGCGAGCCAGGTCGACGAGGCGTTCGGGCTCTGGCAAGGGCGCTCCTGACAGCGCCGCACTCACATCGGTCCCTGAGGAGGCACGATGATCTCGGCGGAGGAACGGCTCGCCCGCGCCCTCCTGACCCGCATCGCGGAGCCCGGCGACGAGCTGTTAGGGCGTCTCATCGCGAAGGAGGGTGCGATCGGCGCGCTGGACGTCATCCGCTCGGATTCACTGCCGGCCACCGATCCCAGCGATCCCGGCGATCCGACGGGTCCGATCGGTCCGGCTGGTCCGGCCGGTCCGGCCGGTCTCGGTAAGGACGGTGTGGCCCGGCGGTTCGCCGCCTGGCGGGCCCGGTTGCCCGATGCCGAGCCGCAGCGTCTCCTGGCCGCGTGCGACGCGCTGCAGGGTCGGCTGGTGTGCCCGGGAGACGCGGAGTGGCCGACCCAGCTCGACGATCTCGGTGACCGCCGGCCGTACGCGCTGTGGGTGCGCGGCGATCAGGATCTCCGGTTCGGCTGTCTACGCTCCGTGGCGATCGTGGGCGCCCGCGCCGCCACCTCCTACGGGATCAACGTCGCCGCCGAGATGGCCGCCGAGCTGGCCGATCGGGGATGGACGGTGGTGAGCGGAGGCGCGTACGGCATCGACGCGGCGGCGCATCGGGGGGTGCTCGCGGCGGACGGCCTGACCGTGGCCGTGTTCGCCTGCGGGTTCGACGTGACGTATCCGAGTTCCCACGCCGGGCTGTTCACGGAGATCGCCCGCCATGGCCTGCTGGTCAGCGAACTGCCGCCCGGTGCACCACCGACCCGCGGCCGCTTCCTGGTACGCAACCGGACGATCGCGGCGCTGACCCGCGGCACGGTGGTCGTCGAGGCGGCGCGCCGGAGCGGAGCGATCAGCACGGCACGACACGCCCGCGACCTCCGCCGCGCCGTCATGGTCGTGCCCGGGCCGGTGACGTCGGCGGCGTCCGCCGGCTGTCATGTCCTGCTGCGGGAGTGGGGCGAGGCCGTCTGCGTCACCGACACGGCGGAGGTTCTGGACCTGGTCGGTCTCATCGGCGACGACCTCGCGCCCGAGCGACGAGGCCCCGTCCTCGACCGCGACCGGCTCGACCCGGTGACCAGAGACGTCCTGGAGGCGATTCCCGCTCGCGGCGGGGCGGGTACGGCGCGGATCGCGGTGTCCGCAGGCGTCGATCTCGACACCGCGCTCGCCGGCCTGGGCGCCCTGTCGGCCGCCGGGTTCGTCGAGCGATGCGCGAAGGGATGGAAGCTACGCCGCCGTCCCCCAGACCGCTGAACCCCGGCGCCCCGTCACGAAAGAGCGGTGGTGCCCCGACCCGAAAGACCGCTGCCCGGCCCGAAGGACCGGTGTCCCCACCCGAAAGGCCGGCGTCCCCACCCGAAAGACCCGCGCCCGGTCCCGACGCGGGTGCCCCACCCCGAAGGTCGATGCCTGTTTCCGGAGGTCGACGCCTGTTCCGAGGAGGTCGACGCGCTGTTCGCGGCGGCTCGAGATGGGTGATCACACGTGGGCGGGCGGACCCTCGGGTGCCGCCCGCCCACGGAGCCGCGTCAGCTGTTGGGCAGCTCCAGATCGCTCTTGGCCAGTTCCTCGATGTTCACGTCCTTGAAGGTCACAACCCGAACATTCTTCACAAAGCGCGCCGGGCGGTACATGTCCCAAACCCACGCGTCCTGCATCGTCACTTCGAAGAAGGTCTCGCCGTTGTCGGTGCTGCGCACCTGCAGATCGACGGTGTTGGTGAGATAGAACCGCCGCTCGGTCTCGACGACATACGTGAAGAGGCCGACCACATCGCGGTATTCGCGGTAGAGCTGGAGCTCCATCTCGGTCTCGTACTTCTCGAGGTCTTCTGCGCTCATACTCGCGTTCCCTCCCCGAACCGCGGCTCAGGCGACGTCCGCCTGGTCGGCGGTGTCCTCATAGTGTGACGCCTCCCAATCGATCTCCCCAGCGTCTGAGGCATCGATTTCCGGTCCCGCCTCCGCCGCGACCGCCCGGGCCACATTGACGAAGGAGAGCCGATGTTCAGGACAAGGTCCATGCTCCTCCAACGCAGCGGCGTGCGCACGAGTGACGTACCCCTTGTGAACGCCGAAACCGTACATCGGATAACGCTCGTGCAACTCCATCATGATCCGGTCTCGGGTCACCTTCGCCACGATCGACGCCGCGGCGACGCAGGCCGCCACTCGATCGCCCTTCGGCACCGGAAGCCCGGGGGCGCAGATGCCCGGCACCCGGAATCCGTCCGTCAGGACGTAACCGGGCTCCACGCTCAGCGCCGCGAGCGCCCGCCGCATTCCCGCGACGTTGCAGCGATGCACACCCACCCGGTCGATCTCCTCGCGCGGCACGATGAGGGCGTGCCACGCCATGGCCGTGGTCGTGATCTCCTCGTACAGGCGCTCCCGGCGCGCGGCGGTGAGCAGTTTCGAATCCGCGAGCCCCTCGATGCGGCGGCGGCGCTCCGGCGCGAGGATCACGGCCGCGACGACCAGCGGCCCGGCGCACGCGCCGCGACCGGCCTCGTCGACGCCGGCCACCGGCCCGAGGCCGCAGCGTTCCACCACTCGCTCGTAGGCGTACAGGCCGACATCCCGTCGGGGGGTGAGACCACGAGGACGGTGGGCTCGGACATCGATGTACACATCAGGCAGGGTACGTCGCGCGGGGGCTCGGCCGAAGCGGAACACCGCGCGCTGCGGGAGCATCAGCGTGGCCGGTCACTCCGTGGCGCGCCGGAGGCGTCGGCGACCGAGGAACGAACCGGCGCGGCAGCGACGCCTGCGCAGCAGCGTCACCGGCAGCGCGCCGGCGAACCCCATCGCCAGCGGGATCGCCGGCAATGCGCCGTTGGCGAGCGCGAGGCCCGGCTGGCCGAACGTCTTCGGGATCGACAGCAGCTTGACGCGGGTGACGGGCCAGACGACGACGAACGCTCGGCCGACGACACGGTTCTCGGGGATCGTGCCGCCGCCGGGGTCACCCAGGTGCCCGCGGGAGTCGTAGGACACCTCGCGGTGGTCGCCCATCACCCAGAGCCGGCCCGCAGGGACGGTGATCTTGAACTTGCTGTCGGACGGCTTGTTCTGCTCGTGGGTCACCGGGTCGGTGTAGAGATAGCCCGTTTCCTCGAGCGGATGGCCGTTGACGGTCACGCGTCCCTGAGCGTCGCAGCAGGCCACGTGGTCGCCGGGAACGCCGATGACCCGCTTGATGTAGTCCTTCTCGCCGGGGACGACGCCGAAGGCGCTACCGACCGCGTGCAGGACCTTCGACACCGGGTTGCTCGGCTTCGAATACTGGACCTCCGGGTCCCAGGAGTCCAGTCCGTTGAAGACGACCACGTCCCCGCGCTTGATGTCGCGCGTGTGGTAGACGATCTTGTTGACCAGAACCCGGTCGCCGACCTTGAGGGTGTTCTCCATCGACTGCGACGGGATGTAGAACGCCTGGACCGCGAAGGCCTTGATGACCATGGCGAGCGCGAGGGCGACGCCGATCAGGATCGGCAGCTCCTTCCAGAAGGAGCCCTGCTTCTTCTTCCGCGAGCCCTTGCCGGCGTCGGCGCCGTCCGCATCATCCGGTCCGGCCGGCGCGGATTCCTCCGGCTCGTCGGCCTTCTCGTCCGCCGATCGCGGGTCTCCCGACTCCCGATCGGCGGAGTGCGCGCCCTTCCGGCCGTTCTGTGATGCGTCGTGGCGCGTGTCACCGGCGGTGGCCGCGGGCTCGCGCAGGCCCTGCTCGTCGTCAGTCATCAGGGGAAGCCTAATGCCCGCGAGCCCTGACGGCGGCCAACGTCAGCGTGTCGTCTGCCGTGTACGGCGAAATCCTCGGCCGCCGCAATGACAGGCCCCGGCACGTCGGTCGACGGGCCGGGGCCGAAGGCGGGAATGGAGCCCGCTCAGTTGTCGCGCTTCTCCTTGATGCGGGCGGCCTTGCCGCGCAGCTCGCGGAGGTAGTAGAGCTTGGCTCGCCGGACGTCACCGCGGGTGACGACCTCGATCTTGTCGATGGACGGGCTGTTGAGCGGGAAGGTCCGCTCGACGCCGACGCCGTAGCTCACCTTACGAACGGTGAACGTCTCACGAGCGCCGCCGCCCTGACGCCGGATCACCACACCCTGGAAGACCTGGATGCGGCTCCGGTTGCCCTCGGTCACGCGCACGTGAACCTTGAGCGTGTCACCCGGGCGGAAGTCCGGTACGTCAGACCGCATCGCGGCCTTCTCGATCTCCTGGATCAGGGTGTGCATGACTGCGGTTCCTCGTGGTGAAACGCGCGCGGCCAGGGGCCGCCGACGCGCGATGGGATCTTCTGGAAGTCTGAACACGCCCAGCGTCGAACGCTGGGGTGACGTCTCAGTGTGCCATACGTTCGGCGTCAACCGGAAAACCGGCCTCCGCGAGGGCCCGGTGGTCGGCCTCGTCGAGCGGGTTCCGGCCGATCAGTTCGGGTCGTCTCGCGGCGGTGCGCCGCAGCGCCTGATCACGTCGCCAGCGTGCGATCGCGCCGTGGTTTCCGGACATGAGCACCTCGGGGACGTCGCGCCCGCGCCAGGTCGCCGGCTTGGTGTAGACGGGCCCTTCGAGCAGGGCCTCCATCCGGCCCGGCGCGAAGGAGTCGTCGGTCACCGAGTCGGCGTTCCCGAGTACGCCGGGCAGCAGCCGGGAGACGGCCTCGACGATCACGAGGACCGCCACCTCGCCGCCGGCCAGGACGTAGTCGCCGATGCTGACCTCGTCGACCGGCATCCGCTCCCCGGCGTCCTCGATGACCCGGGCGTCGATGCCCTCGTACCGCCCGCACGCGAAGACGAGCCAGGGCTCGGCGGCGTACTCGACGGCGAGTTCCTGGGTGAAGGGGCGACCGCTCGGCGTCGGGACGACGAGACGCGCGCTCGATGGCGGCGGTACCACGGCGTCCAGTGCCTCGCCCCACGGCTCCGGCTTCATCACCATGCCGGGACCGCCGCCGTACGGCGTGTCGTCGACGGTGCGGTGCCGGTCGTGCGCCCAGCCTCGAAGATCGTGCACGTGGACGTCGACGTCGCCGCGCCGCCGCGCCTTGCCCAGGAGGGAGACGTCGAGCGGCGCGAAGTACTCGGGAAAGATGGTGACGATGTCGAGTCTCATGGGCGCTCCATGGGTCCTGTGTCTCAAGTCTGCGCGCCACGGCGGCCGTCGGACGCCGCCGGGCGGCGGGCGTCCGCGGCGGGTGTCATTCGAACAGGCCGGGCGGGGGGTCGATGACGATCCGTCCGCCGGGCACGTCGACCTCGGGGACGAGGGCGCGTACGAACGGCACGAGCGCGTCGCCACCGGGACGCCGGACGACCAGGAGGTCCTGGCCGAGGTGCTCGACGTCCACGACCTCGCCCACCTCGGTGCCGTCGGGGGTCACCGCGACGAGACCGATGAGCTCCTGGTCGTGGAACTCGTCCGGGTCCGCGCTGGGCGAGATGTCGGAGGAGTCGACCAGCAGGAGGGTGCCGCGCAGCGTCTCGGCGGCCGTGCGGTCGTCCACTCCGGCGAACCGCACGAGGAGGCGGCCGGCGTGCGGCCGTACGGACTCGATGGTCAGCGGGCCCAGGCGCGCCGGGTCGGTGACGAGTGACGACCCCGGCGCGAACCGCGCGCCGGGGTCGTCGGTGCTCGTCTCGACGCTCACCTCGCCGCGGACCCCATGGGCCCGGCCGATACGGCCGACGGCGAGCAGCATCAAGCCGCTCCGCGGGCGGTCCGACCGCTCCGGCGGAGAATGCCGACCGCGAGCACTATCGGGCCTCGTTGAGGTCGAGAAGGTCGACGCGGATGTACCGGCCGCCCGCGAGGGCGCCGACCACCGTACGCAAGGCCTTGGCCGTACGGCCGTTGCGGCCGATGACCTTGCCGAGGTCGTCGGGGTGCACGCGCACCTCGAGAACCCGGCCGTTGCGAAGCCGGCGGGCGCGCACCCGGACGTCGTCCGGGTGCTCCACGATTCCGCGGACCAGGTGCTCGAGCGCCTCCTCGAGCACCTTAGGCCTCGCTCTTGGCTTCGGAGGTCTCCTCGGCCGACGCCGACTCCTCCGCCTCGCTCTTGGCCTTCTTCGGCTCGGTCTTCTTCTTGGACTTGGGCGTGGTCGCCTTGCCCTCGGCGTCGTCCAGGGTCTCCTTGACGGCGGCCTGGAAGACCTCCTGCTTGTCGGGCCTGGGCTCGGCGACCTTCAGCGTGCCCTCCGCGCCCGGCTCGCCCTTGAACTTCTGCCAGTCGCCGGTGATCTTCAGGATCGACAGGACCGGCTCGGTCGGCTGGGCGCCAACGCCCAGCCAGTACTGCACCCGCTCGGAGTCGACCTCGATGAGCGAGGGCTCCTCCTTCGGGTGGTACTTGCCGATCTCCTCGATCGCGCGCCCGTCACGCTTGGTGCGGGAGTCGGCGACGACGATCCGGTAGTACGGAGCCCGGATCTTCCCCAGACGCTTGAGCTTGATCTTGACTGCCACGGGTGTGGTGTTCTCCAGATTCGAAATGGACGAGCGGATCAGTCCCAGGTGGGGACCGGAACCGCCGCTCGGAAGGACACCGGCGCGCACAGGAGAGAGAGGGCCCTGCCCGTTTCGGTTTTCCAGCCTGCCATTCTGCCAGACGATGGCGGTGAAGTGGCAATCGATCAGCGCGCCGCGCGTCACGACCGGCGATCGATCGGTGACGGGCGTGCGATCCGCCCGTGGAAGCCCACGACGTGAGGGTAGGCGACGATGGAATCGCTGACCGTTGTGCGAAGAAAGTGGGCTGAGCCGATGACCGTACATGACACGACGTCCACTCTGACCGGAGATCAGCTGATCGGCGCGCAGGACGTGCCCGGCACCGGAGAGGAGTTCCACGCCGTCGATCCGCGGACCGGCGAGCGCCTCGAGCCGGCGTACCGTTTCGGCGGAGCGGCCGACGTCGCCCGCGCCGCCGCCCTGGCCTGGGACGCGTTCGGCACGTACCGGAACACCGATCAGGAGACCCGGGCCGCGTTCCTGGAGGGGGTCGCCGACCGGATCGACGCGCTCGGCGCGGAGCTGATCGGCCGGGTCACCGCCGAGACCGGCATCCCGGAGGCCCGTGTCAGGGGCGAGCTGGCGCGGACCACCAACCAGTTGCGGCTGTTCGCGCGGGTCGTCCGGGACGGTGGCTGGCTCGGCGCCCGTGTCGACCCGGCCATCCCCGACCGTACCCCGCTGCCCCGGCCGGACCTGCGGCAACGGCGGATCCCGCTGGGCCCCGTGGCGGTGTTCGCGGCGAGCAACTTCCCGTTGGCCTTCTCCGTCGCCGGTGGCGACACGGCGTCGGCGCTGGCCGCGGGCGCCCCGGTGGTGGTCAAGGCGCACCCGGCGCATCCGGGCACCTCCGAGCTGGTCGGCCGGGCGATCCGGGCCGCGGTGGCCGAGCACGGCCTGCCGGAGGGCACGTTCTCGCTGCTGCAGGGCGGCCGTGAGCTCGGCGTGGCGCTGGTCACCGATCCGCGGATCCGGGCCGTCGGCTTCACCGGTTCCCGGCAGGGCGGCCTGGCGCTGGTCACGGCCGCCGCGGCGCGTCCCGTGCCGATCCCGGTGTACGCCGAGATGTCCAGCGTGAACCCGGTGTTCCTGCTGCCCGGCGCGCTCCGGGAGAAGGCCAAGGACCTCGGCCCGGCGTACGTCGCCTCCCTGACCACCGGGGCCGGCCAGCTGTGCACGAGCCCCGGCCTGGTCTTCGCCGTCGAGGGCGACGGGCTGGACGCGTTCGTCGAGTCGGCGTCGGCGGCGCTCGCTGAGACGGCGGCGGCCCCGATGCTGAACGCGGGCATCCGGCAGGCGTACGACGAAGGGATCCGGCGGCTGGCGGACACGGACGCGGTGACCGAGGTGGCGCGCGGCGGCGACGACCCGGCGATCGCCTGCGGCGGGCGCGCCGCGCTGTTCGTCACCGACGGGGACGCCTTCCTGGCCGACCGGTCGCTCCAGGACGAGGTCTTCGGTGCCGCGTCGATCATCGTACGGGCGCGCGACCACGCCCAGCTCCTGCGGATCGCCGAGGCTCTCGAGGGCCAGCTCACCGCGACCGTGCACGCGACGCCGGAGGATCACGGGCAGGCCGCCGAGCTGCTGCCGCTGCTGGAGCTGGTCGCCGGGCGGGTGGTGTTCAACGGCTGGCCGACGGGCGTCGAGGTCGGGCACGCGGTCGTGCACGGCGGGCCGTTCCCCGCCACCTCGGCACCGGCCACCACGTCGGTCGGAACCCGGGCGATCGAACGCTTCCTGCGTCCGGTCGGCTACCAGGACGCGCCCGCGACGCTGCTGCCCGCCGAGCTGCGGGACGGGAACCCGCTGGGCATCTGGCGCCGCGTCGACGGCGAACTCGGCCGCGACTGATCATCCGTCCGCGCGGGGCGTGCGGTCCGTCCGGTGGTCCGGATGAGACGTACGTCCCGCCGCGGCCGACCCGCCGCGCACCTGCGGCCCGGCCGGCCCCCGGAAGACGGCGGTACGGGGCGGGCTCCCGCCCAGGCCCACATCGCCGACACCACCCGAGGGCGACGGCCCGCCGCCGCCCTCCGACCGGGCGACACGCCCGGCGTCGCCCGAGGCCGCGCACCCGAATACGGCCGCGTGCCGTACGCCCGGCATCGTCCCAGGCCGCACGCCCGAATACGGCCGCGTGCCCGCTTCGCGCGCCGCACGCCCGAATACGGCGGCGTGCCGTACGCCCGGCGCGGCGTGTTACTTCTTCTTCCCCTGGAGCTTGGACAGGTCGGGCATCTGGAACCCGGGCGGCAACTGACCCGGGACCCCTCCCCCAAGGCCGGGCGGGAGGCCCTGGGGCGCACCGTCGGCATGCTGCGTCTTCTTGCCCGCCGCCTCCTGGGCGCGCTTACGCGGGTCGCCGCTGCGCTGCTTGCCCTTGCCCTTGTTCTTCTTGGCGGCCGCCTTGACCTGCTTGCGCCGGGTGCCCGGCATGCCGGGGATGCCCATGCCGCCGGCCACCTGACGCATCATCTTCTGCGCGTCGAAGAACCGGGTGACGAGGTTGTTGACCTCGGTGACGCTCACGCCGGAGCCGCGCGCGATGCGGGCCCGCCGCGAGCCATTGATGATCTTGGGGTTCTGCCGCTCCTCGGGCGTCATCGAGTTGATGATGCCGCCGATCCGGTCGAGGTCACGGTCGTCGATCTGGTCGATCTGCTGCCGCATCTGCCCCATGCCCGGCATCATGCCCAGGAGGTTCTTGATCGGGCCGAGCTTGCGGATCATCTGCATCTGCTCGAGGAAGTCCTCGAGGCTGAAGTCCTCCCCCGAAGCGAACTTCGAGGTCATCTTCTCGGCCTGCTCGGCGTCGAACGCCTTCTCGGCCTGCTCGATGAGGGTGAGGATGTCACCCATGTCGAGGATCCGGCCCGCCATGCGGTCCGGGTGGAAGACGTCGAAGTCCTCGAGCTTCTCGCCGGTGGACGCGAACATGATCGGCCGGCCGGTGATGTGCCGGACCGACAGGGCCGCGCCGCCACGGGCGTCGCCGTCGAGCTTGGTCAGCACGACGCCGTCGAAGCCGACGCCGTCGAGGAACGCCTGCGCGGTGACGACGGCGTCCTGGCCGATCATCGCGTCGACGACGAACAGGATCTCGTCGGGGCGGACCGCGTCGCGGATGTCGGCCGCCTGGCGCATCATGTCCTCGTCGATGCCGAGGCGCCCCGCGGTGTCGATGACGACCACGTCGTGCTGGGCGTGCCGGGCGTGCTCGATCGACCGGCGGGCGACCTCGATCGGGTCGCCGACGCCGTTGCCGGGCTCCGGGGCGTACACCGCGGTGCCCGCCCGCTCGCCGAGCACCTGCAGCTGCTGGACCGCGTTGGGCCGCTGGAGGTCGGCGGCGACGAGCAGCGGCGCATGCCCCTCGCTCTTCAGCCAGCGGGCGAGCTTGCCGGCGAGGGTGGTCTTACCGGCGCCCTGCAGACCCGCCAGCATGATCACGGTCGGCGGGGTCTTGGCGAACCGCACGCGGCGCGTCTCGCCACCGAGGACGTTGACGAGCTCCTCGTTGACGATCTTGACGACCTGCTGGGCCGGGTTCAGCGCCTGCGAGACCTCCGAGCCACGGGCCCGCTCTTTGATCTGCGCGATGAAGTCCTTGACGACGGGCAGCGCGACGTCGGCCTCGAGCAGGGCGACGCGGATCTCGCGCGCGGTCGCGTTGATGTCGGCCTCGGACAGCTTGCCCTTGCTGCGCAGCGAGGAGAAGACCGTAGTCAGCCGGTCGGAAAGCGTCTCGAACACGTGTCTGGACCAGTCCTAGGGTGCTTCGGGGATCGACCCTCAACACTATCCGCTCAGCGGCCCCCGGATGGCCGACCGCCACCGATCACTCTCGCACGGCGTGCGCGGTCTCACCAGAGGCCGCCGGCGGCCCGGCGCGCCCCTCATCACCGTTCCGAGCGTGGGATCGGCCACATCGCGGAATGTGAACCCGATCAGCGCGCTTGCCCCAGATAGGTGAACATGCCGGCGAAAAGGGGAGGAAGTCCGCATGGACCCGCAGGTGGAGGCCGCTCGACTCCTGGTCCGCTGCTTGGAGGCGGAAGGCGTCGAGTACGTCTTCGGCATCCCGGGTGAGGAGAACATTCACTTCGTCGATGCTCTGAACGAATCCTCGATCCGATACGTCCTCGTACGCCACGAGCAGGGCGCCGCGTTCATGGCGGAGATGTACGGGCGGCTGACCGGCCGTCCGGGCGTCGCCTCCGCGACGCTGGGCCCGGGCGCGATCAACCTCCAGCTCGGGGTCGCCGACGCGACCACCAACAGCACGCCCGTCGTCGCGATCTCCGCGCAGGTCGGCCTGGACCGCATCTACAAGGAGTCGCACCAGATCATCGACCTGGTCTCGCTGTTCCGGCCGATCACCAAGTGGTCCGACATGGCGCCGACGCCGGAGGCCCTGCCGGAGATGGTGCGCAAGGCGTTCAAGGTGGCGCAGACCGAACGGCCCGGCGCGGTCTACCTGGCCATCCCCGAAGACGTCGAGGCGGCCGAGGTCGACCCGTCCCTCAAGCCGCTGCCGATCAACATCGTGCGGCCGGAGGAGCCCTCCGCGTCGCAGGTCGCCCGCGCCGCCGACGTCATCGCCCTCTCCCGGCAGCCGATCATCCTGGCCGGGCACGGCGCGACCCGTAACCGCGCGAGCCACGAGCTGATCCGCATGTCCGAACGCCTCGGGATCCCGGTGGCGACGACGTTCAACGGCAAGGGCGTCTTCCCCGACGATCACGACCACGCGCTGGGCGCGGTCGGCTTCATGCGCCACGACTACGTGAACTTCGGTTTCGACGAGGCCGACGTGCTGATCTGCGTCGGGTACGAGCTGCAGGAGTTCGACCCGGTCAAGATCAACCCGCACGCCGACAAGAAGATCATCCACATTCACCGGTTCCCGGCCGAGGTCGACGACCACTACCCCGTCACGGTCGGCATCCAGGGCGACATCCGCAACTCGCTGCGGGCGCTCACCGACGCCGTACGCCGCCGCTTCGACGCCCAGGGCACCGGCGAGAAGATCCGGCGGATGCTCGCCGAGGAACTCGAGCGCGGCCGCCACGAGGACCGGTTCCCGATGTCGCCGCGCCGGATCGTCACCGACATCCGCGAGGCCATGGGCCGCAAGGACATCGTCCTGGCCGACACCGGCGCCGTGAAGATGTGGATGGCGCGGATGTACCCCACGTACGAGCCCAACACGCTGCTCGTGTCCAACGGCCTGTCCTCGATGGGCTTCGCGGTGCCGGGCGCGCTCGCGGCCAAGCTCGCCTTCCCCAACCGGCACGTACTTGCCGCGACCGGCGACGGCGCCTTCCTGATGAACTCCCAGGAGCTGGAGACGGCCGTCCGCGAGAAGCTCCCGATCACCGTGCTGATCTGGGAGGACAAGGCGTACGGGCTGATCGAGTGGAAGATGGACCTGGAGATGGGCCACGACTCCAACGTCGAGTTCGGCAACCCGGACTTCGTCAAGTACGCCGAGAGCTTCGGCGCCCGGGGCTACCGGGTCGAGTCGGCGGACGCCCTCCTGCCGACCCTCCGGCAGGCCTTGGAGGAGGACACCGTCTCGGTGATCACCGTTCCGGTCGACTACTCGGAGAACCTCCGGCTCACCTCCAAGCTCGGCGAACTCACCGACCCCTTCTGAACCAGGCCAGAGGACCTCCGCCCGACTTGCGCCCGTTCGCCGCTGCAGACGGCCGGACCGCACGGCGTTCACCGAGACTTTCGCGCGTCCCGGCACACGGCACTCGCCCAGCGCCGCTCGGCCGGCCGCACCCGGCCGGCAGTGGCCGGATGCGGTGCCGGTCGGGTGGGGTGAGGCCGTGCGACGCCGCCAGCGTCGAAGGCGAGAGCGTGTCAGCGGGCGGAGTCGGCGGCGGTGTACAGGACGGCGGTCGGGTCCTGCTGGGTCAGTGTCGCGGGCGTGGGGCCGGAGACGAACGACGCGCCGGGTTGGTCGTCCTGACCGAGGAAGAACGCCCGGTTGATCGCCTGCACCTTGATCGTCGCTCCGGTGTCCGTGCTCGTGGCGGGCACCCGGATGCCGATGATCTCGGCGACGTCGGACGGCTTCGTTCCGGGCGGGAGCTGGACCGTCGTCGCCGCGGGCAGGTCCCGGTTGATGGACCGGTCGGGGAACAGGTGGTCCGAGCGGTACAGCGTCGGGTCGCCCTTGAGCCGTACGCCGATGGACAGCCCGACCCAGTCGGTGCCGTTCGGCGGGTCGATGGTCTGCTTGCGGACGACGAGGTAGAGGTAGTCGCGAGGGTCGGCGATCAGGGTCTGGGAGGTCGTCGGCGGGTCCGCCGCGACCCGGCCCTCCCGGTGCGCCTCCGCCGCCGCCACCCAGTACGTCCACGGGTTGCGGTCCATGATCTGCTCGCGGGCCTCCGTGGTCGCGTCGAGCGTCTGCGCGGTGGACAGCGAGAACCGCATCGGGTCGTCGACCTTGTCGCAGATGTTGTTGTTCAGCGTGCAGGTCTGCAGCAGCGGGTGATCGCCCTCGTACGTGCCCGCGAACGGCTGTGTGACGTGGTTCGGCGCCTGGAAGACGGCGGTTCCGGGCACCCGCCTGCCGCGCGCGTCCACCTCCACCTGGTAGATCCACTCGATGTCCGTCGTACGGCCCCAGCGCGCCATGAGCTGCGGGGTGGACGTGCCACCGTCCTCGTTGCTCCAGATGTAGGAGTACGTCAGCAGGCGGTGCCCCGGCGTCGCGGCGGGGACGTCCTCGTGCCAGGCGACCAGCGGCGTGTCGGTGGCGGCGTTCTGGAACGGGCCGGTCGAGGTACCGCCCGTGCCGTTGCGGCCGTACAGCACGGGCGCGTGGGCGAGGTCGGTGTACGCCGGCGACCCGGCCGCGACGGTGCGGAACGCCACGCCGCTCACCCGGACGGCCCGGCCGAATGAGCGGTCGGCGGCCAGCCGGAGCCGCAGCGTGTGGCGGCCGGCTCGCAGGCGGCCGAGGGCGAACTCCCGCTTGATCGGGAACGCGGCGGGGACCACGTCGTCGGTGGCGTACCTGCCGTCGACGAACAGCGACAGGACCGCCGACTCACGGCCCTGCACGGCCCAGGACACACCCGGGGCCGCCGCGGTGACGGCGGCGAGCACCTCGCCGTCGTGTCCGGTCCGGAACGTGATCGTACGGTCGTGACCTCGGTCGACGGCGCGGGCGCCGGCGGCGTCGGCGGGCGCCGCGGCTGTTCCCGCGAGGGCGAGAGTGAGAACCGGCACGGCCGCGCGGGTGAGCAGAACGTTGGGCACGCAGACCTCCTGAGGATCTTCGGTCCCCAGGAGCCTCACCCGGACCGCGAGCACCGTCAATGGGCCGCACGGCCAGTTCCGGTGATCTTCATCCGGCGGTCAACGGTTCAGCGGACGACCTCGAGGACGGCCTCGCGGATCGTCTCCCGCAGGTCACGGTCGGCGAGCGGACGCCCCTCGTCGTCCACCACGTAGAAGACGTCGACGGCCTCGGCGCCGAGCGTCTCCACCCTGGCCGCGCGAACCTGCACGCCGCAGGAGCCGAGGGCGTGCCCGATGCGCCACAGCAGGCCGGGCCGGTCGTGGGCGCGCACCTCCATGACGGTCGCGGTGTTCGAGGCGTCGTCGAGGAGGATGACGCGCGGCGGGGGCACCGACACGCCCTTACGGGGCCGGTACGACCGGGCGCGGCGCTCCAGCCGCGCCGCGACGTCGAGCCGTCCGGCGAGGACCCGGCGAAGGTCGGCCTCGAGCGCGGCCGGATCGGGGCCGGAGCCGTACTCCGGTACGGCGATGAACTCGAGCACGGCCGTGTCGGCCTGGGTCGTACGGACACCCGCCCGGTCGTTCTCCGCGCGGCTTCCCGCTATGT
This sequence comes from Actinoallomurus sp. NPDC052308, assembly GCF_040679195.1. NCBI lineage: Bacteria > Bacillati > Actinomycetota > Actinomycetes > Streptosporangiales > Thermomonosporaceae > Actinoallomurus > Actinoallomurus sp. NPDC052308. The sequence goes on along the minus strand of NZ_JBFAUM010000027.1, from coordinate 81,836 downwards.
CGGCCCCCATACGGCCGCCCGGTCCGTCGCTCTCCGTACGGCCGCCGGATTCGTCGGCTTCCGTATGGCCGCCGGGCCCGTCGCTCTCCGCGCGCACGCACGCCCGGCCGCTCTCCGTACGGCCGCCCGGTCTGTCGGCTTCCGTGCGGCCGCTCGGCTGGTCGGGCTCCGGACCGGTGGCCGGCGCCCAGGACATCGCGCGGGCGCCACGGACGGCGAGGCGGTGCAGGGCGAGGACGCCGGCCGCCTGCCAGAGCAGGCCGGAGCGGTCGGGGGCGGCGATCGTGATCCGGGAGCCGGCGACGCGCACGGCGCCGCCGCCGTGGCGGGCGAGGGCGAGCTGTTCCGGGGTCGGGCCGGGCGCGACGGGCGGCGGCGCTCCGGCGAGCACGGCGGCGACGCGGCGGGCGAGCTCCGCGACCAGGCGGGCCTTCCACCCGCCCCACGCCGCCGGTCCGGTGGCCTGCCCGTCCGCGATGGCGAGGGCGGCGAGGGTTTCGAGCACGACCGGGTCCCCGACGGTCCTGGCCACCGTCTCGATGGTGACCGGGTCGTCGAGGTCGCGGCGGGTCGCGGTCTCCGGCAGCAGGAGGTGGTGCCGGACGATCGACTCCAGCGCCCGTACGTCGGCGGCGTCGAAGCCGAGACGCCGGCCGAGGTCGCGGGCCATGACCGCGCCGGTACGGGAGTGGTCCCCGGGCCAGCCCTTGCCGATGTCGTGCAGCAGGGCGCCGACCAGGAGGAGGTCGGGCCGGGCCACGTCACGGGTGTGCGCGGCGGCGCGGGCGGCCGTCTCCACGAGGTGCCGGTCCACGGTGTACGTGTGCACGGGGTTGCGCTGTGGCCGGTTGCGGACGCGCTCCCAGTCGGGCAGGAGCCGGACGATCAGGCCCGCCTGGTCGAGCGCCTCCCACACCCCGACCGCGGGCGGGCCGGCGCCGAGGAGGGTGACCAGCGCGTCGCGGGCGGCGGGAGGCCAGGGGTCGGGAAGCGGCGCCGTCTCCGCCGCCAGTCGCTCGACGGTGGCGGTGGCGAGCGGCAGGCCCGCCTGGGCGGCCGCGGCGGCGGCGCGGAGCACGAGCACGGGGTCCCTACGCGCGTCGGCGCCCAGCGCGAGAACGACCTCCCCGTCCTGCTCGACGACGCCGTCGGCGAGCGGCCTGCGGACGGGGCGGCCCGGCGGGGAGCAGAAGCGCGCCACCGTCCGCCACATCTGGTCGGCGGCGTAAGTGATCGTGCGGGCGGCCTCGGCGACCGCGCGCAGCAGGGCGTGCGCGTCCAGCAGCCCCAGGGCGCCCGCGACGGCGTCCTGCTCCTGCAGGACGAGACGGTCGCCGCCGCGACCGGTCTGCTCGTGCAGCACGTGGCGGACGTCGAGCAGCAGGTCGTACGCCGCCCGGACCGCGTCCGTGGGGCCGGGCGCCACCCACGCCGCCGCGACCGCCTGGATCGCGTGGACGTCGCGCAGCCCGCCGTGGGACTCCTTCAGGTCGGGTTCCAGGAGGAAGGCCAGCTCCCCGTACCGGCTCCAGCGCGAGCGTGACATCTCCCGCAGCTCCGGGAGCCGCCGCCGGGCGTCCGCCCGCCAGTCCGTGAGCACCGCCTCGCGCAGCTCGCGGGTCAGGGCCGGGTCGCCGGCGAGGTGTCGGGCGGAGATCAGGCCCAGCGCGGCCTTCATGTCCTCGCGGGCGACGGCGCGCGCCTCCTCGGGGGTGCGCACCGAGTGGTCGAGGCGCTGACCGGAGTCCCAGATCGGGTACCAGAGGCGGTCGGCGAGCGCGGAGACGTCCGGCCGGTCCCGGTGCAGGAGGACCAGGTCCAGGTCGCCGCCGGGGGTGAGCTCTTCCCGCCCGTGGCTGCCGACGGCGACGAGTGCGACGTCGGGCTCGGCACCGAGCAGGCGGGCGAGCTCGCGGTCCAGGTCACGGGCGCGGTCGGCCCGTGCCGCCCCGAGCGCGGCACGGGCCTCGGCCGTCGCCGACGTCCGGGAGAGGGCACGGCCCGGCGGGGCGACCCCGCCCGCCGGGCCGTACGTCTCCCCGATCACGTCCGCCACGCTTACAGCGCCTCCGGCCCGGTCTCCCCGGTACGGACGCGGACGACGGTGTCGACCGGGACCGACCAGACCTTGCCGTCACCGATCTTGCCGGTCTGGGCGGCCTTGACGATCACATCGACGATGTCGTCGGCGTCCTCGTCGTCGACGAGGACCTCCACGCGGAGCTTGGGCACGAGGTCGACCTTGTACTCCGCGCCCCGGTAGACCTCGGTGTGCCCGCGCTGGCGGCCGTACCCGCTGGCCTCGCTGACCGTGAGGCCGTGCACCCCGAAGGTCTCCAGCGCCGCCTTGACGTCATCCAGCTTGAACGGCTTGATCACCGCGGTGACGAGCTTCATGCGTCCGCCTCCACCTTCTTCTCACCCGGGCCCACGGACTTCTTGCCGCCGCCCGATCCCACCTCATCGCCGCCGTTCGCGCTCGCGCGGTCGACGGTGAGCGAGGCCAGGATGCCCGATCCGCCGCGGGACCCGCCGTGGACGGTGCCGATCTCGTACGCGCTCTCGGCGTGCTCGGCGAGGTCGATGCCGGACACCTCGTCCTCCTCGCTGACTCGCAGGCCCATCACCTTGTCGAGCACCTTGCCGATGATCCAGGTGAGGACGAAGGAGTACACCGCGACCAGCGCCACGCCGATCGCCTGCTTGCCGAGCTGGGAGAGGCCTCCGCCGTAGAACAGGCCGGCCGGGCCGTCGCCCTTGGCAGGGGTGAGGATGCCGGTGACCGTCGGGGTGGCGAGGAAGCCGATGAGCAGCGCGCCCACCGCGCCGCCGACGGCGTGCACGCCGACGACGTCGAGCGAGTCGTCGAAGCCGAACTTGTTCTTGATGCCCACGGCGACCGAGCAGAGGGCGCCCGCGATGATGCCGAGGATGATGGCGCCCACCGGGTTGACCGAGGCACAGGCCGGAGTGATCGCGACGAGGCCGGCGACCGCGCCGGAGGCCATGCCGAGCGCGGTGCACTTGCCGTACCGGATCCGCTCGGTGATGATCCAGCCGAGGGCCGCGGCGGCCGTCGCGACCTGGGTGTTGACGAACGCCACGGACGCCTGGGCGTTGGCCGCCAGCGCGGACCCGGCGTTGAACCCGAACCAGCCGAACCACAGCAGGCCGGCGCCCAGCAGCACGAACGGGACGTTGTGCGGCCGCATCGGCTCCTTCGGCCAGCCGACACGCTTGCCGACGACCAGGGCCAGGGCGAGGCCGGCCATGCCGGCGTTGATGTGGACCGCGGTACCGCCGGCGAAGTCGAGGGTGCCGATGTGGTCGGCGAGGAAACCGCCGTCCTTGGTCGTCGTCGTGTCGCCGAAGAAGAACACCCAGTGCGCGACCGGGAAGTAGACGACCGTCGCCCAGATGGCCACGAACACGCACCAGCCGCCGAACTTGACGCGGTCGGCGACGGCCCCGCTGATGAGAGCCGGCGTGATGATCGCGAACATCAGCTGAAAGGCCACGAAGGCCAGCTCGGGCGAGGTGCCGGAGGCGGAGATCAGGGTGTCCTTGAGGCCCACCTTGCCCAGGCCGCCGATGAATCCGTGGTTCCCCACGTCCTTGGCGAACGCCAGAGAGTAGCCGTAGAAGACCCACAGAACGCTGACGATGCCGATCGTGGCGAAATTCATCATCAGCATGTTCAGGACGCTCTTCGACCGGACCATGCCACCGTAGAAGAACGCGAGGCCGGGAGTCATGAGAAGGACGAGAGCGGAACTCGCGAGCAGCCAGGCGGTGTCGCCCGAATTCATCAATTTCAGAACGTCCGGCGGCATGCGGTCGTCCCTTCGGTGAGGTGGTCGATACTGCTCTGGAGCTTCGAGCAGCGCGGTTTCACCGACGGGGCATGAGTGTTTCGCCGGTGTGAAACCCTGCGATCCGGTGTTTCAGGTGTGTTTCGGTCTCCTCACTGCATATGGCCAAAAATTCGCATGAGGCCGTCCATCCCGTCGCACCGGTCCCACGAGGCTCTGTGGCACCGTGCCGCCGGACCCCGGAGCCCGCCCGGATGTCACTTCCCGGCAATGCACGCATACGCTGTGACCTGGACCGCGATGCCGGAGCGGCGGAGCGTCGCGCCGGATCGGTCCCGAGGCGACACTATGGCGGGGGCATCCGACACGACACGGCCCGGACAGATCCACGGAGTCCCGGCCGAGGTGACGAGTTTCGTGGGACGTCGGCACGAGGTGGCCGAGGTCAAACGACTGCTGTCGGTCTCCCGGCTCGTCACGCTGACCGGGGTCGGCGGGGTCGGCAAGACCCGCCTGGCCGTCCGTGTGGGCACGCTGGTCCACCGGGCCTTCCCCGACGGCGTGTGGCTGATCGAACTGGCCGCGCTGAACAGCCCCGACCTGCTCGTCCCGGCGGTGTGCGAGGCTCTGCGGATCTGTGACCGGTCGGCCCGTCCGCCGTTGCAGGTGCTGATCGACCACCTCGAGGACGCCCAGGCGCTGCTCATCCTGGACAACTGCGAACATCTGGTCGGCGAGTGCGCGGTGCTGGCCGAGGCGTTGCTGCGTGCCTGCCCCCGCCTGCGGATCCTCGCCACCAGCCGCCAGGCCCTCGGCATCGTCAGCGAGCAGACCCTGTCGGTGCCCAGTCTGCCGGTGACCGGTCACGCCGTCGCCGGTTCCCACCCCGGTGTCGCGGCCGGCGACGCGGTCCGGCTGTTCGCCGAACGCGCCGAGGCGGTCGTGCCCGGGTTCACCCTGACGGAGGACAACCGGGAGACCGTCGTACGGATCTGCCGCCGGCTGGACGGCCTGCCGCTGGGCATCGAGTTGGCGGCGGTGCGGCTGCGGGTGCTCTCGGTGCAGCAGTTGCTCGCCCGCCTGGACGACCGGTTCCGGCTGCTCACCTCCGGGTCACGCGCCGTCCTGCCCCGCCACCAGACCCTGCGCGCGCTGATCGACTGGAGCTACGGCCTGTGCACCGAGCCCGAACGCCTCCTGTGGGAACGCGTCTCGGTCTTCTCCGGCGGCCTGGACCTCGAAGCCGCCGAATCCGTCTGCGCCGGCGACGGCATCGCCCGCGAAGACGTCCTCGACCTCGTCATCGGACTCGTCGACAAATCAGTACTGGTCCGCGAGGAACACGCCGAGACCGTCCGCTACCGCCTCCTGGAGACCATCCGCCAGTACGGCCGCGAGCGCCTCATCGCCTCCGACCGCGAGGCCCGCGTCCAGCGGCGCCACCGCGACTACTACCGCGACCTGGTGGCCCGGGCGGACCGCGAGTGGTTCGGCCCCGACCAGGTGTCGTGGTTCCACCGGCTGCGGCTGGAGCACGGCAACATCCGTGCCGCCCTCGACTACTGCCTCTCGACGCCCGAGGAGATCGACACCGGTCTCGACACCGCGTCGGGCCTGCTGTTCTACTGGATCGCGGCCGATCTCCTCCATGAGGGCCGGCGCTGGTTCGAGAAGCTGCTCGTCGCGGATTCCGGCTCGCCGGCCGCCCGCGCGACCGCCCTGTGCGTGCACGCCCGGCTGGCCGTCCTCCAGAGCGACTTCGCGGCCGCCGAGCCGATGCTCGACGAGGCCCGGACGCTGGGCCGCGACGAGCCGCTGGTCCTCGCGCAGTGCCAGTACGTCGCGGGTCTCGCCGCGCTGATCAGACGCGACCTGACACGAGCCGAGGCGAGCCTGGAGGACGCGCTGGCGCGCCACCGCGGGCTGGGCCACGACAGAGGCGTCGCCAACACGCTGATGTACGTCGCCACGGTGTACTCCCTGCTCGGCCGTTCCGAAGAGGCCGTCGCGCTGTTCGACGAGTGCCTGCGGCTCTGCGAGGCCCGGCAGGACCGCTGGTTCCGTTCCTACACGCTGTCCGTCCTCGGCATCGAGGTCTGGCGGGAGGGCGACCTGAAGCGCGCGACGGAGCTGGAACAGCAGGCCATCCGGCTGAAGCAGCCCTTCGACGACCGCCTCGGCATGGCGCTGTGCGTGGAGGTACTGGCCTGGATCGCCGCCGACGAGGGCGATCCGGCGCGTGCGGCCCGCCTGGTCGGGGCGCTCCGGGAGATCTGGCGCGAGGTGGGCGGCCCCCCGTACGTGTACCTCACGAGGTATCGCGAGCAGTGCGAGAGGGCGATCCGGGACCGCCTCGGCGGCCCTCGATTCGACGCGCTCTTCGAGGAGGGGTGCGGATTCTCTTCCGCCGAGACGACGGCGTACGCCCTCCGGGAGGGCGAGGTCCAGGTCATACCGGTGACGCCGGACCAGCGGAGTCTGTCACCGCTGACCCACCGGGAGACGGAGGTCGCCCGGCTCATCGCCAAAGGGATGAGCAACAAGGAGATCGCCGCCGCGCTCGTGGTCGCTCAGCGGACCGCGGAAGGGCATGTGGAGCGTATCCTGCGAAAACTCGGCTTCGGCTCGCGCGCACAGATCGCCGCGTGGGTCGCGGAGCTCAGCGAGGAAGGAAGCCCCTGATCCCGATCCCGGAGGCCGCTCGGGCCATCGATGATCGGGCTCGGGCCCGCGCCGGGCGATCGGCCCGCCCGCGTTCACGGCCGGCCGGAGCCGACGATCTGCAGTGCGGCGTCGCCGTCCCGGAGCAGGGCGACGGCGCGCGGGAAGTCCTTGAGCTGTTCGGCCAGCAGGTCCAGGGCCAGGGCGACCGAGTAGGCCGGGACGCCGCGTGCGGTGAGGATGTCGCCGGCCCAGCTGACGAAGCGGGTGAACAGGGGGGAGTCGTCCAGGTAGAGCGCGGCGCCGAGGAACTCGGTGATGTAGGCGACGCCCTCGGCGATGTACTGGCGCTGCCGTTCGCTGTAGGTCGCCATGGCCGGGAAGCGTTCCTCCAGCGCGGCCAGGACCGCCGCGACGAGCCGGGGCGCGCTGCGGGTGACCAGGGTGTACTCCTGGTCGACCAGGTGCGGCAGGTCGTCCACCGGCTCGTGCACGGGCGGCGGGACGTACGGCCGGACGAGGATCTCCTCGAGACGGCCGGCCGCGGTCCGGGCGTCGGGCGCCCAGGCATCGGCGCCCAGCCGGTCGGCGTAGCCGCCGTCGGGTCCGAAGGCCGCGCCGCCGACCATGACGGAGACGCCCACGGCGTGCGATGCCGTGATCGTCGCGTGCGCGGCGGGCAGGCGGGCGGAAATGGACGCGGACAGGGCCAGATCGTCGGATCCCGTACGGTGCAGGTGGTCGATCAGATGCGTGACCGGTACGTGCGCGCCGAGGAAGTCGACGTGCCAGCCCCGCAGTCGCAGGGTCTCGGCCAGCAGGCGGGCGGGCAGCGCGTGCCACTCGCCGTCGACGCACGCCACCGTGACCCTTCCCTCTCCCCGCCGCGGCCGCGGCACGGACGCGTCGTGGGCCAGGGCGGCGACGACACGGTCGTTGATGGCCGTCGCGGTGTGCTCCTCCGCCACGCTGATCCGGTTCGCGGCCCACTCCACGCCGACCCTCGCCTGCACCGGCGCGATCACATCGAGCAGCGCCGACTCGGCGTCCAGCCCGGCGTCCACCGCCGGTAGCACCACGTCGGTCGCCGCGTACTCGTCTCCTTTGTGCACGGCGTCCCACAGCCGGGCGGAAAGGACCTCGGTGTCCGAACGGCCGGGAATCGCGGTTGTCATCGTCGGATCTCCTCACTGGATGGGCGGCGCTCCGCCGCTTCGGGGGATCCTGTCTGTGGGGGCGGTGATCGCCACGACGGCCATGTCGTCGTGGCCGCGGCTCCCGGCCCACTGCGCCGCGAGCATCAGCACGCGTTCGACGACGGCTTCGGCGGGCATCCCCGCGCAGCCGGACAGGGCGTCCTTCAACCGCTCATCACCGAACACGGCGTCGCCGAGCGGCCCGCCGCGGGCCTCGGTGATGCCGTCGGTGTAGAGCACACACGACTCACCCGGCGCGAGTTCCACCTCGGCCGTGGACGCGAAGATGTCCGGGAACGCCCCGATCAGGCAACCCCGGGTGGCGGCCTCCTCGACCGCACCGCAAGAACGGACGATCAACGGCGGCGGATGCCCCGCGGCGGTCAGCCGCAGCCGCACCCGATCCCCGGCCCGCACCGCCGACGCGAGCACCAAGGTGACGAACCGATCCGATCGCATGCTCAGCAGTCCCCCGTTGAGCAGGGACAGCATCCGCAGGTGATCGTCGGCCATGGGCAGCAGCGCCCGCAGCGTGGCGCGGATCTGGCCGGTGGTGACCGCCGCCTCCAGTCCTTTGCCGCACACGTCTCCCAGCACGACGAGGGACTCCTCGCCCTCATCGTCCCCGGGATGGACGTCGTAGAAGTCACCACCGACCAGTTCGCCGCGCACCGACGCGCGGTACCCGCCGGCGAAGTCCACACCGCGCACGTGGTGCAACCGCGGCGGCAGCGACTCGCGCATGAGGATCTCGGTGATCCCCGCCTGCTCGGCGAACGCGCGGGCCGCCGACAGCGCCGCGCCCGCCCGCGCCGCGAACAGCCGGGCGAAGACCTCCTCGTTCCGGCTGAATTCGGGCCGGTCGCGACGGCGCAGCAGGATGAGCGCGCCCTCCGGGATGCCGTGTCCGGGCAGTGGGGTGACCACGACCGCGCCGACCGGCCCGTCGAAGCCCTCCGGAACGGCCCACGACGGCAACTGGCCGGGAGCGATCCAGCAGGACGGGATCGGCGGGAAGCCCTGCAGCGCCTCGCTCAACCCGGGCACCTCGACGGCGTCGGCCTCCACCGTACGGCGGTGGACCTCGCCACCACGGACGGCGAAGGCCGCCAGCAGCCGTTGTCCCACGGCGGGCCGCATGAGCACGGCGGCGTCGGCCAGCTGCTCGGCCGCCAGCCGTACCGCGACCTCCATGCACCGGTCGACGTTCAGCGTCGACAGGATGGCGTTCGACTCATCCGCCAGCAGCGCCGTACGCCCTCGCTCCGTGCAGAGTGTGACCTCGGCCTGCCGCCGGTCGGTGTCCTCGACCAGCCACCAGACCACGTTCCCGTCCGGGGAGCGGGTCGGGTGCGCCTCGAAGCTGCGCTCCCCCACCCGGCCCCACACCGGTTCGCCCGCGATGCCGGACCCACTCGCGATGCGGTGCGCCTCCGCCAGCCACCCGGGCATCGTCGCGGCGAGGTTCGCGCCCGGCGCCGCTCGCGGGAACAGCCGGGCGGCGGCCTCATTGAGCTCGACCACCCGGCCGTCGGCATCGGCCATCACCACGGGATACGGAGCCGCGCCCCACAGTGCGCCGGTAACCCGACCGGGGCCAGGCCGGTCCGTCGAAGGAGCGCTGGAAACGTCCACGTGTCGGACCCGCGAGCTCGGAGCCCCACCACCCTTTGTCCGGTCGGAACGGCGCGGTGCGGCGACCGTCCCTCATTCGGTGTCGGAAACAGCTTCCATTACACGCTCCCCGCCGCACCGGTCGCAAGGCCGCCCCCGGAGGTACGGCTCCGTCCCGCTGCCGATGGGGTCGCTCGCCGGTACGGAGCACGTCCTGCGTAAACTCGGCTTCGACGCCCACGCGCCGCGCACAGCGTGGGGCGCGGAATCCCATGAGAAGCCCCCGACCCTGATTCTGGGGGGCCGCCCAGGCCACCGATGATCCGGCCCAGGGCCCGCACCGAGCGATCAACGAGCCCGCAGCGCCGGCCATCAGTGAGCCTTTTGGTCACCGATCTCCATACCGCGAGAAGACATGCCTGCTCAGGACATACTCGCCAGGGATCGCCGGTATCCCGACGGTTCGAGCTTCGTCGGCCGCAGACGCGAGATGTCCGAGGTGAGACGGCTCCTGCCACGGACGCGCCTGCTCACGCTCACCGGCGCCGGCGGCGTCGGCAAGACACGGCTCGCGCTCCATGCCGCCAGCATGCTGCGGGGCTGGTTCCCCGACGGAGTGCTGATCGTGGAACTCGCTTCGCTCGAGGAGGGCAGGCTGCTCGTTCCCACCGTGGCCGCCGCGGCGGGGATCCGGGAGACGGACCGGGAGGCGATGCCGCTCCTCCTCGCCGGTCTCGCCGACAAGCGGATGCTGCTCGTGCTGGACGGCTGCGAACACCTCCTCGAATCCTGCGCGGCCCTCGTGGACCGCCTGCTGCGGACCACCCCCCGCCTACGGATCATGGCCACCAGCCGTCACCGGCTCGGCGTGCTCGGCGAACAGGTACTGCCGATCTCCTCCCTGCCGGTCGCCGACCAGCACGCGCCGACCCGCGAGATCGCCCGGTGCGAGGCGGTACGGCTCTTCACCGACCGGGCCGCCGCCGTACGCCCCGGCTTCAGCGTCACCGCCGCCAACGCCGTCACGCTCGCCCGCATCTCCCAGCGCCTCGACGGGATCCCGCTGGCGATCGAGCTGGCCGCCGCGCGCCTCAGGACCACCCCGCTCGACCGGCTCTTGAGCGACCTCGACGACCGCTTCGCCATTCTGACCGGCGGTGACAGGGCCGCACCGCCGCGCCACCAGACACTTCGCGCCACGATGGACTGGAGCCGCAGCCTGTGCTCACCCGCCGAACGCCATCTGTGGGCGCGCCTGGCGACCTTCCCCGGCGGAGTGGACCTCGACACCGCCGAAGAGGTCTGCGCCGGCGGGGAGATCGACCGTGATGAGATCTTCGACCTGATCGCCGGGCTGGTGGACAAGTCGGTCCTGACCTCCGAGCGTCTCCAGCCCGGCCTGCGGTACCGCATGCTGGACAGCATCCGCGCGTACGGCCGCGAGAATCTGACCCCGGCCGAGGAGGAGCGGTTGCGCGGGCGGTACTGCGCCCACTACAGGTCGCTGGTCGGGCGGTTCCGGATCGACCGGATGACCTCCGACCAGCTCGACTCCTTCCATACGCTGCAGGTCGAACTGCCGAACATCCGTGCCGCGATGGACTCGTGTTACGCCCGGCCGGCCTCGGCACCGGCAGGGCTGGAGGTCGCCTCGACGCTGTGGGGGTTCTGGCTGCTCGCCGGGGCCCTCACCGAGGGGCGGCACTGGCTGGAGCGAGGACTGCGGCTCGTCTCCACCCCCGCCCGCGCCCGGCTCACCGCCCTGTGGGCCGATTCCCTGCTCGCGCTGCACCAGCGTGATCTGTCCACGGCGGTCATCCGGATCGAGGAATGCCAGGCGCTCGCCGAGGAGACGGGGGACGCCACGGCCGCGGCCTTCGCCACCATGGTCTCCGGCATCGCCGCGCTGTCGGCCGGGGACGACCGGCGCGGGCTCGCGCTGATGGAACAGGCCCGGAACCGCCACTGGGACGCCGGAGACCTCAACGCCGTCGGCATCAACCTCTACCTCGCGTCGGTGTTCTGCGTCGCCAAGGACCCGGATCTCGGCGCGGCGCTCGGCGAGGAGCTCATGGCCCTGTGCGACGCGCGGGACGCGCCGCTGTTCCGCGCGTACGCGCTGTTCGCCATCGGGATCGCGGCGTGGAAGCAGGGCGACTGGCGGCGAGCGGAGACGATGATGCTGCAGGTGGCCGAGCCCTGGTCCGTCATCGAGGATCGTTGGGGGCTCGCCCAGCTCCTGGAGGTGCTGGCGTGGACCGCGGGCGCCGGTGGCGCCCAGGAGCGCGCGGCCCGCCTGCTCGGCGCGGCGGACCGGGTCTGGCACGAGCTCGGGTTCTCGCCGACGCAGCTGCCGTACCACGTCCGCTCGCACCAGCAGTGCGAGACGCGCGCCAGGGAGGCGCTGGGGTCGCGGACCTTCACGAGAGAGTTCCACGGCGGTGCCCAGTTGGACCTGGCCACCGCCGTCGCGGACGCCCTCCACGAAGGCTGACCGGTCAGTCGCCCAGGATGGCGTCGACGAAGCCTTCGGGGTCGAAGGGCGCGAGGTCGTCGGGGCCCTCGCCGAGGCCGACGAGCTTGACCGGAACGCCCAGCTCACGCTGGACCGCGATGACGATGCCGCCCTTGGCGGTGCCGTCGAGCTTGGTCAGCGCGATGCCGGTGACGTTGACGACCTCGGCGAAGACCCGTGCCTGGCGCAGGCCGTTCTGCCCGGTCGTCGCGTCCAGAACGAGGATCACCTCGTCCACCTGGGCCTGCTTCTCGACGACGCGCTTGACCTTGCCGAGCTCGTCCATCAGCCCGGTCTTGGTGTGCAGGCGGCCCGCGGTGTCGACGATGACGGTGTCGACGTTGTCCTCGATGCCCTTCTTGACCGCTTCGAACGCGACGCTCGCCGGATCCGCGCCCTCCTCGCGGCGTACGATCTCGGCGCCGACCCGGGACCCCCAGGTCTCCAGCTGATCGGCGGCGGCGGCGCGGAACGTGTCGGCCGCACCGAGCAGGACGGTCCGCCCGTCTCCGATCAGGACCCGGGCGAGCTTGCCGCAGGTGGTGGTCTTGCCGGTGCCGTTGACGCCGACGACCAGGGTGATCGCGGGCTGGGCGCCGTGCGGCTCGGTGCGCAGGGAGCGGTCCCAGTCCTTGCCGATCTGGGTGAGGAGCTCGTCCTTCAGCAGCCCCCGCACCTCGCCGGGACTGCGGGTGCCGTAGACCTTCACCTTGGTGCGCAGGTCGTCGACGATCTGTCTGGAGGGCGCGACGCCGACGTCGGCCTGCACGAGGGTGTCCTCGATCTCGTCCCACACGTCGTCGTCGAGCGTGTCGCGGGAGAGCAGGGTGAGAAGGGTCTTGCCCAGGGCGTTCTGGGAACGGGAGAGCCGTGCCCGCAGGCGGATGAGGCGGCCGGCGGACGGCGGCGGGACCTCGAGGGCGGGCGGCGCGGGCGGCGCCTCGGGGGTCGGCGCCCGCGTGGGCGGCGCGACGACCTCTTCTTCCTCGATGACGGCCGTGCCGCCACGCGGTGCCTCCGGCGCCTTGGGCGCTTCCGGTGCCCGCGGTGGCGGCACGGCACGGCGCGCACCCCGGACCAGGAAGAACACACCCGTCGCGACGGCGAGCACGACGATGGCGATGGCGAGAATGACGTATTCCATAGCGTGTCCCAGTCTCGCAGAAGGTGCGGGCTGCCCTTCGCGTTCCTACCCGGTCATCGTCCGCCCGGTCGCGTCGTCCTCCCGTGCGACCGAGCGGAAGGCTCGGAGAGCCCCTCCGAGCGGCCCCGGCGAACCGGGGCATCCGCCGACGTTCCCATCGGCGGCGGAACCATTCCCCGAGCCTTCCGTACGGCGTGGCGAAAGGCCCCGCCGTCAGGGCATCCGGGGAGGCACTCCGGGGGTGCCGGAGACGGAGTCGCGTTCGGACTTCTCCCACTCCTCGACGTTCCGCAGCAGCGCCTCGAGGTAGCTGCGCAGGTGCGTACGTTAGACGTCGCTGAAGGTCCGGAGGTAGGCGATCTCACGTTCGAGGTCGCTGCGCTCGTCGCTGGACATCGGCTCGGCCCGCGGCACGACCTGCTCGGCGGCGTGCGACGCCTGCCGGTGCGCCTCCTCGAGGACGAGGACGGCGCGGGACTGCGCGTCGGCGAGGATGTCGTCGCGGCCACGCCGGGCCTCCTCGGCGATCTCCCGGCTGTAGCGCTGCGCGTCCGCGACGTACTGGTCCGCGGTCTGCTGCGCGTTCGACAGGATCCGTACGGCCTGGATGTGGGCGTCCTCGGGCTGGACCTTGGCGACGCCCGAGCCGCCGCCGGCGATGCGCTCCCGCAGCCGGGCGACCTCGTTCTCCAGGGCGGCCTTCTCGTTCAGGACGCGGACGAGCTCCTGCTCGACCTGGCCCAGGAACGCTCTCACCTGGTCTTCGTCGAATCCCCGGCGACCGAGCGGAGCGCGCTGGAAGTTGACCGCCTGCAGCTCCGCCGGGGTGATGCGCTGGGCGGAATGGATATCGGGGGAGGTCATTGGTCTCCTCTATGCGTCCGCGTACTTGTCGGTTCGGATGCGGTCGTCGCTCAGCCCCATCTGCCGGAGCCGGGCGACGGTCGCCTCGACCATGGCCGGTGAGCCGCAGACGTAGGCGTCGTGGTTCTGCCACATTCCGAACTGCCCGATGACGTCGGCCAGCGTGCCGCGTTCGGCCGCCGGGCCGGGATCATGGTCGGAGACCGCTGGGATCACGGTGAGCCACGGTGCCCTGGCCGCCATCTTCTGCAGCTCGTCCAGGTCGTACAGCCCGTCGACGTACCGCGCGCCGAAGAACAGGTGGACGCGCGGCGGGTTGGGCCGCGCGTCGATCTGCTCGAGGATCGCCTTGAGCGGTGCCAGGCCCGTGCTGCCGGCGACGAGTAGCACGTCACGCCCTGACCGCTCGTCGTAGGTCATCGTGCCGATCGGGGGGCCGAGCTTGATCCAGTCGCCGACGGAGAGCGCTCGCACGAGCACCGGGCTGACCGGGCCGCCGTCGATCAGCTGCACGTGGAAGTCCAGCGTGTTGTCCGGCCGGGGCGCGTTGGCCATCGAGTAGTAGCGCCACATCCGCATCCGGGCCGGAACCTCGAGCGACACCGCCTGTCCGGGCTGGTACGCGAACGGCCGGTCGGGCAGGACCCGCATCACCGCCATGTCGAACCGACGGCGTTCGTGCGCGACGATCTGGGCGTTCCACCAGGACGGACGCTGCGAGGCATCCTCGTGGGCCGCCTCGATCATGACCTTGGAGAGCAGGTTGTAGGCGTCCGTCCAGTCCCGCGCCAGCTCCTCACTCCAGGATGGCCCGGAGTAGTACCGAAGCGTCGCGACGAGGCTCGCCCCGACCTCGGGATAGTGCAGTGCCTCCACTCCGAACTTGCGGTGGTCCCTGCCCAGTTGCTGCACGAACGGAACCAGGTCCGGAAGGTTGTCCACCTGCGACACGATGCGTCCCAGCGCGCCGAGCAGGCGATCACGCTGGTGGCTCATGCCGACGGGGAACATCTCCCGCAGTCGCGGGTTCCGCAGGAACAGGTCCGAGTAGAAGAACAGCGCCACGGCGTCACCGTGCTGCGCCACCTGGGCAAAGTTGTCTTTCAGGCGTTGAGCATCCACACATTCTCCTGAAGCCGGGCGGGCCGTCGCCGCGGCGTTCTACTTCTGGTCGGCGGCCTTGATCATGACGTCGGAGACGACGCCGTAGGCCTCGACCCAGTCCTTCTCCAGTTCGGCGGTCCAGTCGTCGCCGCTGAAGTACTTCAGCGTCGCGACGAGGCTGGTGCCGACCTCGGGGTAGTGCTCGGGGTTGATGCCGAATCCGGCGTGCGCCCGGCCGAGGTCCTGCAGGTACGGAACGAGCCGCTCCGGGTCGTCCACCATGGAGACGATCTGGCTGAGCGCGCCCAGCAGGACCTCCTGCTGGCGCCTCATCGACGCCGGGAACAGGGAGCGGTAGTTCGGGTTGCGCTCGAACAGGTCCGCGTAGAAGTACTCGGCCACGTCCATGCCGTGGCCGCCGACCTGGGCGAAGTTGTCTTTGAGACGCTGAGGGTCCACGTTGACTCTCCCTGGCGTTACTGGTGCGCGGTGAGGGACCGCCGTGACTCTAGCGAAACCAAGCGCAACTTGGGACAAGATGGTACAAAACATACGCATTGATTGCCTTGCCCCCCTTTCGCCAAGGGAAGCGGAGGGCGCCCTGGTCAGGGCGGTCAGGGCCGCTTCGGGCCGCCGGTCAGGCCGTCAGGCCGGTTCCGGCTCCCGGAGGCGCTGGCTCACCACCTGGGTCACACCGTCGCCGCGCATGCTGACGCCGTACAGGGCGTCCGCTCCCTCCATCGTGCGCTTCTGGTGAGTGATCACGATCAGCTGGGACGACTCGCGCAGCTCCTCGAAGATGCCGAGCAGCCGCTGGGTGTTGGTGTCGTCCAGCGCGGCCTCGACCTCGTCGAGCACGTAGAACGGCGACGGCCGCGCCTTGAAGATCGAAGCGAGGAACGCGATCGCCACGAGCGAGCGCTCCCCGCCGGACAGCAGCGACAGGCGCTTGACCTTCTTGCCTGGCGGACGCGCCTCCACCTCGACCCCGGTGGTGAGCAGGTCCTCCGGGTCGGTCAGCGACAGCCGCCCCTCCCCGCCCGGGAACAGCCGGGAGAAGACGCCCTCGAACTCCCGCGCGACGTCCTCGTACGCCGACGCGAACACCTGCTGGACCCGGTCGTCGACCTCCTTGACGACGGTGAGCAGGTCCCGGCGGGTCTTCTTGAGGTCCTCCAGCTGTGAGGTCAGGAACGCGTGTCGCTCCTCCAGCGCCGCGAACTCCTCAAGGGCCAGCGGGTTGACCTTGCCGAGCTGGGTGAGCTGGCGCTCGGCCTGCTTCGCGCGCTTCTCCTGCTTGGCCCGGTCGTACGGCTCGGGCGCGGCGTCCTCCGGCGCGTCCGGGGCGGGGGGCACCGGCTGCTCGGGGCCGTACTCGGCGACGAGCACGTCCACCTCCAGCCCGTACTCCTCCATCGCCCGCTCCTCGAACTGCTCGAGTCGCAGCCGCTGCTCGGCCCGGGCGACCTCGCTGCCGTGCGCGACGTTGACGAGCTTCTCGTGCTCGCCGGTGAGCTCGCGCACGCGGGTCCGGACCGCCTTCAGCTCCTCCTCGCGGGCGGCGCGCACCTGCTCGTGGGTCTCCCGCTCGGCCACGGCCGCGGCGATCGAGACCTCGATCCCGGCGAGCGCCCGCTGGACGCCGGCGCCGACGGCCTGCGCCACCCGGGCGTCACGGGCGAGGCGGCGGCGGCGCTCGGCGGCGCGGGCGCGCTCCTGGCGCTCGCGGTCGGCGGCCCGCTCCAGCTCGTCGGCCCGGCCCGCGATGGCCGAGACGCGCTCCTCGGCGGTGCGGACGTTCAGCCGCGCCTCCATCTCGGCGGACCGCAGCTCCTGGCACCGGTCGTTCAGCTCGTCGCGGCGGGTGGTGTCCTCCTCGTCGTCGTCGAGCGGCTCCGCCTCGGCGACCTCCAGACGCTCCCGCAGCTCCGCCGCCGCCGCGAGGTCGCGGTCGCGCGCCTCCTCGGCCGTGGCCAGGGACCGGGCCAGGCGCTCGGCCTCCTGCCGGGCGGCCTGGGCGGCGGCCTGGAGCCGGGCCACGTGCTTGGCCTCCTGGGCGGCCTCGGCCGCCGCCTCCCGCATCCGGGCGCGCACCTTGTCCAGGCCGCCCTGCGCGCGGTTCACCCCGCTCTGCGCCTCGCCCACGGCCGCCTGGGCCGCCTCCAGCACGGACTGGGCCCGCTGCTCGGCCGCGACGGCCTCCTCGAGGGCGACCGCGGTGCCCTCGGCCCTGGCCTCCGCGGCGGCGAGCCGCTCGGCGGCCTCGTCGCGGGCGGAGCGCATCTGCAGCAGGCTCTGCCGCTTGCCGCCACCGCCGAGCGCCCAGTGCGCGCCGAGCAGGTCCCCGTCCCGCGTCACCGCGCGCAGCTCGGGCCTGGCCCGTACGAGCGCGGCCGCGGCGGGCAGGTCCTCGACGACCACGACGCCGGTCAGCAGGTGACGGATCGCCGCCCGCAACCGATCCGGGGCCGTCACGAGGTCGGCGGCGTGGCGGGCGCCGTCCGGAAGGGCGGGGTGCTCATGCTGCTCGTCGGGTCCGGCGCCGACCACGACCCCGGCCTGCCCGGCGTCCTCGGCGCGCAGCAGGGCCAGTGCCGCCTCGGCGGTGTCGAGCGAGGCGACGGCGACGGCTTCGGCGGCCGCGCCCAGCGCCGCCGCCACCGCGATCTCGGCGCCCGGCTCCACCGACAGCAGGGACGCCATCGTGCCGAGCACACCGTCGAGGTCCGCGGATAGGAGGATCTCCCCGCCGTCCGCCGCGCTGCCCATCGTCTGGTCCAGGGCCTCCACGCGCGCCTGCAGCGCGGTGACCTCCTTCTGCGCCGCCTGGTCGGCACCGCGCGCCGCGGCCACGCGGTCGCGCGCCTCCTTCACGAGCCGCCGAGGCTCCTCCACGGCCTCCCGGGCGTGCTCGGCGGCCTCCTTCGCCTGCTCGAGGACCTCCTGGGCGCGCTCGTGCTCGGCGGCCAGCTCCGGGTCCTCGGCGGCCTCGGTGTCCTGCGACTCGTGCTCGGCCTGGGCCACCGCCGCGCGCTCCCGCGCGTCGGTGAGCGCCTCGGCGAGCCGGCCGATCTCCGCCTCGGTGGCCTGGACCTTGCTGCCCAGCGCCTCGACCCGGCCACGCAGCCGGGCCAGTCCCTCGCGGCGGTCGGCGGCCGCGCGGGCGGCGTCCTGCAGACGGTACTCCTCCTGTTTGAGCGCGGCCTCGGCGACGGCGCGCTGGTCGACGGCCTCGGCGAGGAGGTCCTGCGCCGCCTCGAGCCGGGCGCCGAGGATCTCCTCCTGCGCCCGGATCTCCGCCGCCTCGCGCTCCATGTCCTCCGGGTCGCGGCCACGGCGCGCCTCCGCCTGAGCCTCCACGGCGTTGCGGTGGCGCTCGGCGGCGAGCTCGCCGACGCCGCGCAGGCGCTCGCGCAGCGACGACAGCTGGTACCAGGTGTCCTGGACGCGGGCGAGGATCGGCGCCTGCTCGGCGGCCTCGGCCTCCAGGGCGGCCTCCCGCTGCTGGGCCTGCGCCAGTGCCTGCTCGACGGCCGCGCGGCGCTCGCGGATCGTCGCCTCGTCGGCCGCCTCCTGCTCCAGTTTGGCCGAGAGGGTGACCAGGTCGTCGGCGAGGAGGCGCAGCCGCGCGTCGCGCAGCTCGGACTGGATGACCGCCGCCCGCCGGGCGATCTCGGCCTGCCGGCCCAGCGGCTTGAGCTGCCGGCGCAGCTCGGTCGTGAGGTCCTGCACGCGGGTCAGGTTGGCCTGCATCGCGTTGAGCTTGCGCAGGGCCTTCTCCTTGCGCTTGCGGTGCTTGAGGACGCCCGCGGCCTCCTCGATCACCGCCCGCCGTCCCTCGGGGCCGGAGTGCAGGACCCGGTCGAGCTGGCCCTGGCCGATGATGACGTGCATCTCACGGCCGATGCCGGAGTCGGACAGCAGCTCCTGGACGTCCAGCAGCCGGCAGGGGTCGCCGTTGATGGAGTACTCGCTCTGCCCCGACCGGAACATCAGCCGGCTGATCGTGACCTCGGAGTAGTCGATGGGCAGCGCGCCGTCGGAGTTGTCGATCGTCAGGACGACCTCGGCGCGGCCGAGCGGCGGGCGCGAGGACGTGCCCGCGAAGATCACGTCCTCCATCTTCCCGCCGCGAAGTGACTTGGCGCCCTGCTCTCCCATCACCCAGGCGAGCGCGTCGACGACGTTCGACTTGCCGGAGCCGTTGGGCCCGACGACGCAGGTGATACCGGGTTCGAGGCGCAGCGTGGTCGAGGACGCGAAGGACTTGAAACCCCGCAACGTGAGGCTCTTCAAGTACAAGCGCCCACCGATCCTTTCTGCGACTGCGGACGGGTGGATCGTCCCGCGCCGCACGCCACCGACGCCCCGGCCATCTCAGGCACGATACCGGCCGGACCCCTTCGAGATCGGGTATCCGGCGTGCACCAATGTGCCATGGTCGGACGCCGTGCGTGGCGCCTCTCCCGGCGATTCCCGCTCCGGGCCCGGTACGGCTCGGACCAGAAGCGACCGCGACGGGAATTCTCAAACCTCGGAAACGCGCGCTTTGCGGCCAACAAAAAGGGACGTCGGATCGACGTCCCTTTTACGCGCCGGCGCTGACCTCAGGTCAGTGCCGGTTCGCGGTCCTTGGCAGCGAGCGCCATGACTTCGTTGTCAGCAACAGCGGCAAGCGCGTCGTTTTCGGACTGGAGCCGTACGAGCTCGGCCTCCAGGTCACGGACACGTTGCTGCAGGCGCCGCATCTCCGCAACCATGCGGGGGTCGGGACCGCCGACGTGGCCGAGTAGAGCCTTCGCCATGATTAAGGGTCCTCCACGCTGAGTGACCAGCAGGAATGGTCGCGCACGGAAAGCTTCCTGAGGTGCGCGTAACAACTAGGGTCGCACCGGCCGGAGAGCCGGTCAAGACAGATGTCACAGACCCGTAACAACCTGTCCGTACAAGTTTAGCAGACCTCTCAGACCGATCACCGTTCGACGAAGCCGTGAAGCCCGCCTCGCGGCTCCGTCCAACGCTCGGATACGCCGGTCACCCGTCCCGGCGTCGTGCCGCTTCGGAGGAGGTCCAGGAGTTCCTCGCACGCGTTCCGCGGCCCTTCGGCGATCACCTCGACGCGGCCGTCCACCAGGTTGCTCGCCGAACCGCTCAGCCCCAGCTCCAGAGCACGGGAACGCACCCACCACCGGAAGCCGACACCCTGCACCCGCCCGCGCGCCCAGGCCGTCAGCCGTACGTGCTCGTCCATCCCCCGATCGTAGGCCGGGACCAGGGGTCAGTAGTGCGCCCGCCGGGGCCGCGGCTGGCAGGTGGGGCAGGTGAAGGAGGAGCGGTTCATGAAGGCGTCGCGCCGGATGGGGCTGCCGCACCTCGCGCACGGCTCGTCGCGCCGGCCGTAGACGTTCAGCGACCGCTCGAAGTAGCCGCTCTCGCCGTTCACGTTGACGTACAGGCTGTCGAAGGAGGTGCCGCCCGCCTTCAGCGCGGCGGCCATGACCTCGCGGACGCCCGTCACCAGGCTCGACACCTCGGTCCGCGTCAGCGTCTCGGTCGGCCGCGCCCAGTGCAGCCGCGCACGCCACAGCGCCTCGTCGGCGTAGATGTTCCCGACGCCGCTGATCAGGGACTGGTCGAGCAGCGCCCGCTTGATGCCCGTACGCCGGCGCCGCAGCGCCCGGTAGAACGCGTCCTCGTCGAAGGCGTCCTCCAGCGGGTCCGGGGCGATGTGCGTGATCGGCTCGGGAACGCCGTCCTCGGTGCCGGTGAGCATCAGGTGGCCGAAGGTGCGCTGGTCGACGAAACGCAGGTCGGGTCCCCCGTCGGTGAAGGTGAACCGGGCGCGCAGGTGCTTCTCCGGCGGCCGGTCCGGATCATCGACGAGCAACTGCCCGCTCATGCCGAGATGGGCCAGCAGCGCCTCGTCGTCACCGACCGGCAGCCAGAGGTACTTCCCGCGCCGCCGCGCTCCGGCGACGGTCCGCCCGGTCATCCGCGCGGCCAGGTCCGCCGGGCCCTCGGTGTGGCGGCGCGCCGACCTGGGGTGCAGCACCTCGGCCGTCCGGACCGTACGGCCGACGACCCAGCGCTCGACGCCCCGCCGGACGACCTCGACCTCCGGTAGTTCGGGCACGGAAGACCTCCTCCATCAGCGTCAACGGGCCTGCGGCGCCGGCTCCGCCGACCGGACGGGCCGGCGGAGGCGCGGGTCACTGCTGCGGGTCTCCCCCGGAGCTCTCGCGGATCGCCCGCCACGCGGTCTCGGCCGCCTGCTGCTCGGCCTCCTTCTTGCTGCGCCCCTCGCCGCGGCCGTACTCCGTCCCGCCGACGATGACCACGGCGCGGAACGTCTTCTGATGGTCCGGGCCGCTCTCCTCCACGTGGTACTCGGGCACGCCGAGCTCCTCCGTGGCGGTCAGCTCCTGCAGGGACGTCTTCCAGTCCAGCCCCGCGCCCAGGCTCGCCGAGCGGGTGATGAGCGCGTCGAACAGCCGGTGGACCAGATCGTCCGCGGCCTTCAGGCCCAGGTCGAGGTAGACGGCTCCGATCAGCGCCTCGAGCGTGTCGGCCAGGATCGAGGACTTGTCGCGTCCCCCGGTGCCCTCCTCGCCGCGGCCGAGGCGGATGTAGGCGCCCAGGCCGAGCGAGCGCGCCACTCCGGCGAGCGCCCGCATGTTGACCACCGCGGCCCGCAGCTTGGCCAGCTGGCCCTCGGGCAGGTCGGGGTGGTTGCGGAACAGCGTGTCGGTGACGATCAGGCCGAGCACCGAGTCGCCCAGGAACTCCAGCCGCTCGTTGGTCGGCAGGCCGCCGTTCTCGTAGGCGTAGGAACGGTGGGTGAGGGCGCGTTCGAGGAGGGCCGGGTCGGGGCTGACTCCGAGGGCCTCCTCGAGGGGACGCCGGTCGGCCGCCGAGTTGTCGGATCTCATGCGGCCCCCAAGGCCACGGCGGACGGGTAACTCACGGTTCTTCCTCCGAGGAAGGTTCCGCGAGGGCGAGGTGCACGCCGGGTGTCTCCGGCGTCCGCCACGGCCTCGGGCGAGTCTTCATCGCGAGACGATCGGGGGCGGCGCAGGCCGCCCCCGGAGAACGTCGCTCAGGCCACGTCGACGACCTGTCGGCGGTTGTAGGTGCCGCAGGTCGGGCACGCGGTGTGCGGCAGCTTCTCGTCGCGGCACTGCGGGCAGCGCACGAGCGTCGG
The DNA here is from genome assembly GCF_040679195.1 of Actinoallomurus sp. NPDC052308. NCBI lineage: Bacteria > Bacillati > Actinomycetota > Actinomycetes > Streptosporangiales > Thermomonosporaceae > Actinoallomurus > Actinoallomurus sp. NPDC052308. The sequence continues at coordinate 59,725 of NZ_JBFAUM010000027.1, read as the reverse complement.
CGCCTGGGTCTTCCACTGCGAGCGACGGTGCCGCGTGTTGCTGCGCGACTTCTTACGCTTGGGAACGGCCACGTCAGCCCTCCTGGTCTTCTTGTCGTTGATCCAACATGCCCTGCAATGCCGCCCACCGGGGGTCGACGGCCTCATGGTGGTGGTCCGGCTCGGCGTCGGCCAGCCGCACCCCGCACTCCGAGCACAGGCCGGGACAGTCGTCCTGGCACAGCGGGGACAGCGGCAGTGCGAGCACCATCGCGTCCCGGACCACCGGCTCGAGATCGATGAGATCTCCCTCGAGACGGCGCTCGTCCTCCTCCGCGCTCTCGCCGGAGCGAGTGTCGGAGTAGACGTAGAGCTCCTGGAAGTCCACCTCGATCGACGAGGTGACCGGCTCCAGGCAGCGCGCGCACTCTCCCGCGAGAGGTGCCCGTGCCGTGCCCGAGATGAGCACGCCCTCCATCACCGCCTCGAGCCGGAAGTCCAGCTCGATGTCGGCGCCCTCGGGGACACCGACCATCTCGACGCCGAGATCCGCCGGAGCCGGCACGGTTTTGGAATCCTCGCGCATCGATCCCGGTCTGCGGCCCAACGTGGTCGTGTCGATCACGAATGGGGCTCGGGGATCGATGCGGGTCAGGTGTTTCCTGCTTCCGTGAGGCATGGCGCATCACCGCCGTCGTACAAGGTCGATTGGCAAGGTTACCAACCTGCGGGCGTTCTCCCAACTCGGAGGCCCCTCAGAACCCGGCGGGCCGGGCGTTCCGGGAACACCCGAACCGCGCTCCGGCGGGGTCGGGGAGGCGCTCAGGACTGGGAGAACCGCCGGATGAGGCGTTGCTGGACCGGCTCGGGCACCAGCCCGGACACGTCCCCGCCGTACTGCGCGACCTCCTTGACCAGACTGGAGGACAGGAAGGAGTACAGCGGGTTGGTGGCCATGAACATCGTCTCGACGCCCGCGAGCTGGTGGTTCATCTGAGCGATCTGCAACTCGTAGTCGAAGTCGCTGACCGCCCGCAGGCCGCGCACGATGACGGGGATGTCGCGCTCGCGGCAGAAGTCGACGGTGAGCCCGTGGAACCTCTCGACGACCACGTTGCCGTACTGCTTCGTCACCTCGGCGATCATCTCGGCGCGTTCGTCGACGGTGAAGAGGCTTTTCTTGGAGATGTTGATCAGGACCGCGACGACGACCTCGTCATACAGCCGCGACGCCCGGCTGATGATGTCGAGGTGGCCGTTGGTGACGGGGTCGTACGAGCCCGGACAGACAACACGGCGCACGAGGTGAGCACCCTTCGCTGAGGAGCCGTCAGTGACCTGCGGCGTGACCGTACCAAAGGGTCCCTTCCCCGTATCGACGGGCCCTGCCCTCCTCGTACCCGGCCGGCCAGCGCACCGGCTCGTCGCGGGTCGCGCGTTCGACCGCGACCAGGGCGTCCGGGGCCAGCCAGCCGTTGTCGCGCAGATCCTCCAGCATCCGGGTGACGACCTCGCCGGTCACGGCGTACGGCGGGTCCGCGAAGACGAGGTCGTACGGCTCCTCGGGCGGGTTCCGCAGCACGCGCTCGACGCGGTCGGTCCTCAGTTCGGCGCCGGGCAGGCCGAGGGCGGCGATGTTCGCCTTGATCACTTTGGCCGCGCGCGGCGCCGACTCGACGAGCAGGACGTGGGCCGCGCCGCGCGACAGCGCCTCCAGCCCGACCGCCCCGGACCCGGCGAACAGGTCGGTCACCCGCAGCCCGGTGAGGTCGCCCAGCAGCGAGTGGACCGTGGCGAACAGTCCCTCTCGGGCCCGGTCGCTGGTCGGCCTGGTGTCGCGGCCGGAAGGGACGGAGATGCGCCGGCCGCCGGCCGCTCCTGCGATGAGTCGGGTCACTCCCCCAGTCTGCCGAAACCTCCGCCCGCTCCCGCGATGAGTCGGGTCACTCCCCCGCACCCCCAGCCTGCCGAAACCTCCGCCCGCTGAAATCATTCCCATGAACTACTGATCGTGACAAACTAGTCGCGGATCGTACGGCGGCGTCCGTGGCCTCCCGGGCGCACGCGATCGGGAGGAGACCACGAGGTGCCGTCGGCCTGCGAAGGCGTCAGCGGGTCACCTCGGGCCCGTGCGCCGCCCCGTCCCGGGTCTCGCCCCCCGCTCCCATCGACCTGGAGAGATCCCCCTATGCGAACTCGCACGAGGCTGGCGACGACGGCCGGCCTGACGATCCTGGGCGGCACCGCCCTCAGTGGCGTAGCCCAGGCCGACACCGGAGGCCTCGATCTCACCGGTGGCCTGACCGGTCCCGTTTCCCGGACCGTCGGCGGCGCCCTGACCAAGACGACGACACAGACATCCCGCACCGTGCGGAAGGCCACGGGTGTGGACCTGCGCGTACGGGTGCGCCTGCCGGGCACGCCCCGCGCGGGCACGAGACCCGGCAGGGCCGCGGTCAGAGCCGGTCTGGGGGCCTCCCTGGGCGGCGCCCACCTCAAGGCCTCGCTGGGGCTGTGCGCGGGGTGCCAGGCTCCCAAACCGGCGCCGCAGCCCCCGCCGACCACTCCTGCCCCGCCGAACCCGCCCACCTCGCCGAACCCACCGGGCTCGCCGAACCCACCCGGGTCGCCGCCGCCGGGCTCCACGCCCCCAGCGGCCAGGCCACCGGCGGTACCTCCCGCGTTGGGCCTGCCGAAAGGCACGGGTGAGCTGATGACGATCCGATCCGCCCTTCCGCCCCTTCCGTACACGGGCGGCCCGATCGGGGCCATGGCGTTCCTCGGCGCGATCGCCGTGGTGACCGGGGCGGCGGCCGTCATCGGAGCCCGCCCGAAAGCCCGGCTGAGCGCCTGAGCGCGGTCATGAAGGCGTCTCCCGGTGGGGAGGCGCCTTCGCCGTCTCCCCATGTACCGGCGCGGCATCCCTGGCCCGGCGCCTCGCGGTCCGCCCGTGTCGTGGGCGCCGCCCGCGGCGGCTCTGTCAGTAGTCAAGGGCGACGGTTCCGTCGCTGAGGCGGTCGACGACCGCGCCCAGGTCCGGGGCGCGGATGAGGGCGCCGCGCAGCCCGTACACGACCGCCGCGCCCTCGAAGCGTTCGGCGGTCCGGCGCAGCCGCTCGGCCCGGCCCGGGTCCCCACGCGTCAGATCATCGGCGTCGGCGACGTCCACCAGGAGGTACGGCCGGGCGCCCTTCTCCGCGACCCGCAGCCGTGAGACCCGCTCCCAGGGGACGAACACGTCGTAGCCGCGCCGCGCGAACACCCGCAGCCGAACGCCCTCGGTCGTGAAGACGGGCGGGGTGCGCAGCAGCCGGAACTCCGAGCGGGCGAGGAACGCCATCCCGACGGCGGAGGCCAGCAGGCCAAGTCCGAGGGCCGGGAAGATCACGAACACGGGACCGGCCGCGGCCTGTTCCGACAGCCCTCGCATGGCGAGCAGCAGGTAGCCCACGAGGGCGAGCACGAGAAGCGCGCCGACGCCCGAGACGGCGGCCAGGGCGGCGATCAGGTAGGCGGGTGCGGCGGCGACGGGGACCGGAAAGTCGCGCTTCTGCTCCACTGCGGGAGCGTAACCACAGACGGAGAATCGCGGCCACGACCTTCCCGGCGCGTCGGAAGACCGTGATCGACATAGAGGCGCACGGGCCGGACGCGAGGCTCGGCGAACCGGCCGGCAGGGCGGCACCGAGTCCGGTCCCTCCCGGTTCCGGGCGTGCTTCGCCGAGCCTTTCGCGGACCAGCGGACCGCCTCGTCAGGGACGGGAGGTCGGGGTGGCCAGGGCCCAGCGGGCCTCGGCACGGATGCCCGGGTCCGGGTCCGCCAGCGCCGCCGTCAGCGCCGACCGGGCGTAGTGCCGGTCGGACGCCCAGCGGGCCAGCGCCCGTACGGCCGCCAGGCGGACGGCGACGACCTCGTCGTCGAGCACGCTGGTCAGCGGGCCGATCGCGGCGCGCGGGCCCAGCGCCGCGAGGGCGGCCACCGCGCTCTCCCGGATACGCCAGGACGGGTCGGTCAGGGCGATCTCGCCGAGGTCGGCGGCGGCCCTGAGCAGGGCCAGCCCGCGGATCGTCTCGGCGCGGCCGGGGTCGTCGCGGCGCAGGGCCAGGGCGTAGATGTCCCAGGCGGCGGCCCGCATGGCGCGCACCAGTTCCCCCGCCACCGCGCGTACGTAGGAGTCGGCGCCGGTGTCGGCGGCCTGGACGAGCGCGCGCACGCCCTCCTCGCCGACCAGCACCTCCCGCTCGTCGATGAGGGCGCCGGCCGCGGCTCGGCGGACGCGGGCGTCCCGGTCGCCGAGGGCACGGGCGAGCCTGTTGCCGGCCTGTTCCTCCGCCCATCGCGTCGGTGACGGCACGGGCAGGTCGATGACGGTCATGTGTTCCTCCGGAGAGTCGTCTGATGGGCGCGGGGACGCGTCAGAGGACACGCCCTCTCCACGCTTGGCGCGGCCGCGACGGGCGCGGCCCCGGGGACGAGGACTCAGCCCCGGCGACACAGGGCGCTGGCCTGTCGCCGCAGGTCGACGTGGAGCCGCACGATCAGCGGAGCTCTCCGGTGCACGTATCCAGCCTGAACCCGCTTCCCTATTTTGTCAATCGAGATGGTATGGAAATCAGATCCGCCGCACGCGTGGCGAGGATCGCGAAGATCCTCCGCGGTGTGCGGGTCGTCCGCCGGTGGTGACCTGCGGCTCAGGTCTTCTCGAGGTACTCGGCGCGTTCCTCGTCGATCAGGGCCGCCAGCTCCGCGGCGAGCGCCGGATGCTCCGTCAGCTCCGGGTCCTGCTCGACGAGCGCCCCGGCCTCCGCGCGCGCCGCCTTGATGATCTCCTCGTCCCGCAGCAGGGTCAGCAGCCGGAGGCTGGAGCGCCGCCCGGACTGCGTCTCGCCCAGGACGTCGCCCTCGCGACGCTGCTCGAGGTCGAGGCGGGACAGCTCGAACCCGTCGAGGGTGGAGGCGACCGCGTCGAGACGCTCCCGGGCCTTGGAATCCTCGTCGGCGTCCGTGACGAGCAGACACAGCCCGGCGTACCGGCCCCGGCCGACCCGGCCGCGCAACTGGTGCAGCTGCGACACCCCGAACCGGTCGGCGTCGAGGATCACCATGACGGTGGCGTTGGGCACGTCCACGCCGACCTCGATGACCGTCGTGGCGACGAGGACGTCGACCTCCCCGGCGGCGAACCGCCGCATGACGGCGTCCTTGTCGTCCGGGTGCAGGCGGCCGTGCAGCACCCCGATCCGCAGGTCGTGCAGCGGGCCCTCGGAGAGCTTCGGGGCGACGTCGAGCACGGCGAGGGGCGGCCGGCGTCCCTCCGTCTCCGGGTCCCCGGCGGTCAGGTCGCTCTCCTCGCCCTCCGCCTCGCCGATGCGGGGACAGACGACGTACGCCTGCCGACCCTGGGCGACCTCCTCCCGGATGCGCTCCCAGGCGCGGTTCCAGTACGCCCGGTTGGCCGAGGGGACGACGTGGGTCGCGATCGGGGACCGGCCGGCGGGCAGCTGGGTGAGCGACGAGGTGTCCAGATCGCCGTACACGGTCATGGCGACGGTGCGCGGGATCGGGGTGGCGGTCATGACGAGGACGTGCGGGCGGCCGCCGGTCGCCTTCTCCCGCAGCGCGTCGCGCTGCTCGACGCCGAACCGGTGCTGCTCGTCGATCACGACGAGGCCCAGGTCGGCGAACTGGACGTGCTCCTGCAGCAGCGCGTGGGTGCCGACGACGATGCCGGCCGTGCCCGAGGCGGCGTCGAGCAGGCCCGCGCGCCGCGCCTTGGCGCCCTGCGAGCCGGTCAGCAGGGCGACCCGGGTGCCGTGCTCGGCGGCGCCGAGCCGGCCCGCCTCGGCGAGTGGTCCGAGCATGGTCACGATCGACCGGTGGTGCTGCTGCGCCAGGACCTCGGTCGGCGCGAGCAGCGCGGCCTGCCCGCCCGCGTCGACGACCTGCAGCATCGCGCGCAGGCCGACGATCGTCTTGCCGGCGCCGACGTCGCCCTGCAGCAGGCGGTGCATGGGATGCTCGCGCGCCAGGTCCGCGGCGATCTCCTCGCCCACGTCTCGCTGGCCCGCCGTCAGCTCGAACGGCAGCCGCCCGTCGAACTCGGCGAGCAGCCCGTCCTTCGACGGCGGCCGCGGTGTCGCCCGCAGCGCGGCGGCGTCCCGCCGGCGCCGGGCGAGGGCGGTCTGCAGGACGAACGCCTCGTCCCACTTCAGCCGCTTGCGGGCGCGGCCGGCCTCGGCCATGTCCGCGGGCCGGTGGATGCCCTGGTACGCCTCGGCGAGCCCGAGGAGCCGGTGCCGCCGGCGTACGGTCTCCGGCAGGGAGTCGGGGCCCACGTCGACGGTGTCGAGGGCCATCCGGACGCAGTCGCCGATCTGCCACGACGTCAGGCCCTTGGTGGCGGGGTAGACGGGGATCAGCTCCTCGGCGAACTCCCGCGCCGCGTCCGCGCCCTCCCGCGAGTCGACCGCCTTGTACTCCGGATGGACCAACTGCCGCTTGATCCCATTGCCGGACCGGTAGAAGGACACCTTCCCGGCGAACAGGCCGCGCGTGCCGGGCGGCAGCTCCCGCTCGGGGACGCGGGCGCCGGTGCCGAAGAAGGTGAGCGTCAGGCGCCCCCGGCCGTCCGTCACGACCACCTCGAGGAGGTAGCCCGGCCGTCTGGTGATCTTCCGGCCCTGGACCTTCTCGACCTCCGCCATCACCGTGACGTATTCGCCCTCGACCAGGCCGACCAGATCCGTGAGCTCACCGCGCTGGGCGTAGCGGCGCGGATAGTGGCGGAGCAGGTCGCCGGCGGTGTGCAGGTCGAGCGCGGCCAGCTTCTTGGCCGCCTTCGGGCCCACCACCTTCACCAGCGGCGCGTCGAGAGTCGTCACGGCACCTTCCTCTTAGAGCCTGGCTTCCTCTGTTCTACCGGCTCGGCCGGACAGGGGACGGCGGACCCGTCCCTGCGACGCCCCGAACCCGCCTATTCGACCCCGATGAGGAGCAGATGGCGGTCCTGGCCGCCGTGGTAGACGGCGACCTCGACGTCGGGCCGGACGGCGTACAGGCGCTCGCAGACCCGGTCGGCGAGACCGTCCGGAGCGCCGTCACCGACGATCAGCGTGACCAGTTCGCTGCCCGGGGACAGCATGCGGTCGAGGACGCCCGCCGCCAGGACGGAGGCGTCCGCGCCGATGACCGCGACATCGCCGTCGACGAGGCCGAGGACGTCTCCGGGCCGGCACATCCCGACACTCGTCACCGCCTCGCTCCCGGCGGTCTCGAGCCGGCCGGACCGCGTCGCGCCCGCCGCGCGGGTCATGGCGATCACATCGTCCTCGAACCGGCGCAGCGGGTCGTGGACCGCGAGCGCCGCCAGGCTCTGCACCGACGCCCTCGCCGGGACGACCGCCGCGTGCACGCCGTCCTCTCTCGCCTGCCGGGCGGCGGACTCGGCGACGGCCAGCACCGTCCCGTCGTCCGGCAGCACGACGACCTCGTTCCCCGCCTCCGTGATCGCCTCGGTCAGCTCGGCCAGGCCGGGAACGCGCCCGGAGGCACGGCGCACGACCCGGGCGCCGTGCTCCTCCAGCAGCGCGGCGAGGCCGTCACCGGCGGCCACCGCGACGACGCCCCGGCCGGTGCGCCGGGCGGGCCGGTCCTGCGCGGCGTCCAGGTAGGTCACCCGGACGCGGTACGGGCGGCCGGCGCGCAGCCCGGCCTCGATGGCCGCGCCAGCGTCGTCGGTGTGCACGTGGACGTTCCACAGCCGCTCGCCGCCGACCACGACGAGGGAGTCGCCGAGGGCGTCCAGTTCCGCGCGCAGCTCCGTCACCGGGCCGTCGTCGGCGTCGAGGAGGTACATCACCTCGTACGCTCCGCCGTCTCCGGGCCGCGGCGCGTCCTCCGGCGGATGCTCCTGGCTGCGGCGTGGCACGTCGTACGTCTCGGGGTACTCCCCGCTCACCACGGCGGCGAGCGTCTCCAGGACGACGCACAGCCCGGCCGCGCCCGCGTCGACCACGCCGTTGCGGGCGAGCACCTCGAGGTGGTCGGGCGTCCTCCGCAGCGCGGCGCGTGCCCGCTCCGCCGCCGTCCACGCGGTGACGCCGGGATCGGCGGCGAGGAGGGTCGCTCCCGCGGCCTCGCGCAGCACGCTGAGCATCGTTCCCTCGACCGGATGGGCGACGGCCCGGTACGCGAGGTCGGCGGCGTTCCCCAGGGCGGCGTCCAGGCCGCCGCCCGCGCCCAGCACGTCGGCCATGCCCCGCAGCATCTGGCTGAGGATCACTCCGGAATTGCCGCGGGCGCCCAGGAGCGCGCCCTCGGCGAGGGTCCGCCAGGCGGCCGCGGCGTCCGCGTCGCCGGGCAGCCCGTCGAGGCGCTCCGCCGCCGCGAGCAGGGTGAGGTGGAGGTTGGTCCCGGTGTCGCCGTCGGGCACGGGGAAGACGTTCAGCGCGTCGATCCCCGCGCGCGTGCGGCCCAGCGCGTCCGCCGCCAACCGGCACCAGCGTCGTACCGCCGCGGCGTCGAGAACCTCGCCCACGCCACCTCCCAGGGGAATAACTTTAGACTTACCGCACGTGAGGGCTGCTCGATTCGCGTCTCTGGGCGGGTGTCGGCTAGTCTTGACCTCTGGGTCCCGTCGGGGACTCTTTTGACGAGCGCCCGAATTCCGGGCTTCCACCCTTCCAAACACTTTGGAGCGCATCCCATGGCTTCCGTCTGCGAGATCTGCGGCAAGGGGCCGGGGTTCGGCATGCGCGTCTCTCACTCGCACCGCCGCACCCCTCGCCGCTGGAACCCGAACATCCAGCGGGTGCGAGCGGTCGTCGGCCGCACCACCAAGCGGATCAACGTCTGCACGTCGTGCATCAAGGCCGGCAAGGTCACCCGGCCCGCCGCCCGCTGACGCCGCCTCCCCGAGCGCCGCGAGGCGCCCCTGGACTGTGCTCTCACCGGGCACACTGAACGGCCGGTCCGCTCCACACGGACCGGCCGTTCGCTTTGTCACGGCGGCGCTCCCCACCGCCGTACGCCGACTCCCGCGCTCGGGCGCGGGCTCCCCGGCCGAGCGCCGTCTTCCGCCCGAGCGCCGTCTTCCCCGCTCAGGCAGCCTTCCCGAGCAGCGGATTCCCGCCCGGAGGCCGTGCCCCGGCCCGCCTCTTCCACCCGGACGCCGCCCCTTCATCGCCGTACGGCGCGCGGGTGGCATGCGGCGGTCACGGCCGGGCATCATGCGGCGCATGAGAGTGGTCGCGCTCGCCGACACGCACGCTCCCCGTCGGTGGCGGGGCTGCCCGCCCGCGGTGGCGGCGTACCTCCGGGACGCCGATCTCATCCTGCACGCCGGGGACGTCTGCGTGCCCTCGGTGCTCGACGAGCTCGCCGGCTACGCGCCCGTACGCGTCGTGCGCGGCAACAATGACGGCGCCGACGTCGCGGAGTGGGGCGCTCCGGAGGTCCTGGAGCTGGAGCTGGCCGGCCTTCCGGTGGGGATGATCCACGACAGCGGCCCCGCCAAGGGCCGGCTGCGCCGGATGCGCCGCCGCTTCCCGGAGGCGCGGTTGGTCGTCTTCGGCCACTCGCACATCCCGCTGGACGAGGGCGGCGAGGGGCTGCGCATCTTCAACCCCGGCTCTCCGACCGACCGCCGGCGCCAGCCGCACGGCACGATCGGTCTGCTGGACATCGACGAGGGCCGTCTCCTCGACGCGCGGATCGTGCCGGTGACCTGATCGTGCTCGCGCCGGGGCCGCCGGGCGGCGTCCGGTACGGGGTCCTCACGCCGGCCCGGCCCGTCGCCCGTACGCGGCGCGGGCAGGCGGCTCGTCAGTAGCCGCGGGCACCCCAGGTGTCCCAGCAGTCTCCCCAGTTGTCGCAGCCGTCTCCGCCATGGCCGACGGCGACGTGATGCGACGCGGTCGCGGTGGAGGGCGCTCCGGGCGCTCCGAAGGCGAACGCGATGGCTCCGGCAAGGGCCAGTCCCGCCATGACGACCGCCGGCTTCTTCGCTCCGCGCATGAAGGACACCTCCTCTCGTCCCACGTGACGCCGCGCCCTTCGCCCGGCCGCCTTCGGAGACGCTCAGGCAATTGGTCGCTTTCGTAGTTGTTCCTCCGAGTTCAACTGCACAACGTCCGCCCTCCGGAATCAACTGGCGAAACCTTCGCGATGCGCTACTTGACCGACATGGGGCATATTGCGCGACGCCCTTTAATCACGATCTTCACCACCTTGACGCACGGGGCCGACCTCGGAGAATGTCCGATCACAGGGGGCGGAGCGACGGCCGCGAGCCGGCCCGGGGATCCGTCACGCCAGGACCACTAAAGCACGCCCTGCACCCTCACCAAGTAAGAGTGAAACTTCAACTTTTAGCTATTCATGGGTTGATTTCGGGGGTGGCCAGAGGTCGGGTGGACAGTGGATAGCACCGCATATCGGCCAATTACCGAAAGCGAGCAACCACCCCTATCCGTCGATCAAGCAAAGAGGTGTCTTCCATGATCATTCCGAAGCGGATGGCGCTCGCCATCTCAGGAGCGGCCGTCACCGGAGCCACCGCTCTGGCTCTGGGAGCCGCCCCGGCCGCCGGCGCACAGGCCGTCACCGTGGCACCGCACCACACCGTCGCCGCCGCACCTCACCACGCCGCGATCGGCCATCTCGTCGGCCAGATCCGGACCGACGGCTGGGGCTATGACGACGACTGGGGCTGGGACTACGGCGACTACGGTTACGGCGACTACGGTTACGGCGGCGACTGGGGCTGGGACTGGGACTAGGACCGCTGCGACCACTGCTGATGACCGTCGCCCCGCCGAGATCGAGACCGGGCTGGGCCCCGCGTGACGCGCGGGGCCCCACCCCGGGTGACGCGCGGGGCCCCACCCCGGGTCAGGGGCGGACGACCGGCAGGACGCGGTGGAACTCCCACGCGTGGTCGACCGGCCCGATGCCGCCGCCCAGCGGGAAGCCGTGCTCGATGGCGCCGGTGATGTACTCCTTCGCCCGGCCGACCGCCGCGACGACGTCCTCGCCGCGTGCGAGGTGAGAGGCGATGGCCGACGCGAGCGTGCATCCGGTGCCGTGCGTGTGCAGGTTGTCGAGCCGCCGTCCGGGGAACCGGTGCTCCGTCGTGCCGTCGAAGAGCAGGTCGACCGGGTCGCCGGGCAGGTGACCGCCCTTGATCAGCACCCACCGCGGACCGAGGGCCTTGACCGCCTCGGCGGCCCGGCGCATCCCGCTCTCGTCCTCGACCTTGACGCCGGTGAGCTGCTCGACCTCCCAGAGGTTCGGGGTGACGACGGTGGCCAGCGGGAGCAGCGCGGACCGGACCGCGCCGACCGCATCCGGGGCCAGCAGCGCGTCTCCGTGCTTGGAGACCCCCACCGGGTCGACGACGATCGGGGCGTCCACCTCGGCCAGCACCTCGGCGACGGTCTCCACGAGCACCGAGGAGGCGAGCATCCCGGTCTTGATCGCCTGCGCCCCGATGTCGGACAGGACCGAGTCGAGCTGGGCACGCACGGCCTCGGGAGGCAGCTCCCAGTAGCCCTGGACGCCGAGGGAGTTCTGCGCGGTGACGGCGGCGATCACGCTCATGCCGTGCACGCCGAGGGCGAGCATCGTCTTGAGGTCGGCCTGGATGCCCGCGCCGCCTCCGGAGTCGGAGCCGGCGATCGTCAGGACCCGGGGCGGAGTCGTCATGGCGACCACTCTACGGTCGGCAGGACTTTCCGTTGAAAGTGCAGGCGGACGGCGCCGTCCCCGTCCCCGTGGCGGTGAACCGCACGGTCACGGTCCGGCCCGGAGCGATGGCGGGCCGGGCCGCCGGGTTGCGGACGACCAGCACCGTGCCGGTGCGGACCGCGCTGCCACCCGTCACGGCGGTGATCCTCGCCTGGGCGTACCGCAGGGCGAGGGTCCAGCCCCGCACGGAGGTGGTGCCGTGGTTGGCGATCGTCGCCTCGCCCTGGAAGCCGCGCGCCGACGCGGAGGTGGTCCGCACGGTCACGGCGACGTCGGCGCGTCCCGCGCCCCTGCTGACCCGGCCGCTCTGCGAGGCGTCGTTCCGGGCGGTGCGCGGGTTCGCCGGGCCGGACATGGTCACGATCGGTGACGCTCCGCCGGACGGCGTACCGCCCGCGAAGTTCAGTGAGATCTGCTGCGTGCTGACGGCGGAGATGATCGCACCGATCGCCAGGACACCGGCGACCGTCGGCAGGAGCGGCACCTTGCCGAACCTCCGGTTCCGGCCTGGACGGTCATCCTCCGGATCCGCCCGCGAGCCGTCCTCCGGCTTCCTGGTGTGTCGTCCCATCCCGTCCCTCTCCGGTCTCGGGATGTATACCAAAAGCACACAGCCCATGCCTACCAGACCGCCGATGCGAACTGCGACAACTCACCGCTACGGCAGGCGGAAATGGTCCCATCCGCCACCCCGGTATGGCCTTCCGTCCACGAGAACCTCGGCGGGCCCATCGACCACCCTGCCGATCGTCCGCCACTCCGCGGGCAGCGCCGCCCCCTCCGGGAATGTCGCCGCGAACGCGTGGTCCTCACCGCCCGTGAGGGCCAGCCGCAGTCCGTCCGGCACGGGCGGCACGGGCACGGCCGCCCCGTCGATCTCGATCCGCACGCCGGCCGACTCCGCGATGTGCCCGAGGTCCTGGACGAGACCGTCGCTGACGTCGAGCATCGCGGTCGCCCCGAACTCCCGGGCGCGCAGCGCGGTGGCGTACGGCGGCCGGGGACGCCGGTGCGCGTCGATCAGGTCGGCCGGCTCCCGCAGTCCCGCCGACAGCAGTTCCACGCCGGCTTCGGCGTGGCCGAGCCGGCCGGCCACCGCGACGACGTCACCGGGCCGGGCCCCGGACCGGGTGATCGCCGGGCCGTCCAGGGCGCCGAGCGCGGTGACCGCGAGCACCACCGCCTCGGCGCGCACGATGTCGCCTCCGGCGACCCCCGCCCCCACCTGCGCGCACTCGTCGCGCAGCCCGTCGCACAGCGCGTCGACCCAGTCGACCGCCGTGCCGGGCGGAGCGCCGAACCCGATGAGCAGGGCGGTCGGCCGGGCGCCCATCGCCACGACGTCCGCGAGGTTCTGCGCGGCGGCCTTGCGCCCGATGTCGTACGGCGGGGACCAGTCACGGCGGAAGTGCCGGCCCTCGACGAGCAGGTCCGTCGTCGCGACGACGCGTCCGCCGGGGGCGCGCACGATGGCGGCGTCGTCGCCGGGCCCGAGTTCCACTTCGGGCCCCTGGCCCAGACGTCCGGTGATTCGAGCGATCAGCCCGAACTCGCCGAGTTCCCCGATGCTGATGACCCACCTCCGATCAAGACGCGGTACGGTTGCCGCTGATGGCCGTTTTAAGGGAGGACGTGATGGTGCAGGCCTACATCCTCATCCAGACCGAGGTCGGCAAGGCGGCCGAGGTGGCCCGCGAGATCTCCGGCATCCAGGGGGTCACGCTCGCCGAGGACGTCACCGGGCCGTACGACGTCATCGTCCGCGCCACCGCCAACAACGTCGATGAGCTCGGCAAGCTCGTCGTCGCCCAGATCCAGTCGGTCGAGGGGATCACGCGCACCCTGACCTGCCCCATCGTCCACATCTGAGACCGTTGTCCGCACCACCGTCAGTCTGCACCACCGGACGTCCTCCGGCGGCGAGGGGTGGGGCTCCGGTTCCGCTCCGGCGGGTGACGCCGGTCGTGGCGGCGCTCGCGGTGGTCGCGGCCGGATGCGGCGCGAGCGAGGTCGAGGTTCCGGTGCCGCACCCGCCGGCGTCGGTCGTGTCGTTGTGCCGTGCCTTCCACGACCGGCTGCCGCAGCGCCTGCACGGCCTGAAGCGCCGGTCGACCAGTCCGCGCTCGGACCTCGTCACCGCGTGGGGATCCCCGGCCATCGTGGTGCGCTGCGGCGTGCCGCGCCCGACGGGACTGCACCTGACGTCCCAGCTCGCCGTGATCAACGGGGTGTCCTGGCTGCCGGTGCCGCCGGACCGCCCGGTCACGTTCACCGCCGTCGGCCGGCACGCGTACGTCGAGGTGACCGTGCCGCCCAAGTACACCCCGCCCGGCGACGTGCTGAACGAGCTCACCGGCGCGATCAAGGCCACCGTCCCCGCCAACTCGGACGCCACGCTGTGAGTTCGCCCCTCAGTGGGTGATGTGCCGGGCGGCCGCGACCAGCGCGGGGAGGGCGCCGCCGGCCTCACGCCGCCACAGCAGCACGACCTCGATCGGCGGCATGGGCTCCAGGATCGGCCGGAACACCAGGCCCGCCGGGACCGGCGCCGCCTCCCGTACGCAGAGCGTGTAGCCCTCCCCCGCCGCGACCAGCAGGGGGACCAGGTCGTGGCCGAAGGCGGCCGGGCCGAACCTCGGATGCAGGCCGCGCCCGACGAACTGGTCGACGAAGCGCGCCGCCTCGGCCGTCCTCGGCAGGATCAGCGGTTCTTCGGCGAGGTCCGCCAGGGAGATGGCCGCCCGGGCGGCGAGCGTGTGGCCGCGCGGCAGCAGCGCGCGGACCTGGGCCCGGTGGACGACCAGGCGGGAGACGCCCTCGGCGGCGGGCACCGGACGGTATCCCAGGCCCGCCTGCACGTCCTCCCGGACGATCTGCGCGACCTGCTCGGCGGTGCGCATCCGGGTCAGCCGCACGCTCACGTCGGGCGCGAGGCCGCGCAGCGTGCCGAGGATCGCGCGCACGATGTCGGACAGCCCGTCGGCGACCGCGAGCCGTAGCCCTCCCAGGTCGCCCGCCACCGCCTCGGACACGGCCGTGAGCGCCTGGTCGAAGACGCCGAGGACCGCCTCCGCGTGGGCCGCGAAGACCTCGCCGACCGGCGTCAGACGCATGCCGCGCGCCGTCCGCTCGAACAGCGGCGCGCCCACCTCCCGCTCGACGATGCCGAGCTGCTGCGAGAGCGTCGGCTGCGCGACGCTCAGCAGCTGGGCCGCCCGGCGCACGCTCCCGGTCTGGGCGACGGCGAGGATGTAGCGCATCTGACGTACGTCCACGCGATCCTCCCTCCGCCGCCTGTGGGGATGATCACACAGATCATCCCCGTTCGCATCGGGAGGACACCCGCGACCCTACCGGGCGGTCCCCTCGCGGCGGACGGGCTCGCGGCCGGGCGGCTGCGCGGGACTGGGCCGGGACGGGACCACCGGCACGTCGACCCGCACGGCGCCGCCGTCGAGCCGGACCGGCCGCCCGTAGTGGTCGATCTCCAGCGGTTCGCCGTCCAGCAGCTCGTACACCGCCGCGTCGTGGCCGAACGTGACCTTCAGGCGCCGTCCGCGGAACCGCATCCGGAAGGAGAGCCGCGCGATGCCGGGAGGCAGCCGGGGCGCGAAGCTCAGCCGCGCCGAGTACTGCCGCATCCCGCCGAGCCCGGCGACGAGCGCGGTCCACGTACCGGCGAGGGAGGCGATGTGCAGGCCGTCGCGCGTGTTGTGCTCCAGGTCGCGCAGGTCCATCAGCGCGGCCTCGCCGAGGTAGTCGTGGGCGAGCTCGAGGTGCCCGGTCTCGGCCGCGATCACGGCCTGGGTGCAGGCCGACAGCGAGGAGTCGCGTACGGTCAGGCCCTCGTAGTAGACGAAGTCGCGGAGCTTCTCGTCGGCGGTGAACGCGTCGCCGCGCAGGTGCAGGGCCAGCACGAGGTCGGCCTGCTTGACGACCTGCTTGCGGTAGATGTCGAAGTACGGGTAGCTCAGCAGCAGCGGATAGTTGTCGGACGGGGTGTTCTCGAAGTCCCAGCGCGCGTGGTGGGTGAAGCCCTCGCTCTGCGGATGCACCTCGAGCCGCTTGTCGTAGGGGATGACGATGGCGTTCGCGGCGTCCCGCCAGCCCGCCGTCTCCTCCTCGGTGACGCCCATCCGGCGCGCCTGCTCGGGGTACTCCTCGGCGAGGTCGGCGGCGGCCCGGAAGTTCCGCTGAGCCATGAGGTTCGTGTAGATGTTGTTGTCCGCCAGCGCGCTGTACTCGTCCGGGCCGGTGACGCCGTCGATGCGGAACCTGCCCTTGGCGTTGTGGTGGCCGAGGCTGCGCCACAGCCGCGCGGTCTCCACGAGGATGTCGAGGCCGACGTCGCGGGAGAAGTCCTCGTCGCCCGTGGCGTCGGTGTAGCGGATGACGGCGTCGGCGATGTCCGCGTTGATGTGGAACGCCGCCGTGCCGGCCGGCCAGTACCCGGAGCACTCCTGCCCGGCGATCGTCCGCCACGGGAACGCGGCGCCCTCCAGCCCGAGCTGTTCGGCCCGTTCCTGGGCCAGGTCGAGGGTCGAGTGCCGCCAGCGCAGGGCGTCCGCGGCGGCCTCCGGCCGGGTGTAGGTCAGCAGCGGGAGCACGAACGTCTCGGTGTCCCAGAACGTGTGACCATCGTAGCCGGGACCGGTCAGGCCCTTCGCCGGGATGGGGCGGCGCTCGGCGCGGGCACCGGCCTGCAGGGTGTGGAACAGCCCGAACCGTACGGCCTGCTGGACCTCGGCGTCGCCCTCCACCTCGACGTCGGCGCCCGCCCAGAAGTCGTCGAGGAACTCGCGCTGTTCGCGGACGAGTCCGTCCCAGCCGGTCATCTTGGCCGCGGCCAGCGCGGCGATCACCTGGTCGTGCACCGCGGGCCGGGACCGGCGGCTGGACCAGCCGTAGGCGAGGTACTTCACCACGCTCAGCCGCTGTCCCGGCTGGAGGCGGGTGGCGATCGTGTAGCGGCAGACGTCCTCGAAACTGTCCGCGGTGATCTTGCAGTTGGGGCCCTCCACCTCGTGGCCCATCGCCGCGGCGACCCGCAGCCCGCTGTGGCGGGTGCGGTGCACCAGGACGGCGGTGTCCTTGTCGGCCACCGACTCCTCTCCGACCAGCGGAGACTCCAGCCGCCCGGCCGCTCTCGGGTCCTTGCCGAAGTCGGGCAGGGACTCGTTGGCGACCAGTTCGGACTGCACGACGATGCGCATGGGCCGGTCCACGGCCTCGACCTCGTAGTGGATCGCCGCGACGCCGCGCTGCACCAGCGAGACCAGCCGGACCGTGCGGACCCGCACCGAGTCCCCCGCCGGGGACGTCCACTCGACCTTCCGCGTCAGCGTCCCCGCGCGGAAGTCGAGCGTCCGCTCGTGGGAGCGCAGCTCGCCGTAGCGGACGTCGAACGGCTCGTCCTCGACGAGCAGCCGGATCAGCTTGCCGTTGGTGACGTTGATGACGGTCTGCCCGGACTCGGGGTAGCCGTAGCCTGCCTCGGCGTAGGGCAGCGGCCGCAGCTCGAACACCGAGTTCAGGTAGGTGCCGGGCAGCCCGTGCGGCTCGCCCTCCTCGAGGTTCCCGCGCAGCCCGATGTGGCCGTTGGACAGCGCGAACACCGACTCGCTCTGCGCCAGGGTGTCCAGGTCCAGGGTCTGCTCGCGGACGCACCAGGGTTCGACCGTGTACGCGGCCTGCCGGATCATGCGCGCTCCCCTTCGCCGTCGCCGTTACCGGCACCGTCGCCTTCGCCGGTCAGCAGCTCCGACAGGTCCGCCACGACGATGTCGGCGCCGTGTTCCTTCAGCGCCGCGGCCTGGCCGATCCGGTCGACGCCGACGACGCACCCGAAGTCGCCCGCGCGCCCGGCCGCCACGCCGGCCAGCGCGTCCTCGAAGACCACCGCCCGCGACGGCGGAACGCCGAGCGCCTCGGCCCCGGCCAGGAACATGTCGGGCGCGGGCTTGCCCGCCAGGTTCCGCTCCTTGGCCGTCAGCCCGTCGATCCGCGCGTCGAACAGGTCCGCGATGCCGGCGGCGTCCAGGACCTGCGCGGTGTTGGCGCTCGACGACACCACCGCGGTGGACAGGCCGGCCGCGCGGGCGGCCCGTACGTAGTCCACCGACCCGGGGTACACCTCGACGCCGTTCTCCTCGAGCATGCGCAGCACGAGCTCGTTCTTCCGCTTGCTCAGTCCCTCGATCGTCGGGGCGCCCGGCGGGTCGTCGGGCGAGCCCTCCGGAAGGGTGATGCCGCGCGACTCCAGGAACGAGCGCGTCCCGTCCTCCCGGCGCTTGCCGTCGACGTACTCGTCGTACTCCTCGACCTCGTCGAACGGCCGGAACGACGGCCCCTCGCGCTGCCGCAGGAACTCGTCGAACATCGCCTTCCACGCCGCCGCGTGCACCGTCGCGGTGCGGGTCAGCACTCCGTCCATGTCGAACAGGCAGGCCGTGACCCCGTCCGGCAGTCCGAGCATGTGTCTCCTCCCCGAGATCGCCGATGACACATGCCTACCCCACCGCATCGGGATAAGCGTGCGGGAACCGGGTCAGGTGGGCAGGCCGACCGCCCGCTCGCCCGTACGGCGCTGCTGGATGATCACCGCGATGACGAGGAGGGCGCCCTGCGCGACGTTCTGCCAGAACGTGTTGACGCCGACGACGTTGAGGCCGTTGTTCAGGGCGCCGAGCAGCAGGACGGCCAGCAGCGTGCCGGCCACCCCGCCCTTGCCACCCTTGAGCGCCGCGCCGCCCAGCGCGGCCGCCGTGATGGACTGCAGTTCCAGGCCCTCGCTGCCGCTCGTCGGCTGCCCGGAGCCCGTACGGGCGGTGAGGATGATCCCGGCCAGCGCGGCGATGATCCCGGCCAGTACGTACACCGAGATCAGGTACTTGTTGATGTTGATGCCGGCCAGCCGCGCCGCCGTGTCGTTGCCGCCGATGGCGTAGACGTTCCGCCCGACGTCGGTGTACTTGAGCATCAGGTGGATCGCCAGCGCGACCACCAGCAGGACGCAGACCTGCACCGGCAGTCCGGCGATCCGGCCGCGGGCGATGAAGATGAACAGGTCGTCACCGAGGACGAAGCCCTGCGCGCGGCCGCCGGAGATCAGCTGGGCGACGCCCTTGTACGCCGCGAGGGTGGCCAGCGTCGCGATCACCGGGTTGACCCGCCCGTACACGATGACCAGGCCGTTGAGGAACCCGGCCACGACGCCGACGCCGACCGCGGCGGCGATCCCCAGGAACGGGTCGTGCCCGGTCGACATGAACGCCATCGCGGAGATGACGGAGGCGACGCCGGCCTGGGAGCCGACGGAGATGTCCATCGCGCCGCAGATGATGACGACGGTCTGCACCACCGCCAGCAGCCCGGCCACGGTGGCGGCCTCCCCGATCACCTGGACGTTCGACCACGTCAGGTAGCCGGAGTTGAGGAACGTGAAGATGGCGACCACGACGACCAGGGCCGCGACCAGGCTGATGTTCTGCGGGCCGATCGCGGTCAGGATCCGGCGGGCCGCGCTCTCCCGTGGTTCGGCGTCCACCGGCTCGCGGGCAGTGGTCATCCTCGTCATGAGACCTCCTTCGTCGGCCTCATGACCAAGGTGCTCTGCTTATCGGTTCCCTCGCTTCGCTCGGTCACTAGGGTCCCTCCTGCACGATCGTGGACAGGTCCTCGGCCATGGCGAGCCCGAGGATGGCCTCCTCGGTGGCGTCGGCGCGGGCGAGTTCTCCGGTGACGTGGCCGTTCTGCATGACGACGACGCGGTCGGCCAGCCCCAGCACCTCGGGCAGCTCCGAGGAGATGACGAGGATGGCCACGCCCGACCGGGCGAGGTCGTCGATGAGGTGGTAGATCTCGGCCTTGGCGCCGACGTCGATGCCGCGCGTCGGCTCGTCGAGGATGAGCACTCTGGGCTTGCGGGCCAGCCAGCGCGCCAGGACGACCTTCTGCTGGTTGCCGCCCGAGAGTTTGCGCACCTCGTGCTCGATGCCGGGGGTACGGACATTGAGCCGGTCGACGTACTCCCTGGTCAGGCGGCGCTCCTCGGCGCGCCGGACGAATCGGAACCGGCGCAGCCGGTCCAGCACGACGAGGGAGGTGTTGTCGCGGACCGACCGCTCCAGGAGGAGGGCCTGGGCCTTGCGCTCCTCCGGCGCGTACCCCATGCCGGCCCGTACGGCGTCGCGGGGCTGGCGCAGGCGCACCGGCCGGCCGCCGACCCGGACCTCGCCGGAGCGGATCGGCAGGTCGCCGACGATCGCCCCGGCCAGCTCGGACCGGCCCGCGCCGACCAACCCGGCCAGCGCCACGACCTCGCCCGCCCGTACGGTGAGGCTGACGTCGCGGACGTCGTCGGTGGTCACGAAGTCGACCTCGAGCACCACCTCGTCCGTGGCGCTGTGCCCCCGGGCGAACATGTCGGACAGGTCGCGGCCCACCATCATCCGTACGATCTCGGCCTCGTCGGTCCGGTCGACGTCGCGGACGCCGACCAGCCCGCCGTCGCGGAGCACGGCGATGCGGTCGGCGAGCCGGAAGATCTCCTGCAACCGGTGGGAGACGTAGATCACCGCCAGGCCCTGGTCGCGCAGCCGCCCGATCAGCGCGAACAGCGCCTCGACCTCGTTCTCCGACAGCGACGACGTCGGCTCGTCGAACGCGATCACCTTCGCATCGGTGGTCAGGGCGCGGAGGATCTCCACGAGCTGCCGCTGGGCGGCCGTCAGGCGCGAGCCGAGGGTGTCGGGGTCGAGGACGCGTTCGAAGCCGAGCCGCCGCAGGTCCGCGCGGACCCGGGCGCGCAGCCCGGCGCGGTCGAACGTCCGGCCGGCCCTGCGGGGCAGCGCGCCCAGGTAGACGTTCTCGGCGACCGAGACGTGCGGCACGATCTCGGGCTCCTGGGGGATCACCCGGATGCCGGCGCGCCGGGCGTCGGCGGGAGCGTGCAGCGCGAGTGGCGCGCCGTCGAGGAGGATCCGCCCGCCGTCCGGCAGGTGGTCACCGTTGATGATCTTGATGAGGGTGGACTTCCCGGCGCCGTTCTCGCCCATGAGGGCGGTGACGGCGCCGCCGGGAAAGTCCAGCGTGACGTCGTCGAGGGCGCGTACCCCGGCGAACCGCTTGGAGACGCCCACGGCCCGCAGTTCCGTCGTCCGGCCTCCTCCCGCAGCCCGCGGCTCCGTCATATGGCTCCTCCTCTCCCGGCGCGCGGCCGGACGACGTGCGAGGGCGGGGCGGCCCGGGGCCGCCCCGCGTGAGGGTCAGGCGCAGGTGACCTTCGCGTCGGCCCAGTCCGCGTGGTCGCTGTCGGTTCCGTTACCGCCGTCGGTGACGATCAGCCGGACGAACTGGGCGCCGGAGACGTCCGCGGTCAGGTGCTCGGCCGGGTCGGCCGTCGTGAGCAGGCCGCTGTCGGCGACCTTGGCGCCGTCGGCCCAGATCTCGAAGGTGACCGAGCCGTTCTGGGTCTTCTCGTCGTCCACGCCCACATCGGCGGACACCGCCGTGCAGCGCTTGGCGACGTAGTACTCGATGCTGCTCGGGGCGTGCGCGCCCAGTCCCTTCTGGTACACGACGCCGTTGATGGTGATCGGGTGACCGTCGGCGGCCCCGGTCTCACCGTTGCTCCGGTCCTTCTCGACCGGGCCCCAGCCGTTCGCCGAGCGCACCCACGTCAGGTCACTGAGGTAGGACGTGCCGGACGGCGGCGCGGCCAGCGTCAGCACCGTCACCTGCGCGGTGCTCGTCAGGGTCTCATCGGTGGTCTCGGCCAGGGCGGTCAGCGTGTAGGTGCCGGGCGTGGCGTCGGCCGGGGGCCGTACCGTCCAGTTCGTCGTCAGCGACCTCCCGGTCGGCAGCGCCGAGCGGGTCCGCGCGGAGGCGGCCTCGACCGTCCAGCCGTCAGGGCCGGTCAGCGTGGCCCTCACCCGGAGTGCCGGCCGGCGGCCGGCGTTTGCGACGGTGGTGGTCACCGTGGCGTCCTCGCCGGGCTGGACGATGGGCAGCGCGCCCGGGTAGGCCACCGGCAGGCCGATGCCGAGGTCCACCGCCGGCGGGTACTTCACCCAGGAGCGGTCCGCGGCGACGCGGTACATCACGGTGCCGTGCGCGGGAACGGTCGCGGCGATCACGCCGGCGGTCTCGTGGGTTCTGTGCGTCCACAGGTCGCGCACCGTGTACGCGGCCCCGGCGGGCAGGCCGATGTCGCTCGCCGAGGTGACGATCCGCTGCGGGGAGTCCGCCTCGTTGAACAGCGCTACCGCGCGGTCACCGTTCGCCAGTCGTTTGACGAACACGTCACGGCCGCCCTCGGTGCTGATCGGTGCGCCCTGGACGCCGAGCTTGTCCTGGTCGACGGCGATGACCTCTTTGTTCTCAAGGATCGACATCGTCGTGGCGGACGCCTTGCGCAGGTCGGTGCCGATGAGCAACGGGGCCGCCATGATCGACCAGAGGCTGAAGTGCGAGCGGTACTCGGTGTCGGTCATGCCGCCGTTGCCGACCTCGAGCATGTCGGGGTCGTTCCAGTGCCCCGGCCCGGCGTACTGCGCGAGGACCATGTTCTGGTGGACGATCGACAGCATGGATCCGTAGCTGTCGGAGATGTCCCCCGTGGTGCGCCAGGAATCGCCGACGTCCTTGCCCCACAGCCAGGGCTTGTTGGAACCCCACTCGCAGAGGGAGTAGAGGATCGGCCGCCCGGTCGCCTTCAGCGCGTCGCGCATCTTGGTGTAGCGCTGGACGGCGTCCACACCCTGGTTGTTGCAGTTGTCGTACTTGAGGTAGTCGACGCCCCAGGACGCCCAGGACCTGGCGTCCTGCTCCTCGTGACCGAGCGCGCCGGGCATGGTGTTGGCGCAGGTCATGGTCCCCGCGCTGCTGTAGATGCCCAGTTTGAGGCCCTTGGAGTGCACGTAGTCGGCGAGCGCCCGGATCCCGCTCGGGAAGCGCGTCCTGTTCGGGACCAGGTCGCCGTTCGCGTCGCGATCGTGCTCGGCCCAGCAGTCATCGAGGTTGACGTACTCGTAGCCGGCGTCCTTCAGGCCTGAGGACACGAACAGGTCGGCGATGCCCTTCACCATGTCCTCGTTGAAGTCCGCGCCGCAGTGGGTGGCGTTCCAGTTGTTGAAACCCATCTGCGGGGTCAGGGCCAGGCCGTTGTCGAGCGCCGCCGCCGGCGCGGCGGAGGTGAGGGCGAGGGCGACGGCGGACGCGGCCCCCACCGCGAGTGCGGTGAGAGCGGAGGTGAGGGAACGGACTGTGCGCATGCAATCGTCTCCTCTGGGGTTGCGCACGGTGAGGCGGTACAGCGTGGCGGCGCCGCACCGCCCCGATCGACCGGCGGACGCCGGTGACATCAGGGGGTCAGGTGCACTTCACGCCGGACTGCCGCCAGTTCGTGGGGTCGACCATCTTGGTCGGGGCGAACGCCTCCTGCGGCATGGCCTTGCCCTGGCGGAGGTAGTCGACCATCGTCTGGACGGCCAGGCCGCCGACGTCGTAGCCGTTGATGAACAGCGCGGCCCGCATGCCGGTCTGCTTGCCGGAGCCCCAGTCCTTGCAGGCGAGGTACGCGCCGAGGCCGACGCCGTCGACGTCGGCGGCCTTGTACCCGGCGTTCTGGATGGCGTTGACGGCGCCGGAGACGTTCTCGTCGTTGCAGCCCCAGACGACCCAGTGCTTGACCGAGTGGTTCCCGGAGACGGCCGCCGCGGTCTTGGACTGGGCGTCGGGCGGGGTGTTGTCGGTGCCGACCTTGACGACGCGGACCTTGACCCCGGCGGCCTGCTCGAACGCGGCCTGCGCGGCGACGACCCGGTCGGTGCAGACGGTCACGTCCTGCTTCCAGGCGGCGATGATCGCGGTGTCGGCGGCCTTCCACCCTGCCTTCTTGAACTCCTCGCCGGCGCGCTGCCCGACCTGGGTGCCCATCTGGGTGCCGGAGAAGCCGACGCGCGGCACGAGCTGGTCCTTGGCGCACTTCGACGGGTCGGTGCCGTTCTTGCAGATCTGGTCGTCGCTGGACAGCAGGGCCACCTTGGCGGCCGCGGCGGTCTGCACGATCTGCGGGCCGACGGCCGGGTCCGGCGGCACGATGATCACGCCGTTGACCTTCTGGGCGATCGCGGCCTGGGTCTCCGAGACGGCCTTGTTGGTGTCGTTGCCGAGGTTGACGACCTTGACGTCCACGCCGCCGAGCTGCCCGGCCTTGGCCCGGGCACCCTGGGCCTCGTCGATGAAGTACTGCTGGTCCCCCTGTTTCTGCAGGTAGGCGATGGAGATCTTCCCGGAGACCTTCTTGCTCGCGTTGGTGGAGGTGCTCTCCTTGCCTGACGAACAGGCGGCAAGGCCGAGGACGACGGCGACCGCGATGGAGGCGCCGCCGAGTGCGCGTGTCCGCATGCTCTGCCTTCCTTCCGATGCTGGTCCGGTCCGGCTGCCCCCGAGGCTCCCGTCGAGTGATCCGACGATCGCCGCATTCGTACCTCCGTCAACACGAACCAACAAGACCCAAATAAGTCACCTGTTGGACAGCGTTGACATCTGTCGTTTCGGAGGGGACGCTGCCCCCGGTGCCCCGACGCGTGAAGGGGGGACGATGCTCGCCCAGCAGCGGCAGCAGGCGATCCTTGAGCTGGTCCAGCAGCGCGGCGGCGTCCGCGTGGCCGACCTCGTCCGGGCGTTCGGCGTCTCGGACATGACGATCCGCCGCGACCTCGAGGTGCTGTCCGAACGCGGGCTCGTCACGAAGGTGCACGGGGGCGCGACCACGGTCGGCACCGCGTCCACCGAGGAGCCCGGCTTCGCGGCCAAGTCGGTGCGCCAGCGGCAGGAGAAGGAGGCCATCGCCCGGCGCGCCGCCCAGCTCGTCCGCCCCGGCACGGCGATCGCCGTGTCCGCGGGCACCACCACGTGGACCCTCGCCCACCACCTGACGGACGTGCCCGACCTCACGGTGGTCACGAACTCCGTACGGATCGCCGACGTCTTCTACCGCGCCGCCCGCGCCGACCAGACGATCGTCCTGACCGGCGGCATCCGCACGCCCTCGGACGCGCTCGTCGGCCCGGTCGCGCTCAGCGCCATCCGGTCGCTCAACGTCGACCTGCTGCTCCTGGGCGTGCACGGCATGAGCACCCGCGCCGGGTTCACCACGCCCAACCTCATGGAGGCCGAGACCGATCGGGCCATGGTCACCGCGGCCCGCCGCCTCGCGGTCCTCGCCGACCACACCAAGTGGGGCACCGTCGGCCTGTCCACGATCGCGCGGCTGGGCGACGCCGACGTGCTGATCACCGACTCCGGCATCGACGACGATGCCCGCAAGGCCCTGTCCGAGACGGTGGGCGAACTGGCCGTCGTCGACGCCGGGCCCGTACGGGACGTGGACGACTCCCGCTGAAGCAGGCCCCTACCGAGTGGGGGACGACTCCCACCCGCATTCAGCAGGGACCTTTCCAATGACCCTTGACAGCGACTCCTGCCCACAAGTAGGAAGTGATCCTACCAATACGTGTCAAATCGCGTATCCGGCGAGCCTTTCCAGCGCGGAGCGGGTCTAGAGGTCGGAGGTCTCGAGTCCCTTTCGCTGTCCTGGCGGGAGATGGGTGGGCGCAGTGAAGAGAATCATCGCGCTGGGGACGGCGGCCGTGCTCGCCGTCGCCGCGATGACCGGATGCTCGGTCAAGAACGGCTCCGGCGGTGGCGGGGGCAAGAAGCAGATCACGTTCTTGGTGTTCGAGACGCCCAACCAGACCCCGCAGGTCTGGGACGCGGCGATCAAACGGGTCACCGACAAGTACCCCGACATCTCGGTGAAGAAGCTCGTCTCGCCGACGCAGGACCGCACGGCGTACGCCAAGCAACTGCTCACCTCCGGGCAGCTCCCCGACGTGATGATCGCCGTCTCGCCGGCCGGGTTCGCCGAGTCCGGCAACCTGTACGCCTGGCAGCCGAACGAGCTGACGGACTTCAGTTACCCGAACAACGGCGCCGTGAACGGCAAGATCTACCAGCTCCCGGCCAACAGCCAGACGATCCCGGTCGTCTACTTCAACAAGGGCCTGTTCGCCAAGGCCGGCATCGCCACCCCGCCGAAGACGTACGGCGAGATGATGGCCGACGCGGCGAGGCTCAAGGCCAAGGGCATCACGCCGTTCGTGGTCGGCGGCGGCAAGGACATCCACGACGCGCTCGGCCCGACGTTCGCCGGCATCCTCGGCACGGACCTGTACGCCAAGAACCCGAACTGGATGCACGACCGCCGCGCGGGCAAGGTGAAGTTCGCCGGCCCGGACTACGTGAAGGCCGCCGGCAAACTCGCCGACCTCGCGTCCAAGGGCTACATCGACAAGCGAATGCTGTCGCAGGACTACGCCGCGACCCAGTCGGCGTTCCTATCCGGCAAGGGCGCGATGTACGCGATGGGCAACTGGTTCGCCGCGGCGGCCGACGACCCGAGGACCAAGCCCTCCTTCGACATCGGGCAGTTCTTCTGGCCATCCGACGACGGCAAGCTCGCGGTGCCGACCTTCACCGGCGGCGGCCTGCTGGTCAACGCACACTCCAAGAACCTGGACGCGGCCAAGAAGTTCGCGCTCGCGTACCAGCTCGACAAGACCAACCTCGACGCCTCGACCAAGAACGACGGCCTCTTCCCGGCGATCAAGGGGTACACCCCGCCGGCGGGCTCCGGGCCCGTCTTCACGGCCGGCTACGACATGTTCAAGCGGGCTGAGTCCCAGAACGCGGTGGTCCCGGCGTTCGGCTTCGAGGCCGGCGACGACGGCATGCTGCCCGGTGTCGCGGACAAGTGGAGCACGTCGATGGGCGACCTGGTGACGGGGCGCAAGAGCGCGGCCGACGTCGGAAAGTTCCTCGACTCCGAATGGCAGAAGGCCTCCTGACATGGCGGTCGAAGTGGCGCGTCCGCCCACGCGGACCGGCTCGCCGGCGGTCGCCCGCCGCCGGCGGCCGGTCTGGCCGCGTGTACGGCACTTCCTGTCCTTCGGCGCGCCGGGCGTGCTGGTCTACGTCTGCTTCGTGCTGGCGCCGATCGCCGTCAGCGTCGGGTACAGCCTGACCAACTACAACCCGTTCGGGCCGAAGACGAGGTTCGTCGGGCTGAGCAACTACACGGACCTGTTCACGGACTCGGAGTTCCTCACCTCGTTGAAGGTCACGACGATCCTGACCCTCATCGTGGTGATCGTCCCGAACGTCCTGGGCCTGGGCGTGGCCCTGCTGCTCGACCGCCGGGGCCGGCTCTATGTCGCGCTGCGCAGCGTGTTCTTCACGCCTGTCGTGCTCAGCTCGGTCGTGGTCAGCATCGTCTGGACCCGTCTGCTCGCCGACGACGGCCTGGTCGACCAGGCGCTGCGCGGGATGGGCGTCGCGCATCCGCCGGGCTGGCTGTCCGACCCGTCGTACGCGCTGTACTCCGTGGGCGCGATCCTGTCCTGGCAGATGCTGGGCTTCTGCGTGGTCGTCTACCTCGCCGGGCTGCAGGGCATCCCCCAGGAGTTGCACGAGGCGGCGGAGATCGACGGCGCCGGGCCGATCGAACGGTTCCGGAAGATCACGTGGCCGCTGCTGGCCCCCGCGCTGACCATCAACACGATCGTCATGCTGATCACCGGGTTCAAGGCGTTCGACCACATCCAGGTGATCACGAACGGCGGTCCCGGCACCGGCACCACCGCGACGATCGCCTTCAACGTGCTGCAGACCGGCTTCAACGCGAACCGCCAGGGCTACGCCTCCGCGATGGCCATCGTCATGCTGATCATCGTGGCCATCGCCTCCGCGGTCGCGCTCCGGATCCTGCAGAAGCGAGAGGTGAGCCTGTGAGGCGCTCGATCCGGCCGCTCGTGGCCACCGCCGTCGCGGCGATCTTCTTCGTGCCGCTGTACGTCGTGTGCGTCAACGTCATCAAGCCCGGCCCGAAGATCGCCAAGTCGCCGGCGTCGCTGCCGATCCCGCCGACGCTGCACAACATCACCGCCGTGCTGACCCGCCCGGACCAGCTGTTCTGGGTGAGCCTCACCAACAGCGTCGTCGTCACGGCGCTGTCGATCCTCATCCTGACCGTGCTGTCGTCGATGCTCGGGCACTACCTGGCCCGCAGCAAGAGCCGGTGGGGCCGGTGGCTCACCCTGCTCCTGTTGTGCGGCCTGATGATCCCTCCGCAGGTCATCCTGATCCCGATCACACAGGTGCTGCGGTTCGCGCACCTGATGACCACGATCCAGGGTCTCGTGCTGTTCAACGTGGGCTACTACGTGCCGTTCGGGGTGTTCGTCTTCACCGGCTTCACCCGGTCGATTCCCGTCGAGCTGGAGGAGGCCGCGGCGATGGACGGCGCCGGGCGGTTCCAGATCTTCTGGCGCATCGTCTTTCCGCTGCTGCGCCCGGCCACCGCCAGCGTGCTGATCTTCCTCGGCGTGTGGATCTGGAACGACTTCATCGACCCGCTGGTCATCCTCGGACCGGGCCAGGGCACGACGATCACGACCGGCATCTACCGGGCCATCGGGCAGTACCAGGCCGACTTCGGCACGGTCTTCGCCCTGATGTTCCTGGCGACGCTGCCGGTGCTCATCTTCTATCTCGCACTGCAGAAGCACTTCGTGAAGGGTCTCACCGGTGGCGCGACCAAAGGTTGATCCCGAAAAGGGCCGGGTGTACGAGCACGGCTGGCAGAGCTGGAGTCCCTCGACGACATACCCCGTCACCGGGACGAGCCACCGCCCGGCGGCACCGGCGATCCAGACGATGTGCTGGCGCCCGGACCGCCCCGGCCCGGAGCAGGGCTTCCGAAGCGAGGGCCTGCTCGCCGTCGACCCGGGCGACGGCGGCCCCGTCCGGGTGTACGCCGCGCCCGACGGCCGTACGGAGGTCCCCTCGATCCGGGCGACGTACGCCGACGGCGCTCTCCACGTCGAGGCGGACGGCGAGATCGAGGAGACGGTCCACGAGGGGCCGATCGAGTCGGCGCTCGCCGCCTGGGCGGACGGATTCGCTGCCCGCGCGGGGGCAGGCGCGCCCCGCCGGGCGCCCACGGCGTGGTGCTCCTGGTACCACTACTTCGGCGGGGTCACCGAGGACGACGTCCTGGAGAACCTCGAGGCCATCGGGAGGCACGACCTGCCCGTGGAGGTCATCCAGATCGACGACGGCTGGCAGGCCGAGATCGGCGACTGGCTCGCCTACTCCGGCCGATTCACCTCGCTGGAACGCCTGGCCGACCGCATCCGCCAGGCCGGACGGCGGCCCGGCATCTGGATCGCGCCGTTCCTCGTCGGCGCGCGCAGCCGCCTCTCCCGCGTCCATCCCGACTGGCTGAGCGGCGACGCCGGCCACAACTGGGACCAGGACCTGCGGGGACTCGACATCGAGCGCGCCGAGGACCACCTACGCGAGATCTTCGGGACGCTCCGGTCGTACGGCTTCGACTACTTCAAGCTCGACTTCATGTACGCGGGGGCGCTCGGCGGCCTGGACGCCTACCGGCAGGGCCTGATCGTGATCCGCGAGGCGGTGGGGCCCGAGGCGTACGTTCTGGGCTGCGGGGCGCCGATCCTGCCGAGCGTCGGCCTGGTCGACGCGATGCGCGTCTCCCCCGACGTCGACCCCGCGTACGAGCCGGCGGGCGGGGACATGTCCCGCCCGTCGCAGCGCGCCGCCGCGACGACCACGGTCGGACGGGCGTGGCAGCACGGCCGGTTCTGGGTGAACGACCCGGACTGCCTGATCGCCCGCCCTGCGGTGGAACGCCGCGAGGAGTGGGCCCGCACCGTCGAGCGGTACGGCGGTCTGCGCGCGTCCTCCGACCGGATCGCCGACCTCGACGACTGGGGCCTTTCCACCACCCGCCGCCTGCTGTCGGAGGTCCCCGACCCGGCCACGCCTTTCATCCGGTGACCGCTGCCCGAATCGGTCGCCGCCGATCGGCGCGCCTGTGACCACGACCCGGAATTCGAAGCCGCGCCGGCCGCCCATCTTCGGCCCGTGGACGGCGATTGAGGCCGGACGTCCTCCACCTCGATGCTGAGGTTGATGCCCCTTACTCAAGTTCCTCGAGGTCCTCCGGGCTCAGCTTCAGCGTGGCGGCGGCGACGTTCTCCTCCAGGTGCGCCAGGGAGCCGGTGCCGGGGATCGGCAGGATGTTCGGCGACCGGGCCAGCAGCCAGGCGAGGGCGATCTGCGGCACGGTCGCCCCGTGCCGGGCGGCGACGGCCTCCAGGCGCTCGGCCGTGATCGGCTGGAAGCCGCCCACCGGGAAGAAGGGCACGTACGCGATGCCCGCCTCCGCGCAGGCGTCGACCATGGGATCGTCGTCGCGCTGGGCAAGGTTGTAGAGGTTCTGCACGCAGGCGATCGGCGCGATCGCACGGGCCTGCTCGAGCTCTGCGGCGGTCACGTTGGAGACGCCCAGATGACGGATCAGGCCCTCCTCCCGCAGCGCGAGAAGGGCTTCCAGGGGCTCGGCCAGAGACGTCTGGGCGCGGTCGAGGTCGCCCATCCGCAGGTTCACCACGTCCAGGCGGTCCACGCCGAGCGAGCGCAGGTTCGCCTCCACACCCCGGCGCAGGTTGTCGGATGTGAGACCGGTCTTCTCCTCGGCGGGCAGCGCGATGTCCGAACCCTCGACCAGCGCACCCATCTTGGTCACGATCACCAGGTCGTCCGGGTAGGGGGACAGCGCCTCCCGGATCAGCTCGTTGGCCGCCACGCCGTCGCGCGCGTAGTAGTTCGAGGTGTCGAGGTGATTGACGCCGAGTTCCACGGCCCGGCGCAGCACGGCCAGGGCGGTCTCCCGATCGGGCCGGTCTCCTCTGGGCCAACCGGTCAGCTTCATCGTGCCGTACCCGATCCTCGCGACGCTCAGATCGCCGCCCAGCGCCCACCGCTCAGTCGTCATGTCCACTCACCCTAGAGGCCCGGCCGGACGCCGATCCGGACCGCCGAGCCCCGGACGCGATCGCTCGGGTGGTCCCCCATGTCGCGGACTCACATGTCGCGGACCGCATCGACCACCGAGGTTCGCGTGCGGGCCCCTGGGTGCCCGGAACGGTCGCATCCCAGGTGCTCACCGAGCGGAAGACTCGGTAGAAGCGACGCCGGCTCAACAAGCCTGCACCTTTTCTCCCGGATCGCGACCGCAGTAACCGAGCATTCGGCACACCGCAGGACCGCGCCCATGAGCCGAACCCCGCAGCCTGGCCGCCGCTGCCGCCGCCTTGACGCCGTTGCTGCCGCTCTGCTGCCGCTGTTGCCACCTTGACGCCGTTGCCGACGGTCCGCCGCCCGTTTCGCCGGATCTGGCAGGTCAACGACGGCGTCAACGTAGCCGACCATGGCTCGCCCGGTAGGCGGCGTGCCCAAAAGCGGCCGATCGCAGCGACCTTGCCGCGAACGCCGCCGCTGCGTTTCAGCCGGATCGGTCGGACCGCAGTCGTGCCCAGACCACACGGCTGCCGTCTCGGTGCCGGTAGGTGCCGTAGTGGTCGGCCAAGGCGCCGATGCCGTACAGGCCCAGCCCGCTCTCCGGCAGGTCGTCGCCTTCCTCGATGGCGGCGCCGACCGGGTCCCGCCCCGGAAGGCGGGGCTCCTTCGGCCCGCCCGCGTCGATGACGTGGATCTCGCCGAAGGTGGGCCAGCGGCACAGCGCGACGGTGAACGTCCCGCCGGGACGTCCGGACGCGGAGTGGCGGATGGCGTTGGTGGCCAGTTCTCCGGTGATCCAGGCCGCGTTCCCGGCGAACGGAGCGTCGGCGAACAACTCACTCACGAACGTACGGGCGGCGCCCACCTGCTCGGGCGTGCCGGCGAAGTGGCGCTCCCACCGCAGCATGCCCGGTCGCCTGGCGGTGACCCGGCCGCCGAACGGCCGCCACTTCTCTCCTCGATCGATATCCGGTCCAGGAATCATGGTGATCATTCCTTCCCTTGATAGGAGCGCGGGCGAAGGACGGCGCTGCGCGAGAACCGCTTTCCCTCGTGCAGCTCGAGGCTTTTTCGGGCGGCCGCCGGATAACGCTGCACGAGACGGTCCAGAAGAGTGAGGTCGACCGCTATCGACGTTCCCTCGGAGCCGAGTGATTCGAGGACGTCGCGGAGCCGGTCGACGGACCGCCTGAGCTCATCCGGCGACGTCATGGCCGTGCTGTGCGACAGGTGTAGATGTCCGGACGATTCTTCGACATTGCATGAGAAGTGCCTCCGTCGCTGATTTCCACCCCCACAATGGCCAATGCGCTTTACCCTGAGAACGGCCTTGACCGCAGGGTCGATGCCAACAGGCCACGCCAGGATGGCGTGGAGCGGGATAAAATCCGGCGAAAGGGGTGTCATGGGCAGACAATCGAGCCCAACGCTCATCACTCTCGGACGGCTCGTACGCACATATCGCGATGCGTCCGAAATGCTGCAAAAGGACCTAGCCAACCGCCTCGGTTACTCCGACGGCTGGCTGAGCAACCTCGAAACCGGCCAGCTCCGTCCCCGAAGCGAACAGGTCGCCTCCATCGAAGAGGCCCTGTCCCTCCCCCGCGGCGCCCTCATGGCCGTCTACGACCAGCTCGACAACGAATGCCTGCCAGGCTGGTTCCGCCCCTGGCTTGAAGAGGAGCAGAGAGCGTCGGTCGTCCGGTCGTTCGGGCTCGCCCTCGTCCCCGGACTGCTCCAGACGGAGGAGTACGCGCGGGCCCTGTTTCAGGGCGATGAGGCCGCTGTCACAACGCGGATGGATCGGCAGTCCATCAGGCACCAGGAAACACCGCCGGCGATGCATTTCGTGCTCGACGAGGCGGCGCTCCACCGGGAGCGAGGTGGGGCAAAAGTCATGTACGACCAGCTCATGGCGCTGGCCGAATCGGCCTCTCCCCGGCTCACGGTTCAAGTTGTACGCTCAGCGGTGAACCCCCGAAGCCTGGGAGCGTTCACCATCGCGACCGTGGACGGGAACGACGTGGCCTACGTGGAGACAGCCATCAAAGGCATCGTCACGAGCGGCCGAGACGACTTGGCGGTCCTCTCGGAGGTATGGGAGACCATCAAGGCGCACGCCATGCCCCAGCACGAGTCGATCGAATTCATTCGCAACACGGCGGAGGAACGATGGGCCTGAACAACGCCGACTGGCGCAAGTCGAGCCGCAGCGGAGAGAACGGCGGCGACTGCGTCGAAGTCGCGACGATCGACCGCGACGCCTGACCCGCGACCATGGACCCGGACAACACCGACTGGCGCAAGTCGAGCCGCAGCGGACAGAACGGCGGCGAGTGCGTCGAGATCACCACAATCGACCGAAGCGCGTAGCGCGCACCCCCGAGCGTCCCCCGTCCTCGAACACCAGAGCCGAGGGCGGGGGTCGTCTATTCGGGCGCGACGGCGGTCAGGTAGTCGGCGATCGAGTCCGCCGTGACGGCGGCGCAGCGGCACCAGTCGACGAGGCGAAGGTCGAACGAGCGCATGGCGTCGTCGAGGGCGTCGGTCAGCGCGGTGAGCCGTTCCGGCGCTTCCGGTCGTTCCACGGCCACGCACAGGGTCGTGGCGAGGTCGCCTTCGGCGAGCCCATAGAGGACGAACGGGCCGACGGCGAAGGCGAACGAGTCGGCGATGAGGCCGGCGGTGGCCCGGTAGCCGACTCCGGCGTAGCGGTGGTCGATCGGCGACAGGATGCTCGATAGCCGCTCAAGAGACACCGGTTGCGGCAGCGGCCGGGTGGGGCCGGTCCGTACGTGGATCGCCTCGAAGCCGTACAACCGGCCGTGTTCGTCGCGGCGGGCGTGTTCGTCGTAGATGCGGCGCACCGCGAGCAACTCGGCCGCGATCTGGTCGTCGAGCTCGGCGGAGATCATCTCGACCTGACGCCAGGTGTCCTCGTGGATCTCGAAGGCCACCCCGTCGTGAGCCTGACCACCGGGCGGGGGCAGCGGGTCGTAGAGGGTCGGCATCGAGTACAGGATGTCGCTGGGGCGCATCGATTCGATGCGACGGACCGTCAGCGTCAGGGTGCCGGTCGCCAGGAACCGCTCGGCCGTCGGCGGCTCGGCGCGCTGCACCGACCAGTCCGTGTCACCCAGGTGAAGGACGGTGTCGATCTCGAAGGTGTCCGGCAACGCCTCCGCCGCGAGTTCGCTGCGGCCGAGCTCCCCACCGGTCTCGGCGTTGACGAACACGACGCGCACTGTCTTCGTACCGGCCATGGCGGATGACCTTATTCGGCTACGAGCCGCCCGGCAGGCGAACGCCGACGAGCTTGGTGAGGAAGCGGTCGATCTGCTCTTCGAGCGGCGGCCAGGGGAGGTCGGGCTCGTTGACGCGCATCGACACGGTGCCGTGGACGGCCGCCCTCAGGTCGAGTGACACCGCCGCCGCGTCATCGGCGGGCGCGAGGCCCGCGTCCATGCAGCGCTGCACGGCCGCCGTGGTGCGGTCGGTCAGGTCCTCCTTGAACGCCAGGTGCGTCCGCTGGTTGAGGGTGCTCTCGTGGAGCACCTTGTAGAGGCCGGAGTGCCGGCCGACCCAGGAACCCAGGAAGAGCAGCCGGGCGCGTAGCCGTGCCACCGGGTCGGCCGCGCCGGTCTCGGCCTGGTCGAGATCGCGCACCAGGTCGCGGTGGCAGCGCTCCAGGGCCGCGTAGACGAGGGCGTCCCGGTCCTCGAAGTGGATGTAGACGGAGGTCGCGGCGATGCCGACCTCTCGCGCCACGGCGCGCAGGGACAGCGCCTCGTCGTCACCGAGGTCGTTCAGCAGTCGGAGCGTGGCGGACAGAATCTCGTCCCGTAGTCGTTCGCCCTGGCCCCGGGGGTTGCGGCCGCGCGCGCGGCGGCGTGCGGGGCTCCGCTCCTCGGAGATCTCGTCCTGCGCTGAGGGGGTCTCGTCCATGGCTCGCCCATTGTAAGGGAACGACTATTGCCTTACAGTCGTAGCGCTACAGTCGTTTACTTACTGAGGGAGTCCCTCATGCCACTGCCCTTCGACACCCACGCGAAGGCACTCGACCCGGTGTTCGCGGAGATGAGCGCCGCCACCGACCACGTGCTCTGGGAGGAGACTCCGGAGCTGTCGACGCGGGAGAAGATCCTGCTGTCCCTCGTCGCCGACGTCTCCCAGCAGACGCTCGGGCTGCCGTACGAGGCCCACGTCGTGACTGCGCGGGAACACGGCCTGTCGGCCGACGAGCTCCGAGAGCTGCTCCGCTTCATCTCCTACGACAGCGGATATCCCGCCGCGCTGGCCGCCCTGGCCCGCCTGACCGAGATCGAGCAGGAGAAGGGACTGCCCGGCCCCACCGGCCTCGGCCACCAGGTCGACGCGAACGGCTCGGAGAGCCCGGTCCCGGCCCCCACACGAAAGGCGGTACGCAACCTCGACGCGCCCTTCGCCGACTTCATGGATCTGCAGTCCCGTATGCGGGCGGGCATGAACCTGCTGAGCGTGCGCGAGCGCGCGTTCGCGACGATGACGGTCGACGTGCTGTACCAGACGCTGGACGAGAGCTTCCGCGTCCACGTCACCCGCGCTCTCAGGGCCGGCGCAACTCCTGGCGAGGCACGCGCGGTGGTGCGCTTCTCCGCCCGCTTCGGCATGACCAAGGCCTGGCGCGCCCTCCGGGTCCTGGAGGCGCTCTTCA
This sequence comes from Actinoallomurus sp. NPDC052308, assembly GCF_040679195.1. NCBI lineage: Bacteria > Bacillati > Actinomycetota > Actinomycetes > Streptosporangiales > Thermomonosporaceae > Actinoallomurus > Actinoallomurus sp. NPDC052308. The sequence continues at coordinate 24,353 of NZ_JBFAUM010000027.1, read as the reverse complement.
CCGAGACCGGAACCGTCTTCGCCTGATCCCGGCCCCGGCGAGGCGGCCCGGCACGGGGACCCGGGCCGCCTCGCCCCGCGCACGCTACGAGTGGCCGACTCGTCTTCGAGACAGACGATCTTCCTTAAGCAGTCTCGCGGATCCCGCGAGACCCAATCAGGGGAGAATCGAATGGCCACACAGAAGGAAAAGGACGACGCGATCGCCTACTTCGTGAGGAGTGGGAAGGAGAAGCCGAGGGACACCCGCTCCGGCCCGTCCTCGCCCCGGTCCTCGGGCCGGTCGTCACGGCCGGCTCCGGGTGGCTCGGCTCTGGGCGGTGCCGCCGCGAAGATCCTGGAGGTCGCCGACGACCTCTGGCCCTGGTGATCCATTGCCATGCTGAACGCAGGGCCCGGCCATCGCGCCGGGCCCCTTTGCTCTGAAGGCTCGGTAAAAGCCGGATCGCGGCCTGGATTTCGCGGCCTTCATCCCGCTTCGCGACCCCGGTCTCCGAGCATTCGGGGCGGCCGGCCACCGGCTGAGACATCCCCACGCTCCGGGAGACCCGGAGACGGGTGGGCTGAGCCACCCGGCGAGACCGTCGGCACCGAGGCGGGGAGTTGATCGTCGTCGCGGCGCCGTGATAGGCAGTTCCCCGTGTCGCGTGTCGGCGCCAGGTGGACGGCGTCGGCATGGAGGCACGTGATCAAGGAGACCGCCATGCGTCCACGTCTTCTTTCCCACTGAACGACGCCGGGGCTCGCGTAAGCCCCGTTCGCGGTCCCAGCCAGACCCATCACCGCCGCCGTCGGCCGTACAGCCGGTTCCGGCGATCCGTTCCGTCTGTTCTCCTTGATCGAAAGCTGCTGGATGCCCTTCTCGCGCCCTGAGTCCACCCCGCCCTCCCCCGAGCCGTACGTACACCCGATCAACCAGCCGATCGTCGCGGAGTTCCGCGCGAACCACGGGCGTGTCGGCGGCCCGTTCGCCGGCGCCGACCTGCTCCTGCTGACCACGATCGGAGCGCGGTCCGGGCGCCCGGCGACCAGTCCGCTGGCCTACTTCCGCGACCGGGACCGGTTGCTGGTCGTCGGCTCGGCCGGCGGATCGCCCCGTCACCCCGCCTGGTACCACAACCTGCGCGCGCATCCGGTGGCCGAGATCGAGATCGCGGACCGGACGCTCGCCGCCCGTTCCGTCATCACCGAAGGCGCCGAACGTGACGCGCTGTTCGCGATGATCACGGCGCTGGCCCCCGGATATGCCGACTACCAATCTCGGGTGGAGCGGCGGATCCCCGTCGTCGCGCTCGTACCGGCCGAGGGCGGGGGCGCTCGATGACCGGTGATGAGCGGGTCCCGGCTCCCGAGGACGGCTCGGGTGACCGGGCACGGGCCCTCGGCGGGCAACTGGTCGAGGTTCATCGGTGGCTCCGCGCCGAGTTGGCGCGGCTCCGCGACGAGGTCGCCGGTTACGCCGGCGGCGCGACCCCACAGGCCCCGGCGCCGCTGCGGGCGCACTGTACGGCCTTCTGCCAGGCGCTGACCCGGCACCACACCGGCGAGGACACCACCGCGTTCCGAGTTCTCGGTGAGCGGTTCCCCGAGCTGGTTCCGGTGCTGGAAGAGCTGCGGCGCGATCATGAGCTGGTCGCCGACATCCTCCGCAGGCTGCAAGGGCTCCTCACGGCGCTGACCCCGGACAACACCGAACAGATAGGGCGGGAGCTCGATGGTCTGGCAGCCATCCTCGAATCCCACTTCCAGTGGGAGGAGAGAAGACTCGTGGACGCCTTCGACGCCCTCCAGGCCCAGGCCACGAGCGAAGAACTGTTCGGCCTGAGCATCGAACGCGTCGCCGCCGAACACCACCGAAAGGAGAGCCGATGACCTCCGTGTCCATCGTCGAACAGGCCGTCGCCGACCCGGGCGCGGGACCGTACGCGATCACGACCGGGCCGGACGGGGCGCTGTGGTTCACCCTGGTCCACAGCGGCGAGATCGGCCGTCTGGTCCCCGGCGGCGAGCCCACGAGCCACCGGCTCGATCCAGAGTGCTGGCCGACGATCATCGCCGCCGGGCCGGACGGCGCCCTCTGGTTCAGCGAGTACCAGGCACACCGGATCGGACGGATCACGACCGACAGCACGATCGCGGAGTTCCCGCTTCCGAGTCCGGACCGCGGACCGTTCGGCATCGCCGCCGGGCCGGATGGGGCGCTGTGGTTCACCGAGACCACCGCCGACCGTATCGGCAGGATCACCACCGACGGCCGGGTCACCGAGTTCCCGCTCCCGGTCACCGGCGCCCTCCCCTCTATGATCACCGCCGGCACCGACGGCGCGATGTGGTTCACCCTCAACCAGGCCAACGCGATCGGCCGCATCGGCATGGACGGGGAGATCGCCGTCCACCCGCTGCCGACCGAGGGCGCCGCGCCGGTGGGCATCGCCACGGGCCGGGACGGCGCGCTGTGGTTCGTGGAGATGGACGCCGGCCAGATCGGCCGGATCGACACCGACGGCATGATCACCGAGTTTCCGCTGCCGGACCGGTCCGCCCGTCCGCACGCCATCACCCCCGGCGACGACGGCCGGCTGTGGTTCACCGAATGGGGCCGCAACCGTGTCGGTTCGATCACCCCGGACGGCACGATCCAGGTGCACGCCCTGCCCACCCGGAACTCAGAACCGCATGGCATCACGCTCGGTCCCGACGGCTCGCTGTGGACGGCACTGGAGATCGGCGCGCTCGCCCGCGTCACCGTTGGAGCCGAGAGCGTACGGACCGGGCTCTGAGCACCTGCGAACGACCGCCGGAGTGACGCCCGCGAGGGCGGCGTCGAGCGGAACGCTCGGGGTGAAGCGGGATGACGGTGGCGCCATGCCACCGTCATCCCGCTTCGCCGTCGCGATGACCGAGCGTTCGGGACACCTCGGTGGCGGGTACCGACCCGCTGGGACGGAATGAGGGGCGTGCGGCGCCGGTTCGAAAAGTGCGGAACGGAGTTGTGTTCGGTTGAAGTTTCAACTAAACTCGCCACTGTTCCGATCGTTGAAGATTCAAACACAGGAGCGACCATGAGCGTAACCGCCGCCGAGCTGGGCCTGACCGCCGGCACCTGGAACATCGACCCGGCCCACTCCGAGGTCACCTTCACCATCCGCCACCTCATGTCCAAGGTCCGCGGCTCGTTCACCGCGTTCAGCGGCTCCGTCGAGATCGCCGAGGACGTGCTGGCCTCCACCGCCACCGCCGAGATCGAGATCAGCTCGATCGACACCCGCAACGCCGACCGGGACGCGCACGTCCGGTCCGCCGACATCCTCGACGTCGAGAACCACCCGACGATCAAGTTCGTGACGAAGGGCGTCCGGAGCGAGGGCGACAAGAACCTTCTCGACGGCGAGCTCACGATCCGCGGCGTCTCCCGCCCGATCACGCTCGACGTCGAGTTCAACGGCGTCGGCGAGGACCCGTGGGGCGGCACCCGCGCCGGCTTCACCGCCACCGGCTCGATCTCCCGCAAGGAGTACGGCATCGAGTTCAACGTGCCGCTGTCCGGCGACAAGGCCCTCCTCGGCGACAAGGTCGACATCTCCCTGGAGATCCAGGCCGTTCGCGCCTGACACCTCTCGCATCACGGTCGCCATGACGCACCATGGCAGAGAGCACCCGCGGCAATGCCTCGGGTGCTCTCTGTCGTGTTGAGGGTGCCCGCAATCGGGTATCGCGGAACAGCAGAGGACACATCCGCGTTGATCCGTTTGGGATTCGATGTGAGAGCGAGGTGGCCATGGCGGCGACCACGAATGACGGCAGGCGCGTCAGGCGGCCGGGACGGGCGGCGGACGGCGACCTGCTGGGGGCCTATCTCGACGAGATCGCCGCCACGCCACTGCTGAGCGCCGAAGAGGAGATCGAGCTCGCGCTGGCGATGGAGGCCGGGCTGCTGGCCCACAACCACCTCGACGAGGGCACGCTGCCGGACGGCGCGACCCGCGAGGAGCTGGAGGAGCTCGCGGTCCGCGGCGACGCCGCGAAGGACCGCTTCATCCTGGCCAATCTCCGTCTCGTCGTCAGCGTCGCCCGGCGGTACCCCACGGACGGCCTGAGCCTGCTCGACCTGATCCAGGAGGGCACGATCGGCCTGATCCGGGCCGTCGAGGGCTTCGACCCGCGGCGCGGTTTCAAGTTCTCCACCTACGCGACCTGGTGGATCCGGCAGGCGATCGGCCGTGCGCTGGCCAACTCGTCGCGGTCCGTACGGCTGCCGGGCGCGGTGCACACCGACGTGAACCGGCTGCGCAAGGCCCGCCGTGAGCTCGTGCTGCTGACCGGTTCGGAGCCGACCAACGAGGAGCTGGCCGCCGAACTGGACCTGCCGGTCGAGCGCATCGGCGAGCTGGACCGCTGGGACCGCACCCCGGCGAGCCTGGACGCGGTGGTCGGCGAGGACGAGGAGACCTCGCTCGGCGACCTGCTGGCGGACGAGAGCACCCCGTCACCCGAGGACGAGGCCATGGCCGGCGTCCAGCTCGAGATCATCGACGACATGCTGGAGCGCCTGGAGCCGCGCGAGGCGACCGTACTGCGGGCCCGGTTCGGCTTGGAGGACGGCACCGAGCACAGCCGCCGGGAGATCGCCAGCCGCCTCGGTGTGTCCGCCGAGCGGGTCCGGCAGATGGAGCTGGCCGCCCTGCGCCGCATGCGGGAGATGGCCCAGCGCATGGACGTGCCCCTGGCCGCGTGACGCGGTCGCCACGACGAAGACGACGAACGGTCCGGTCCGCGATCAGCGGCCGGACCGTTCTCTTACGCCCGCACCTCGCGGCCCTCGACGACGACCGGCCGTCGGCGCCCTGAGAGGGGCGCTGCGCGGTGGCGCGGACGGGTGTGGCAGCGTAGATGCATCCCGTCGATCACCCGGCGTGGCCGCCCCACGGGGCCGCGCATCGCAGAAGGAGGACGCGTCATGTCGAAGCCGCCGCTCCCGGAGGACGCGATCGCCATGCTGAAGAAGCCCAACCCCGCCGTCATCGCCACCGTGCGATCCGACGGGCAGCCGGTGTCCACGGCCACCTGGTACCTGTGGGACGACGGCCGGGTGCTGATCAACATGGACGAGGGCCGCAAGCGGCTCGACCACCTTCGCAACGACGCCCGGGTCTCGCTGACGGTCCTCGACTCCGATAACTGGTACACCCATGTGACCCTCATCGGCCACGTGACCGAGATCCGCGACGACGAGGACCTCTCCGACATCGACCGGCTGTCCGTGCAGTACGGGGGCCGGCCGTACCCGCAACGGGACCGCGGCCGGGTCAGCGCCTGGATCGAGATCGACCGCTGGCACGGCTGGGGCAGCTTCCGGGACAGCGACCAGGCGTCCGGCTGACGCGGCCCCGGGCTCTACCCCTCGAACCAGGCCAGGAGGTCGTCGTCGCCGAACATCCGGGCGGCCCGGGCGAGGCCGAACAGCCTGGTGGCGAACTCGACCAGGTCAGAGTCGTCCATCGCCTCCGGCATGCCACGCACAGGAAACGCCGGGGGGCGCGGGAGACGAGTCGCTCCCCCCGGCGTCGGTGCCTCCTGACGGTATCCGAACGCTATCCGCTAGGCACTCACCTCCTCCTTCGCGCGCCTGCGCGAGCTTCAGGCGACGTCGGCGGTCAGACCGGCGACGGTCGCGTCAAGGGAGCTGGTCGTGAGCGGCATGAGCACCGGTTCGGTGATCCGGAACCGTTCGACTCCCCGCTTGGTCAGATGCATGCGCAGGTCGATCCAGCCGTCGGCGGTACGGCAGCGGCCCCGCTCGAGAAAGTGCAGGTCTCCCACGGAGATGCGGGCACCGGCCACGTGCACGGGCAGCAGGATCTGCGACCGTGACGTGAGGGCCCGGCAGGAGGCCCGGTCCCGGTACGCGGCGACGTGGGCGTGTCCGGCCGTGGTCGGCGCGACGCGGCCGAGGACCGCGCCGGTCGGATCACCGGCGGGGTCCCGGAGCATCGCGTGCGACGGGGCGAGACCGAGGATGCCCGGGTGCGCGCCGGCCGCGGGGCGGCCGTCCGTACGGCCGATGCCGAGCACCTCGACCATGAGAAGGTCGCCGGGCTCCGCGCCGACCACTCCGACCGGGCCGCACAGCAGCTCGCCGCCCTGACACCGCATTCGAACGGAGCTGCCCGCGATCAGTTCGGCGACGGGCGGGATGTCCGGATGCCAGCGATCGTGACCGGGCAGGTGGTGCACGGTCGGAACCGGGGCGACGGGCGTGAACAGCAACGTTTCGGTCCCTTCTCACGCTGACTCTCGAACACCTCAATCCTGCACTTGGTGCTGTTTCAGGGTGGTTTCACGGTGCTTAATCCCTCGTCAACTGGGCCTCACCGGCATGATCCACAAGCGCCCCCGGTGAACGCTCCGTGGCACGCGGGCGGCACGACGTCGTACACCGCGGGAGCCCGCGCTGAACGTTCCCCTGCCTCGGTGAGCGGCGCCCGGGCCGTCTCCCCAGGTCACGTGGCGTCACGGGCGATTTGCGACGAATTAAGGAGTATTGAGGATCAACAGGTGACATTTCGCCACCTGTCACGTTCGGCGACTCTCCGTGTGTCGACTGCTCCGTACCTGTCCAGTCCCCCGCCTGGCCGGAGCAGCGGGCAGGAGGAGAACGCTCGTGAAGCGAGCCTTCGCCGCCGTCACCGGAACACTGTCGCTCGTCGTCGCGCTGACGGCCGCCACGGCCGGAACCGCGAACGCCACCCCGCCGAACATCCCCTCCGCGAGCACCGCGGCGTCCCGGCTGGCCACGCTCACCGTCGCCGCCGAGAGCCACCAGTCCACCTACGACCGCTCGCTGTTCCCGCACTGGATCACCATCAGCGGGACGTGCAACACCCGCGAGGAGGTGCTCAAGCGGGACGGCACGAACGTCGTCACCGACTCGAGCTGCGCCGCCACCTCCGGGCGCTGGTACAGCCCGTACGACGGGGCGACCTGGACCGCCGCGTCGGACGTGGACATCGACCACATGGTCCCGCTCGCCGAGGCCTGGCGGTCCGGCGCGTGGGCGTGGACGACCGCGCAGCGCCAGGCGTACGCCAACGACCTGGGCGGCCCCGAGCTGTGGGCCGTCACCGACAACGTGAACCAGGCCAAGGGCGACCAGGACCCCACGACCTGGAAGCCGTCGTTGACGTCGTTCTGGTGCACCTACGCGCGCGCCTGGATCCAGGTCAAGTGGTACTACGACCTGACCCTGCAGAGTGCGGAGAAGTCCGCGCTGACCAGCATGCTGAACACCTGCTGAGCCGGCGCCGTACGGCCCCGGGCACGAGCCCGGCGCCGTACGGACGTCCAGTCGAGGATTCCCGGCTACCGCGAGCGGTTCGCAACCGCGTGAGCTGCGTAGGTATCGAGATGCTGCAGCCGTGATCCTCCGCGATCCTGGGCCCATGACCGATCACCAGTCAGCCGCCGGCCATCAGCACGGCCACGGACATGGGCACGTTGAATCGTCCGGGTGGTGGGGGAAGATCACTCATCTGGTGCGGCCGCATTCCCATGAAGCGGCCGACAAGGTGGATGCGGCGATGGAGTCCTCTGCCGAGGGAATGCGGACGTTGTGGGTCTCCCTGGCCGGGCTCGGCGCCACCACGGTGATCCAGGCGCTCGTCGTCGCCTTCTCCGGATCGGTCGCGCTGCTGGGCGACACTCTGCACAATGCCGCCGACGCGCTGACGGCGGTGCCGCTGGGGGTGGCGTTCTGGCTGGGCCGCCGCTCGCCGACCCGTCGCTACACCTACGGCTACGGGCGGGCCGAGGACCTGGCCGGCGTGGTGATCGTGGCGACCATCGCGGCCTCCTCCGTCGCCGCCGCCTACGCCGCCGTCCAGCGCCTGGCCCGCCCTCAGGACGTGTCGAATCTGTGGGCGGTCGCCGCGGCGGCCCTGGCCGGGTTCGCCGGCAATGAACTGGTCGCCCGCTACCGGATCCGCGTCGGTCGCAAGATCGGCTCTGCCGCCTTGATCGCCGACGGGCTGCACGCCCGCACCGACGGGTTCACCTCCCTGGCCGTCCTTGCGGGGGCGGCCGGAGCCGCTCTGGGCTGGCGCCAGGCCGACCCGATCGTCGGCCTGCTCATCACCATCGCGATCCTGTCCGTCCTGCGCCAAGCCGCCCGCGAGGTCTACCGGCGGCTCATGGACGCCGTCGACCCGGCCCTGATCGACCACGCCGAGACGACCTTGCGCGCCACCCCCGGCGTGCTCGGCCTTGGGCAGGTACGGATGCGCTGGATCGGCCACCACCTGCGCGCCGAATGCGACGTCATCGTCGACGCCGGCGCGACCGCCGTCCAGGCGCACACGATCGCGGTCGACGCCGAGCACGCCCTCATCCACGCGATCCCCCGCCTGAGGGCCGCCACCGTCCACGCCGACCCCGACCCCAGCGGCGGCACCGACCACCACGCGCCTCTGACCGCCCACCGTTGAGCGTCCGCGCGGTCGCCGCCGGGGCCGATCGCCGCCGGACCTGCCCGTGAGAGGACCATCGACGCCGGACCATGGGGCCGAAGGCCCGTCCGCGCCCCCGGCTCTGGCCTTCACCGGCCCCGGCGCGTGTAGGTGCGGACCGACAGCGGGACGAACACCACCAGCAGCGCGGCCGACCAGAGCAGGACGGCGGCCACCGGATGCGCGAGCGGCCAGGCCACGTGCCCGGACGGGGCACCCGGGTTGCCGAACAGCTCCCGGGAGGCGGCGGTGAGCGCGCTGACCGGGTTCCAGTCGGCCAGGAACCGCAGCCACCCTGGCATCCCGCCCGTCGGGACGTACGAGTTGGACAGCATCGTGACCGGAAAGAACAGGGGCACCAACTGGTCGGCGACCTGGTCGTTCTTCACCACCAGGCCCACGTAGACGCCCGCCCAGCTCAGCGCGTACCGCAGCACCATCAGCAGCAGGAACGCCTCGGCCGTGGGAATCAGGCCGCGGTGGGGCTGCCATCCCACCAGCAGGCCCGCCCCCACCATGATGGCCAGCGACAGCAGACCGGTCAGGGAGTCGGCGCCGGTCTGCCCGAACGGCACCGCCGACCGCGCCATCGGCATGGACCGGAACCGGTCCATCACGCCGCGGGAGGCGTCGGTGGCGACCCGCACCATGACTCCCATCACCGACGAGAAGGTCACCATCGAGAACAGCCCGGGCATGAGGTACTCGCGGTAGTTCCCGCCTCCCGGCACCTGGATCGCGCTGCCGAAGACGTACCCGAACAGCACGACCATGATGGCCGGGAAGATCAGTGCGGCGATGAGTTCCCCGGGGTTCTGCCGCAGGCGTCCCAGCTCGCGGCCGACCAGGGTCAGCCCGTCGGTGAACGTCCAGCGCAGGCGGCGGCTCATCGGCGAGGTGAGGGCGGTCATCGGACGGGCTCCTTCCGGTCGGTGAGGCGCAGGAACACCTCGTCGAGGGTGGGGCGGCGCAGGCTCACGTCGGCCACGGCGACCCCGGCGCGGTCCAGCTCGCGCACGATGTCGGCGAGCCGGAGGCCGCCGCCGGGCAGGGCGACGCTGAGCCGGTCGGCGTCCGTGATGGTGGGATCGGTCCCGGCCAGGGCGTTCAGCACGGTCGCCGCCGGCCCCAGTGCGCCGGGGTCTTCGAGGACGACGTCGAGGCGATCCCCGATCGTGGCCTTCAGCTCGTCGGGAGTGCCGGTCGCGATCACCCGCCCGTGGTCGATGACCACGATGTCGTCGGCCAGCCGGTCGGCCTCGTCCAGGTACTGCGTGGTGAGCAGCACCGTGGTGCCGTCCGTCACCAGCTCGCGGACGCTGTCCCAGATCTCGCCGCGGCTGCGCGGGTCCAGGCCGGTGGTCGGCTCGTCCAGGAAGAGCACCTCGGGGCGCAGGATGAGGCTGGTGATCAGGTCGAGGCGGCGCCGCATTCCGCCGGAGTAGCCGGTGACCTGACGATCGGCGGCGTCCATCAGCCCGAAGCGTTCGAGCAACTCGTCGGCCCGCCGATGCGCCTCGCGCCGGGACAGGTGGGAGAGGCGCCCGAACATGCGCAGGTTGCCGCGGCCGGTGAGCTTCTCGTCCACGGCGGCGTACTGGCCCGCGAGCCCGATCCGCTCGCGCACCTTGCCGGCCTCGCGGACGACGTCATGTCCCGCGATGCGGGCATGCCCGGCATCAGGGTCGGACAAGGTCGCGAGGATCCGCACCGCGGTCGTCTTCCCCGCGCCGTTCGGCCCCAGCACACCACAGACCGTTCCCCCCGGGACGCTCAGGTCCAGACCCCGCAACGCATGGGTGTCGCCGAAGGACTTGTACAGCCCCTCGGCGACCACGATCGGATCCGTCATGACCACCTCCACTGAGTACGTTGTACGCGGTTATGACGGCCAAGTTAGATCACTGGGTACCATGTACGCAACTAGGAGGGTGGAACGGTGACCGACGCCGAGTACGTGAGCATCTGGATGCGGCCCGAGCGCCCGGCCCGCGGGCCGAAGCCGACCTACAGCCGCGCGCAGATCACCGAGACCGCGATCCGGATCGCCGACGCCGAGGGGCTGGAGGCCGCCACCATGCGGCGGATCGCCGCCGAGATCGGGGCCGGCGCGATGTCCCTCTACCGATACGTCCCGAGCCGTGACGACCTCATCGTGCTCGTGGCCGACCGGCTGATGGGTGAGATCGACGTCGAGGGAATGCCCTCCGGCGACTGGCGCGCGGACCTGACGCGCTACGCCGACGGACTGCGGGCGATGTGGCTGCGGCACCCGTGGATCGCCACCGTGCACCGGTCACTGCCCGGCTTCGGCCCCAACCAGATGCTGCTCATCGAACGGGTGATGGGGGTGCTCGACGCCCACGTCCCCATCGACGAGAATTTCGTCCTCATGGCCATTCTGAACGGCTACGTCGAGAGCACCGTCCGCGGGGAGATCAGCGGGGCCGAGGAGGCCCGCCGCAGCGGGCTCAGCGAGTCGGAGTGGATGGAGCGGAGCCACCCGCACGTCCGGCAGCTTGTGGAGAGCGGGGAGTACCCGATCTTCACCAAGATCGTGATGGAGGCGCGCCAGCCGCACCTGGGCCCCGACGACCAGTTCCGGTACGGCCTGGAACGCGTCCTCGACTGCATCGCCGCGGCCCTCCCGGCAACGGCCGAGCCCGGTACCAGGAGCTGACCCGCTAGCGCAGGCCCAGCGGGCGGGCCAGGGCCGTGCGGATCCAGCGGTCGACCAGGGCCGGGTAGTCCAGGCCCGTGGCCGCCCACATCTTGGGGAACGCCGAGGCGGGCGTGCAGCCGGGCATCGTGTTGATCTCGTTGAGGATCAACCTGCCGTCCGGGGTATAGAAGAAGTCCACCCGGGCGAGCCCTTCGCAGCCCAGCGCGTCGAACGCCTGCACCGACAGCCGGCGGACCTCTTCGATCACGGTCGGCGGGAGCTGCGGCGGGATGTCCAGCGCGAGGCCGTCGTCGAGGTACTTGGCCTCGAAGTCGTAGTAGTCATGGCCGGAGCCCACGCGCACCTCGGCGGGCAGGCTGGCCTCGGCCGGTTCGTCGCCGAGCCCCTCGAGCACGCCGCACTCGATCTCCCGGCCCGGGATGGCCGCCTCGACGATCACCTTCGGGTCGTGCTCGCGCGCGGCCTCGACCGCGGCCTCCAGCGCGTCCTCCGACTCGACCTTGGAGATGCCCATGCTCGAGCCCGCCCGCGCCGGCTTGACGAACACCGGCCAGCCGAGCTCCTTGATCTCGTCGACGACCTGCTTGCGCTCCCGCCGCCACTGCCGGTCCTTGACGACGACGTACGGGCCGACGGGCAGCCCGCAGCCCTGCCAGACCAGCTTCATGTACGCCTTGTCCATGCTCGCGGCGCTGGCGAGCACTCCCGCGCCGACGTAGCGCACGCCCGCCAGTTCGAGGAGGCCCTGGATCGTTCCGTCCTCGCCGTACGGGCCGTGCAGCAGCGGGAGCACGACGTCCACGTCGCCGAGGGCCCGCGGCACCTGGCCCGGCTCCACGACGACCAGGCCACGGCGGTCCGGGTCGAACGGCAGCGCCAGCGGCAGCCCGTCCTCGGCGACCTCCGGCAGCTTGCCGTCCTCGATCGAGAGCCGCTGCCCGGAGGCGAGGACCCAGCGCCCATCGCGCGCGATGCCGACGGGAATGACCTCGTTCCGGTCCTGGTCGATCGCGGCCATCACGCTGCCCGCGGTGAGACAGGAGATCGCGTGCTCCGAACTGCGTCCGCCGAAGACGACGGCGACCCGGATCCTGCCCATCGATCCACCTCTTCCCACCTGCACCGACAGTCGCGGGCACCGACATTACACGTCATTTCGCCTCGTGACGTTCTTCCCCGCTCGACGGGAAAGAGGTGCCCCGGGATCAGACGCCGTAGCGTTCGGGCTTCGGCGTCCGCGACATGAGGAGCCGCCCCGCGTCGGCCGGGCTGAGCCCGCCGTGCATGACCGCGACGATGGCCTCGGTGATCGGCATCTCGACGTGGTGCTGCCGGGCCAGCGCGAGGATCGCGTCGCAGGACTTCACGCCCTCCGCCGTCTGCCGGGTGGCCTTGACGACCTCCTCCAGGCTCATCCCGCGCCCGAGGTTCTCGCCGAAGGTGCGGTTCCGGGAGAGCGGTGAGCTGCAGGTGGCGACGAGGTCGCCCATGCCCGCCAGGCCCGCGAACGTGTGCTGGTCCGCGCCGAGCGCCGCCCCCAGGCGGGCGATCTCGGCCAGGCCGCGCGTCATCACCAGCGCACGTACGTTGTCGCCCATGCCCATGCCGACCCCGATGCCGACGGCCAGGGCGATGACGTTCTTCACCGCGCCGCCGAGCTCGCAGCCGATGACGTCGGAGTTCGTGTAGGCGCGGAAGTACGGCGTCATGCAGGCGAGCTGCAGCTTCTGCGCGGTCGCCTCGTCGACGCACGCGACGGCCGCGGCCGAGGGCTGCTCCGCGGCGATCTCGCGGGCGAGGTTCGGGCCGGTGATCACCGCGACGCGCTCCTCGGGCACGTCGGCGACCTCACGGATCACCTCGCTCATCCGCTTGCAGGTGCCCAGCTCGATGCCCTTCATGAGGCTCACCAGGACCGCGTCGGCGGGCAGCAGCGGCCGCCACTCCGCCAGCCCCGACCGGAGCGTCTGTGCGGGCACGGCCAGCATGACGTATGACGCGTCGGCGAGCGCCGCGGCGACGTCGGTGGTGGCCGTCAGCCGGTCGGGCAGCCGTACGTCCGGCAGATAGTCGGGATTCTCATGCCGGTCGTTGATCGCCTCGACCAGCTCGGCGCGGCGCCCCCACATCGCGACGTCGCCGCCCGCGTCGGCCAGCACCTTGGCGAAGACGGTCCCCCATGACCCTGCCCCGAGCACCGCGATCTTCAAGAGGCCTTGGCCTCCTTGCCCGTGTCGGTCCCCTCGGCGTCCGCAGCTCCGGACGCCTCGGCGGCGGCCGCATCGCTCGTGTCGGCGGCCGTGCTCGGCGTTTCGGCGTCGGCCGTGCTCGGCGTGTCGGCGGCCGTGTCGCTCGCCTTGTCGGCGCGGCGGGCCCGGGCGGCCTCGCGCGGGTCGTACAGCTTCTCCGGGGCGGGCTCGCCACGCAGCTCGGCGAGCAGGTCGGCGATGGCCCGCATGATGTCGGCGGTCGCGGCGTTCAGCGTCTCCGCGTCCAGGGGACGGCCCTCGTACTTGGACAGATCGACCGGCGGCCCGGCGACGACGTGCATCGTCTTACGCGGGAACGGGCGGAATTTCTTCGTGCCGTACGGCCAGAGGATGTGCGCTCCCCAGTGCGCCACGGGGATCACCGGGACGCCGGTGGTCAGCGCCATCCGGGCCGCGCCCGTCTTGCCGGTCATCGGCCACAGGTCCGGGTCCCGGGTGCAGGTGCCCTCCGGGTAGAAGATGACGCACTCGCCGCCGCGCAGGCCCTTCTCCGCGTCGCGGAGGGCCAGCGCCGCGTCCGCCCGCTCGCGGTACACCGGGATCTGCCCGGTCCGGCGGATGATGCGGCCGATCACCGGCGCCTTGAACACACCGGCCTTGGCGAGGTAGACGGGGAAGCGGCCCGCCTTGTAGATGAAGTGGGCCATGGCGAGGGGGTCAGACCACGACAGGTGGTTGACCGCGATGATCACTCCGCCCTTCCGGGGGATGTTGTCCTGCCCCTTCCAGTCCCGCTTCAACAGCGTGAACAGCAGCGGGCGCAGAATCCCCACGACGATCGCGCGCCAGACGGGCGAATGACCCATGCCCTCCTCCTCACTTCATCCCGGTCGAGCCGGGGGTGTCGTCAAGTGTCGCGGGTGTTTCCGCGTAGTGTCGACCCACGATGTCTGGTACCCATCGCCTCACATGGATGCTCGTCGTGCCGGTCAAGCCACTGGCCCGCGCGAAGTCACGGCTGTCCGGCGCCGCCGGCCCCCATCGCGAGCGGCTGGCGCTGGCCATCGCGACCGACACCGTATCCGCCGCGCTGCGGTGTCCACGGGTCCGGGGGGTCGTGGTGGTCACCGACGACCCGGTCGCGGCGCCCGAACTCGCGGCGCTGGGCGCCCACATCGTCCCCGACGAGCCGGACGCCGGGCTTAACCCGGCACTGGTCCACGGCGTCGAGTGGGCGCGATCGCTGGCGTCGGACGCCGGGGTCGGCGCGATGTCCGCCGACCTGCCGGCTCTGCGGCCCGCCGAGCTGGGCCTCGTCCTGGAGGCCGCGGAGGAGGCGCCGAACGCCTTCCTGCCCGACCTCGCGGGGTTCGGCACCACGCTGTACACGGCACGGCCCGGGGCGGTGTTCGCGCCGGCGTTCGGGACGGACTCCCGGGCCCGGCACCGCGGCCTGGGCGTGCGGGAGATCGCGCTGGACGAGGTCCGCAGCGTGCGCCAGGACGTCGACACGATCGACGACCTGCGGGCCGCGCTCGTCCTCGGGGTGGGGCCGCGGACGGCGTCCGTGGCTCCGCTGCTGCCGGTGCCCTGCTCCTCCGCCCCGCCGGACTGACCGGGCGCACGGGCGGTCGGCTCGCCGTCGGGCGTTCTTCCCGGACGCTCTAGTCTGTGCGGCATGCAGGGCACGGTGAAGGCGTACGACGCCGAGACGCGGACCGGCAGTGTGCTGCTGGACGACGGAAGCGAGATGGCCTTCGACACGGCGGCGTTCGACGCCGGCGGCCTGCGGCTGCTGAGGTTCGGGCAGCGGGTCAACCTCGCGGTCGAGGACGACCGCATCACGGTGATCACGCTCTCGACGTTCCCGCTGCCCTGAGCCGCCCCCGGCCGCGTTCCGGCCCCCAGAGCCGGAGCCGCTCCCGACCGCGTTCCGGCTTCCAAGCCCGGAGCCGCTCCCGACCGCGTTCCGGCCTCCGGGATCGCCGCTCACGGGGCGGCCGCCCCGTGGCCGGGACTCGCCGTCCCACCGGCCGAACGGCTCCGGGACCGCGACGGCGCCCGGCGGACTCTCGTCTCGCCGGGCGCCGTCGGCACGCCGTCAGCTCTTCTTGGCGCCGGCCACCAGGTTCTTGAAATCCGATCCTGCCTTGAACTTCGGCACCGAGGTCGCGGGCACGTTGATCGTGGCGCCCGTCGCCGGGTTCCGGGCCTCACGAGCCGGCCGATCGGCCTTCTCGAAGGATCCAAAACCGGTGATGGCCACCTTCTCGCCCTTGGCCACCGTCTCCTGAATGGTGTCCAGGATGGCGTCGACCGCCTCGGTCGCCGCTTTCTTGCTGCCGACTCGATCGGCGATCGCGTCGACGAGTTCGCGCTTGTTCATGGGTTTGCTCCTCTTCCCCCTTGCTCGCTCGAAACTAGGGGACCTCAGGGCATCTATACAATCACCCATGGCCGGTGTTTGCGCCTGTGTCGCAGGCAGAAGCGCCATTCAGGATGCGTTTTCATCGCTGTCGAGCTCGATCATGAAGGATTCGAGCCGCTTGACGGCAAGCGTCGGATCCCGCTTGGCAAGATCGGTTATGAGCAGGAGTTGCCTGGTCAGACGGGGTTTGTGCACGCCCGGAAGGCCGGCCACCCTCGTGTGCGCCTCGCGCAGCCTCCGGGCCAGGGCGTTGAGCTGCGGATCGTCCCACGCGGGACCGGATGGTGTTGTCATCATCACACCTCGTCACCTGGTTTCCACGGAGGCGCGCCGTGGGTTCGAACGGCAGGAGGGGGGGGGGGGGGGGCCGGGCCGCGCCCCCCCCCCCACCGGGGGGGGGCTGAACGGGGGGACCGGGGGGCGGGGGGGCGCGGGG